>JBBRAL010000004.1:0-105703 GCA_038206805.1 Hyphomicrobiales bacterium | reverse complement strand
CCCGTCGAGATGTCGAGCCAAGCCATCGCGAGAGCGCCCTGCGCCTCCGCCAGCGCGGCCAAGTAATTGTGCCGGCGCGCATCGAGGAGCGCGTCTTCGGTGAGCGTGCCCGGCGTCACCACCCGCACCACGTCGCGGTGGACCGGCCCTTTGTTGCCGCGTTTCTTGGCCGCGGCGGGGTCTTCCATTTGCTCGCAGACCGCGACGCGGAAGCCTTTCCGGATCAGGCGCGAGAGATAAGCCTCGGCGGCATGGGCCGGCACGCCGCACATGGGGATGTCCTCGCCCAGATGCTGGCCGCGCTTGGTCAGCGCGATGTCGAGCGCGGCCGAGGCTTGGCGCGCGTCGTCGAAGAACAGTTCGTAGAAATCGCCCATCCGGTAGAACAAAAGGCAGTCCGGATTGGCGGCTTTGATCTCGACATACTGCTCCATCATTGGAGTTACGCGCCCGGCGTCGCCGGACGCTATGGGCGTTCCGCGCCCGTCGTCACCCGGCGGGGGTGTCTCAGGTTCGGACAGACCGATGGGCTGGATCAGTGCCATGGGCAAGATGGTAGCAGATGATGTGCCTGGTTTCACTCCACCCTCATCCTGAGGAGGGTGCGCAAGCGCCCGTCTCGAAGTACGAGGGTGGCCCTATCCACCGATCTCGGGTTTACCCGAGATCGGATTTTAATGTACGCAAGTCAGCCAAGGCCGACTTGCGGTGACGCCTGCTTTGCAGGCCCCTCAGGATGAGGGCGCACATGATTACGTCGGAAACTTCACCCCGGTGATCGCTTCGAGATTGCCGTGGTAGATCATTTCCTTCTGCTCCTTCGGCATATCGATGCCGTCGAGGATGCGCAGCGTTTCGCGCGTGTACATCGTGCCCTTCTCCGGATCGAACGGGCAGTCGGAGGCAAATACGATCTTGTCGATATCGTAGAAGGCGAGCCCCGCATGGGTCGCCGGTACGCCGCCGAACACCGCTGTGTCGGCATAGAATGTATGCTTGAAATAATCGAGCGGCCGCTTCTTCAGGCCCTTGAGCACGAGGCTCAAATCCTCGTCCGAAGTGCGCGCGCCGAGCTGGTCCCAGCCCGGGCCGATGCGGCCTTCCAGCATCGGCACGATGCCGCCGAAATGGTGGGTGATGATCTTGACGTTCGGGTACTTGTCCATGATGCCGGAGAACACCAGCCGCGACATGGCGGCGGCGGTCTCATAGGACCAGCCCAGAGTCCACCAGATCTCGTATTTCGATTTCTTCTCGGAAAGATAATCCGGGAAATTGGCGGCGCGCGCCGGATGCAGCCAGATCGGCTTGCCGAGCTTGTTCATGGCGGCAAAGAACGGCTCGAATTCCGGATCGTCGAGCGGCCGGCCGGCGATATTGGTGTGGACCTGCACGCCGAGCGCGCCGTTCTTGATCGCCCGCTGGCATTCGGCAACGCCGGCGTCGGGCGCGGCGATCGGGGCTTCCGCCACCCAGCCGGGAAAATAATCGGGATATTTCGCGCAAATCTCGGCGAAGCCGTCATTGATCAGCTTGGCGTATTCGTTCACCTGTTCGCCCTTGGCCAACAGCTCGATCGGCGGCATCGGATAAGACAGGATCTGCGCATAGTCGTCGAACTGATCGACCACCTTCCGGCGCACTTCGAGATCGTGGATGCAGGGGATTTCGCGCACGCGCTTGCCGATATCGGCATGGCCGCTGGCCACGATCTTGGCGAAAAACTTCTCTGGGATGAAATGTGTATAGGCGTCGATGCGCATGAAGTCCTCCGTGGCCGATGATCATTCTTGGGCTGGTTGAGCCGTTCAGTAGGGTGTGATGACGTTGAGCAGTGCCGGGCGGTGGCCGCTGACAACGGCCTCGCGGGCGCGCGCCAGCGCGTCGGGAAGGTCGGCCGGCTTTTCCACTCGCTCGGCATAGACACCTTGCGCTTGCGCCATCAGATCGTAAGGCGGCGACGGGTCGAGACCGGCCAGCATGCGGCCGTCGTTCTCGCCGGCAACGCCGTCCTTGAACATCGACAGTGTGGCGCGGCGCACCGCGCCATAGCGGCTGTTGTTGAATACCACGGTGAGGATCGGCAACTTGTGGGCGGCGGACACCCAGTGGCCGACGGCCGGATTGGAGAACATGTAGGCGCCGTCGCCCAAGGTGGCGACCACGAAGGCGTCGGGCGCCGCCAGCTTGGCGCCGAGCGCTGCGCCGAAACCCCAGCCGAGCCCGCCGGCCGGTCCGAGCGCGAACAAGGTGCCCGGATTCTCGCGCGCACAATGATCCGGCCGCAGCGGATATTCGTTGAAGACGATGGCGTCCTCGCCGACCGTCTCGCCAATCATGCGCGAGAGATATTCCGGCGAGATGTGCGCAGCCGGAGCCGAATCCTTGGTGAGCTGGGCGCGGCGCGTGCGCATGCGCTCGGTCAGCCTGGCGCGGCGCGCGGCGATGCGCGCTTCCGCCATCTGTAAACGCTCCTCCACCGCCTCGGTCAAAGCCGCCAGCGCATTGCCGGCGCCGGCCTGGATGCTGAGATCGCTGGGGAATGAGCGCATCGGATAGCGCACGAAGAACGGGTCCTCGGCCATATGCACGACGCGGCAGCCGGCCGGCGGATGTTGCAGATGCGGAATCCACGGCACGTCGGATTCCAGGACAATCACCAGGTCGGCGTCGGTCAGCAGCGCGCCAGGCTCGAAGCCGAAATGCATGGCATGGCTCGACGGCAGGCAGACGGTGCGCGGGTTATGCGAGATCACCGGGATGGCGCAGCGCTCCGCCAGATGGGCGAGCATCGGCACCGCGTCGGGTCCCAGCGTGGCGGCAACGATCAGCGGGCGCTCGGCGCCGGCGATCCATTCGGCCAGTGTCGCGATGGCCTTCGGATCGGGATGCACCGCCGCCGCTTGCGGCCGCGGCTTGAGCGGCGCGATTGGCTCTGCAAGCGGGGCCGACAGCGGCTCGCGCGGCAGCACCAGATAGACCGGCCCGCGCGGATGCGCCATCGCCACCTCGGCCGCGCGCGCCACCACGTCGCCGATCTGGTTGGGCTGGCGCAATTCGTAATCCCACTTCACCAGTTCGCGCAGCATGCCGGCCTGGTCGAACATTTCCTGCGCCCAATGGATCGGCCGGTTGCGCGAGCCGAACGAGCCCTTCTCGGTGATCGGCGTGCGTCCGGCGGCCAGGATCAGCGGCACGCGGTCGCGCGACAAATTGGTGAGATTGTTGATGGCGTTGGCGGTGCCGACATTGACGTGCACCATCACCGCCTGCGGCCGGCCGGTCATCAGATAGGCGCCGTGCGCCATGGCGACCGCCAGGTTCTCGTGCGGCACCAGAACAGGCATAGGCACCTTGGCATTGGTCTTCTTGGCGCGGCTGAAGGCTTCCACAATGGGCGGGAAGTCGGTGCCGGGATTGCAGAAAAAATAGTCGACGCCGTGATCGGCGAGCGCGCGCAGGAAGGCTTCGGCGGCGATTGCCGGCCGCTCGCGCCCAGTCGGTGTGACCGCCATTCGTTTCGCCCCCGGCAGCGCCCCTCGGCGCCGTTATCCATTAATTTGGCCAGTATTTTACGCGACGGGCGGAGGACGCGCAAACCACTCCCCGTCATTCCGGGGCGCGGGCCATTGCCCGTGAACCCGGAATGACAATGAATATTACTCCGCCGCCTCGCGGAACGCGGCCTGGCCCTCGATCTCGGCCAGGCATTTGGCCAGGCTTTCGCCCTCCGGATCGACCAAAGCGGCGGTGCGCGCGCTGGCGAGCGCGTCGGCGGTGCGTTCGGGTGGGATGTGCCCCGCCAGCGCCGGCCGGATCAGCCGGTCTACGATGATGCGGTAGTTCGCCAGCCCGCGCGCATGCGTGTCGCCATAGCCCTTGATCAGGCGGGCGCATTCGGTCACTTCGAGGCCGAGTTCCACGGAGTGTTGCGCGGCTTGTACGATCAGGCCGAGCCAGGATTCGATCTGGGCCTGCTCCTGCGCGTAGCGATGGCCGTAGGGGCGCAAGCGCCGCAGCTTGGCCAGCATCAAAAAGCGCAAATAGCCGCTGATCGAAGTGGAGTTGATCTGCATGCCGAAATAGACGCGGCCGAGCCAGCCTTTACGCGCGCTGACCGAAAGGATGGGGCGCGCCAGGAACGAGGGCAGCAACTGGCACAGTTCCTCGATGCCGGGCTTGAGGAAATCGTGCACCGAATAAGGCTCGTCCTTGACGCGCAATTCCTCGCGCGCGATGCGGTGCATGCGCGCCGGTGAAATCTTGGCCTGCGCCACGCGCACCACGTCCTCGTAGGACATGCGCACGGCGAGATGGCGCGCGGCTTCTTTCAGCAGCCGGCCTTGCGCGCCGGCTGCCGCATCGGCCTTGGCAATGGGCTGCAGGCGATCGAGATAAAGCTGGGCATAACCAGCGCCCTGATAGGCGGCCAGCCGCCGCACGCCTTCGAGCACGATCGGCCGTGCCAGCGGGGCAAAGTCGCGCTCGACGTTTTGTTCGAGCGAAGCAAGCGTCGCGGCGGCGCCTTGCTTTTTTTCCGGGATTTTCGCCGGCGGCATTTTTGCCCGGGCAGCCTGCAGCCCGGCGCGGAAGCCGCGCAGATTGCCATCGACCGATTTGCCGTCGGCACGTATCGCCGCTTCCAACTGCTCGGGCGTGACCGGCAGCCGCCCCGAACCGGCGATGGCCCCGAGCATCACCGCATTGACGATCGAGCCGCTTTGTTCGGCGAGCCGCGCCATGTCGATCAGCACGGCCTCGTGCGCGTGCTGCTTGACGATAGCGATCAATTTGTCCTGGTCGAAGCGGCCGTCGCCCATGGCGATCTTCTCGTCCATGGCATAGAAGCGGCTGAGCGAGGCGATGAGATGCGTGCGGCCAGGCGTCACGAAGCCGTTCGCCACGGTGCGGCCGGCTTCCATGAGTTCGCTCGCCACCGCGATATCGATGTCGCCGACGCCGGGCGTGAGTGCCAGCACCGGCCGCTTGCCGTTAAGGTCGCGGGCGTGAACTGGCAGGATCTCGATGTAATAGGTGGTGGCGCCGGTGCGCTGGGCGACGCCGGGGATCGAGGTGCTTTGCACCGGATATCCAGCCGCTTCGGCGGCGCTGACGATCCAATCTGTCAGCACACCGCCGCCTTCGCCGCCGAGCGCCGCGATCAATAATTTTACCGGCGCGTTTGTTGGCGTCATTCCGGGACCGCCCGCAGGGCCGGATCCGGAATCCAAAGCAGGATTCTCAACCGGTTTCTGGGTTCCTGGTTCGCTCGCGTCCCGCAATGACGGGGCCGCATCCGACGAATAACCGCCCAGCCATCCGATGACTTTCTGGCGCATACGAAATAGCGCGCGGTCACCCCAGGTGGCGTTGCGCACGATCTCGGCCCGGTAGAACGAGGGGCACAGCACCGCGGCGTGCGCGACCTCGCCGCACAGGCCGCAGCCAACGCAGCTATCGATCACGGTCGCTACCGGATCGGTGCGCAACGGGTCGGGCGAGGGCTTCACCGTCAGCGACGGGCAGCCGGACAAGCGAATGCAGGAATGGTCGCCGGTGCAGATTTCGTCGTCGACACCGTAGCGGGTGCGGGTGACGCGTTCGCCGCGCGTGAGCTTGCCGGCATCCTCGACGCGCACGCGGCGCTGGCGCGCCAGCTGGCATTCGCCGTCGGCGATGATCACCTTCAAGCCGCGCTCGGCCGTGCGCATGGCCTCTTTCAGCGTCTTGGCCATCTTCGCAACGGAATAGCTGCGCACCGTGCGCAGCCATTTCACCCCCATGACGCGCAGGGTCTGCTCGATATCCACGCCCGGGGTGGGGCCGTCGCGGCTCACCGTGCTCGATGGAATGTATTGCTGGCCGGTGGCCGAGGCGTAGCCGTTCTGCATCACGATCAGCACGCCGTCGCCCTTGTTGAAAATATTCGAGGCGACGCCGGTGATCAGTCCGTTATGCCAGAAGCCGCCGTCGCCCATGATCGAAATCGAGCGCCGGTCCATATTGGGGCCGACCGCGGCGGCGCTGGCGAGCGACATGCCGTAGCCGAGAATCGAATTGCCCAGGCTGAACGGCGCGAAGGTCGCGAACGAATGACAGCCGATGTCGGTGCTGATGTGGGTCGGCCCCAGCTCGCGCTGCATCAGCTTGATGGCGGCGAACACCGGGCGCTCCGGGCAGCCGGTGCAAAAGGCCGGCGGGCGCGGAGGCAGCGGGCCGAGCGCGGCGGCGGCTTTCGGCTTGTGTGCGAACAGGGCGCGGGCTTTTTCCGCCACGGCATCGGCGTCGATGCCGGCAGGCCGGGCGGCTTGCAGGAAGGCGGCCAAACCCTCCAGCAACACGTCGGAGGCGTATTCGCCAGCCTGCGGCAGCGCACCCTTGCCGAATATACGGGTCTGGATGTCGGCGCGGCGCAGTTCGACGTTGACCGCCTGCTCGATGTAGTCGGGATGGCCTTCCTCGACGACCAAAACGCCACGCTTGCCGGCGCAGAATTCGCGGATCTCCTCCGGCACCAGCGGATAGACCACGTTGAGCACCAGAATCGGGATTCGCGAGACGCCGAACACGTCGGCGAGCCCCATGCGCTCCAGCGCGCGCAGCACGGAATTGGTCAGTCCGCCCATCACGATAATGCCGGCCTCATCGAGGTCACCGGGGATAATCTCATTGAGCTTGTGTTCGCGGATGAAGGCGCGCGCCGCAGGCAGGCGCTCCTCGATCTTCAATTTCTCCTGGGTGAAGATCACCGGCGGGTGCGACAGCCGCGCGTAGTTGAAACGCGGCGGGCCCGCGAGCTTGTCGAGGCCGGAGACCGTGCCCTTGCGATTGTTCTTGGCGGCGAATTCGCCGGTGGCGTGGCAGGCGCGGATGCGCAATTCCAGCATCACCGGGGCGTGACTGGCTTCCGACAGTTCGAAGCCCTTTTCCACGATGCGCACGATCGAGGGCAGATCGGGGCGCGGGTCGAGCAGCCACATCGAGGATTTGAGCGCAAAGGCATAGGAGCGCTCTTGGATCACGCTGGCGCCTTCGCCATAATCCTCGCCCAGGATGATCATGGCGCCGCCGATCACGCCGGGCGACGACAAGTTGGATAGCGCATCGGCCGCCACATTGGTGCCGACGATGGATTTCCAGGTCACCGCGCCGCGCATCGGATAATTGATCGAGGCGCCCAGCATGGCGGCGGCGGAGGCCTCGTTGGCGCAGGTTTCCAGATGCACGCCGAGCTCGGCCATGATGTCCTCGGCGTCCACCAGCACGTCGAGCAGGTGGGACACCGGGGCGCCCTGGTAGCCGCCGACATAGGACACGCCCGACTGCAGCAGCGCCTTGGTGACGGCCAGAATGCCTTCGCCGTGGAAGGTATCGCCGTCGCCGAGCTTGAGTGCCTGCACTTCCGTCTTGAATGAGCGTTCCATCGATGGCCTCCCGGCCGATGGTTGGGGTCCCAACCATCTTACCAGATTTGGTTTACATATGCGAGGGCAGCCACAATGCCAGGATCGGGAAGGCGATCAGGATGGCCAGCCGCAGAATATCGGTAACGACGAATGGCAAAACACCATAGAAAATCGTGGAAAGTTTGACGTCTTTCACCACGCTCTTGATCACGAACACGTTCATGCCGACCGGCGGATGAATAAGGCCGAGTTCCACGGTCATCACGATGATCACGCCGAACCAGATCGGGTCGAAACCGAGCGCCTTGATCACCGGGAACACGATCGGCACGGTCAAGATGATCATGGCCATCGCATCCATGATGCAACCGAGCACCAGATACATCAGCATGATCAGGACCAGTACCTCGTAGGGACCGAGCCCCAGACCGGTGAGGAACAGCGTCACCTTCTGCGGCGTCTGAGTGATGGTGAGGAAATAGCCGAAAATGAGCGCGCCAATCAGGATGGTGAACACGGCGGCGGTAGTGCGCACCGTCTCCACGCAGCTTTTCCAGAAGTCGGCGCGCGACAGTCGCCGCCGCGCCACCGCGATGATGAAGGCGCCACCGGCGCCGCAGCCGGCCGCCTCGGTAGCCGTGAACACGCCGGCATAGATGCCGCCGATCACAAAGAAGAAAAGCAGCACCACCGCCCAGATATCGCGCAGCGAGCTGATACGTTCGCTCCAGCCGGCGCGCTCGCCGGATGGCAGAAAATTCGGCCGCACTAAGCTGATGATGTTGACGGTGATAATGTACATCGACACCGCCACCAGTCCGGGCACGACTCCGGCGATGAACAGCTTGCCGATGTCCTGTTCGGTGATCAGCCCGTAGACCGCGAGCACCGTCGACGGTGGGATCATGATGCCGAGCGAGCCGCCGGCGGCGATGACGCCGGTGGCGAAGCTTTGCGGATAGCCGTGATTGCGCATTTCCGGATAGGCGACCTTGGAAAAGGTGGCGGCGGTGGCGACCGAGGAGCCGCAGATCGCCGCGAAGGCGCCGCAGGCGGCGATGGTGGCGATGCCGAGCCCGCCGCGGAAATGGCCGAGGAAACTATTGGCGGCGCGGAACAGCTCGCGGCTCATGCCCGATGCCGAGGCGAAGGCCCCCATCAGCAGGAATAACGGAATGACGGCAAATTCGGCCGAGGTCGCCGTGCGCATGGGTGACTGCGCCAACAGCTTGAGCGCCGGCCAATAGTCGCCATTCAAATAGCCAAAGCCGCCGACGCCGACCAGGCCCATGGCGATGCCGACCGGCACGCGCAGCAGCATCAGCACGAACAGCGTGATGAAGCCGGCCACCGCCACCATATCGCTGCTCATTATGCGGTCCTATTCGCCGATTTATTCGCAGAACTATTCGATTGTCGGAATATGCGGCTCATCGACCGGCGTGCGCCGGAAGGTCGTGCGCAGGGTCCGCACCACCATCAGCACGATGGCGGCGGCGAGCCCGATCCAGGCGACGAAGTAATAGATCCACACCGGCTGGCGCAGGTCGAAGGTTGCCAGATTGTCGGCCCGCGTGTTGATCACCTTGATCGCCACCATCCAGGTGAAGATGATCAGGCAAATCAGCGTGACGATATCGGCAAAGGTGGCGATCGCGCGCCTGACCGCGGGCGCCACGAAACCGTGCAGCAGATCGACGGTGATATGCTCGCCGCGATAGCTGGCGCTGGCGATGCCCCAGAAGATCAGGATGCCGAGCAACAGGCTGCTGATGTCGTAGCTGTCGGGGATCGACCAGATGAAGATGTAGCGCAGGAAAACCGACACGAATGTGATCAGGGTGACGGCGGCGAGAAAACTCGCCGCCGTCATTTCAATGCCGTCGATGAAGCGGTCGACCGGACCGCGGTGATCGACGTCGCCGGCCATCACTTCGCCAGGGCGTTATGCTTGGCGAGATCGGCGCGCAGTTCCTTCATCGCCGCCACCGGATCGACGCCGGCTTTCTTGACGCCGTCGGCCCATTTCTGTTCCAGCGGTTCGGCTGCCTTTTTCCACTCCGCGGTCTGCGCCGGGGTGATGGTGTAGACCTCTTGGCCGGGCTCGGCCTTGACCTTGCCGACGCCGGCATCCTCGAACTTGCCCCAGGGGCCGCCGACACGGCCGGCCGCTTCGCTGTTGCAGTTGTCGTCGATCGCCTTCTTCTGCTTGGCGGACATCTGATTGTATTTGTCCTTGTTGAACACGAAGGCGAAGGTCGTCACGTAAAGCGGCGCGTCCATGTGATATTTGGTGACCTTGTCGATGCCGAACAGCACCAGCGAGCCCCATGGGAAGGTGACGGCGTCGGCGACGCCTTTTTCGATTACGTCACGCACTTCCGGCGCCGCGGCCTGCACGTTGGTGCCGCCGAGCAGCGTCATGAAGCTGGCAATGGTGGCGTCGGCCGGGCGGATCTTCATGCCCTTGATGTCGGCGGGCACCACGATCTTCTTGGTGCGTGAATGGAACGACGACGGCGCATGGATGAAGGCGAGGCAGAACTTGACGTCCTTCATCTCCTTCGCGGCATATTTGCGATACCACTCGTCGAGCGCCTTGGAGCCGCCCTCGGTGCTGGAAATAAGGAACGGCAACTCGCCGGCGGCGATGACCGGGAAGCGGCCGGGCTGATAACCGGGATTGATGTAAGTGAGGTCGGCGATGCCGTCGCGCGCCATGTCGTAATGGTCGAACGCCTTGCCGAGCTGCTGGCCCGGATAGACCTTGTAATGCAGCGTGCCGCCTGAGGCCTTCTCGACCGCGGCGCCCCAGTCCTCCAATGCCTTCTGCAACGGATGCGACGCCGGCACCCAGTGCGACAGCTTGAGCTCGAATGTCTTTTCCTGCGCGGACGCGGCGCCGGCGCCGCCGATCAGAACGGTGGCGAGCGCGGCAGCGCATAGGCGGCCGGTGTGGCTGGCTTTCATCGTATCCTCCCTCGATTGAGCTTGTTTGCTCTTGACGCGGTCTGCGCTTGCAGCCGTTTTTTCTAGCGTGTTCGCATTATTCAGCCGTATGTGCGCGGCGTTGTAAAGTATATCGTTTGAATTCAAACTATATTTCCGACCGGGAGCGCGAGCATGCGGAATGGAAGCGGCCGAAGCCGGCGTGGCAGGAACGGCGAAACGACCGCCGAATCGATCAAATTCGGGCCGCTCGCCACCTGGGTCGGGTTCAATCTGCGCATGGCGCAGGAATCGGCCTTCCAGGCGTTTTCGCGCCGTTCGCAGGATATCGGCGAAAGCCCCGGCCGCTTCGCCACTTTGACCCTGATCGCCCGCAATCCCGGCATCAGCCAGACCGATCTCAGCCTGGCCGCCGGCCGCGACAAGTCCAGCCTCACGCCGGTGGTCGAAAGCCTTGTGCGGCGCGGTCTGGTGGCGCGCAAACGCATGCGCGGCGACCGCCGCACCTATTGCCTGAACCTGACGCCGGCCGGCAAGAAAACGCTCGGCTTGCTGACGCGCTGCGCGCTCCGGCACGAACGCAACCTCGATCGCCTCATCGGCGGGCGCGACCGCAAACGGTTCATCGAGATATTGAAGAAGATCGCGGCGGAGATCGAGTGACGTTTCGGTGCCGTCGCGGTCTTGGCGGCGACGGTGGCATTCCTTACCGGCGAAACTTCGCCAGCACTTCTTCCGGGACCGGATGCGCCTTCAGGCTGCCGTCTGCATCGCGCACCACCCACACCCGCGTCTCCGAGCAGTCCACGCACGTCTCGCCCTTGAGGCTCAAGCGGTGCTTAATCTCGAAGCTCGAACGCCCGAAGCTGATTTTCGTCTCCACCCTGACGTCGTCGCCGAAACGCGTGGGCCGCAGGAAGCTCGCGCGCGTGCGCGCCAGCGGATAGCCGGCGAAGTCGAAGGCCTTGAGCAATTGCAGCTTGGTCAACCCAAGCGCGCGCTCGAACATCGCCGAGGTCGACGCGTCGAATATCTCGAAATAGCGCGGATAGAAAATGATGCCGGCCGGGTCGCAGTCGCCCCACTCGATGCGCACGTTGCGCGTGTTGGTGAAGGTGGTCACGCTGCCGGCCTCATCAACTAGCGCGGCGCCATGCGCAGCGCGCCATCGAGGCGGATCACCTCGCCGTTGAGATAGCCGTTGCGGATGCAGTGCATCGCTAATTCGGCGAATTCGCTCGGGCTTCCCAGCCGCTTGGGAAACGGCACCGAGGCGCCAAGCGAATCCTGCGCTTCTTGCGGCAATGCTTGCAGCATTGGCGTGCCGAAAATGCCCGGCGCGATGGCGAGAACGCGAACGCCAAACTGGGCGAATTCGCGCGCCGCCGGCAGCGTGAGCGCGGCGACGCCGCCCTTGGAGGAGGCGTAGGCGGCTTGCCCGATCTGGCCTTCGAAGGCGGCAACCGAGGCGGTCGAGACAATCACGCCGCGCTCGCCGTCGGCCAGGGCTTCCAGCTTCTGCATGCCGGCGGCGGCGAGCCGCATCATGTTGAAACTGCCGATCAGATTGATGCGGATGACGCGCTCGAAATCGGCGAGCGGCATCGGCCCGTCGCGGCCGACGATGCGCTTGGCAGGGCCGATACCGGCGCAATTGATCAGGACGCGCGCGGCGCCGTGATCGGCGGCCGCCTTGGCGACCGCGGCTTCGGCGCTGGCGCCGTCGGCGACGTCGCAGGTGACCGCGATGCCATTGACCTCGATGGCCACTTCCGCCGCGGCCTTGGCGTTGACATCTAAGATCGCCACCTTGGCGCCGGCCGCCGCCAGCGCTCGCGCGCAGGCGGCTCCCAAGCCCGATGCGCCGCCGGTAACGATGGCTGCCTGTCCCTTGATTTCCATGCGCTATCCTTGTTTTTCCACGCTTGCGATCGCCGCCGAAGACGGCGGCGTGGCGTAAAGCTCCTCCACCAGCGCGGCGCGGTTGGTCAACACCGCGCGCTGGTTGATCGAGCCTTTGTCGGTCATCTCGCCTTTGTCCATGGACGGCAGCTCCGCCATCAGAATGGCGCGCGCGACACGCGTCGATGAGCCGCGGCTTGTCGCTGCCATTGTATTGAGCAGTTCGGCGAATTTAGCGCGCACGGCGGCGCCGGCAAGCACGGTGGCGGTGCTGGCCTCAGGCGCAAGACCGGCCAGCCTGCGGCAGGCCTCGATGTCGGGAAACACCAGCGCCACGATGTCGTCGCGGTCGGGGCCGGCAAACACTACGTCGCGCACATAGGGCGCAAAATGATCGATGAAGTTCGCGCGCAACGGGCCGACGCTCACCCAGGTGCCGGTGGAAAGCTTGTAGTCCTCGGCGATGCGGCCGTCGAACAGAAGTCCCTTGCCGGGCTGGTCGGGGTCGGCGAATTTCAGCGCGTCGCCGATCTTGTAGAAGCCTTCATCGTCGAACGCCGCGGCCGTCAGATCGTCCTGCCGCCAATAACCGGGCGTGATGAGCGAGCCGCGTAAGCGCGCTTCCAGCTTGCCGTCGCTCGGCACCAGCTTGAGTTCGACGCCCGGCGCCGGCAGCCCGATATTGCCCGGCCGGTCAAAATCCCATGAACAGGCCAGCGCCAGCGGCGAAGTCTCGGTCGAGCCGAGCGAGGACAGGAAAATTATACGCTCGCCGGTGGTTTCGATCGCAAGCTGGGTGAGGGCGTCCCAGGTGGTCTGGTTTAAGCCCGCGCCGGCATAGAACAGCACCTTCAGCCGGCTGAAGAAATTCTTGCGCAGTGTCTCGTCGGCGCGAAAATGCGGCACCAGCGCCTCGTAGCCCTTTGGCACATTGAAATAGGCGGTGGGCGCGATCTCACGCAGATTGCGCGCGGTCTTCGGCACGCCTGGCGGCGTCGGATTGCCGTCGTCGATATAGAGCGACCCGCCGTTCACCAGCACCATGTTGAAGTTGTGATTGCCGCCGAACGTGTGGCTCCAGGGCAGCCAGTCCACCACCACCGGTGGCTCGTCGGCGACAAAGCAGAAACCGGCGGCGATCATCGCCTGGTTCGAGCACAGCATCAGGTGGGTGTTGACCACGGCCTTGGGGTTTCCGGTGGAGCCGGAAGTGAACAGGAATTTGGCGATTGTGTCGGGCGTGACTTGTGTCTGCGCGGCGGCGACGCCGGCCGTGTCCTCGGCGCCGAGAAGTTCGGCGAAGCGTGTCGCCTTGCGATCGGGCGGCGGGTTTTGCGTTACCACCAGTTCGACATCTTCCGGCACCGCCGCCGCAATCGCGCGCGCGAACGGTCCGCCGTCAACGGCGAACACCAGGCCGGGCGTCAGCAGGTTGATGATCGCGCGCAATTTGCCGAAGTCGGTCGACATCAGCGAATAGGCGGCCGAGATCGGCGCATAGGGAACGCCGACATACATCGCCGCCATCCCGAGCAGCGCATGATCGATGCCGTTGCCGGAGATGATGGCGACCGGCCGCTCGGCCGACAGGCCGCGGCGCAGCAAGGCCGCGCCGATGCGCTTCACCTGGCTCAGCACTTGCGCATAACTGAGCGTGCGCCAGCCACCTTCGGCGTCGCGCTGCGCCAGGAATATCCGGTCGGGCGCGGCCTTGGCCCAATATTCCAGCGGCTCGCTCAGATTATTGTGATACGGCCCCAGCGTCTGCGCGGTGCGCAGCAGCATGGTACCGTCGGCGCGGCGATCGAGCACGGCATCGAACGCGCCCAGCCGGACCGGGCGCAGCGGCGCCGTTGCGGATTGAGCCTTGCGGGTCGAACTCGGCATTTCGTCCCTATCGGTAAATTTGTTGTCCTGGTCAACAATACCGCGCAACCGCTGTGGGCCTCAAGACACCTTATGTCATTCCGGGACGCCGCGGAGCAGCGGACCCGGAATCCATACTCCGCAGCGCTGGGGTTATGGATTCCGGGTTCGCGGCCTTCAGCCGCGCCCCGGAATGACGACTCGTGAGCCGCATCGTCAGCTCCGCGTCACCTTGGGCCCGCGTTTCTCTAGGAAATCCTTGAGCCGGGCCTTGGCCTCGCCGTCGGCCTGCGCGATCGAGGCCATCAGCGCCTCTACCGCATAGCCGCTGGCCGGGTCCATTTCGGCGATGCGCGGCAGCACGTGCATAACCGCGTAATTGGTCAGCGCCGTATTGCCGGCGATGCGATTGGCGATTTCGAGACCCTTGGCGAGGCCGGCTTCCGGTTCGACGAGATAAGTGGAGAGCCCCATGGTCTCGCCTTCCTCGGCGGAATAAGTGCGGCCGGTCAGCATCATGTCCATCATGCGCGCGGTTCCGATCAGCCGTGGCAGCCGCACCGAGCCGCCGCCGCCGACATAGATGCCGCGGCTGCCCTCGGGCAGCGCGTAATAGGCCGAGCGCTCGGCCACGCGCACATGCGTGCTGGCGGCGAGTTCAAGCCCGCCGCCGACCACCGCGCCATGCAGCACGGCGACAACGGGCACCTTGCCAAACTGGATCTTGTCGAAGACGCGATGCCAGAACTTGGAGTGGGCGATGCCCTGCTTGATGTCGAGTTCCTCGAGCTCGCCCAGGTCGAGGCCGGCGGAAAAATGCTCGCCTTCGCCATGCAGCAGCACGGCGCCGATGCCGTCCGGTAATTCGGTGAAGAAGGTCTCGATACCGGCGACAATTTCGTCGTTGAGCGCGTTGCGCTTCTGCGGTCGGCTGAGCCGCAAGATGGCGACGCTACCCTGCCGCGAGGCGGCGAGTGAGGCGGGGAGTTTGATATTCAAGGGGTCGTTTTTGTTTTCCGGCACTCGCAACTCTCTCCGCTGTCATGCCCGGCCTTGTGCCGGGCATCCACGTCTTGCGTAGGCTTAACAATGAAAGACGTGGATGGCCGGGACAAGCCCGGCCATGACGATAAATTCACTCCACCTCATACACATCCAACCGCACCGCATTGGCCTCGCGTTGCCCGCGCGCCAGCGCAAGAATGCGATTGAGCCAGGAGGCCGCCGGGTCGGCGGTTTCGAACCGCATTACCGTGCGGAAATAATAGAGAGTGGGATCGACATTGTCGCCCCGCGCCAGCCGCTCCATGACCGCGGGCGGACCATGCCGCAGGCCCTCGCTCGATACCAGGATGCGCCCGCCGCTGTCGGTCTCGATGGTATAGCGCGCCTTTATATCGGCGGCGCCGTCGCTACGCACGATCTGCCAATCGGCGCCGCCGGGCAGGATGCGGCCGTTGAGTTTGGTGCCGCGCACCGTGCCGCCGAGAATGCCGATGATGCGCCGCTCGCCATAGGGCGTGCGGCCCAGATTCATGATGCCTTCCAGCTCGGCATGGATGGTGAAGATCGGTTGGGCAGAAAGCATGGCGAAACCTTGCATGGGCCTTGGACGGGCCCATTTGACCCTGTCCTTGCCGGGCCGTAAATACGGACCCGCAACCGGGAAGCAGTCAGTTATGGCGCGTATTTCGTCTCTCGCCGAAGCCATCGAATCGGCCGTTCGTGACGGCGACACCGTGGCAATGGAGGGCTTCACCCACCTTATTCCGCATGCCGCCGGCCACGAAATCATCCGCCAGGGCCGCAAACATTTGACCCTGATCCGGATGACGCCGGACCTGATCTACGATCAGTTCATCGGCATGGGCTGCGTGGACAGGCTGATTTTTTCATGGGGCGGCAATCCGGGCGTTGGCTCGCTGCATCGCTTCAGGGACGCGGTCGAGAACGGCTGGCCGCATAATCTGGCGCTGGAAGAGCATTCGCACGCCGCCATGGCCAATGCTTATGAAGCCGGCGCAGCCGGGCTGCCCTGCGCCATCTTCCGCGGCTATATCGGCGGCGACATGCCGAAGGTGAATGCCAAGATCAAGCGCGTGACCTGCCCCTTCACCGGCGAGGAACTGGCGGCGATCCCTTCGCACCGGCCCGACGTGGCGGTGATCCATGCCCAACGCGCCGACAAGGCCGGCAATGTGATGATCGAGGGCGTGCTCGGCGTGCAGAAGGAAGCCATGCTGGCGTCGAAGCGTTCGGTTGTGACGGTGGAGGAGATCGTCGACGATTTCGGCGAGCGCAGTCCCAATGCGGTGATCCTGCCGCATTGGACGGTCGGCCACGTGGTCGAAGTTCCCGGCGGTGCGTTTCCGTCCTACGCGCAGGGCTATTACCCGCGCAATAACGCCTATTACAAGCAATGGGACGAGATCGCGCGCGAGCGCGACACGTTTCTGGCCTGGATGACAGAGAACGTCTTGGCGAAAGGCCCCGAGGCCTTTGCCCAGTACGCGCGCAAAGCCCGCGCGGCGGCGGAGTGATTGCAGTGCGACAGCAATTTGACCCCCACCCCAACCCTCCCCCTTTTAGGGGGAGGGCGGACTCGCTGCACGACCTTCCTCCCCCTGAAAGGGGGAGGAGTGTGGAGGGGGTCAGCTTTGATGAGGCGGCGCGATCATGACGAATTATAAACCGAACGAGATGATGACTATCGCGGCGGCGCGCGCGCTGAAAAACGACGACGTCTGCTTTGTCGGCATCGGCATGCCGTCGGCGGCGGCCAATCTGGCGCGGCTCACGCATGCGCCCGGCATCACGCTGATCTACGAGTCCGGCACGCTCGCCACCAAACCGAACGTGCTGCCACTGTCGATCGGCGACGGCGAACTGTGCGAGACGGCGCTCACCACGGTGTCGGTGCCTGAAATGTTCCGCTACTGGCTGCAAGGCGGGCGGATCAAGGTCGGATTCCTGGGCGGGGCGCAGATCGACAAATACGCCAATCTCAACACCACGGTGGTCGGCCCCTATGACAAGCCAAAGGTGCGGCTGCCCGGCGCCGGCGGCGCGCCGGAGATCGCCACCTCCTGCGGCGAGATTTTCATCATCATGGCGCAGGGCAAGCGCAGCTTCGTCGACAAGCTCGATTTCGTTACGTCCATCGGGCATGTCGCGGGCGGCGATAGCCGCGCCCGGCTCGGCGTCAAGACTAAGGGTCCGACCAAACTGATCACCGATTTGGCGCTGTTTGCGCCCGACCCGGAGAGCAAGGAAATGATCGTGGTCTCCATCCACGCCGGCGTCACCCGCGCCCAGATCCAGGAAAACACCGGCTGGCCTGTGCGGTTTGCAGCCCAAGTGGCGGAAACGCCGCCGCCGACGGCCCGCGAGCTTGAGGTGCTGCGCGACCTCCACGCCCGTACCAACCGCGCGCATTCCGAGGCGGCATGATGGCCACACGTGAAGTCTTCCTCTGCGACGCCGTGCGCACGCCGATCGGACGCTATGGCGGCGCGCTCGCCAAGGTGCGCACCGATGATCTCGCCGCCGTGCCGATAAGGGCGCTGCTGGCGCGCCATCCCAAGATCGATTGGGAAAAGCTCGACGACGTCTTCTATGGCTGCGCCAACCAGGCCGGCGAGGACAATCGCAACGTGGCGCGCATGGCGCTGTTGCTGGCGGGCGTACCGGGCAGCGTGCCGGGCATTACGTTGAACCGGCTGTGCGCCTCCGGCATGGAGGCGGTCGGCACCGCCGCGCGTGCCATTCGCGCCGGCGAGATGGACTTCGCCATTGCCGGCGGCGTCGAATCGATGACGCGTGCGCCGTTCGTGCAGGGCAAGGCGCAGGAGGCGTTTTCTCGCACGGTCGAGATCTTCGACACCACCATCGGCTGGCGCTTCATCAATCCGCTGATGAAGCAGCAATACGGCGTCGATTCCATGCCGGAAACCGGCGAAAACGTGGCGGAGAAATTCCAGATCGGCCGCGCCGACCAGGACGCGTTTGCGCTGCGTTCGCAGCAGCGCGCCGGCAAGGCGATGGCGTCGGGCTATTTCGCCCAGGAAATCGTGCCGGTCGAGATCGCCGGCCGCAAGGGCGAGACGGTCAAGGTCGATAAGGACGAGCACCCGCGGCCGGAAACGACACTCGAACAGCTCGCCAAGCTCAAGCCGTTCGTGCGCAACCCCGGCACCGTCACCGCCGGCAACGCCAGCGGCGTCAACGACGGCGCCGCCGCCGTCATGATTGCGTCGGAAGCCGCCGTCAACGCGCATGGGCTGACGCCGCGCGCGCGCATTCTCGGCATGGCCTCGGCGGCGGTGCCGCCGCGCATCATGGGCATCGGCCCGGTTCCGTCGACCCGCAAGCTGATGGCGCGGCTTGGGCACAAAATTGGCGACTACGATTTGATCGAGATCAACGAAGCCTTCGCCTCGCAGTCGCTAGCCTGCCTGCGGCAGTTGGGCTTGGCCGACGATGCGGAACAGGTCAATCCGCATGGCGGCGCCATCGCACTTGGCCATCCGCTCGGCATGTCGGGCGCACGGCTGGTGCTGACGGCGGCCCATGGCCTGGAAGAAAATGGCGGCAAGCGCGCGCTCGCCACCATGTGCGTCGGTGTCGGACAAGGCGTGTCGCTCGCCATAGAAAGAATTAGCGCATGATCCCGAAAAGTGGGAACCGGTTTTCGGAAAAGATCATGCGCAAGGACATATAAGTAGCAAGGACGACAACAATGACGATGGTCTACCCCAGGGAAAGCTTGAGTGCTTATCCCAAGCACCTGTCGCCCGAATACCGCAGCACGGTGAAACGCTCGCCGTCGAAGCCGCTGATCATCGTGCCGCATACTCTGTCCGAGCTCACCGGACCGGCCTTCGGCCACGACGCGGTGCAGGAGGGCGACAATGATCTCACCAAGCAGCACAAGGGTGAGCCGCTGGGCGAGCGCATCATCGTGCATGGCCGCGTACTCGACGAGGACAAGCGGCCTGTGCCGGAGACGCTGGTGGAAATCTGGCAGGCCAATGCCTGCGGCCGCTATGTGCACAATGTCGACCAGCATCCGGCCCCGCTCGATCCGAATTTCACCGGCGCCGGCCGCACCGTCACCGACAAGAAGGGCTATTATAAATTCATCACGGTGAAACCCGGCGCCTATCCATGGGGCAATCATCCCAATGCCTGGCGGCCCAACCACATCCACTTCTCGGTATTCGGCCAGTCGTTCGTGACCCGGCTGGTGACACAGATGTATTTTCCCGGCGACTATCTGTTTCCCTACGATCCCATCTTTAATTCGGTGACCGACGAGAAGGCGCGCTTGCGCATGGTGTCGAGCTTCGATCTGGAAAACACCATCCCCGACTGGGCGCTGTGTTTCCGCTGGGACATCGTGCTGCGCGGACGCGAACAGACCCCAACGCATACGGAAAAGCACTAATGTCCGAAATCACACCCTCACAAACTGTCGGTCCGTTTTTCGCCTATGGCCTCGCGCCCAATGGGCGCTGCCAGTGGGACCCCAATGGCAGCTATAGCTGGAAGGAAACCGTCGGCGCCAACCTGATCACGCCGGACGCGACCGGCACGAAAATCCGCATCGAAGGCAGCGTGCTGGACGGCGACGGCAAGCCGATCAACGACGCCATGATCGAGATCTGGCAAGCCGATGCCCAAGGCCGCTACGCCCATGCGCGCGGCGAGACGCCGCGTCCGAACGCGAAATTCACCGGCTTCGGCCGCTCCGCCACCGACAAGGCCGGGGTCTTCAGCTTCGACACCGTCAAGCCGGGCACGGTGCCGGGGCCGGATGGCAAACCACAGGCGCCGCATATCGTGTTCTGCATCTTCTCGCGCGGCATGCTGCGGCAGGTTTACACAAGGCTCTACTTCGCCGGCGAGGCGGCCAACGATGCCGATCCCATCCTGACGCTGGTGCCGGCCGACCGCCGCGGCACGCTCATTGCCCACAAGCAGGCCCAAGGCGACCGGACGGTCTACCGCTTCGACATCCGCGTTCAGGGCGATAACGAGACGGTTTTCTTCGACATTTGAATTGGTTACCGGAGGGCCGCGGCTGCCCAATCGGCCCATAAATATGTCAAATTAGTGGGCCTTGTCCCGCAATCTTTGGTCTTCTGCTCGCGGCGCGATCCGACCTAATCCAAAATACGAGCCATTATAGCCATTCTACCGTGTAAATACTGCCCACCCATTCCGCCCAGCTTCCCCACAACCGTTTTTATGGTTGACGGAGGCGGGTGGAGTTTGGTTGGCTTTGCATCTGCAACGGCCGTCAGAGCCGGCAGGGGAAACGGCCGCAAGGAGACGCTCACATGAACGAGATCATCCTTCAGGAGATCGGTGAATTCTGCCGCGCCCGCGGCCTGGCCGAATCCACTTTCGGCCGCCGCGCGGTCAACGACGGCAAGCTTGCCAGCCGCTTGCGCAATGGCGGCCGCATCACCACCGACACGCTGGAGCGCATCCGCGCCTTCATGGCGCGCAACGCCGATGCTGCGCCGGCGCGGCGGCGGGTGATGTTCGAGACGCCGCCGCCGGTGTTGCCGGTGTTGACGCCGCCGGCGCCGCCGGTGGCCTCGGGCCAGGCGAGCGACGATCCGCAGCGCAATTTCCGCTTCTTCGATAACCGGCAGAAATATCTGCTGTTCGTGAATACCTGCAGCGAGAAATGGGAAATCGCGCAGCGCGTCGGCATGGAGCTTGCCAATATCCATCCGCGTCCGCCGGCGGTGCGCGTGTTCGACGCCGGCCTCGGCGACGGCACCGTGCTGGCGCGCGTTATGCGCACGATGCACGACCGCTTTCCCACCATGCCGTTCTATATCGTCGGCAAGGAAATCAGCCTGGAAGACATCCGCCTCACGCTGCACAAGATGGCGGACCGCTTCGTCGAGCATCCTTCGACCGTGCTGGTGCTCACCAATCTCGCCTATGCCGAGGCGCCCTGGCTGGCGGTGAAATCGCTCAGCGCCGCCACCAGCCTGGTGTGGAAAGAGCTGGCGATGGACGGCAATACCGCCCACAGTTTCGAGCAGCAGATCACCGCCCTCGAGCCGTTCCTGGCCGAGAACTGGAAGGCCGGCGTTTCGCCCAAGAGCGGCAACCCGGTCTATGAGCGCCCGGTCATCCTGGTGATCTATCGCAACGACCACCGCTTCCTCCTCGACCAGATCTTGCCGAAACCCGGCGGCACCGTCGCCGACTACGATCTGGTGATCGCCTCGCAGCCCTATCGTGCGCGCGCCTCGCTGGAGTTCAAAGCCAAGCGCGTGCTGGCGCCGCTCGCCCGCGCGCTCGGACCGGGCGGGCGCATGATCGCGATTCATTCCTACGGGCACGATCCCGGCATGGAGATCGTCCACAAGGTCTGGCCGAACGATCAACCCTTCGCGCACAATCGTCACGACCTGCTCAAAGCCGTCAAGCACGAGCTGGGCACCGCCGGACGTGATCTCAACTTCAACACCTATTCCGACCAGCGTTCGCTGTTCCGCTACGAGATGCATACGCTGCCGACGGAAATCTCGGCCTCGATCGGCACCTCAACGCTGCTCGCGGCTTGGAACGCGGCGATCTATGTGGCGCAGATCGAGGACGATCGCCTGTCGGACGTGCACAGCGACCGCCGTTATATCGAGGCGACACGCGAGGTGCTGCAAAGCCAGGGCGGCTTGTGGTTCTACGACGAGTCCTTCGTGATCTCGCACCGGCGCGACTAGCCCGCATGCCGAACAATTTCGCGCGCATGTATTCGATTGAGGCGACCCGGCCGAATGCCGGTGAAATCGCCGCGCTGGCGGAGCTGCTGCCGGGCGGAACGCCGGTCTATTTCTCGGCGGTGCCGACGGTCGGACCGCACGAGCTGATCGCCGCGGCGGCGTTGCTGCGAAAGTCGGGTTTGGAGCCCATCATCCATATCGCCGCGCGGCGTATTCGCGCCGCCGCCGACTTGCAGGACTTGCTCGCCGGCCTGCGCGCCGAGGCCGATGTGCGCCGGCTCTTGGTAATCGGCGGCGACGTCGATACATCGGGTCCGTTCGTCGATGCGCTGGCGGTGATCCAGAAAGGCCGCTTGGTCGAGGCAGGCATCGAGGAAATCGGGATCGGCGCCTATCCGGAGGGGCATAGCCGTATCCCGGCTGGCCGACTCGAAGCCTCACTCGACGAAAAGATTGCCGCTGCCGCCGCGCAGCGCTTACGCGTCCACATTGTCAGCCAGTTCTCGTTCGCGCCCGAGCGGATCGTCGCCTGGCTCAAGCGCCTGCGGGCGTGCGGAATTACCGTTCCGGTCAAGGTCGGCATGGCCGGCCCGACCAGCTTCACCGCACTGCTGCGATACGCCAAGCGGTGCGGCGTGAATGCTTCATTGCGCGGCCTGGCGTCGGGTGCAGGCAGCGGGCTCATTGGAAACGTCGGACCGGACCGCATCATCGACGTGCTGAGCGCGGAGCTGGACAATATCGGCGATGTCCAAGCGCATTATTTCTCGTTCGGTGGAGTCGTCGAAACGGCCCGTTACGCGCGCGACGCGGCGCTCGTTAGAGCATGATCCCGAAAAGTGGGAACCGGTTTCCCGCCTACGCGAAGCCCGCTTCGGCGGGCGAAGGTAGGTCGGAAAAGATCATGCTCAAGCAAAATGTTAGGGCCTGCCTCTGATTCTATTCAAGACGATACGGCTCTAGAAGCGCCACGCCGCAAGCAGCGGCCCCGCGGGCATAGTCACGCAACCCCGCCGCCCGCGCGCGATGGCTTATTATCGGCTGCCGGAAGCGGTACGCCAGCCCTGATGATAACTCTCGCGCGCCGGCGCGGCATAAGGCGTCGGCCCGACCGTTACTCGCATTTCCATCTGCTTGTGACGCTCGACCGTGGTCTTTTTCGTGCCGCCGTTTTCCTCGCCCCAGACCAAAGTGAGTTCGGTGCCGGGCTTGGCATATTGTTCCTCGACAAAACCGAGCGACAGCATCTTGCGCTCGTTGTAGGTGTAACCGCTGAACATCGAGGCGCCGACAATTTTTCCACCGCTCATGACGGAATCGAACGAACTCGATGCGTAGTTTGACAGCGGCAAATCGATGAACTTGTAGTTCTCGCCCGGGGGCGCGAACATTGACTGCAGGACCTTGACGACATCCTGGTCGTTCCAGGCAAATGTCACCTTCTTGCGGTGCACCTTGCCTTCCATCTTCTGCAGGGCTTCCTTGCCGATGAAGTCGTGGTCGAACTTCGTGAATGCGGCGTAGCCCAGCTCGTGCGGCGAGGTGTAATAATCCTCGATATTCTTCGAAACGAAGCTGCCGCCGAGCCCGGCATTGGCTTCATAGCTGGTCCCCGGCAGCCACTCGCGATAGGCCTTCATCTTGTCGCCGGTATAGACCGCCGGCACCGGCGAGGGGATCCAGCCCGACTCGAGCGTGTTGGTCGCATAGGCGCGGGCGCCGACCTGAACGAGGCCGAAATCCTTGCCCGCTTCGATGATGGCGGCGCGAATTTCCTCGCCTTCCGCATAGGGGCCCCAAACTTCCAGGCCGGGGGCGCCAGCCATGCCATGACGCAGGGCGCGAACCTTGCGTCCCGCAATGGCGATGTAATCCATATTGAAGAACTTGATATCGGCGAACGAGCCGCCGTTCAGCTTTTTGATGACCTGTTCGGCGTTCGGCCCTTGGATCTGGTAGCGGTAAAACTTGCGGAACACCGGCTTGCCCATCGGGCGTGACGGCGATCGGTCGTCGTATTCGGTCTTGACGTTGTATCCGCCGGTCTGCGCGTGGAATTGAATCCAATTGGCCGCCGGATTGCGCCCGACGAATACAAAGTCGTTCTCCGCCAGATAAAAAAGAATTCCATCGCCGATCACATGGCCGTCGTAGCTGCACGGCGCGAATTGCTTGGCCTTGTTGACCGAGAAATTCTTGAATGAATTGGTGCCAAGATCGGAGAACAGTTTCAGGGCATCCGGCCCCGTCACGAAAAGATTCACCATATGGTGGGTCTGGTCGTAAAGGACGCAGGTTTCGCGCCAGCCGCGCTGCTCGTCCCGCCAGTTGGTGAATTCGGGAGCGACCACCGGATAGACGTAGGCGCCTATCTGTGAGTTGCGCAGCATTGTGACGATATTGCCGGACGCCTTGATCGCCTCTTCCAGGTTCTTGTAGGCCATAGTTTGATAACCCTCTTCCGCCGTAAAATTCTAAGGTGATGTCGCGCGCAACCCTAGACCAACACCGGAGAATTGGGAAGATCGGGCAACTTGACCCGCGCTGCCGATTGATTATGAGTTTGCCGGCGGGATATCGTGTCACGCAGAAATTCTCAGTTGGCATTTGAACCGCGGCGGCGAAGTGGGCAGCCAGTGGGAAGTTGCCGAAACTTGCATCGTGGGTATGCCGGTCCGGTGGGCCGCGTTTGCCTGCGATGAACCGATGCAAGCACGGAGTAGTGAACCCAATGGCCCATGTGGCACCGCCATTTCGCGCCGACCATGTCGGCAGCATCCTGCGCACCGCGCCGCTCAAGCAGGCGCGCGCGCAGTGCGAAAAGGGCGAGATCAGCGCGGCCCAACTCACCCAGGTCGAAGACCGCGAAATCGAGAAGATCATCAGGAAGCAGGAGGAGGTCGGTCTCAAGGTTGCGACCGATGGTGAATTCCGCCGCGCCTATTGGCACTTCGATTTCTTCAGCCTGCTCGACGGCGTGGAGCTCTACGAACTCGACCACGGTATCCAGTTCCAGGGTGTTGCGTCCAAGCCGCAAAGCATCCGCGTGACCGGCAAGATCGGTTTTTCCAACCATCCGATGATCGAGCACTTCAAGTTTCTGAAGGCGCATACCAAAGTGATGCCGAAGATGACCATCCCGTCGCCGGGCGTGATGCATTTCCGGCTCGAACCCGGCGCGGTATCCAAGGATTTCTATCCAAACCGCGACGCCATCTTCGACGATCTCGCCGTGACCTATCAGAAGGCGATCAAGGCGTTCTACGACGCCGGCTGCCGCTATTTGCAGCTCGACGACATCTCCTGGGCCTATCTGTGTTCCAAGGAGGAACTGAAGAAGGCCAAGGATCGCGGTCTCGACATCGATCATTTGCAGGAGACCTACGCGGCCTGCACCAACAAGGCGCTGGAAGCCAAACCCGCCGACATGACCATCACCTCCCATATCTGCCGCGGAAATTTCCGCTCGACCTGGATATCGTCGGGTGGCTACGAGCCGGTGGCGCAGAACCTGTTCGAGAAATGCAACTACGACGGCTACTTCCTGGAATACGACAGCGACCGCGCCGGTGGCTTCGAACCGCTGCGCTTTTTGCCGAAAGGCAACAAGACCGTCGTGCTCGGCCTGGTCACCTCGAAGTCCGGCCGGTTGGAGCCGCGCGAGGACATCAAAAAGCGCATCGCAGAGGCGACCAAATATGTCGCGCTCGATCAGCTTTGCCTGTCGCCGCAATGCGGCTTTGCCTCCACCGAGGAAGGCAACGTGCTGGCCGAGGACGAGCAATGGGCCAAGCTGCGCATGATTGTTGAACTGGCGGAAGAAGTGTGGGGGAAGCAATAAACCGCTCAATTCCGCGCAAGTGGGAATCCGGCCAGACGTAAAAATACTGGATACCCGCCTTCGCGGGCATGACAGCCGATGGACTTGGAGAAAAGCAATGTCTTCACGCACCACCCCGCCGTTCCGCGCCGACCATGTAGGCAGCCTGCTGCGCACCGCGCCGCTGAAAGAGGCGCGCGCAAAATTCGCCAAAAGCGAAATCGACGCCGCGGCGCTCAAGGCGGTGGAAGACCGCGAGATCGAGAAGGTCATCAAGAAGCAGGCGGAGGTCGGCCTGAAGCTCGCGACCGATGGCGAATTCCGCCGCTCCTGGTGGCATTTCGATTTCTTCCGCGGGCTTGCCGGCGTCACGCCGATCAGTACCTCGACCGGCATCAAGTTCCACGGCGTGGAAACCAAGCACGAGGCGATCGAGATTACCGGCAAGGTCGACTTCGTCGGCCATCCGCAGCTTGAGCATTTCAAGTTCCTTAAAAGCCATTGCGGCGTTACGCCGAAGATGACCATTCCGGCGCCGAGCACATTCCATTTCCGGCAGGGCCGGGCGATGGTGAGCAAGGAGGCCTATCCCGGCTACGACGAATTCTTCGCCGACGTCGGCGCCGCCTGGCGCAAGGCGATCCGCGCCTTCTACGACGCCGGCTGCCGCTATTTGCAGCTCGACGATACCGCCTGGTCGATGATCTGCGATCCGAACGAGCGCGTGCAATCGAAGGCGCGCGGCGACGATCCCGACGCGTTGCCGGCGATCTATGCGCGCCTCACCAATGCGGCACTCGAAGGCAAGCCGGCCGACATGGCGATCACCATGCATTCCTGCCGCGGCAATTTTCGCTCCACCTGGCTCGCGCAAGGCGGCTACGAATTCGTCGCCGAACAGCTGCTCGGCAACACCAATTTCGACGGCTATTTCCTGGAATACGACAGCGACCGCGCCGGCGGCTTCGAGCCGCTGCGCTATTTCCCCAAGGGCAAGAAGCAGCTCGTGCTCGGTCTCGTTACCTCCAAGAGTGGGCGGCTGGAGCCCAAGGACGACATCAAGCGCCGCATCGACGAGGCCACCAAATATGTCGCGCTCGAGCAATTGTGCCTGTCGCCGCAATGCGGTTTTGCCTCCACCGAGGAGGGCAATGTGCTGGCCGAGGACGAGCAGTGGGCCAAATTGCGCATGATTGTGGAATTGGCGGATGAGGTTTGGGGCCGGTCTTGATATTTCTCAAATACGGACGGCGCGATGCTGCCTACCCTTTGCGTGAGGGATACCGTCAAAATCAATAAATCCGCCTGCAATACGCGGCATCCCGAAACACAACCGAAAGGGATGGCAATGTCCACGAAATCGCAATGGTTTAAACGAGGCGGGCTGGCGAGCGCGGCCGCCGCCGCCGCGCTGCTGTTCGCCGCAGCGACGGTGCAAGCGCAAGCTCCAGCTAAAGACCCGATCAAGATCGGGTTCGGCATGTCGCTCACCGGTCCGCTCGCCGCCAATGGCAAGATGTCGCTGGTGGCGATGCAGGTCTGGGAAGATGACGTCAATGCCAAAGGCGGACTGCTCGGCCGCCCGGTCAAGCTCATTTTTTACGACGACCAGAGCAATCCGTCGCAAGTGCCCGGCATCTACACCAAGCTGCTCGACATCGACAAAGTCGATCTGATCGTCAGCGGCTATGCCTCCGGCCAGATCGCGCCCGCGATGCCAATCGCGATCCAGCGCAAGAAGCTGTTCATCAGTCTGTTCGGCACCGGCGTCAACGAGACCTTTAATTATTCGAGATATTTCTCGATGATCCCGAACGGCCCGACACCGAAGCCGGCCTTCACGCGCGGCTTCTTCAAGGTGGCCGAGGTGCAGAAGCCCAAGCCGCAAACCATCGCGATCGCGATGGCGGACGCCGAGTTCGGCCGCAACGCCTGCGAGGGCGCGCACGAGAACGCCGTGGCCTCGGGTTTCAAGATCATCTACGAAAAGACCTATCCGCCCGCCACCACCGACTTCTCCCCGATCGTGCGGGCGATCCAGGCGTTGAACCCTGATCTGATGGTGGTTTGCTCCTACCCGCTCGACACCGTCGGCATGGTCAAGGCCATGCACGAGGTCGGCTTCAAGCCGAAAATGTGGGGCGGCGCGATGGTCGGCCTGCAGGCGACGGTGTTCAAGACCCAGCTCGGCCCGCTGCTCAACGGCGTGGTCAATTTCGATACCTGGCTGCCGGTCAAGAAGATGGACTTCCCCGGCGCGTTCGATCTGCTGAAGAAGTATCAGGCGCGCGCCAAGGCCGCCGGCACCGATCCGCTCGGCTACTATATGCCGGTGTGGGCCTATGCCGATCTGCAGGTGCTCGGCGACGCCATCGCCGGCGCCAAGACCCTCGATGACGACAAGCTGGCCAACTATATCCGCAAGACCACGTTCAAGACCGTGGTCGGCGACGTGAAATTCGGCAAGCAGGGCGAATGGGCGGTGGAGCGTACGCTGGCGGCCCAGTTCCAGAACATCAAGGGCAACAGCATCGACGACTTCCGCGATCTGAAAACCGAAGTGATCATCTATCCGCCGGAGTTCAAGAGCGGCGAGGTGATCTATCCTTACGAAAAGGCGCTCGTGAAATAGGCTCGTTCTAAATAGACTTGTTCTCAATAGACTTGCTCTGAATAGACTTGCTCAAACGAGACTTGACGGCAATATTGCCGGCCGGCGTCACTCAGACGCCGGCCGTTTTCGTGCCGGGTGGGAGAAGCTGCAACAATGAGTACGCGCACTGCTCCGCCATTCCGCGCCGATCATGTCGGTAGCCTGCTGCGCCCGGCGGCGCTGAAACTGGCGCGCGCCAAGCGTGAGCGCGGCGAGATTTCCGCCGAGGCACTCAAGGACATTGAAGACCGCGAGATCGAAAAAATCATCCGGCGCCAGGAAGACATCGGCCTCAAGGCCGTCACCGATGGCGAATTCCGCCGCGCGTTCTGGAATTACGACTTCCTGGGTGCGCTCGACGGCGTCGAGGCCTATCTGGGCGAGCGCAAGATCAAGTTCCAGGGCCCGAACCCGAAGCCGATGATGCTGCGCTTGACCGGCAAGCTCGGCACTTTCTCGGGCCATCCGATGCTCGATCATTTCAAGTTCGTGGCGGCGCATACCCGCGTCACGCCGAAAATGACGATTCCCTCGCCGTCCAGCTTGCATTTTCGCTATGGCCGCGACGCCGTGCCTTCGAGCCTCTATCCCGACATAAACGATTTTTATCGCGACCTCGGGCAGACCTATCGCAAAGCCGTGCGCGGCTTCGCCGATGCCGGCTGCCGCTATCTGCAGCTCGACGAAGTGAATTTCGCCTATCTGTGCGATCCGGCACTGTGCGCCCAGGTCGCCAATCGCGGCGACGATCCGGAACGGCTGCCGGCGATCTATGCCGGCATGATCAATGCCGCCATTTCCGACATTCCGCCCGATATGGCGATCTGCATGCATCTGTGCCGCGGCAATTTCCAGTCCACTTTCGTCGCCTCGGGCGGCTACGAGCCGGTGGCGGAAATCCTGTTCAATTCGATCAATGTGCACGGCTATTTCATGGAATACGACAGCGACCGCGCCGGCGGCTTCGAGCCGCTGCGGCTGGTGCCGAAGGGCAAGACGGTTGTGCTCGGTCTGGTCACCTCGAAAAGCGGGCGGCTGGAATCCAAGGACGAGCTCAAGCGCCGCATCGACGAGGCGGCCAAATTTGTCGATCTCGACCAGCTCTGTCTTTCGCCGCAATGCGGCTTCGCCTCGACCGAGGAAGGCAATATCCTGGCCGAGGACGAGCAATGGGCGAAGCTCAGGATGGTCGTGGAAGTGGCGGAGGAAGTGTGGGGTAGTCGTCATCGCCGGGCTTGTCCCGGCGATCCCGCTTAGGATGGCACTGCGCCCCTCATCGGGATGGCCGGGTCATAGGCGTTCTTAAGAACGCCGTGACAAAAAACTAGGGAGCTAAACAATAATGTCTCAACGCACGTCACCACCCTTTCGCGCCGACCACGTCGGCAGCCTGTTGCGGCCGGCCGCGCTGAAAGCCGCCCGCGAGCAGCGCGCCAAAGGCGAAATCGATGCGGCCGCGCTGAAGGCGATCGAGGACCGCGAGATCGAGCGCGTCATTAAAAAGCAGGAAGAGGCCGGATTGCAGTCGATCACCGACGGCGAATTCCGCCGCTCCTGGTGGCATCTCGATTTCCTGTGGGGGCTCGACGGGGTCGAGAAGCACGTGATGGAGGGCGGCATTCCCTTTGCCGGCGTCACCACGCGCAACGAGGGCCTTAAAGTGACCGGCAAGCTCGGATTTTCCGGCCATCCGATGCTCGAGCATTTCAAGTTCGTCGCCGCCCACACCAAACGCACGCCCAAGATCACCATTCCCTCGCCGTCGGCGGCCTATGGCCGGCCGATGCCGACGCCGATCGATAAGAATATCTATCCGCGCATGGATGCGTTCTTCGACGATCTTGGCCAGGCTTACAGAAAAGCCGTGCGCTCTTTTGCCGATGCCGGCTGCCGTTATCTGCAACTCGACGAGGTGTTCATCGCCATGCTGTGCGATCCGAAATACCGCCAGCAGATGAAGGACCGCGGCGACAATCCGGAAACGCTCGGCGCGCTCTATGGCGATCTCATCAACACTGCGATGTCGGACATCCCGCCGGACATGACCATCACCATGCATTTGTGCCGCGGCAATTATAAATCGACCTTCATGGGCTCGGGCGGCTACGAGGCCGAGCAGGAGATCCTGTTCAACCGCATCAAGGTGCACGGCTATTTCATGGAATACGACAGCGCGCGCGCCGGCGGCTTCGAGCCGCTCAGACTGGTGCCGAAGGACCGCCAAGTCGTGCTGGGCCTGGTCACGACAAAATCCGGACGCCTGGAGTCGAAGGACGATATCAAGCGCCGCATCGACGAGGCCACGAAATATATTTCGCTCGACCAGCTCTGCCTGTCGCCGCAATGCGGCTTTGCCTCGACCGAGGAGGGCAACACGCTGGCCGAGGACGAGCAATGGGCGAAGCTGCGGATGATTGTTGAGGTGGCGCAGGAAGTGTGGGGTCGCTAACTGTCGTCCCCGCGAAAGCGGGGACCCATACGCTGTGTCCTCTCGATGAACTGCGGAGTATGGGTCCCGGCTCTCGCTGCGCTTGGCCGGGACGACAGAAGAAAGTCAACTCATGCCCCTCGACCGCGACAAACTCCTGGCCCTGAAAATCCCCCCGGTCGAGCACAGCTACGGCCCAAAGGATTGCATGCTCTATGCGCTCGGCCTCGGTTTCGGCCAGGACCCGCTGAACGCCGACGAACTCGCCTTTGTCTATGAGAAAAATCTGCGGGCGCTGCCGACCTTCGCGCTGATGCAGGCCTATTCGGCCTATTGGCTGCGCGAAGCCGATGCCGGAATTACCTGGACGCATGTGGTGCACGGCGAGGCCGGGTTCGTGCTGCATGAGGCGGTGGCGCCGCAGGGTACAGTGATCGGGCGCACCCGCATCGTCGACGTGGTGGACAAGGGCGCCGGCAAAGGCGCGCTGATCTATTCGACACGCGAGATAACCGACAAGGCGACCGGCCGCCTGCTGGCGACCCTGACGCAGACCACATTCTGCCGCGCCGACGGCGGTTTCGGCGGGCCGAAACGCGAAACGCCGCGGCCGCATGCGCTGCCGGAGCGCGCGCCGGATATCGTCTGCGACCTGCCGACCCGGCCGGAAATGGCGCTGATCTACCGGCTTTCCGGCGATGTAAACCCGTTGCACGCCGAGCCGGAATTCGCTTTAGCTGCCGGGTTCCCGCGTCCGATCCTGCACGGGCTGGCGACTTTCGGGGTCGCCGGCCATGCGCTGCTCAAGACGGTTTGCGGTTATGATCCGGCCCGGCTGGTCGCGATGGCCGGGCGGTTCTCGACGCCGGTCTTCCCGGGCGAGACCATTCGGACCGAAATCTGGCGTGCCGATGATAAAGGCCGTGGCGTGGTAGGCTTCCGCGCGCGGGTCGTCGGGCGCGAAGTCATCGCGATCGACAATGGTCGCGCCGAAGTGAGATTGTGAGAATTGCGGAGCGGCGCGCGTTGTCGCTCCCTCTCCCCGCGTGCGGGGAGAGGGTCGGGGTGAGGGGGCGTATCAACCGGCTCAAATTTGCGGTAAGGCCCCCTCACCCGACCCGCCTTCGCTAAAGCTTCGGCGGGTCGGCCTCTCCCCGCGCGCGGGGTGAGGTGAGTCCGAAATTTCAGCAACGGATTTGCCGATGGCTAAGGCCGATCATCAAAATGACGATTTCGCCGACATCCGCGAGAGCGTCCGAGCGCTATGCGCCAAGTTTCCCGGCGAATACTGGCGCGCGCTCGACCGCGAGAGGGCCTATCCGACCGAATTTGTCAAGGCGCTGACCGAGGCCGGCTATCTCGCCGCGCTTATCCCCGAAGAGTATGGCGGCAGCGGGCTCGGCATAAGCGCGGCCGCCGCCATCCTGGAAGAAGTGCACGCCGCCGGCTGCAACGGCGCCGCCTGCCACGCCCAGATGTACACCATGGGCACCATCCTGCGGCACGGCAACGCCGACCAGAAGCAGAGCTATCTGCCCAGGATCGCGAGCGGCGAGTTGCGGCTGCAGGCGTTCGGCGTGACCGAGCCGACCTCGGGCACCGACACGCTGTCGCTGCGCACCACGGCGCGGCGCGAGGGCAACGACCACTACGTCATCAACGGCCAGAAGATATGGACTTCGCGCGCCGAACATTCCGACCTGATGCTGCTGTTGGCGCGCACCGCGCCGAAGGAGCAGGTCAAGAAGCGCACCGACGGCCTGTCGGTGTTCCTGGTCGATATGAAACTGGCGCAAGGCGCCGGCATCAGCATCAACCCGATCCGCACCATGATGAATCACGCCACCACCGAGGTATTCTTCGACGATCTGCGCGTGCCGGCGGATAACCTGATCGGCGAAGAAGGCCAGGGCTTCCGCTACATCCTTGCCGGCATGAATGCCGAGCGCATCCTGATCGCGGCGGAGTGTATCGGCGACGCCAAATGGTTCATCGCCAAGGCATCGGCCTATGCCAAGGAACGCACGCTGTTCGGCCGGCCGATCGGCAAGAACCAGGGCGTGCAGTTTCCGATCGCGCGCGCCTATGCGCAGATGCGCGCCGCCGAATTGATGGTGCACGAGGCCGCGGCCAAATACGAGGCGGGCGCGGATATCGGGCCGGAAGCCAACATGGCCAAATTGCTCGCCGCCGACGCCTCCTGGTTTGCCGCCGACATGTGCGTGCAGACCTTTGGCGGCTTCGGCTTCGCCGAGGAATACGACGTGGAGCGCAAGTTCCGCGAAACCCGGCTCTACCAGGTGGCGCCAATCTCCACCAACATGATCCTGTCGTATCTGGCCGAGCATGTGCTCGGGCTGCCGAGGTCGTATTAAAAGTTACCTCTCCCCGCTTGCGGGGAGAGAGCCTGCCCTCGGGCTTGACCCGAGGGTCGGGCGAGGGGCGCGTTGCCCTCGACTTGTCATGGCCGGGCTTGTCCCGGCCATCCCGATAAGGGAGGCATGGAGGTGGCGGACTATTACGTCTACTTCCTGGCGAGCAGATCCGGAGGCGCAATTTACGTCGGCGTGACCAATGATCTCGTGCGCAGAGTGTACGAGCATAAAAACGGAATGGTGCCTGGCCATACGAAACGATACGGCATCGACAAACTTGTTTATTTTGAAGTCCACGGAACAGCGTATGAAGCTATACAAAGAGAAAAGAACATCAAGCATTGGCCACGTGCGTGGAAAACCCGCCTTATTGGAGAAACAAATGCCGAGTGGCGTGATCTCTATGACGAGATAGCGTAGTCAATGAATCGGGATCGCCGGGACAAGCCCGGCGATGACAATCGAATGTTTGGACGCGTTCAATTAGCATGACTCTTCCCCTCTCAGGCCTCCTGGTTGTTTCCGTCGAACAAGCCGTGGCGGCGCCGCAGTGCACCTGCCGGATGGCCGATGCCGGCGCGCGCGTGATCAAGGTCGAGCGGCCGGAGGGCGACTTCGCGCGCGGCTACGATCACATCGTGCACGGCGAGAGCGCCCATCTGGTCTGGCTCAATCGCGGCAAGGAATCCGTCGTGCTCGATCTAGGCCTACCCGCCGACAAGACCGTGCTCGAGGCCATGCTCGCCAAGGCTGACGTGTTCGTGCAGAACCTCAAGCCGGGCGCGCTGGCCAAGCTCGGCTTTGCCTTCGCGCGTTTGCGCAAGGATTATCCGCGGCTGATCTGCTGCTCGATCTCCGGCTATGGCGAGAGCGGGCCCTACGCCCAGCGCAAAGCCTACGATCTGCTGATCCAGGCCGAGTCCGGGGTCTCATCCGTGACCGGCGGGCCGGAAGGGCCGGCGCGCGTCGGCGTCTCGATCGTCGACATCGCCGCCGGGCTGAACGCTTATGAAGCCATCCTGGAAGCCCTGATTGCGCGTGGGCGCACCGGCGTCGGCGCCGAGATTTCCATCTCGATGTTCGACTGCATGGCGGAATGGATGACGATACCGCTGCTGAACGAAGAATACGGAAATCCGTTCAAGCGCATCGGGCTCGCCCATCCGACCATTTCGCCCTATGGCGTGTTCAAGACGCGCGACAAGGCCGACATCCTCATCGCCATACAGAACGACCGTGAATGGCGGGTTCTCGCGGACAAGGTGCTGGGCGATGTTTCGCTGGCGCACGATCCTAAATTCGCCACCGTGCCGAAGCGCCTGGAGCATCGCGGCGAGACCGACGCCAAGGTCGCGGCCGTCTTTGCCGCACATGACGTCGTGCCGCTGATGAAGATGCTGGGGGCCGCCGACATCGCCTTTGCGCGCGTCAACGACTCGGCGCTGCTGTCGGCCCATCCGCATCTGCGGCGCATCACCGTCGACACCCCGAGCGGGCCGGCATCGATCCCGGCGCCGGCGCCACTGCGCGCCGGCGAGCCTCGGACCTATGGTCCGATCCCCGCGCTTGGCGAGCATAGCGACATGATACGCAAGGAATTTTTGAAGCACTGAACGCGAGGCGCCCGGAAGAGAGTTTGTGCGGCTACCGAGCCTAATCGATCGCGTGCGCCGCTTCGGCCGGCTTGGCCCCGGGCGCCTTCTGCGCCGTGCCGATCAGCCACACCAGCGGAACCATGGCCAGCGTCAGGATCATCAACAGCTTGAAGTCGTTGATATAGGCGATCATCGCCGCCTGCTGGGTGACGATGCCATCGAGCAGTGCGCGGCCGGTATCGGTGTTCAAATTCAGGTTGGCGGCCACATCCGGCATCTGCAGCGCATCGTTGAACGGCGTCACCGCTTCGCCGATGCGCGCGTGCATCTCGGTGGTCTTGCTGGTCAGGTTGGAGATCACCATGGATATGCCGATCGACGCGCCGATATTGCGCACCAGCGTGGTGATCGAGGTCGCGCCGTTGCGCATATGGCTGGGCAGGGTCAGGAACGCCACCGCGGTGACCGGCACGAACAGCAGGCCAAGGCCGACGCCCTGCACAACGCTGGTGACCACGATGGTGGTCTGCGTGGTATCGAGCGAAAACCCGGTCATGACATTAAGCGTGCCGGCGGTGATCAGCAGGCCGCACAGGATAAGATAGCGCGGCTCGATCAGCTTCATCAGCCGCGGCGCCGCCAGCATAGTCAGCAGCGTGCCGACGCCGCGCGAGCCGAGCAGAAAACCGGCGGTCTGGATCGGGAAGCCGAGCAGATACTGCATGTAGGGCGTGACCAGCGCCATGGTGCCGAACAGCACCACGCCGATCACCGCCATGAACACGCAGCCGCTGATCAGATTGCGGTCCTTGAACATTTCGAAGCGCACGAACGGTTCCGGCGTGGTCAGCGAATGGGCGAAGAAATAATAGAAGCCGGCCGCCGATACGATGGTCTCGATCCAGATCTCGCTGGCGCCGTACCAGCCGACTTGCTCGCCGCGGTCGAGCATCAGTTGCAGCGAGCCGATGCCGATGGCGAGCGCCAGGAAGCCGAACCAGTCGAACCGCAGGTGTTCCTGCCGCTTGGTCTCGGTCATGAACACAAACATGCCGATCACGGTCATGATGCCGATCGGCAGGTTGATCAGGAACACCCAGTGCCAGGAGTAGCTGTCGGTGAGCCAGGCGCCGATGGTCGGCCCCATGATCGGCCCCAGCATGACGCCGACGCCCCACAGCGCCATGGCCTGCCCGCGTTCCTCGAGCGAATAGGCGTCGAGCAGCACCGCCTGCGACAGCGGCACCAGCGCCGCGCCGGCCATGCCCTGCAGCAGGCGGAACAGCACGATCTGTTCGATGTTCTGCGCCAGCGCGCACAGCAGCGAGGCGGCGGTGAAGCCGGCGACGCAGGCGATGAACAGCTTCTTGCGGCCGAATCGGTCGGCCAGCCAGCCGATCGGCGCGGTCATGATGGCGGCGGCGACGATGTAGGAGGTGAGCACCCAGTTGATCTGGTCGAGCGAGGCCGACAGCGAACCCTGCATATAGGGCAAGGCGACATTGGCGATGGTGGTGTCGAGCGCCTGCATGATGGTGGCGGTCATGGCGAACACCGTGACCAGCGTGCGCCGCAGCTTCGGCGACATCGCAGCGACGCGCGCCGGGCTCATCGCGCGCCCGTCAGCTCGGCCGACAGGAACGGCAGCCGGCTATGGCCGGTATCGATTTCCACGTTCACGCTCATGCCGGAACGCAGCAAACGAGTGTCCTCGTTCTTGTCGAAGGCGATACGCACCGGAACGCGCTGCACCACCTTGACCCAGTTGCCGGTCGCGTTCTGCGGCGGCAGGATCGAGAACTGCGCGCCGGTGCCGGGGCTGACCGCCACTACGGTGCCTTTGAAGGTGTGGTCGGGGAAGCTATCGACGTCGAGCGTCACCTTCTGTCCGACGCGCAAATAGGTGATGTCGGTTTCTTTCGGATTGGCTTCGACCCAGGGCGCGGCGTCGTCGATCACGCTCAGGATCGGCGTGCCGGCGGCGACGAAGCGGCCGAGCTGGATGTTGTCGACCTGGGTGGCGGTGCCGGAGATCGGCGCGCGCAGCGTAGTATGGTCGAGATCGCGTTGCGCCTGGTCGAGCGCGGCCTTGGCCTGCGCATAGGCCGGAAATTTTTCGACCGCCAGGTCGGGGTCGTTGAGCAACTGATTGAGATTGTCGTCGCGCTGCTGGGCGGTGAACTGCGCCTGCAACTGCGAAGTCACCAGCGCGCCGGCCGAGGTATCGACGTCGGCCTGCGAGCCGGCCTGCGAGCTCAACAGCCTGCTCTTGCGATCGACATCGCGCTGCTTGAGCTCGACGTTCTTCTTGGCGAGGTCGGCCAGCGTGCCGAGCGATTTGAGATTGTTTTTGAGCTTGTTGAAGTCGGTGCGCGTGGACGCGAGCTTGGCTTTCGCCTGCTCGAGCGCCAGCCGATAGGGCTCGTCGTCAAGCGTGAACAGGACATCGCCGGGTTTGACGTGCTGGCCCTCGACGATCGCAACATGAATGATCTTGCCGGAGATGTCCGGGGTGATCAGCACCTTCTGCGCGCCGACAAAGGCATTGTCGGTGGAAATATAGCGTCCGCCCGAGAGATAGAGCGCGATGCCGATCAGCGCCGCCAGCGCCGGCACGGCCACGAGCAGGATCATGCGCAGCCGCTTGCGCCCGCCCGCCGCGAACAGTCCCGGTTTCGACGGCGTTTCGCTCTTGAGGTCCGGCGATGTCTTGGATTCCGGCGCCGGTACGACTTTCAAAACCTTTTCACTCATGACAATCAACAATTGACGGCTTGTTGCTGTGTCGCATTGCGGCCGATCGCGGCGCGCAGATTGTCCTTCACCAGCCCGAGATCGCGCAGCATGCGCTCGGTCGTCTTGGCATCGAGGCCCTCCAGGACGGTCGCCATCATGTCCTTGCCAAGCTCGGCGAGTTGTTCGAGCAGCGGTCGGGCGGCCGGCATCAGGAATAACCGGTTGGCGCGCCGATCGTTCGGATCGGCGCGGCGCTCGATCAGCCCGTTCTCGGCCAGGCGGTCGAGCAGGCGGGTGAGCGAGATCGGCTGCAGATCGAGAATTTCGGCGAGCTCCGACTGCTTGAGGCCTTCCGAATGGTCGAGCCGCACCAGCACGCCCCATTGCGCCCGAGTCATGCCGAACTGGCGTGCGCGCTGGTCGGCATAGGTCCGCAGCATCCGGGCTACGTCCACGATCGTAAAGGCCATTTCGCGATTGAGCGTAAGCTTGGGCATGGCGGACTCTCTTGGATAGGGTACTTATTATAAGTAGGCTTATAATACTTGCAATAGGACTTTTGGCTGCTACCAACCCCGCCGCGAATAACAGGGCGTGGGGGAAGGCAACGGACAGCCGCCGGGTGACGCCGCCGCGGACCTCGGGCAAAGTCGCCTGCATCGCATTCGGCCATTGGGAATTCGCAACATGGACATCGGCTTTATCGGACTGGGCAATATGGGGCAGCCGATGGCGCGCCGGCTGATCGAGGCCGGGCACAGGCTCGTGATCTACGACACGCGCAATGACGCGGTGGCGCCGCTGGTGGCGCTCGGCGCGCAAGTTGCCTCGTCGCCGCAAGACGTCGCCGACCGGGTCGAGACTGTGATGGCCAGCCTGCCGTCGCTGGCGATTTCCATGAAGGTTGCCACCGGCGAGGGCGGCGTCATCCACGGCAAACGCATCAAGCGTCTGGTCGACCTCTCCACCACCGGCGCGCGCGTGGCGGCCGAAATTTGCGCGGTGCTGGCCAAGAAGAACATCGTGCAAATCGATTCGCCGGTGAGCGGCGGCGTCGGTGGCGCCAACAAAGGCACGCTCGCGGTCATGGTGTCCGGCCCGCAGGCCGATATCGACGTGGTGAAGGACGCGCTTGCCGTGCTCGGCAAGGTGTTCGTCATCGGCCACAAGCCCGGCATGGCGCAGACCATGAAGCTCGCCAACAACTTCCTATCCGCCACCGCCATGGCGGCGACCTCCGAAGCGGTGGCGATGGGCGTGAAAGCGGGACTCGATGCGGCGGTGATGATCGACGTCATCAATGCCGGCTCCGGCCGCAGCACCGCATCGGACGGCAAGTTTCCGCAGGCGGTGCTGCCGCGCACGTTCAACTACGGCTTCACCACCGCGCTGATGCTCAAGGATGTGCGGCTATGCACTGAAGAGGCCAGGGCGCTGGACGCTCCCAATCATGTGATGAGCGCCGTGCTCGATCAATGGGAGCTGACCAATACCGAATTCGGCGGCGACACCGACTTTACCGCTATCGTTAAAATGATCGAGCGCCGCGCCGGCGTCGTTGTAGGCGGAAAGAAATCATGAGCCAAGAAACGATGGGCAACGATATCCACGAAGTCTATGCGGTCAGTTACGCCAGCCATGCGCGCAAGCGGTCGGAGAATTACATTTTCGGCGATCCGCACGACGAAATGACGTCGATCACTTATTACGTCTGGGTGATCAAGGGGCCGCACGGAAATTTCGTGGTCGATACCGGCTTCGACCAGGCGGCGGCCAAGGAGCGCGGCCGCACGATTCTTCATCCGGTCGGCGAAGGGCTCAAGGCGCTGGGCATCGAGCCCGACAAGGTCGAGCACGTCATCGCCACCCATATGCATTGGGATCACGCCGGCAATTACGATCTGTTCCCCAAGGCGCGCTATCACATACAGGACACCGAGATGGCCTACGCAACCGGCCGCTGCATGTGCCACCAGACGCTGCGCATTCCGTTCAGCGAAAGCGACGTGCACGCGATGGTGCGAAAGATCTACGCCTATCGTGTCGAATTCCACGACGGCGTCGAGGAACTGGCGCCCGGCATCACCGTGCACAAGATCGGTGGCCATTCCAAGGGGCTGCAATGCGTGCGGGTGAAGACCAGGCGCGGCATTGTCGTGCTGGCGTCGGACTGCATTCATCTTTACTCGCATATCGACGAGGGCCGGGTATTTCCGATCACTTATTCCGTCGGCGACACGCTGGAGGGCTACAAGACCATTCAGAAGCTCGCCTCCTCGCGCCAGCACATCGTGCCGGGCCACGATCCGACCGTGCTGGATATTTATCCGGCGGCGAAGCCCGGGTTGGAGAATTGGATTTGCCGGCTGGATGTGGAGCCGAAAGCGTAACTGTCATCGCCGGGCTTGACCCGGCGATCCCGATTAGGGACACAATGACCGTGCCTTCCTAAGCGAGATGGCCGGGTCAAGCCCGGCCATGACAACGAATGGAGTCACACCAACCCCAACTCCGCGAACGCTTCCATGTGGTGCTCGGCGCTGTCGGCCGAGAAGCAGCAGAAGGTGACGCGCGTCATGCCGCGCGGCTGCGCGGCGATTTCCGACGCCACGGTGCCGACCGCAATGCGCGCGGCGCGATCGGCCGGAAAAGCGTAGACGCCGGTGGAGATCGCCGGAAACGCGATTGAAGCGAGCCGATGCGCCGCCGCCAGATCGAGCGCGCTGCGGTAGCAACTCGCAAGCAGCGCCTCCTCGTCGGCGGTGCCGCCTTGCCATACCGGCCCGACCGCGTGGATCACGTATTTGGCCTTCAGCCGGTAGCCGCGCGTGATCTTGGCGGCGCCGGTCTCGCAGCCGCCCAGCGTGCGGCATTCGGCCAGCAACTGCGGCCCGGCCGCGTAATGGATAGCGCCGTCGACGCCGCCGCCGCCCAACAGCGAACGATTGGCCGCGTTCACGATCGCATCCACCTCCAAACCGGTGATGTCGGCAACGCGGATGTCGAGCAGCGTATTGCCAATTTCGGCAATGAGCAGGGGCGCGGCTACGGTGTTCATAGCCGGTATTATATCACGCCCACTCGGCGCTTACTTCCGCCTGCAAGTCGACGGTGCTGCGCACGCCGATATCGTCGAAATGCGCGTCGAGGAACCGGCGCGCCGCGCGCCTTCCGTTGGTACACAGCATCTCGAAGAAATCGAAGTCGGTATTGAGGCGGGTGGCGGCGTCGAGCTGCTTGGCGTGGGTCTCGAGCGGAATCCGGTGCATGTTGATGCGCCGGTACTTGCCGGGCCCGATCCCGCGCGGCAGGCGGCCTTCATCGATCAGCCGCGTCACGAAATGGATGGCGCGCAGCTCGCCCATGAGCGGCGAATTGAACGTGATCTCGTTCAGCCGGCTCACGATGTCCTGGGTGGAGGTCGGCTTTTCTTGGCGCGCCAGCGGATTGATCTGGATGAGCAGCACGTCCTCGGTCTGCGTTTTGCTGAATAGCGGGAAGATCGACGGATTGCCCAGATAGCCGCCATCCCACTAGGGCACGCCGTCGATCTCGACCGCGTGGAACAGCAGCGGCAGGCAGGCGGAAGCGAGAATGGCGTCGGCGGTGATCTTGTCGTGCGGGAAAATGCGCAGACGCCCGGTCTGTACATTGGTGGCGGTGACGAAAAGTTGCGGCGTCTGGCATTTGCGGATCGCGTCGAAATCGACAAAGCGTTCGATCAATTCCTTTAGCGGATTGATGTTGAGCGGATTGAAATCGTAGGGCGACAAATATTGCGATACCGCCTTGAACCAGATCCCCATCGGCGAGTTTTCGAGCGGCAGAAACGAGAACAGACGGTCGACGGCCTTGCGCTGCTGGTCGGGCAGACCGCCGCCCCGGCTGGCCGCGCGCCAGAAATCGGCCAACCGCTTGCGCGCCTCTTCGCGTCCGCCGCGGGCAAGTCCGTCGGCCAGCAGCACGGCGTTGACGGCGCCGGCCGAAGCGCCGGTGATGCCTTCGATCTCAAGCCGGCCGTCTTCCAGCAAATGATCGAGCACGCCCCAGGTGAAAGCGCCGTAGGCGCCGCCGCCTTGCAGCGCCAGATTGACGCGTTTGGGTGGCGGCGGAGCAGGAGGACCGCCGCGAATGGCGCGAACAAGGGATTTCATCATGACGCTAATTGAACCTTTCTCCGTCATCCTTCGAGGTTCGGCGCTGCGCGCCTCACACCTCAGGATGACGGATCACGTCACTGCGCGACCCAGCCGCCGTCGATCGAATAGGCCGAGCCGGTGATGGTGGCGGCTGCGTCGCCGCACAGGAACACGGCCAGCGCGCCGATGCTTTCCGGCTTGGTGAACGCATGCATCGGCTGCTTCTCCGACACCAATGCGACTTCTGCTTGTTTCACCGTTTGGCCCGCCGCCTTGGCGCGCGCGTCGATCTGCAACTGCACCAAATGGGTGAGCACCCAGCCTGGGCAGATGGCGTTGCAGGTGATGCCGTCATTGGCGGTCTCGATCGCCACCACTTTGGTCAAGCCCACGAGTCCGTGCTTGGCCGCGACATAGGCCGCCTTCTGCCCGCTGGCGACCAGTCCGTGCGCCGAGGCGATGTTGACGATGCGGCCCCATTTGCGCTTCTTCATTCCGGGCACCGCGGCGTGGATGGTGTGGAAGGACGACGTCAGATTGATCGCGATCACCGCGTCCCATTTCTCGGTCGGGAAATCCTCGATATTCGCCACGTGCTGGATGCCGGCATTGTTCACCAGCACGTCGAGCGCGCCGAATTCCTTCTCGGTGGCGGCGACCATGGCCGCGATTTCGGCCGGCTTGCTCATGTCGGCGGGCGAATAGCGCGCCTTGATGCCGAATTGCTTTTCGAGGCCGGCGCGCTCCTGCTCGATTTGTGTCTTGTCGCCGAAACCGTTGAGCATGAGATTGGCGCCGTCGGCGGCCAGCGCGCGGGCGATGGCCAGCCCGATGCCGGAGGTGGAACCGGTAACCAGCGCAGTTTTGCCTTTGAGCATGAAAAACCTCACATTCCAGGAAGGCAGGAACCTGCCCCTATTATTGTTGCAGTGCAATATATAAGTAGGAGTTTTCGCGATTCAGTGGCTAACACGTTAGACTTGAGTATGAAGGCGGATAGCTCCTTGGCCAAAAAAGCCCATTCGCGCGCGGCATTCCCGACGCCCGGTCACGACCATGACCGTTGCGCCAGCGACGCCATCGCGCATGCCGAGGCGATCTGCGCGGCGCGCAAGGAACGGCTGACGCCGATCCGCCGGCGCGTGCTGGAGGCGTTGCTGGCCAGTCACCAGCCGCTCGGCGCCTATGAACTGATCGACCGGCTGGCGGCGCGCGGGGCGCGGCCGGCGCCGATCACGATCTATCGCGCGCTCGATTTCCTGCGCGAGCAGGGCCTCGTGCACCGTATCGAAAGCCGCAACGCGTTTATCGCCTGCGTGCTCAATCACGAGAGCCTCGATCCGGTGGTGTTCCTGATCTGCGAGAAATGCGGCACGGTGGGCGAGGCGGCCAGCGCCGCCGTCGCCGACACCATCAAAAGCGCCTCGCGCGCCGCCGGCTTCACGCCGAAGACGCCGGTGATCGAGATTTCCGGCATCTGCGCGCATTGCAAATAAGAAAATCGTCATTCCGGGGCGCGAGCGCAGCAAGCGAACCCGGAATCCATAATCACAGACAGGGGTTATGGATTCCGGGCCCGCGCCCATAGCGCGTCGAAGACTCGCATGAACGCGCTCATGGGCGCGTCCCGGAATGACAGCGGCAGTGGCGCGCAGTCGCACTCCGCGTTAAGACACTCACCCTTCGCCGCCGGAATATTCATCGCATGTCGCCTGCCACCCATCACGTCACGCGCCGGCTCGATCCGATCGCCGTTGCGATCGTGGTGGTGCTCTGCTTGTCCTGGGGCTTCAACCAGGTGGCGGTGAAGCTGGCGATCCACGACATCCCGCCGCTGATCCAGGCAGCTATTCGCTCCTTCGTCGCCGCCTTGATCGTCGCGGCCTGGTGCCGGCTGCGCGGCATTGCGCTCATGGCGCGCGACGGCACGCTACTGCCGGGGCTCGCCGCCGGTATCCTGTTCGGCCTCGAATTCATCTGCATCTTCCAGGGTCTCGCCTACACGACGGCGACGCGCGCGGTGCTGTTCATTTATCTGGCGCCGTTTTTCGTGGTGCTCGGCGCGCGCATATTCTTGCCGGCCGACCGCTTCCGCGCGGCGCAATGGCTAGGGCTCGCGTTATCCTTCGCCGGCATGATGATCGCTTTCGGCCTGCCAACGCCGGCGCTCGATCCGCGCCAAGCCATCGGCGACATCATGATGATCGGCGGCGCGCTGTTCTGGGCGGCGACCACGCTGATCATCAAGGCGAGTTCGCTCAATCGCATCCCGCCCGAAAAGGTGATGCTCTATCAGTTGGTGGTCTCATGCCCGATGCTGGCGGCGGCGGCGCTGGTATTCGGCGAGCGCATGACCGCGATGCCGTCGGCGCTGGCGATTGGCGCATTGGCCTACCAGACGGTCTGGGTGGTGAGCGTCACCTTCGTGGTCTGGTTCGCGCTGATCGCGCGCTTCTCCGCCAACCGGCTTTCGGCTTTCACGTTTCTGACGCCATTGTTCGGCGTCGCCGCCGGGCATTTGGTGCTGGGCGAGCCTTTGACCGGCGCTTTCGCCGCCGCGGTGGCGCTGGTCGCCGGCGGGCTGGTGCTGGTGAACCGGGCGCGTTGAAGATTCCTCCTCCCTCCCCCTGCAAGGGGGAGGGTTGGGGAGGGGGTCATTACTTCGACGCGAATTAGAGATATATGACCCCCACCCGAATGGCTTCGCCATTCGACCTCCCCCTTTCAGGGGGAGGTAAAGGAAGTGGACGATGAGCACGCAAGCCCGTCATAAATCGGTGGCCGTGGATGTCGGCGGCGTCATGGTCGGCGGGACCGCGCCCATCGTCGTGCAGTCGATGACCAATACCGACACCGCCGACGTGGAGGCGACCGCCGCGCAAGTGGCAGCACTTGCCCGCGCCGGCTCGGAACTGGTGCGCATCACGGTCGACCGCGACGAGGCGGCGGCCGCGGTGCCGAAAATCCGCGACCGGCTCATCCAGATGGGCGTGGCCGTGCCGCTGATCGGCGATTTTCACTACAACGGCCACACGCTGCTGACCGATTATCCCGGCTGCGCCGAGGCGCTCGACAAATACCGCATCAATCCGGGCAATGTCGGCTTCAAGAACAAACGCGATCCGCAATTCACGCAGATTGTCGAGATGGCGATCAAGCACGGCAAGCCAGGGCGCCTCGGCGTCAATTGGGGCTCGCTCGATCAGGAATTGCTGACGCGGCTGATGGACGAGAACTCGATACAGCCCGAGCCGCGCGAAGCCCGCCAGGTCACGCACGAGGCCATGGTGCAGTCGACACTTTTATCGGCGGCGCGCGCCGAGGAGATCGGCCTGCCGCGCAATCGCATCATCCTGTCGGCCAAGGTGTCGGCGGTGCAGGACCTGATCGCGGTCTACACCGAACTGGCGCGCCGCTCCGATTACGCGCTGCATCTCGGGCTGACCGAGGCCGGCATGGGTTCCAAGGGCATCGTCGCGTCTTCGGCCGCCATGGGCGTGCTGCTGCAACAGGGCATCGGCGACACCGTGCGCGTCTCGCTGACGCCGCAGCCGAACGGCGACCGCACGTTAGAAGTACAGGTGGCGCAGGAACTGTTGCAGACCATGGGGCTTCGTACGTTTGTGCCGCTGGTCGCCGCCTGTCCCGGCTGCGGGCGCACCACCTCGACCACGTTCCAGGAACTGGCGAGCGACATCCAGGGCTTCATCCGCACCTCGATGCCGGACTGGAAGAAGCGCTATCCGGGCGTCGAGACGCTCACCGTCGCGGTGATGGGTTGCATCGTCAACGGACCGGGCGAATCGAAGCATGCCGACATCGGCATTTCGCTGCCCGGCACCGGCGAGCAGCCGACCGCGCCGGTGTTCGTCGACGGCAAGAAGGTGGCGACCCTGCGCGGCCAGACGCTGACCGCGGATTTCAAGCGGATGGTGGTGGATTATATCGAGCGAAGGTTCGGGATGGGCGCGAAAGCGGCGGAGTAGTTTTTTAATATAGAGCAGCGACTCGCTCCCTGTTGTCGCGCCGACACACGGCATTGAAAATCTAAAAATAACTTATCCCCGCTCTCTCCAACGCCCTTATATTAACCGCGCCTTGTTCGCAGAGGGCGTCATCTCGAGTGACGTTACGATGGCGGAGCAGGGTGCGGCGCCCGACAATGGCGTCGTGGTGGAGCGCCGGGAGGCGCAGCGCCCTACGTCATTGGGCGCGTGCGTCCCGAAGCGGTCACCCTGGGTAACCAGGAATGGCCGTGGGCGCACGGGCGGGCCTCGCAAGCCCCTGGCGCCACCGCAAGTCGGGTTTACCCGACTTGCGCATTAAACATGCCCGATCTCGGGTAAACCCGAGATCGGATGCGCTCCATTCCCCTCATGGGGAAACGGAAAAAGGGAAGCATGCGGTCCCGAAGCCTCACCATCACGGGCGATGATGCATGTCCGCAGCTTGTCATCACCGGGCTTGTCCCGGTGATCCCGATTATGAGCGCAGTGCGTCACTAAGCGAGATGGCCGGGACAAGCCCGGCCATGACAGAAACTTACATCCACCCGCCGCCATCGGTGCCGCGGTTTGCCACGCTGGCTTCTTCCAGATCCAGTTCATATTCAATGCGGCGGCGCGCCTCGTCGGTGATCTTGCCGTCGCGCAACAGTTGGAGAATGAATTCGCGCTCGGCATCGATCAGCGACTTTTTCAACGACGCGGTTTGGCGCATATGTTCGAGACTCTCGGTCAGATTCGTCGGCAGAATCTGCAAACGGCTTTGGTTGCGCGTGCGCAAGTGCTCGATCATATCCTTCGGCAGGCGGTGCTCCTTGATGTAACGCTCCAGCCGCTTTGTAACCCTTTTCAACGCGGCCTGGCGCGCGCGCAGCTCACTCTTGATCTCGCTCTGGTGTTCCTTTTTCCCGATTTGAGTGAGACCGAGCCATTGCACCACAAACGGCAGCATCAGCCCTTGCCCGACCAGCGTGATGATAATGACGCCGAAGGTCACAAATTGGATCAGTTCGCGGTGCGGAAACGGCTGGCCGCTGTCGAGCGCATAGGGAATGGCCAAGGCGGCGGCGAGCGAGACCACGCCGCGCACGCCGGTAAACGACAGCAGAAATGGCCCTTGCCAGGGCGGCGACGGATCGCGCTTTCGTAAGGATGGACTGACCCAGCGCGGAATGTAGGTTGCCGGAAACACCCAGATGAAGCGCGCCGCGATCGCGATCAGCGTCGTCACGGCGGTTGCAATCAGCAACTCTTGGATCGTGAATATGTGGTGCTCGTCGATCAGCGCGCGCGCCTGCAGGCCGGTGAGCAGGAACACCAGGCCTTCGATCAGGTAGACGATCAGGTCCCAGAAAAAGATGCCTTGCAGCCGGGTGGCGGATGCAATCAGCCGCGGCCCGTTCCAGCTCACATAAAGGCCGCAGGCAACGGTCGCCAGCACGCCGGAGCCGCCGAAATGTGCCGGCACCCAATAGGCGAGATAGGGCGTCATCAGCGACAGCGTGATTTCGACCCGCGGCTCGCGCGCCCATTGTCGCAGACGAAGGCTGAACCAGCCGACCGCGATGCCGAACATGATTTCGCCGACCACAATCAGCGCGAAAGTGCCTGCGGCTTCTTTGAGCGAGAACGTGCCGGTGATGACCGCGGCGACCGCGAAGCGGTAGAGGATGAGCGCGGTGGCGTCGTTGGCGAGCCCTTCGCCCTCCAGCACCACCAGAATGCGGCGCGGCAGTCCGAGCCGGCGCGCAATCGCCAGCGGCGCCACAACGTCGGGCGGCGCGATGATGGCGCCGAGCAGGAAGCCCGTCGCCCAGTCGAAGCCCAGCAGATAATGCGCCGCCGCCGCCACCGCGCAGGTGGTGAACAGCACGCAGCCGAAGGCGAGCAGCGCGATCGGCCTTAAGTTAAAGCGGAATTCGCGCCAGCTCATGGCGACGCCGGCCGAATAGATCAACGGCGGCAAGATCACCAGCAGCACCAGTTCCGGCGCCAGCTGTACTTTCGGCAGGCCGGGAATAAACGCCATGCCGATACCGGCGACCACCAGCAGGATCGAGGGCGCGACGTTCAGCCGCTTGGCGGCGACCGCGACCGCGGCCAGCACCGCCAGCATGAACAACATTGTCTGCGCGATCGCGGTCATACCAGATTCGAAATCATGTTCACGGTCAGCGCCAGCACCGTCAGATTGAAGAAGAACGACAATACGCCGTGCGCGGCCACCATCCGGCGAATGATTTTGCTGGTGACGGCGACGTCGGAAACCTGGCTGGTCATGCCGATGACCAGCGAGAAATACAGGAAGTCCCAATAATCCGGTTTTGGATCGCCGGGAAATTTGAGTCCGCCGATGATGCCGTCGCTGCGTTCGCCATAATATTCGTGCGCGTAGTGCAGCGAAAAGATCGTATGCACGAACGACCAGGACAGCAGAATAGTCGCCGCCGCCAGCAGAACCTGGGTGATGGCGTCGCCCTGCGCCGCCTCTTTCAAGCCGCCAAGCTCAAATACGATAGCGACCAGGCTGGCGATGGTTGCGACAATCGTCAGCAGCAGAATGGCGAAGGCGCCCTCGTCCTGTTCGGCGGCGCGCTTGCGGATGCGGGCCACATCGGCGCGTCTGATCATCGTGAGGGTGAGGACAAGATAGAGCGCAACGCCGACGTCCCAGCCGGCCAGCAGCCGCGTCGGCATGCGAAGATCGCCCGGCAACAGCAGCGTGAAGACGATCCCGACGGCGGTGGCGATCATCAGCTTGGCGTGCAGCCGGGCGACGCGGATCGGCAGGGGTCGCAGCGGCGTCGGCAATGAAGAGTTTTTCGGGGCCATGACGGGGTTCGGGCGCTTTAGTTTTGCCGCTCGGCAATGAAACGGGCGGCGGCGCGCAGTATATCGGCTTTCGCGCCGAACGGCGCCAGCGCGGCATCGGACTGGTTGACCAAGGCATCGAGGCGGGCGCGGGCGGCGGCCACGCCCAAGGCCGCTGCCAGCGTTGCCTTGCCGGCGGCAGCGTCCTTGTGGGCGGTCTTGCCGAGGGTGGCGGCATCGCCCTCGATATCGAGCAGATCGTCGGCGATCTGGAACGCTTGCCCAACCGCCAAGCCGTAGCGATCGATGGCCTCGCGTGCGGCGCTATCGGCCTGACCGAGGATGGCGCCGGCGCGGCAGGCAAAGCGGATCAGCGCGCCGGTCTTCATGGCCTGCAAGGTCGCGATTTCGTTTTCATTGAGTGCGCGCTTTTGCTCGAAGCGGCCCTCGGCGGCGAGATCGAGCATCTGCCCGCCGGCCATGCCGCCGACACCGGCGGCAGCCGCCAATTCCGCCACCAGGGCTATGCGCACCGCCGCATCGGGATGCACGGCCTCGCGCGCCATGATGTCGAATGCGAGGGTGAGCAGGGCATCGCCGGCCAGGATAGCGGTCGCCTCGTCGAACGCCTTGTGCACAGTCGGCCGGCCACGGCGCAACGCGTCGTCGTCCATGGCCGGAAGATCGTCATGCACCAGCGAATAGCAATGCAAACACTCCAGCGCGCTACCGGCCAGCAGAGCACCGGAATGCGCGGCGCCGAACAGCGTCGCTGACTCGACCAGCAGGAACGGCCGCAAGCGTTTTCCGCCGCCGAGCACGGCATGACGCATGGCGGCGACCAGCCGCGGCGGCCGCGCGGTTTCACCGGGCAGCGCCTGGTCGCCCAGCAGATGGCCGAGCAGGTCTTCGGTCTCAGCGGCGACCGCGGCGAGCCGGGCGGCGAAGTCATTTTGGGCAGCGTCCATGCCGCCATATTTGCCTGAGCGTGCAAGCGACCGCAAATCGTGACGCGGATAGGCTAATCTCAACGGCCATGAACCGCATACCCCGCCCATTGCGCGCGATTATCCTGGTGGTGCTGGCAGTGCTGGCGCTGCCCTATCTGCTGACGCCGTTCTATGCCGCCGTGCAGCCGGTCTCCACCGTGATGCTCTGGCGCAAGATCGCCGGCGAGCGGGTGGAGCGCCAATATGTGCCGCTGGCGCGCATTTCGCCGGCGCTGGCGCTGGCGGTGATCGTTGCCGAGGACGGCCGTTTTTGCAGCCATCACGGCGTCGATTTCAGGGAAATCCGCGACGCCATCACGGAAGCCGACGACCTCGACGACCTGCGCGGCGGCTCCACCATTACCCAGCAGGTGGCCAAGAACTTGTTCCTCTGGGGCGGCCGCAGCTTCGTGCGCAAGGCGCTGGAATTCCCGCTGGCGCTATGGATCGACCTGGTGCTGTCGAAGCGGCGGATCCTGGAAATCTACCTCAACATCGCCGAATGGGGCCCGAACGGCGAATTCGGCGTGGAGGCGGGCAGCCGCCGCGCTTTCGGCAAGCCGGCGCGCGATCTGACCCGCTACCAGGCGGCATTGCTGGCGGCGATGCTGCCCAACCCGCTCAAGCGCGATGCGCATGCGCCCGGGCCCGGCCTGCGCCGACTCGGCGGCCTCTATGTCGCCCGCTCCGGGCGGGCGGGCGCCGCCGCGCTTTGCGTCCGCCAAACCCGTTAATTTCCCGCCGGTTTTGCCCCTAGCCTTGATCCAAGCCATCCTCTATAAGCCCGGCTTCAAATCGACATCGCGGCTTATTCAGGAGTTCCCGTCCATGGCTGTGCCGAAAAGAAAAACCTCGCCGTCGCGCCGCGGAATGCGCCGCTCGGCCGACGCGCTCAAGCGGCCGAGCTATATCGAGGACAAGGATTCCGGCGAATTGCGCCGTCCGCATCACATCGACCTGAAGACCGGCATGTACAAGGGCCGCCAGGTGCTGAAGGCGAAGACTGAGGCGTAGTCAGCGCCGCAGAGGGGAAGATTGACCGGCCATGTATCTTCTCGGCTTTCCCCTGCTGCTGATCCCGTTTGCGATCTACAACATCATCGCATTCCTGATGCCGGGCGTGAGCTGGACCGGCGCGCTCACCACCGTGCACATGGTGTCGGGCGGCGACTGGTCGATGTCGGCGGGCGATATCCTGATCGCGCTTACCATCCTGCTGCTGTTCGGCGAGATGATGAAGGCGACCCGCATCGGCATCCGCACCGTGATCGATCATGCGCTGTCGCTGGTCTTGTTCCTCGCCATGCTGGTCGAGTTCCTGCTGGTCAAGCAAGTGGCGACCGCGACCTTCTTCCTGCTGCTGGTCATCAGCTTCGTCGATGTGCTCGGCGGTTTCGCGGTGACGCTGCGTTCGGCCCAGCGCGATCTGACGGTCGAAGGCATCGAGCACACTGCCTCCTGACATCCAACATTCCGGTAGAGCATGATCCCGAAAAGTGGGAACCGGTTTCCGGAAAAGATCATGCGCGAGAGAATTAAGCCATGAGCCGCGACTTCCAATTGCCCGGCCGCTCGCCCGTGATTGCCTGCAACGGCATGGCGGCGACTTCACATCCGCTGGCGACCTTGGCCGCGGTCGATGCGCTGCGCGCCGGTGGTAATGCCGCCGATGCGGCGGTGGCGGCGGTCGCCACGCTGTGCGTGGTCGAGCCGCATATGACCGGCATCGGCGGCGATTGCTATTGCCTGGTGTCGCAGCCGGGCAAGCCGGTATGGGGCTATAACGGCTCCGGCCGCGCCGGTACCAAGGCCTCCTACGAAGCGTTGCGCGCGCAGGGCTTAAGCGAGATCGGCAACTCGATCCACGCCGTCACCGTGCCGGGCGCGTTTGACGCCTGGGAGGCGGTTCTCAAGGCGCATGGCCGCTTCGGGCTCGATCGCGCGTTGCAGCCTGCGATCCAATATGCCGAGGGCGGTTTCCCGGTGGCGGCGCGCGTGGCGTGGGATTGGCAAAAGCACACGGCCAAGCTCAAGGCCGATGCCGGCGCGGCGAAACATTTCCTGTTCAACGGCGCGCCGCCGCGCGAAGGCGACGTGATCCGCTTTCCGGCGCTGGCCAAGACGCTCAAGAGCATCGCCGCCAAGGGCGCGCGTGCGTTCTACCAAGGCGAGATCGCCGACGACATGGTGGCGACGGTGGCGGCGCGCGGGTCGTTTCTCAGCGCGGAGGATTTCGCGGCGCATCGCGGCGATGCGGTGACGCCGATTTCGGCCAATTACCGCGGGCTCGACGTGGTCGAGATTCCGCCGAACGGGCAGGGGCTCACCGCGCTGGTGATGCTCAATATCCTGGAGAATTTCGATATCAAGGCGCTCGATCCCAACGGCCCGGAGCGCTTCCATCTGGTGCTGGAAGCCGCGCGTCTGGGTTTTGCGGTGCGCGACACCCACATCGCCGACGCCTTGCATATGCGCATGCCGGTCGGCGATCTGCTCGACAAGGGGTTTGCCAGGAAACTCGCCGGCCTCATCGACATGAATGGCCGCGCGCGGCTACCCAAGGCGCCGAAGCCCGGCAGCGACACGGTCTATCTCAGCGTGGTCGATCGCGACCGCATGGCGGTCTCTTTCATCAACACCCTCTATTCGAGCTTTGGCATCGGCATCTGCACCGAAAGGACCGGCATCATGCTGACCAATCGCGGCGCCTGCTTCACGCTCGAGCCGGATCATCCCAATACGTTTGGTCCGGGAAAACGGCCGATGCACACCATCATGCCGGGATTGGCCATGAAGGACGGACGCTGCGACATGAGCTTCGGCGTGATGGGGGCGGATTACCAGCCGATGGGCCATGTGCAGATCGTTCTCAACATGCTCGACTACGGCATGGACGTGCAGCAGGCGATCGACGCGCCGCGTTTCTTCTTCGAAGACGAGCAGACGATTGTCGAACACGGCACGCCGGCGGCCACCATCGAAGGCCTCAAGGCGCGCGGCCACAATGTGGCGATGGCGCCCTCGCCCTGGGGCGGCGCGCAGACCATCAAGATCGACTGGGATCGCGGCGTGTTGATCGGCGGCTCGGAGCCGCGCAAAGACGGCTGCGCGCTGGGCTACTGAGCGCCGTCCTGCCATTCCGTGGCGCGTCAGCCTGGGAGATTAGAGCGGTTTCCGTTTGCATGGAACCATCCGCTCGTCCCCGCGAAAGCGGGGACCCAGCGCTAAACCCGCCGACATTGCGATCTTCTCCCTGGATTCCCGCTTGCGCGGGAATGAGCAGGATTTGGGTCAACGCAATCGGTATCTGCGCTAATTCGCCACCAGCGACAGCGAGACGTCGATCGAGCGCAGCACGCGCTCGAGTTCGGGACCGCGGCGTACAATCAAACCGGTTGCCGAGATCACGCTGAAGGCGCCCTGGCGGCGTCCCAGTTTCGGATTCTTCTCGATGCGGTAGAGCGGGACTTCCGATGAACGGCGGAACACCGAGAACACCGCGCGGTCTTTTAAGAAGTCGATGGCGTAATCGCGCCACTCGCCGGCGGCGACTTTGCGGCCATAGAGATCGAGAATGCGGTTGAGCTCTCGGCGGCTGAATGTGACTTGGGTGGGGATTTGGTTTCCGGGGGCGGCAGCGGCTCGCGCTGGGGATCCGCCCCCGGGGGACTGGCTGGGATCGATATCGCCGGAACCGAACGTCATGCGGCGCCTCCTTTTTGCTGAAACCGATGATCGCGCCGGGGGCGGCCCACGGCAAGGGTTTCCTCTGAGCACCAAGAGCCTTGTCTGGGCAAGATATGCCCTGGAAACGGGCAAAACCGGCCCGGGCCCGATCACGAAGTCGTTAAACCAATCATAATAAGGCCCAATTTCGGTCAATCGCCGGTCACGCTAGGCTTGGATATTGACAGCGTTGCCTCAAGGCCCGGTCCGGTTCGAGCTCCGGATTCCTCAGCCCCCCAGCCCCCCGGGGCTCTGCCGACCGGGCCAGTTGAGTTAAGCGTACGGTTCAATCCCCTAAGCCTTCGGGCCGGCCAGTCGCCGGTCCGATTTTTTTGTGGGCTGCCGGCATCGTCATTCCTGGACGCGAGCAAAAGCGAGCGAATCCGGAATCCAGATGCGGGCTCCGGCGCTGGGATTATGGATTCCGGGTTCGCGCTAACGCGCGCCCCGGAATGACAAGGTGAGATTCAGCGCAAGCTTGCCGTCGCCGCGCCGAGCATCAGCCCAGGCTTGGCGGCGACGCCGCTTTGCACGATCACCGCAAGCCGGTCGATATCCTTGAGCGCATAACCGGCGTTGGCAAGATCGGCCACCGGCAGGCTGAAGGTCTCCGCCTTGCCGGTCCAGTCGCCGAGTTTAACCCAGCGGCGCACCACGTTGTAATAGGGCAGGGTGTGGCCATGGTTCTCGCCGCGCCCGACCGCGACCTGCGCCCGGCTGGTAATCGGACAGAGCCAGACTTCGCCGTTGTGATGTGCATCCTTGGTCGCCGGAACCTGCACGGTCACTTTGCCGTCCGCGACGGTTATCGTCACCGGCAATGTCAGTGGCGCGTCCGATGCTCTTGTCTGCGCGATGGCTTTTTCGATCGCCGCCTTGTCGCTGCCGAGCGCATGCACGATGCCGTTGACGACGACCTGCGGTGTGTAGACCTCGCGGTCGCCGCGCGCATTGGCATAGGCGCGTTGCCGGTTGGTGTGGCCGTGCAGCGCCATCGTATCCTTCCAGCCCAGATAATCCCAGTAATCGACCGCCAGACTCATGGTCAGCAGCGTTGGGTCCTGCGCCAATTCGCCAAGCAGTCTATCGGCGGGCGGACAGGACGAGCAGCCCTGGCTGGTGAACAGTTCGATGACGGCGCGCGGCTCGCCCGCCATAGCTGGCGAGATCAGGGCCAGCGGCGCGGTCAGCGAGGTGCATAGGAGTGCGGCCGCAAAGGTGACGTGGCGATAGTTCATGCCGATCCCACAATCCCCCTGCCGATCGAGGCAACTTATAAAGCGCTCCGCCGATCACCTGCCACTCACTTCGCGGTGAGTGGCGCCTAGTGCCCCATGGGACGGTTAATTGGCCGGCGGATCAGCCGGCCAACTGGCGCAGCACATACTGCAAAATCCCGCCACTTTTGAAATAATCGAGTTCGTCCGCCGTATCGATGCGGCAGATCAGCGGCACCCGCTTCAGGGTTCCATTGCCGGAGACGATCTCGGCGATCAGTCGCTGATTCGGCTTGAGTTCGCCATGCAGGCCTCTGATCGTGACCTGCTCGTCGCCCTTCAGGCCCAGAGTCTGCCAGGACGTGCCTTCTTCGAATACCAGCGGCAGCACGCCCATGCCGATCAGGTTGGAGCGGTGGATGCGCTCGAACGACTGACACACCACGGCGCGGATGCCGAGCAGCGCCGAACCCTTGGCCGCCCAATCGCGCGAGGAACCGGTGCCGTATTCCTTGCCGGCAAACACCACCAGCGGAATCTTGTCGGCCTTGTACTTCATGGCCGCGTCATAGATCGTCATGCGCTGTTTGGACGGATAATGAACGGTGACCCCGCCTTCGACGCCCGGCACCATTTGGTTCTTGATGCGGATATTGCCGAAGGTGCCGCGCATCATAACTTGGTGGTTGCCGCGGCGCGTGCCGAACTGGTTGAAGTCCTTCGGGCGAACCTGGTGATCGCGCAGATATTCGCCGGCCGGGCTGGATTCCTTGATCGATCCCGCCGGTGAGATGTGGTCGGTGGTGATCGAGTCCAGAAGCAACAGCAAAACGCGCGCGTCGACGATATCTTCGAGTGGCTTCGGCGATTTTTTCATACCGTCGAAATAAGGCGGGTTCTGCACGTAGGTCGAGCGATCGTCCCAGTCATAGGTCAGACCGCCCTTGACGCTGATCTTGCGCCAGTTGGCATCGCCCTTGAATACATCGCTATACTTCTTGACGAAGATTTTCTTGGTGATGTTCTTGGCGACGAACTCGCCGATTTCCTTGTTCGACGGCCAGATATCTTTCAGAAAGACCTTCTTGCCTTTCTGGTCGGTACCGATGGAATCCTTCGCCAAGTTGATATTCATCGAGCCGGCGATGGAATAGGCGACCACCAGCGGCGGCGACGCCAGGTAATTGGCGCGCACGTCGGCATTGACGCGGCCTTCGAAGTTACGGTTGCCGGACAGCACCGCGGCCGCCACCAGATCGCCGTCATTGATCGCCTTGGAATTTTGCGGCGGCAGCGGACCGGAATTGCCGATGCAAGTCGTGCAGCCATAGCCGACCAGATTGAAGCCGAGCTTGTCGAGATCCTTCTGCAGGCCGGAATTTTCGAGATATTCGCCGACCACTTGCGAGCCGGGCGCCAGCGAGGTCTTCACCCACGGTTTGGCGGTGAGGCCCCTGGCCGCTGCCTTGCGGGCCAGCAAGCCGGCGCCAATCATCACATTCGGGTTCGACGTATTGGTGCAGGAGGTGATCGCCGCGATCACGACGTCGCCGTGGCCGATATCGTATTTTTCGCCCTCGACCGGTACGCGCTTGCCGGCCTCGGCGCTCTTGCCGAATTCCTTTTCCATCGAACCGGCAAAGCCCATCCTCACATCCTTGAGCGCGACGCGATCCTGCGGCCGCTTGGGGCCGGCGAGCGACGGTTCGACCGTGGCGAGGTCGAGCTTGAGGATATCGGTGAACATCGGGTCGGGCGTGGTCTTGACGCGGAACATGCCCTGCGCCTTGGCATAGGCCGCGACCAGCGCGACCACCTCGGCCGGACGGCCGGTATCCTTCAGGAACTTGATGGTGTCTTCGTCGATCGGCGAGAAGCCGCAGGTGGCGCCATATTCCGGCGCCATGTTGCCGAGCGTGGCGCGGTCCGCGATCGTGAGGTGCGCGAGGCCAGGGCCGAAAAATTCGACGAATTTGCCGACCACGCCGCGCTTGCGCAGCGCCTCGGTGACGGTCAGCACCAGGTCGGTGGCGGTGACGCCTTCCTTGAGGCGGCCGGAGAGCTTGAAGCCGATCACTTCAGGTAAGGTCATCGACAGCGGCTGGCCGAGCATGGCGGCTTCCGCCTCGATACCGCCGACGCCCCAGCCGAGCACGGAAAGACCGTTCACCATGGTCGTGTGCGAGTCGGTGCCGACCAGCGTGTCGGGGTAGGCGACATCCATCGTCACGTTCTTGCCGTCGACCTTCACCTTGTCCTTGCGGGTCCAGACGACGCGCGACAGGTATTCGAGATTGACCTGGTGGCAAATGCCGGTGCCGGGCGGCACCACGCTGAAATTATCGAACGAGCGCTGTGCCCATTTGAGGAATTTGTAGCGCTCCTGGTTCTGCCGGTATTCCTCGTCGACGTTTTTCTTGAACGCCGCATTGTTGCCGAAGAACGTCACCGCCACCGAATGATCGATGACCAGATCGACCGGCACCAGCGGATTGATCTTCTTGGGGTCGCCGCCGAGCGCCTTCATGGCGTCGCGCATGGCGGCGAGATCGACCACCGCCGGCACGCCGGTGAAATCCTGCATCAGCACGCGCGCCGGACGGAACGCGAATTCGCGCTCGGACGTCTTGGTCTTCAGCCATTCGGCGACCGCCTTGATGTCGTCCTTGGTCACCGTGCGCCCGTCTTCGCTGCGCAGCAGATTTTCCAGTAGAACCTTCATCGAGAACGGCAGGCGCGAGATGCCCTTGAGGCCGTTGTGCTCCGCGGTGGGAAGACTGAAATAGGCGTAAGATTTGCTACCAACCTGGAGGGTTTTGCAGCATCTGAAGCTGTCGAGCGAAGTCATGTCGGCTGTTTCCATGCCCGGCCGGGGACATCGGCGGTGATTTGGACTAAGCTATTAGCAAGACAATGGTTTTCTCGCTGGCGAGGGTTGCGGCCGAATTCCATGAGCGCGAGGCCGCCGGGCGGGCTTATAAGGTCTTTTTGTGTCGGGCGCCATATTTACCGGGATTGTTCCTAAAAATGCGCAGAATATCGTGGTTTTACGCAATCGGTATTGCCGGCCAGCGCGCCGTGGCAAGGTTTTGGCGCGCCTGATGCAGCTCACATCCGAAAATCTGGGCTGCATACGCGGCGGGCGCCAGGTGTTCTCGGGGCTCAATTTCAGCCTGTCCGGGGGCGAAGCCCTGGTGGTGACCGGACGCAACGGCGCCGGCAAATCCTCGCTGCTGCGCATGATAGCCGGGCTGATTCACATATCGGCCGGACGGCTGGTGCTCACCGGGGCTGAGGACGAGGCCACGCTCGGCGAACAGGCCCATTATCTGGGTCATCAGGACGCGGTGAAACCGGCTCTTTCAGTCGGTGAAAATCTGCGATTTTGGGCGGAGTTTCTAGGTTCCAGCCGCGACGCCATTGGGCCGGCGCTGGCCGCGGTCGATCTGGTCCAGCTTGTCGGCCTGCCGGCCGCCTATTTGTCGGCCGGGCAACGGCGGCGTCTGTCGATTGCCCGTCTGGTCGCCGTGAAACGGCCGCTCTGGCTGCTGGACGAGCCGACTTCGGCGCTCGACGTGCCTTCGCAAGACCGGCTGGCGCAATTGATGCGCGGCCACCTCGCCGGTGGCGGCATGATCGTGGCCGCGGCGCATGGCCCGATCGGGCTCGATAACGCGCGCGAATTGAAACTGGGGCCGGCGGCGGTGGACTTGGTATGAGCGCATTTACCGCATTGCTGGTCCGTGACATGCGCATCGCCATCCGCGTCGGCGGCGGCGCGCTGATGGGCGCGCTGTTTTTCCTGATCGTGGTCACCATGATGCCGTTCGCGATCGGCCCCGATCTCGGGCTGCTCGCGCGCATCGGCCCGGCCATCCTGTGGCTCGGCGCGTTGCTGGCGAGCCTTCTTGCGCTCGACCGGCTTTTTGCCACCGATCATGACGACGGCTCGCTCGACCTGCTGATGATGGGCCGCATGCCGCTGGAGCTGGCGGTGGCGGCGAAGGCTATCGCTCATTGGCTGACCACCGGGTTGCCGCTGGTCATTATCGCACCGGTGCTCGGCCTCATGCTCAATATCGAGTTGAGCGCCATGGGCTGGGTTGCTTTGACGCTGCTCGCCGGCACGCCGGCGCTCACCTTCATCGGGCTGGTTGGCGCCGCGCTGTCGGTGGCGCTGCGCCGCGGCGGCTTGCTGCTTGCGGTGCTGGTGCTGCCGCTGACCATTCCGGTGCTGATTTTCGGCGTCGCCGCGGCCAATGCGGCCATCGTCGGCCCCGCGCCGTTTGGCCCACCTTTCACCATTCTTTGCGCGTTATCCTTGGGCAGCCTTGTGCTGGGGCCGATCGCAGCGGCGGCGGCGCTTCGCCACGGTTTGGAGTGATCGATTGACTTGCGAATTACCGCATTGCCGGCATGATTCAGATCAAACCGATCGGGACCGAAAACACGCATATGGAGCGGCCGGCCGCCATTGCCGACGCCGTTGCCGCAGACTAAAAGACCGCCAATGCCTGTAATCGATCTCGCCAACCCGACACGCTTCATTTTGCTGGTCAACCGCGTGCTGCCCTGGCTCGCGGCGGTGACTGTTCTGGCCTTTGCCTTCGGACTTGCCCGCGTCATGGGCGCGCCCGACGACTACCAGCAGGGCGCGACCGTCAAGATCATGTACCTGCACGTGCCGGCGGCCTGGCTCAGCATGATGTGCTGGGGCGTAATGTCAGTTGCCGCGCTCGGCACCCTGGTCTGGCGGCATCCGCTGTCGGACGTGGCCGGCAAGGCGGCCGCGCCGATCGGCGCCGCGTTCACCTTCATTTGCCTGATCACCGGCTCGCTTTGGGGCCGTCCGACCTGGGGCACCTATTGGGTCTGGGACGCCAGGCTGACTTCGATGCTGGTGCTGTTCCTGCTCTATCTCGGCGTGCTGGCGCTCTATTGGACCGCCGAGGACCCAGGCCGCGGCTCGCGCGCGGCGGCGATCCTGACGCTGGTTGGCGCGATCAATATTCCGATCATCAAGTTCTCGGTTGAATATTGGAACACGCTGCATCAGCCGGCTTCGTTGTTTCGCAAGGGCGGCTCGGCCATCGATCCCTCGATCCTTGTTCCGCTGCTGATCATGGCTGGGGCGTTCACGCTGCTGTTCTTTACGCTGCACCTCGCCGCCATGCGCAACGAAATCCTGCGCCGGCGCGTGCGCACCATGCGAATGGTGCAGGCGCAGGAATTGGCGGAGGCCAGTTCATGAATCTGGGGCCGCATGCCGACTTCATCGTCGCATCTTATGCGGTGACCGTGTTCGTGATCGCCGCGCTGGTTGCCTGGGTCGTTCTCGATTATTCGTCGCAACGGCGCATCCTCGGCGATCTCGAGGATCGCGGCGTGACGCGGCGTTCGCAGCGGGCCGGCAAGGGCGGATGATGAGTGTGGGTTCCGACGAAAGCTCCAGCACCAAGCGGCGCAATATTATCGTCCTGCTGCCGCTGTTGGCATTTCTCGCGTTGGCGGCGCTGTTTCTCTATCGGCTCGGCGCCGGCGATCCTTCGCATCTGCCGTCCGCGCTGATCGGCCAACCCGCACCCAAGACCGACCTGCCGCCGCTGGCCGGGTTGGAGCGCGACGGCAAGCCAGTGCCCGGCCTGAGGAATGCCGACTTCCGGGGTGCGGTGACCCTGGTCAATGTCTGGGCCTCATGGTGCGTGCCCTGCGCCGACGAAGTGCCGTTCCTGGAAAAACTGTCGAAGGATAAGCGCATCCGGCTTGTCGGCATCAATTACAAGGACGCGACCGCCAATGCGCGGCGTTTCCTCAACCGTTACGGCAATCCGTTCGTGGCGAACGGCGTCGATAGCAACGGCCGCACTTCGATCGACTGGGGCGTCTATGGTGTGCCGGAAACCTATGTGATCGGCCGCGACGGCCATATCGCCTACAAACTGGTTGGGCCGATCACCGCCGACAATATCGGCAAGGTGATGGAGACGGAAATCGAGAAGGCGCTAAAACCCTAATTAGCCTTGATTTAAAGCGGCTCCGTAACCAATCCTTAGATGCCGGCTGCTATAGGCGACCGCTGGACCGCGGCTGCCGAAAGCGACGCCATTGAGATCGACCGAAGGCCTCTATTTTTCGCGGCTCGACCATGTGCGGGCGGTTGCCGCCTATCTGGTCTTCGTCTGGCATTTTTTGCACATGACGCCGCAGTTTCCGGTGCCCTACGCCACCGGCCCGGTATTTCCTTTGGCGCTGCTCGATGAGGGCCATACCGGCGTCGCCTTGTTCATGACGCTGAGCGGCTATCTGTTCGCCAAGCTGGTGGGCAGCCAACGCATCGACTTTCCAAACTTCCTATGGAGCCGCGCCGTCCGCCTCGGCCCGCTTTTGCTGGTCTGTCTGGCGGCCTGGGTGGCGGTCGGCTGGCTTGGCGGCGTGCCGGTGCCGGCCAGCGATCTGCTCAGCGGGCTGATCTTGCCGACCTGGCCGCGCGGCACCTGGTCAATCACCATCGAGCTGCATTTCTATCTGTTGTTCCCGCTGTTGCTGCTTTTGTTCCGCCGCTTCGGGCCCGGCGCCCTCCTCGGCGTCGTCGTGTTGGCAATCCTGCTGCGGCTGGACTGGTGGTTGTCGGTTGGAGAAGTGCAGCACATTTCCTATTGGACGATCCTCGGCCGCATCGACCAGTTCGTGTTCGGCATGGTCTTCGCGTTGGTCAAAATTCGCCGGCCGGTGCTCGGCGCCGTCGCCGCCATTGCGGTGTTGTCGTTCCTGCTGTTGTGGGATCAGTTCGACCACATGGGCGGCTTCTACAACCGGACCGGCGCACCGTCCGACAGCGCGCTATGGATCGTCATTCCGACGGTCGAGGCCGTCAGCTATGGATCGCTGATCGCGTTCTACGACGGTTCATCCTTCAAAATGCCGGGCTGGCTCGACCGCGCGCTCGCCCGGATCGGGGAGTGGTCCTACTCGATCTACCTGTTGCATTTCTTCCCGATCGTGCTGCTGCGTTATATCTTCTGGGATAGTGTTGGCAGCGCCGACAACTTCTACATCGCCTTGCTGGCGGCCAATATTGCGTTCCTGGCGTTCCTGCCGGTCGCGGGCCTGTCGTATAATTATTTCGAAAAACGTTTCCTGCGTTACCGGCGGCATTACCTTGACGTTGCGCCGATAGCGGCGACGGCTCGGCCGAACTAGCGGCTACTCATTTTCCGCGGGTGGCGTCTCGGGCCGCGCGTATTTCACCAGCAATGGATATTGCAACGCGCCGAACAGGAAGGTCAGCGGCACCACGCCGAACAATTTGAAGCTCACCCAGAAATCGGTGGTCTGGGTGCGCCAGACGATTTCGTTGATCACCGCCAGCAACAGAAAAAACAGCGCCCAGCGCCAGGTCAACTTGCGCCAGCCTTCTTCCGTCAAATGGAACACCGACTCGAACAGCAGACCGAGCAGCGGCTTGCCGAGCGCCAGGCCCACCAGCAGCGTGCCGCCGAACAGCACATAGATGATGGTCGGCTTGAGCTTGATGAACAGATCGTCGTGCAAGTAGATCGTCAAGCCGCCGAACACCAGCACGATCGCGGCGGTAACCAGCGGCATGATCGCGATGTGTCGCGTCAGCGCGTAGGACACGGCGAGCGCAATCAGCACCGCCACCATGAAGGAGCCGGTCGCCGCATAGATGCCGAACTTCGCATTGGCGGCGAAAAACAGCACCAGCGGCCCGATGTCGAGCACCAGTTTGAGGGTGGGGTTGAGTTGTTTCTTGGCGGCCATGCGGTGTCTCTAGCGTGCGATTCCTGATTTGTCATGCACCCCGATTGTCGCCTAGCAAACGAGAATGCTAGCTTCTCGGCAACGAATAGTACGTGCAGGGGGGTCCTATACATGTTTCGCAGCGTCATTGCCGTTTGCGCATTACTTTTGTCGGCCATGCAGGCTTTCGCGCAAAGCGACTTCAAGGTCACGCTGCTGGGCACCGCCTCGCCGCAAGCGCGCACAGATCGGTTCGGGCCAAGCACCTTGGTCGAAGCCGGAGGGCAGGTTCTGCTGATCGATGCCGGGCGCGGCGTGCCCATCCGCATGAATCAGCTCAAAATACCCATTGGCAAAATCGATGTCCTGTTTCTTACCCATTTCCATTCCGATCATGTCTCCGGCATTCCCGACGTATGGCTGAGCGGCTGGCTCGGTTCGCCGATGGGGCGGCGAAAAACACCGTTCCACGTCGTCGGCCCCACGGGCGCAATCAATCTGATGAGAAATCTTGAAAAGGCCTATGCGCTCGACATCAGCATCCGAGAGGCGGATGAGAAACTGCCGCCGCAAGGCATCGAAATCAAAGTCGAAGAATTCGCCAAAGACGGCGTTGTATTTGAAAAGAACGGCGTGAAGGTCACCGCTTTCGAGGTTGACCACGGCGACGTCATAAAACCCGCATACGGCTATCGCATCGATTACAACGGCCACTCGGCGGTAATTTCCGGCGACACGCGCTACAATCAGAACGTCATCAAATACGGCACCGGCGTCGATCTCTTGATTCACGAGGTCGCCATGGCGCGCCCTGAGCTGATGTCGAACCTTTTCGCGCGGGCCATCATCGCGCACCACACCAGTCCGCATGACAGCGGCCGCGTGTTCGCACAGGCCAAGCCGAAGCTCGCCGCCTACACGCACCTGGTTTTTCTGAGCAACGAGAAGGTGCCGGAAGCGACGCTCGACGATCTGGTGAAGGAGACACGCGAGACCTATCAGGGGCCGCTGGAAGTCGGTGAGGACCTGACCTCGTTCGAGATCGGCGACACCGTCACCGTGAAACGCTGGAAACCGTAACTAATCCAGCCCCACGATCGCCCTGGCGAAATCGCGCGCGGTAAACGGGGCCAGGTCGTCGACCCCTTCGCCGACGCCGATGAAATGCACCGGCAGGCCGAACTTGGCGGCGACCGCCACCAGAATGCCGCCGCGCGCGGTGCCGTCGAGCTTGGTCATGACCAGGCCGGTTACGCCGGCGATCTTGCCGAACATTTCGACCTGGTTGAGCGCGTTCTGCCCCACCGTCGCATCGAGCACCAGCAGCACCGCATGCGGCGCCGCCGGCTCGACCTTGCCTATGACGCGTACCATTTTGTCCAGTTCGCTCATCAGCTCGCTGCGGTTCTGCAGGCGGCCGGCGGTATCGACCAGCACGATGTCGGTGCCTGCCGTTTTGGCGGCGACGATGGCATCGAAAGCAAGGCCGGCCGCATCGGCGCCTGGACTAGTCGCCTTGACGCTGGCGCCGGTCCGCTCGCCCCAAATCTTGAGCTGATCGATTGCCGCGGCGCGGAAGGTGTCGCCGGCCACCATCATCACGCTTTTGCCCTCGGCGCGGAACTTGGCGGCCAGCTTGCCGATAGTGGTGGTCTTGCCCGAGCCGTTGACGCCGGCGACCAGAATGACGAACGGCTTGGCGGTAATATCCAGCGGCCTGGCGACGCCTTGCAGCACCTTCTCGATTTCGCCGGCCAGCACCGCCTTGATCTCGTCGGGCGCGATGCCTTTTTCGAAACGGCTGCCGCCGAGTACCGCTGCGATGCGGGCCGCGGTCTCGGGCCCCAGATCGGCACGGATCAATTCGGCTTCCAATTCCTCCACCGCCGCGGCATCGAGCTTGCGCTTGCTCACAAGATCGGCGATCGCGCCGCCGAGCGACGACGACGTGCGCTTGAGCCCGCCGCTCAGGCGCTTCCACCAGCTTCCGCTCTCGATGCTGTCGTTCATAGGGGGCCCGTGATACCCGTTTCGGCAATGGTTGGTAAGAGATTATGACCCCCGACGAAATGCTCGCCCGTTTGCTCTATCGCGACGGGCTCATGCTGGTGATCGACAAGCCGGCCGGCCTTGCCGTGCATCGCGGCCCCAAGGGTGGCGAGAGCCTGGAGGATAATTTCGACGTGCTGCGCTTTGGGCTGCCGCGTATGCCGTCGCTGGCGCACCGGCTCGACAAGGACACCTCCGGCTGCCTGGTGCTCGGCCGTCATCGCAAGGCGCTGGCCCTGCTCGGCAAGCTGTTTAAGCAGGGCAAGATTGGCAAAACCTATTGGGCGGTGGTCGAAGGCAGCCCGGACGCCGACGAGGGCCGCATCGACATTGCGCTCGGCAAGCTCGACGAAGATCGCGGCTGGTGGATGAAACCGGACCCGAAGGGCCAGCCGGCATCGACCACCTGGAAGGTGATGGGGCGGGGCGAAGGCCTCGCCTGGCTGGCGCTCGAACCGCTGACCGGGCGGACGCACCAGATTCGCGTGCATTGCGCCGAAATGGGTTTCCCCGTCCTCGGCGACAATATCTACGGCCGCTCGCCGCGTAGCGGCGGACCGCCGCTTCATCTGCATTCGCGCGAGATCGTGGTGCCGATTTCCAAGAACAAGCCGCCGGTCGCCGTCACCGCGCCGGTGCCGGCGCATATGCAAGAGATGTTGGCGAGGTGCGGGTGGACGGGTGAGCAAACTCCGCTCATTCCCGCGCAAGCGGGAATCCAGAGCGACAAAATCAAAGAGTAAAAGTTTCAGCCCTGGGTCCCCGCTTGCGCGGGGACGAGCGGATATCAGTACAACTGCGCCTTGATCCGCTCCGGCAAGTCGCGGTCGTAGGTTTCGCCGCCGAGCCTGCCTTGGCTCAATTCCGCGATAATCGTGCCGGTCGAGGGCAGGCTGCTGCGGTCGATTTTGGTCGCTTCGTTCCACAGCTTCGAGCGCACGATTGCCTTCGAGCAGTGGAAATAGATGCTCTCAACGTGAACGATGAGCACGCAGCGCGGCAGCTTGCCGTTCACCGCGAAGCTTTGCATCAGTTCGGGATTGATCGAGATGGCGGCGCGGCCGTTCACGCGCAGGGTTTCGCCGACGCCGGGAATGAGAAACAGCAGCGCGATGCGCGGATCGCGCATGAGGTTGCGAAAGCTGTCGATGCGATTGTTGCCCGGCCGGTCGGGAATGGCGAGCGTCTTGTCGTCGAGAATCCGTACAAAACCGGGCGCGTCGCCCTTGGGCGAGCAATCGAGTCCTTCCGGCCCTCCGGTCGCAATCGCCACAAACGGCGCCGCCTCGATCAGCTTGCGATAGTTTTCATTGATGTGATCGATCTCCTTGATCACCGAGGCCGGCATCTTCTCGCCGTAGAGCGCCTGGAGTTGCTCCATGGTCGTGATCAGGTGATCGCTTGCGCTCATGTCCATTGCCCCCTAGAGCCGTATCGTTTTGAATTGAATCAGAGGCAGACCCTAACATTTTGCTTGAGCATGATCTTTTCCGAAAACCGGTTCCCACTTTTCGGGATCATGCTCTAGGCGGCCAATAACTGGCGGCCGTCATGCCCCGCTATCGTCAGATCAAGAAATGTACCTGGCTCCACCGGCGCGGCAAGCCGCACCGCGGTGAACTGCTCGGTGCGCCCGATGCCGCCGCGTTCGGTCAAGACCAGCCGCCGCGCGCCAATTTCGCAGTCGAGATGGGCGCGCAAGCGCTGCTCGCCCTTTTCGCGCAGGCGCTGGGCGCGTTGCTTGATGACGGCGCGATCGATGAGCGGCATGCGCGCCGCCGGCGTGCCGGGCCGTGGCGAGAACGGAAAAACGTGCAATTGCGTGAGGCCGCATTCATCCACCAGATCGAGCGAACGCGCGAACATATCCTCAGACTCGGTCGGAAAACCGGCAATGAAGTCGGCGCCGAACGCCACGTCGGGCCGTAGCTTGCGAACTTGTTCACAGAACGCAATCGCATCGTCGCGCGAATGCCGCCGCTTCATGCGCTTGAGGATGAGATCGTCGCCGGCCTGCAGCGACAAATGCAGATGCGGCATCAGCCGCGGCTCGTTGCCCAGCGCGTCGAGCAGATCGTCGTCGGCTTCCACCGAATCGATCGAGGACAGCCGCAGCCGGCTGAGCTCCGGAATATCCTTGAGGATCCGCTTCACCAGCGTGCCGAGCCGCGGCGCATCGGCCGCGTTCGCGCCATAGCTCGTGATATCGACGCCGGTCAGCACGATTTCGCGGTAGCCGTTGCCGCAAAGCCGTCGCGCTTGCGCCACCACTTCGTCGATCGGCACGAAGCGCGAATTGCCGCGACCGAAAGGAATAATGCAGAAGGTGCAGCGGTGGTCGCAGCCGTTCTGCACCTGCAGAAAGGCGCGGGTGTGACCTTCGAGCGAATCGACCGCCTGCATCGTGTGCCGTTTGACTGCCATGATGTCGGCAACGGCGATCTTGTCCGGCGATGGCGCGTGCAAAGCATCACGCGTCCGCGTCCAGGCGGCGGCCGACAGTTTTTCCTCATTGCCGATGACGCGATCGACCGCGGGCATCGCCGCGAAGGTTTCCGGCGCGGTTTGCGCCGCGCAGCCGGTGACCACGATGCGCGCGCCGGGGCGCTCGCGCTTGATGCGGCGGATGGTCTGGCGCGCCTGGCGGACGGCTTCCGAAGTTACGTTGCAGGTATTGACTACCACGGCGTCGTCGATGCCGGCGGCGGCGGCTTCGCGCCGGATTACTTCCGACTCGGTAATATTGAGCCGGCAGCCGAAGGTGACGATATCCAGGCTCACGATACGCCTGCTTTCCTTTCTTATCCCTCCCCTGCAAGGGGAGGGTCGACGCGCGAAGCGCGTCGGGGTGGGGTCGCTTCAATGCTCCATATACAACGACCCCCACCCGATCCGCTAACGCGGATCGACCGCCCCCTTTTAGGGGGAGGTAGAAAGAGGGCTGGCGAACAGCGCCGGATCGAACTTGCCATTGCGCTCGAATTGCACCGGCCCGGTCATCAGCACGTGATCGTCGCGCTCGCGCCAGTCGATGGTCAGTTCGCCGCCCGGCAATGTCACCTTTACCTTGCGGCCGGTGCGCTTGAGCCGCGCGGCGGCGACCGCGGCGGCGCAGGCCGCCGAACCGCAAGCCTTGGTCAAGCCGGCGCCGCGCTCCCAGGTTCGTATAATGATATGTTCGCGCGAGACGATATGCGCGAGCGTGATGTTGGCGCGCTCGGGAAAGATTGGATGGTTCTCCAGCAGCGGCCCAAAGCGGGCGAGATCGTAGGCATTCACGTCGTCGACCCAGAAGATGGCGTGCGGATTGCCCATGTTCACCACCGACGGCGAATGCAGGACCGGCTTGTCGATCGGCCCGATCTGCAATTCGATGGCGCGGGTGTCGCGGAATTCTTCCGCCAACGGAATCTCATTCCACTTGAAGCGCGGCGGCCCCATATCCACGGTGAACAGCCCGTCGGCGCCTTTCCAGCAGTTCAAAATACCGGCGCTGGTCTCAAATGTCAGCGCATTCTTTCCGGTCTCATCCGCCACCAGCGAGGCCACGCAACGCATGCCGTTACCGCAGGCGCCGGCTTCCGAACCGTCATTGTTGAAGATGCGAATAAAGGCATCGGTGCCGGGCGTACGCGGCGGGTAGAGCGCCATCAACTGATCGTAAGGAGCCCCGCCGTCGGGCGTGGCCGCCGCGCGCGCTTCTTCGGCGCTGATCGCCGCCGCGCGCGCGCGCAGATCGACCACGACGATCTCGTTGCCGATACCGTTCATCTTCACAAAGGACTGGTTGGCGAGCGCGGCCATGGTCCGATTTATATGGCGAATATGAGACGATTGGCCAGAGGCCATGATAAAATGCCACAACTTGGCGAATCGCCGGACCGCCGCAAAAGATGGAGAATCGTTATGTCGAGCACGCGCTTTGCGGTGCCGATAATCGTTGCGCTGGCGCTCGCCGCCGGTCCGGCCAAAACAGCGGCTCTGGCGCAAAACGCAAGCCCGCCCGCCAATTCCCGGCCGCTGCTGGCCCAGCAGATACCGCCGGCTGTGTCGCCTATACCGGGTTCGGACTCGCCGTCGCCGCTGCTGCCGGGCGATGCCTTTGGCGATCAAGTGACGCTGCCGGAGCGGACAATCATCTACCTGAAAGGCCACGCCAATTGGGATTCCGCCTTCGACACGCTGATCGATGCCTTCAAGTCGCTCAAGGAATATCTCGACAAGCAGGGCATCAAGCCGAACGGCGCGGCCATGATCATCTACAACAAGACAGACGATACCGGTTTCCAGTTCGAGGCCGCCATGCCGGTCGCGGCCGCGCCGGCGAATCCGCCCAAGGGCGATATCGCCGTCGGTCCGGCGTCGTCCGGCAAGGCGCTCAAATTCGTCCACCGCGGCTCTTATGACGCGATGGATTCAACCTACGAAGCGATCACAAATTTTCTTGATGACAAAGGGCTGGAGGCCAAAGACCAGTTCATTGAGGAATATCCCTCCGATCCGGTGACGACGAGCCAGGAAAAGATGGTGGTCAATATTTTCGTGCCGGTGAAGTGAAATTGAAGCGGCAGCGGGGGTAGCTCGCTCGCCGGCTTCCCGGTCACCGAACGATCACAGCTCGGCAGCTTCCGCCATTCGGGCTTCGGTGGATCGCCCCGCAGCAGCCCAGTTCTAGAGGCCGAGTCCTAAAGCCATTTTGTCAGCGCGGCGGCGTTGCGGTAGGCGGCTAGCGCCTCGTCCGGTTCGGCGCGGCGGCGCTCGCGGGTCTGCGGATGGCGATTTTTCATGGCAATGAGATGGGCGAGGAACGGCGCCTGGCGATAATTCGCCGCCATCTGGTGCCCGCAGGCCGCCGGCGAAAGCGCAACCAGCGCACGGCTTTCGGAGGCCCGTGCCGCAGGCTCCACATCGGCGGCGCCCGCCTTGAGGCCGGTCCGCCGTGACGATGTTGCGTCAATCTCGCCAAGTCGCATCGCGCTACCTGTCTCAATTCGGGACAAGGGGCCCTTGTCCACAGTTAGATTGGCAAAGTCCGTGCCGCTGGCGGTTAATCGCGCTTAACGTCGGACAAACCGCAGTTTTTTCTAATTGTTTAAGGATTGGCCGTATTTTCGGCGTTGCATCCATTGCATAAGGCAACGCCCGGCGTGGCGTGGCGTTCCAAAAAGGGGCGAGCTTGACCCGTTTCGATTCCCCGGCCGATGCCCCCAACGCCGCAGAGATTCTCCGGTCGATCGGCGATGTCGCTTATGAATGGCGGCTCGACACCGATACATTGACTTGGAGCGCCAATGCCGCGGCGGTTCTGGGCGTAGCCGACATCGGCGAAATAGCCAGCGGCCAGACTTTTGCCCGGCGCATCGACGCCGAAGGCGGCAAGGCCCGCGTCGACGCCGTGCAGCAGACCAACGGGCGCGACAGCGGCGACGGCGTTCTCTACCAGGTGCAATACGCGTTTCTGCGCGGCGAACAGGGCGGGAAGATCTGGCTGGAGGATACCGGCCGCTGGTTCGCCGGTCCCGACGGCGAGCCATTACGGGCGCACGGGATCGTGCGCGCGATCGACGAGCGCCATGAACGCGAGGTCAAGTTCGTGCAGCTTGCGAAGTTCGATCCCATGACCGGCGAGATGAACCGCGCCCATCTGCTGGAGATGCTCGGCTCAACGCTCGAAGAGGCCGTGCGTTTCCGCGGTTCGTGCGGGTTCCTGCTGGTCGCCATCGACCATCTTGGCCGGCTTAACGAAGCCTACGGTTTCGACACCACCGAGGAAGTGATCGCTCAGGTCGCCAAGCGCATCCACCCGCGCCTGCGCGCCAAGGATCACCTCGGCCGCTTCTCCGGCAACAAGTTCGGCGTCGTCATGACAAGCTGCACTCCGGACGAGTTGGCGGTCGCCGCCGAGCGTCTGCTGACCGGCGTGCGCGACGAGACGTTCTTGACGGCCGCCGGCCCGGTGGCGTTAACGGTGACGATCGGCGGCGTGACCGCGCCGCGCCATGCCCGCAGCGTGCCGGAAATATTGAGCCGCGCGCAGGATGCGCTCGCCGCCGCGCGCGCCAAGCGCCACGGCTCGTTCGTCGCCTACCGGCCCAATGTCGAGCGCGACGCGCTGCGCCGTGAAAGCGTGCGTGCCACCGACGAGATCGTGGCCGCGCTCAACGAACGGCGGATCGCGCTCGCCTTTGAGCCGGTGGTCGGTGTGCAGGACCGCAAACCCGCGTTTTACGAATGTTTGATGCGCGCATATCGCAGCGACGGCAGCATTGCGAATGCCAATGAAATCGTTCCGGTGGCGGAACGCCTCGGGCTGGTGCGCATGCTGGATTATCGCGTGCTCGAACTGGTGGTGAATGAGTTGGCCGCCGCGCCCGCGCTTAACGCCAGTGTCAATGTTTCGCCGGCCTCCGCGGTCGATCCGGACTGGTGGGCGGGCCTGGGTGCGCTGCTGCGCGCCAATGCCGGCGCGGCCGAGCGGCTGATCATCGAGATCACCGAGACCGCCGCGATCCAGAACGTGGACGACGCGCGCGGTTTCGTTGCCCGTGTGAAGGATCTCGGCTGCCGCATCGCCATCGACGATTTCGGCGCCGGCCATACTTCGTTCCGCAATTTGCGCAAGCTCGGCGTCGATATTGTCAAAATCGATGGCGCCTTCGTGCAGAACATCGTCCGCTCGAGCGACGACCGCGCCTTCGTGCATACCTTGATCGATCTGTCGCAGCGGCTCGGCATCAAGACCGTGGCCGAATGGGTGCAGGACGAGGAAGCCGCCCAGTTGCTGTCCGGCTGGGGCTGCGATTTCCTGCAAGGCGCTTTGATCGGGCTGGCCAGCGACGCGCGGCCGTGGGCAGTTGTGCAAGAAAGCGTCGCGCGCGCGTAAAACGCCGTCGTCCCCGCGAAGGCGGGGACCCATACGCCGTGCACTATCGATAGACTGAGGAGTATGGGTCCCGGCTCGCGCGATGCTTCGCATCGCTTGGCCGGGACGACAAACTGCTATTCCTTGCCGCCCAGTTTATCGAGCCGCTTCTGCATCTCGTCGAGCTGGCGCTTGAGTTCGTCCATCTCGCTGCCCGAGGCTTGCGGCTTGTCCGCCGCAGCTTTGCCCTGGCCGCGCGCGAACGGCGGCGCGAACATGGCGAAGGTCTTTTCGAACATTTCCATGTTGCGCCGCACCTGCTCCTCGAGCGTTCCGAAGCCGCCGACGTCGAAGGCCTGCGTCATCTGCTCGCGGAACTTGCCCTGCTGGCTGGTCAGCGATTGCATCGATTGCTCAAGGAAGCGCGGCACCATCATCTGCATGCTGTCGCCGTAGAAGCGGATCAGCTGCCGCAGGAAGGCGATCGGCAACAGGCTTTGCCCTTCCTTGTTTTCCTGCTCGAAGATGATCTGCGCCAGCACCGAGCGGGTGATGTCCTCGCCGCTCTTGGCGTCGTAGACGACGAAATTCTCGCCGTCCTTGACCATGGTGGCGAGGTCCTCAAGCGTGACGTAGGTGCTGGTCCCGGTGTTGTAGAGCCGCCGATTGGCGTATTTCTTGATGGTGATAGGCTCTTTTTCTTCTTCGACCATGGCGATAGCGTTCCTCTGCCCAGGGGTTGAGCATAACCGCTTTCTCTGCCCGCCTGCCACCGTTTTGTGGCGGCGCGGCAGGGAAATTGGGCACTGCGGCAAAACTTGCGAAATATCAAGAAAAGCGCCAATTATCTGGCGTATTCTCCGGTTGATCACCGTTGACACGGTTCCCCGGCCTGCCGAGGATGCGGCAACGCCAAAAACCGGACGTCTCGGCCACGTCTCTGACCCATTAGGAGTTTCGGATGAAAGACGACATCGTCATCGTGAGCGCTGCCCGCACGCCGGTAGGCGCATTCAATGGGGCATTCGCCAATTTGCCGGCGCATGAGCTCGGCAAAGCCGCCATCCAGGAAGCTTTGAAGCGGGCAGGCGTCGAAGGCGGCCGCGTTTCCGAAGTGATCATGGGGCAGATCCTCACCGCCGGTCAGGGCCAGAACCCGGCGCGGCAGGCGTCGATCGCCGCCGGCATTCCGGTCGAGAGTCCCGCCTGGGGTGTGAACCAGCTATGCGGTTCCGGCCTGCGCGCGGTCGCACTCGGCTATCAGGCCATCTTGAGCGGCGACAGCGAGATCGTGGTCGCCGGCGGCCAGGAGTCGATGAGCATGGCGCCGCACGCCCAGCATCTGCGCAACGGCGTGAAGATGGGTTCGTTCGAATTGGTCGACACCATGATCAAGGACGGGCTGTGGGACGCCTTCAACGGCTATCACATGGGCACTACGGCCGAGAACGTCGCCAAGCAGTTTCAGATCACGCGCGGGCAGCAGGACGAATTCGCGGTCAAGTCGCAGAACAAGACCGAGGCCGCGCAGACCGCCGGCAAGTTCAAGGACGAGATCGTCGCCGTCACCATCAAGTCGCGCAAGGGCGACGTCGTAGTGGATACCGACGAATACCCAAAGAAGGGCGTCACGCTCGACGGGCTTTCCAAGCTGCGCCCGGCCTTTGACAAGGAAGGCACGGTGACCGCGGGCAGCGCCTCCGGCATCAATGACGGCGCCGCCGCCGTGGTGCTGATGAAGGCGTCGGAAGCCGCCAAGCTCGGCAAGACGCCGCTGGCGCGCATCGTGTCGTGGGCGCAGGCCGGCGTCGATCCTTCGATCATGGGCACCGGGCCGATTCCCGCCTCGCGCGCCGCGCTCAAAAAGGCCGGCTGGAAGCATGACGATCTCGATCTGGTGGAAGCCAACGAGGCCTTTGCCGCGCAGGCCTGCGCGGTCAACAAGGACCTCGGCTGGAACACCGACAAGGTCAACGTCAATGGCGGCGCCATCGCCATCGGCCATCCGATCGGCGCCTCTGGCGCGCGCATTTTGACCACGCTGCTGTACGAGATGCAGCGGCGCAACGCCAAGAAGGGGCTCGCGACATTGTGCATCGGCGGAGGAATGGGAATTGCGATGTGTGTTGAGCGCGGTTAGCGCGAAAATACACCAAGAAAATGCGTCGAGCGCGGCTAAGCCACGCGAACACGCATTACGAAAAAGCGTGGAGCGTCGCCGCCCACGTTATTTGACCTGCGACATGGCCGGCTCGATCCGGCCATGCCTATGAAAAGATAATCCAGGGAGGAAATGGGTATGTCACGCGTTGCGTTAGTCACAGGCGGCACCCGCGGCATCGGCGCCGCCATCGCCAAGGCGCTTAAAGCGGCCGGCTACAAGGTAGCGGCCAATTACGGCGGCAACGACGAAGCCGCGCAGAAATTCAAGGCCGAGACCGGCATTCCGGTTTTCAAGTGGGACGTGTCGTCGTTCGAGGCCTGCGAAGCCGGCGTCAAGGCGGTGCAGGCCGAGCTCGGCGCCATAGAGGTGCTGGTCAACAATGCCGGCATCACCCGCGACGGGCCGTTTCATCGCATGAAGCCCGAGCAGTGGAGCGCGGTGATCAACACCAATCTCGGCTCGCTGTTCAACATGACCCGGCAAGTGATCGAAGCCATGCGTGCCACCAAGTTCGGCCGCGTCATCAACATCTCATCGATCAACGGCCAGAAGGGCCAGTTCGGACAGGCCAATTATTCCGCCGCCAAGGCCGGTGAAATCGGCTTCACCAAGGCGCTGGCGCTGGAAGGCGCGCGCGCCGGCGTTACGGTGAACGCGATCTGCCCGGGCTACATCAACACCGAAATGGTGCAGGCGGTGCCGAAGGACGTGCTGGAAAAGTCGATCCTGCCGCTGATCCCGATCGGCCGGCTGGGCGAGCCGGAGGAGATCGCGCGCTGCGTGGTGTTCCTGGCCAGCGACGAGGCCGGGCTGATCACCGGCTCGACGCTGTCGGCCAATGGCGGGCAGTATTTGGCGTAAATTCGCCTACCGCTCATTCCCGCGAAAGCGGGAATCCAGTTCTTGCCGCCCCTGGGTCCCCGCTTTCGCGGGGACGAGCGGAGATTGTCTTAAAGCTTGGCGAATCAAACCCAGAGATATCCCATGACCACCAACCGCGTTCACCGCGTTGCCGTCATTCCCGGCGACGGCATCGGCAAGGAAGTCATGCCGGAAGGCGTGCGCGTGCTGGAGGCGGCGGCGAAGAAGTTTGGCTTCGAATTGCGGCTGGACAATTTCGAATTTGCCTCCTGCGACTATTACGAAAAACACGGCCGCATGATGCCGGAGGACTGGAAAGACCAGATCGGCAAGCACGACGCGATTTATTTCGGCGCCGTCGGTATGCCCGACCGGGTGCCGGATCACATTTCGCTGTGGGGTTCGCTGATCCTGTTCCGCCGCGAATTCGACCAGTACGTCAATCTGCGCCCGGTCCGGCTGATGCCCGGCGTGCCGTGCCCGCTGGTCGGCCGCAAGCCTGGCGATATCGATTTCTGGGTGGTGCGCGAGAATACCGAAGGCGAATATTCGGCGATCGGCGGCAAGATGTTCGCAGGCACCGAACGAGAGGTTGTCGTGCAGGAAACGGTGATGAGCCGCATCGGCGTCGACCGCGTGCTGAAATTCGCCTTCGAACTGGCGCGCTCGACGCCGAAGAAGCACCTGACCTCAGCCACCAAGTCGAACGGCATCGCCATCACCATGCCGTACTGGGACGAGCGCGTGAAGGAGATGGCGAAAGCCTATCCGGATGTGAAATGGAATCAGTTTCACATCGATATTCTCACGGCGCATTTCGTGATGAACCCCGACCGTTTCAACGTGGTTGTGGCGTCGAACCTGTTCGGCGACATCCTGTCCGATCTCGGTCCCGCTTGCACCGGTACCATCGGCATTGCGCCGTCCGGCAATATCAATCCCGAGCGTCTGTTTCCCTCGGTGTTTGAGCCGGTGCACGGCTCGGCGCCTGACATTGCCGGCCAAGGCATCGCCAATCCAATCGGCCAGATCTGGTCCGGCGCCATGATGCTGGAACATCTCGGCGAGCCCGAGGCCGCCAAGGCTATCGTCACGGCGATTGAGAAAGTGCTGGCGCAGGACAAATTGCGCACGCGCGATCTCAAAGGCACCGCTAACACGGTCACCTGCGGCAAGGCCGTCGCCGACGCGCTGGCGTGAGCGTGAGCGCATGATCCCGAAAAGTGGGAACCGGTTTTCGGATAAGATCATGCGCAAATAAAATGTTATGGACGCAACTGATTCAATCTGACTGGATCAGACTCTAGAAAAACCCCACCGACTCGCAGCCTGTTCCGGCCTTGAAGCTGGTTTTGTGCCGCCGCCGCGGGATATCGATGACGTGCATCGATCCGTCGCCCTGGCAGCCGACGAACAGTTCGTCGCCGCGAAAGGCGAAGTCCATCGGCTGGCTGCCGACCGCGACCGCGGTCTGCGCGCCGAACGACGCATCGATGATGCTCACCATGTCGCTGTTCAGGCTGCTGACGACGACCAGGCTGTCATCGGGCGAATAGCGCGCGATCTGGGCCGCCTTCGGCACGCCTTCGAGGCGCACTTCGCGGTCAATGCGCCCGGTCGCGGTGTCGATCAGGAACACCACCGGCTGCTCGTCGCTGACCGCGACCACCGTGCGGCCGTCGCCAGAAACCGCGATGCCGGCCAGCGCCTGCGGGGTCTTGATCTTGCCCAGCAGTTTGCGGTTCGGCAGGTCGATCACCGAGACCGTGGCGTCTTCCTCATTGTCGGTGTAGAGGCGCTCGCCGTCGGCGGCGATGGCGAGCCGGTGGCCATTGGTCGAACCGCTATCGATGGCATCGATCATCTTGTGGGTTTTCGGATCGATCACCGCCACCACCGCGCTGTTCTCGCAGGTGATGTAGATCAGCCCGTCGGGGCCAAGCCTCACGGTGTGCGGCGCTACATAGGGGCGAAGATCGATGCCGCCGGCGACCTTGCGCTTGAGCAGGTCGATAACGTGCAGCACGTGGCCGGGATTTGGATTGCGGCCGTGAATGCCGTCGCCGAAGATCGGCACATAGGCCAGCCCGGTTTCCGGGATCACCAGCAATTCGTGCACGGTGCGCTGGAAACCTTCGAGCACGGTTTCGGTCTCATAGGTTTGCGGGTTGAGAAACAGGATCTTGCAGCCGATCTTGTCGACCGCGATCATGCCGCGCACGTCGCTTGGGCTTGTCATATTCGGTTGCTTCCTCGTCAAACTTCGGTGCTTGCGCCGGTGATGAGCGTTCAGTCGAACAGTTTCGAATAGGCGAACAGCGCCTTGAGCTGCGCCTTGCTCAAGGGCGCCTTGATATATTTCATCGCGATGGCTTCCTCGGTAATCGCCTCGATCCCTGCAAGCCGGTCCGGCTCGAGCTCGTCCTTGGGGTAGAATTCGTCGCGCATGCGCCGGGCGATCGGTTCGGGAATCTTCACCCATTGCGAATACATCGTCAGCGCGGCCGGATCGGAATACATCCAGGCCAGCGTCTCACGATAGGCCACGATATAGCGGTCGAGCACGTCTTTCTTGTTCGCGTAAGCGGTCTTGTTGGTGATCTGCAGCCGCACCGTCTGGCTACGCAACGCCGGCACGTCGCTGCCGTGGCCGATAATGCGGATTTTTCCTTCTTCCGCCGCCTGCAGCCCAAACGGCGGCGACGACCAGCCGACATCGATCTGGCCCGACATGGTCTGCGTGTAAGTAGAGGCCGGGTTGCCGGTGGCGACCGGCTTCGGCGTCACGCCGTTGAGTTTCGCCAGTTGCAGCAGCGCGGTGTAACTCGACGAGCCGGTGGTCGAGAAGCCGACGGTCTTGCCGTCCACGTCCTTGAAGCTGTTGATCGGCGCGTTTGCCGGCACATACCAATAGGCGGCCGGCGCGCCGGTGGTGTGGTTGGCGAGCGCCAGCACCGGCGCCCCGCGCGCGAACGCCGCCATCGCCGAAGGCGTGCCGACGCCGATGCCGATATCGGCGGAACCGGCAATCACCGCCTGCATGGTCTCGCCCGAGCCTTGCGTATAGAGCAGATCGAGCACGAGCCCATGCTTCTTGAAAAAGCCCATGCGCTGGCCCAGTTCGGGCGCGGAGTTTTCCCAATTGCCGTGCTGGCCGATGGCGATCTTGAGCGTGTCTTGCTTGACCGGCACTTGGGCGCGCGCGTTGCCGAGCGCGGCGAGCAGCGCGATGGCCGCGACGAACGCCTTGCTGCAAATTCTGCTCGGCACGGTCATGCCGCGCTCACCTGGATCGTTTCGTTTTTGCCTTGCGCTTCACCGGACGCTTCTTCGCCGCCGCGGCTTTTGCTTTCTTGGGCGCGCGCCAGTTGCCCTCCGCCTTGTCGAGCCGCACCGACCAGTATTCCCAGGCGCGCGCGACCGAGCCCGGCCGCAGATTATATTCGCCGGCGAGTTCGCTCTCGATGGCGGTGAGCGGCGACACGTGGCCGAGCCCATGCGCCTGGATCTGCATCGCCGCATTGCGCGCGCTGTAGATGGTGCGGAAGGTGAGCTCCTCGAGCGTGCTGCCTGCCACCGTCGCGCCATGCCGGCGCATCAGCACGATCCAGTTGGCTCCCAGCGCGCGCGCCAGCGAGGCGCCTTCTTCCGGCTTGGCCACGATCAAAGTGGTGTCGCCGAACTCGTCGCGGCTGTCCCAGAACGGCGCCTTGCCGCCCATGCTGGCGCCGAGGTGATAGACGGCCTTGAGCTCCATGCCGGATATGCAGAACGGCAGAATCGACGGCGCGTGGTGGTGGCACACCGCCATGACTTCCGGCCGCGCCTTGTAGATCTCGCCGTGGATGACGCGCTCGCCATAAAGCCGCGCTTCGATCGGTTTGACGATTGCTGAGTCGAGGGTGAACTCGTGAATATCCTCGGGCTGTACCAGTTCGGGGCCACGCGAGCGCGACATCAGATAGCGGCCCGGATCGGTCGGATGGCGCATGGTGACGTGGCCGAAGGCGTCGAGCACGCCTTCGTTGGCGATCATGCGATTGGCGCGCGCCAGCAGGTCGCGCGCTTGGTCGAGTTTATTCGGCACGGGAAGTCCTCATTTTTCGTCATGCCCGGCCCTGTGCCGGGCATCCACGTCTTGCTTGCTGGCTACTTGTAAAGACGTGGATGGCCGGGACAAGCCCGGCCATGACGGAGAAGTGGCATGCAGTTGTGCCGCACGCCCGCCTCGGCTATGCGCACCCCGGCATGTCCTCCCTGCGTCCGACCCTCATCGGCTTTTCCGCCATCCTCATGTGGTCGCTGTTGGCGGTGCTGACCGTGGCGTCTGGGCGCGTGCCGCCGTTTCAGCTTTTGGCCATGACTTTCGCCATTGGCGGCGCCATTGGCGCGGCCTGGTTGACGCGGGCGCGCGCCTGGCGGGAACTGCGGCAAAAGCCGCAAGTCTGGGCGCTCGGCGTATGCGGGCTGTTCGGCTATCACGCGCTCTATTTCGTGGCGCTGCGCCTGGCGCCCCCGGCGGAAGCCGGGCTGCTCAATTATTTCTGGCCGCTGCTGATCGTGCTGTTTTCCGGTCTGCTGCCGGGCGAGCGGTTGCGGCTGCATTCGATTGCCGGAGCGCTGCTCGGGCTCATCGGCACCGCGATCCTGTTCATGGGCCAAGGAATGGCGCCGGCGCTGAATTTCGTGGCGGGCTACAGCGCGGCGCTGTGCGCGGCTTTCGTGTGGGCGGGCTATTCGGTGCTGTCGCGTCGCTTTGCCGGCGTGCCGACCGCGGCGGTCGCCGGCTTCTGTCTCGCCACGGCGCTTTTAGCGGCGATCTGCCATCTCGCCTTCGAGACGACAGTGTGGCCAGAGCACGCCGGGCAATGGCTTGCCGTGCTGGCGCTCGGCATCGCGCCGGTGGGGATCGCGTTCTATGCCTGGGACATCGGCATGAAGCACGGCGACATCCGTCTGCTCGGCGTCGCGTCCTATGCGGCGCCGATCCTGTCCACTTTGTTCCTGGTACTGGCCGGCTATACGCAGGCGAGCGCGACATTGGTGCTGGCGGCGGTCCTGATCGCGGGCGGCGGGTTGCTGGCGGCCAAGGACCTGTGGATCGCTCGCTAGACCGGCGTCCAGCCCTTGGGCGCCAATTCGAAGCCGTCGAAGGAAAAACCGGGCGCGACCGTGCAGCCCACCAGCGTCCAGTCGCCCAGCGATTCCGCCGCCTGCCAGGCGCGCGCCGGCACCGTCACTTGCGGCGTTTGCCCGGCGGCGATATCGGGCCCGAGCCGGACGATCTCTTCGCTCGCCCCGTCAACCAGCGACAGCTTGAGCGGCGCACCGGCGTAGTAGTGCCAGATTTCGACGGCGTCGATGCGATGCCAATGCGAGCGCTCGCCGCGCTTGAGCAGGAACAGGATCGCGGTCGAGACGGCGCGGCCCTCGATCTGGCGGGGATCGCGGAAGGTCTCGCGGTAGTGGCCGCCTTCCGGATGCGGCTTGAGATCGAGCTTGGCGATGATGTCGGCGGCGGTGGGTGCGGGCATCGGTGACGCCGGATCCTTGTTATCACGCGCGGTGAAGCCGCAAAAAATTCAGTCGGCGGCGTCTATGGTATCGTTATAAGGCCGATGACGCCACTGGATACCTTTCGCTGCGCGCCGGCAAAAAATTTTGGATCGTCGGTGAACACTTTTGCACAGTGGTGATCCTCGCCCCGCGGTAAATTCTCATGACGAATCGCCGTGTTGATTCGAGAGGTGAGTGGACAGCGACAGCAATCAGACCGAGGAAGGCTACCATGGGTCGCGCAGAACCCGTAACCGAGTCTGAGTCAGTACCGCGTCGTTCGTTCCCCGAAGAGCAACATCACGCGATAGCCGCTAAATGGCAGGCGGCGCTTGCGCGCGAGCAAGCTTTACGAAAGCAGAACAGCGAATTACTGGAAGCGCAACGTGCGCGCTCGTCGGAATTCGAACATCGGCTTTTCAATGGCCTTCAGCTGATCGTCAGCGCGTTGATGCTGCAGTGCCGAACCGCAACGGCACCCGCGGCCGAGCAATTGAATATCGCCGCCGCGCGCATCTCTGCGTTCGGGCGCGTGCATCGCCGGCTGCAACTCGTCGATTATCGAGACAAGGTGGAGATCAAGCGCCATCTGCAGGAGTTATGCGACGAACTTACGGACCTGCTTTTTCACGATCAATTCAATAAAATCATCGCCGTCCAGAGCGCGAATTGCGAGATACCCACGACGCTTGCCCTTCCGCTTAGTCTCATCGTAAACGATCTGATTACCAATTCGGTGAAACACGCAAAATCCGACATCACCGTCCGATTTGAATCGATAACGCCGGTCGCTCATTCAATATCGGTAGTGGACGAGGGGCCTGGATTGCCGGACGGATTCGATCCGGCGGACAGCAAAGGGCTGGGAATGCAGATTGTGCAGGCGCTGGTCAAGGAGATTGGCGGAGAGCTGCGATTCTTTGCCGGCAACAACGGGCGCGGGACGCGCGTGACGCTCACATTCTATTTGCTCGGTTTCGACATCGCTCCGGCCGCGTGAGCGATCGGAGTCTAGAACTTATTCTTCCGCGCCCTGATCTCGGCGAACACCTGCGCCGCCTGTTTGTCGGCCATGCCGATGAGGGCTGCAACGTCGGGCAGATCGGCGCGCAGGAACGGATTGGCCAGCTTCTCGTCACCGATGGTGACGGGAATCGTCGGCCTTCCCTCAGCGATCAGTTGCCGCACTTGCGCGTCGCGCGCCGCCAGCACCGGATTGTCCGGTTCGATAGTGCGCGCGAAACGGATATTGGCGGCCGTGTATTCGTGCCCGCAATAGATCTCGGTGTCGTTCGGCAGATCGCGCAGCTTCACCAGCGAGCGCCACATCATGCCGGGCGTGCCTTCGATGATGCGGCCGCAGCCGATGGAGAACAGCGTGTCGCCGACGAAGGCGAGCTTGTCGGCGTGGAACCAGTAGGCGATGTGGCCATTGGTGTGGCCCGGCGTCTCGATCACGTTGGCGACGAGGTCGCCGACCTTGACCTTGTCGCCTTCGCGCACGCTTTCATCCACCGCGGGAATTGAGTCGGCTTCCGCCGCCGGGGCCACCACGCGGCATTTGTATTTTTCCTTCAGTTCTTTGATGCCGTCGGTGTGGTCGGCGTGGTGATGGGTGACCAGGATATCGGTGAGCCTCCAGCCGGTGGCCTTGAGCGCGGCCTCGATCGGCGCGGCTTCCGGCGCATCGATCGAGGCGGTGGCCCCGCTCGCCGGGTCATGCAGCAGCACCCCGTAATTATCGGATCGGCAGAGAAACAGGCGGGTTTCCGCAGGCATGGGCTAGGTCCTCTATAACGCTGCCGTTAACCGTATCACGTTGATTTCTGCATCTCGATCCATTCCCCGCTCATTCCCGCGCAAGCGGGAATCCAGGGCCACAGTCGCAGATTCAGTGGTTTCCAGTCCTGGGTCCCCGCTTTCGCGGGGACGAGCGGATAGAACCACGTCATGCTAGTTTAGCTTCATGTCGATCGACGTTGTGGACCTGCGCAATTTCTACGGCCAGCGGCTGGGCGTGGTGGCCCGCCGCTTCGTCAGCCGCGGCATTCGCAGCCTGTGGCGCGATACCGCCGGCCAGCGCGTGCTCGGCATCGGCTATGCCACGCCCTATCTCGGGCTGTTCCGCGAGGAGGCCGAGCGCTGCCTCGCCTTCATGCCGGCGGGCCAAGGCGTGGTGAAATGGCCGACGTCGAAGCCGGCGCTCTCGGCGCTGGTGGACGAGAACGAGCTGCCGCTGCCCGATAGCGCGGTCGATCGCGTTCTTTTGGTGCACGGTTTGGAAATGACCTACGACCCGGCCGTGCTGTTGCGCGAGGTGTGGCGGGTGCTGGCGGGTGGCGGCAGGCTGCTGGCGGTAGTGCCGAACCGGCGCGGCTTGTGGGCGCGCATGGACACGACGCCCTTCGGTCACGGCCGGCCCTATTCGCGCAGCCAGATCAATCAGCTATTGCGCGAGACCTGGTTCACGCCGACCGGATGGAGCGAGGCGCTCTATGTGCCGCCGGTCGCGCGCGGCTGGTTCCTGCGTTCGGCCGTGGCCTGGGAGCGCACCGGCGCGACGCTGTCGGCGCCGTTCGCCGGCGTGCATCTGGTGGAAGCGACCAAGCAGGTCTATCGCGCGATTCCGGCGCGGCGCGAAAAGCGCCGCTTGGTGCCGGCGCTGGAGCCGGTATTGGCGCCGTCACCGGGTGGCGCGGCGCGAACCGCACTCGATCGCGATTAGCTCACTCCGGCTGACGCGGCGGCTCGTCGCCGCCTTCGCCCGGCGCTGATGGCGCGGCGCCCTGCGGATTGGCATTGCCGAAATCCGGACGGTCCGGGCGGTAGCCGCTGCCGCGATGGCGCCTGCGCCGGCGGCCGAAACGATCCTGGTTGCGGTCGCCCTGGTCGTGGCCATTCGGCGCTACGGGTGGGTTGGCATTCGGGCCGACATTGGGCTGCGGCTGGCCGCCGCCAGTAATGAAAGCCGGCAAACCCGCCACATCCGGCGCGGCGTCATGGCCGCCCGCAATCGAGGGCTGCGGATAGGACGGCGGTTGCTGCTGCGGCTGATGTTGCGGGCGCACATGCTGCTGCTGGTCGCGCGGCGGAAACGGCTGTGCATCCCGCGGAATAAAGGGCTGCGGCTGGACCAGCGGCGGCTGCGGCGCGTAGCTCGGCTCGTTCTGGCCGGTGAACGGCTGGCCTTCGTCACCGTCGTCGTCATAGTTGTCGTCGGCCGCGCCCTGCGGTGTGGCCTGACCCTGCTGGGCCTGCTGATTGTTGTAATAGGGGTTCTGCTGGCGGAACTGTTCCTGCGCGACGGCGATCAGGCGGAAATAATGTTCGGCGTGCTGGTAGTAATTCTCGGCCGCCACCGGGTCGCCGGAACTCTGCGAGTCGCGCGCGAGCTGGATATATTTCTCAGCGATGTGTGAGGCGGTGCCGCGAATCTTTACGTCGGGGCCATTCGACTCGTAGACCCGCGTCAGCGGATTCTGGCTTTTGCGGTGGTTGCTGTTGTTATTGTTATTATTATTATTATTATTGCTGCGTCCCCGCATGCGTTTCTGACCGTTTCTCATGATGTGCCTGTTCGCAGACCTTTCGCTTTGCTGCGGCGTTCCGCCGATTACCGATCTGAACCTGCAAGTCCCTATGCAGCAAGGCTTTACGCCTTAGTGCATGCGAATTTCATTGCGCGGCCGGACTTGCCGTTCGTTGTCCGCGCCAATGTTCGGGCCCAAGATCAGGGCCTTTGTGCTTCTTTATCGCGATAGCTACAGCAACCCCATGGCCGCGGTCTCTGCCCGCAGCGTAGCCAACCTCTCGTTACAAGCGTCTCGCAAAGTTTAAAATGTGATGCGCCCAACCGGTGAAGCATCCAAACCCGTATCTGGCGATGTCGATTGCCGTATGTCCGTATCTCGGCTCTTCGTCATCGGCTTTGCGGCTCCGCCTCGCAGAGCGATTTTGCTCCGGGGTTCGTGGCAGTGCAGCCGTCACGGGTCGATTCCGTAAAAGGAAGCTAGTCGTTTCCGTTTCATATTCCAAGTGGTTTTTTGGCCTATTACGCAGCCTTGCGCTTTTCGCCCGGTGGCAATGCGGCTATCTCATGGCATGACTTTTGGCGTGACCGCGGCCCTAAATGTGCACCGTAAGCGCGCGCGGAGTTCCGGCCAGATCCTTGCGCGCGGCGCCGGCTATTAATCCGGCCTTGGTAAACAGGGCATGAACCGGGCGTTCCTGGCCGGCCCCTAATTCGACGATCAGCCGGCCGCCCGGCGCCAGCAGGCGGCGGGCATCGGCGGCTAGCGCGCGGTAACCATCGAGACCGTCGTTGCCGCCGTCGAGGGCCACCGCCGGGTCGTAATCGCGCACCTCCGGCGCCAGCGTGGCGATATCGCCGTGCGCCACATAGGGCGGGTTCGATACGATCAGATCGAACGGGCCCGGCAAGCCGGCCGCGATGTCGCAGACGACGAAATTACAACGGTCGCCGAAGCCATGGCGTTCGGCATTGGCGCGCGCGACGCGCAAGGCCGCTTCGCTGATATCGGTGCCGGTGCCGCGCGCATTGGGCAGTTCGCTGAGCAGCGCCAGCAGCAGCGCGCCCGATCCGGTGCCGATATCGAGAATGCGCAAGGGTTCCGTCCGCATGCCGCCACCGACGATAAAATCGAGTGCGGCTTCGACCAAGGTCTCGCTGTCCGGCCGCGGCACCAGCACGGCCTCGCTGATTTGCAGCGACAGGCTCCAGAATTCCTTATGCCCGAAGATGCGCGCCACCGGCTCGCGCTTGAGCCGGCGCATGGCAAGGATGTCGATCGCCTCGGTCTCCTCGGCCTTGAGCGCGCGATTGCCATTGCCGATCAATTCGGCGCGGTCGATGCCAAGCGCATGGGCGACCAGCAGGCCCGCGTCAGCATCGGCGGATTCGATGCCGGCCTGGCGGAACCTCTCCGCCAACGCCCGCTGTGCCGTGGCGATGGTTCGCGTGGCGGCAGCGAGTGTCACGTCGCGCCTTCGGCCGCCAGCAATTCGGCCTGATGCTCGGTCACCAAGGCATCGATGACCTCGTGCAAGGCTTCGCCTTCCATCACCTGCGGCAGCTTGTGCAGCGTCAGATTGATGCGGTGATCGGTGACGCGGCCTTGCGGGAAATTATAAGTGCGGATGCGCTCCGAGCGGTCGCCCGATCCGATCTGCCCGCGCCGGTCGGCCGCGCGCTCGGCGTCAAGCTTGCTGCGCTGGGCGTCGTACAGCTTGGCGCGCAGCATGGTCATCGCCTTGGCTTTGTTTTTGTGCTGCGAGCGTTCTTCCTGCACAAATACGATCATGCCGCTCGGCAAATGCGTGATGCGGATGGCGGATTCGGTCTTGTTGACGTGCTGGCCGCCGGCGCCTTGCGCGCGCATGGTGTCGATCTTCAAGTCGTCATCGTTGATCTTGATATCGACGTCCTCCACCTCGGGCAGCACCGCGACGGTGGCGGCCGAGGTGTGGATGCGGCCGGAGGCCTCGGTGTCAGGCACGCGCTGCACGCGGTGCACGCCGGACTCGAATTTGAGTTTGGCGAACACGCCGCGGCCGTGCACCTCGGCGACGATTTCCTTGAAGCCGCCTTTGGTGCCTTCGCTGATCGACAGCACCTCGGTCTTCCAGCCCTGCTTGGCGGCATAGCGCTCATACATGCGGAACAGGTCGCCGGCGAACAGTGCGGCCTCGTCGCCGCCGGTACCGGCGCGAATTTCGAGGATGGCGTCGTGATCGTCCATCGCGTCTTTCGGAATGAGCGCGAGCTGGATTTGATGTTCGAGTCTATCCCTGCGCGCCTGCAACGCCGGCTTCTCGGCGTCCGCCAGGTTGCGCATCTCGGCGTCGGTCGCAGAGTCGCCGATCAGCGCATCGAGATCGTCGATCTCGGCACAGACCGCGCGATAGGCCTTGATCGTCTCGATCACGGGGCCGAGCTCGGAGAATTCGCGCGACAGTTTGACGTAATCGTCCCGGCTCAAATTGGTCGCAAGCTCGCTTTCCACCATCGCGTGGCGGGCGAGCAGGGCGTCGAGCCGGTGCTGCGGGAGCGCGATCAAAGCGGCAGTCCCTCGGCCGCCGCGAAGGCTTCGAGCTTATCGCGGATCGACACGCTGCCGACCGGTTGCTCCAATAACGGCAGGATGGCGGCCTCGCCTTTGCGGCAATCGAGTTCAAGCAGCATGGCCTTGACCGGGCCGACCGCCGATGGCGACAGCGACAGCGAGCGATAGCCGATAATGGCAAGCGCCAGCGCGCCGATCGGCTGCGAAGCCAGTTCCCCGCACAACGCCACCGGCTTGCCGTGCTTGCGGGCCTTGTCGGCGATGTCCTTGAGTACGCGCAGCACCGGCGTCGACAGCGGATCGAAGCGCTCCGACACGCGGACATTGCCGCGGTCGGCGGCGAACAGGAATTGCATCAGGTCGTTGGAGCCGACCGAGAGGAAATCCACCCGCTCCAAAAGTTCGTCGAGCTGGAACAGCAGCGAGGGAACCTCCAGCATGGTGCCGATATGCACCCGCTCGGGCAGCAAGTGGCCGTGCCGGCGCAAATGGGTAAGTTCGATCTCGACCAGCGATTTGGCCTTGTCGAATTCCTCCACCATCGCGATCATCGGAAACATCAGGCGCAGTTCGCGCCCGCCAGAGGCTCGCAGTAAAGCGCGCACCTGGCTACGCAGCAGCCCGGGCCGGTCGAGCCCGAGCCTTATCGCGCGCCAGCCGAGCGCCGGATTTTCCTCCTCGACGTTGCGCAGATAGGGCAGCACCTTGTCGCCGCCGATATCGAGGGTGCGGAAGGTCACCGGCTTTTTGCCGGCGGCATCCATCACCGTGCGGTAGAGCGCCGCCTGCTCGCCGGTACGCGGCAGCGTGGGCGCCACCATGAACTGCAATTCGGTGCGGAACAGGCCGATGCCGGCGGCGCCGGTTTCCGCGATATGCGGAAGATCGATGGTAAGGCCGGCATTGATCATCAGCGCGATTGTTTCGCCGTCCTTGGTGATGCACGGGCGCTCGCGCAGCGCGCGGTATTGCGCTTGCCGGCGCGCGCGCAGCTTTACCCGCTCGCCATAGGCGGCTTCGATGTCCTGCGGCGGCCGCATGTGCACATGGCCGGTCGAGCCGTCCACGATGACGGCATCGCCCGGCTCGACCAGGCCGGTGGCGTTGGAAATCTCGCCGACGGTCGGAATGCCAAGCGCGCGCGCCACAATCGAGACATGCGAGGTCGGCCCGCCTTCCTCCAGGATCAGGCCGCGAAGTTTCTTGCGGTCGTAATCGAGCAGCGCCGCCGGGCCCATCGAGCGCGCCACCACGATCGCATTGTCCGGCAGTTGCTCCTTGCCCGGGGCATGATCCTGCCCCATCAGCACCCGCATCAGCCGGTTGGCGAGATCGTCGAGGTCGTGCAGGCGGTCGCGCAGATAGGGGTCGGAAGCGCGCAACATGCGGGCGCGCGTATCCGACTGCACGCGTTCGGCGCCGGCTTCGGCGGTGAGGCCCGTCGATACCGCTTCGCGGATGCGGTGCAGCCAGCCCTGGTCGTAGCTGAACATGCGATAGGCTTCGAGCACGTCGCGATGCTCGCCGCCATCGGTCACGTCGCGATGCTCGACCATGCGGTCGAGATCGGATTGCAGGGTGGCGATCGCGGCGTTGAGGCGTTTGAGCTCGCGCGGCACGTCGTCGGCAATCACATTGGTGATGACGACGCGCGGCTCGTGCAGGACGACGTGGCCGAGCGCGATACCGTCCGACAGCGCCGTGCCGGTGACATGCATGGTGTGGCGCGCGGCCGGCTCGGCGCCGGGGAGGGCGAGCGAAGACAATTCGCCCGAGGCGATCATTTCGGCGAGCACCATCGCCGTCGTTTGCAGCGCTTCTTCTTCCTCCTCGGTATAGGTGCGCCGCGCGCGGTTCTGCACGGTCAGCACGCCGAGCGTATTGCCGGCGCGCAGCACCGGCACACCGAGGAAGGAGTGATAGATTTCTTCGCCGGTTTCCGGCCGGAACGAGAAGGCCGGGTGGCTCTGCGCCTCCGACAGGTTGATCGGATTGGCTTCGCTGGCGACCAGGCCGACCAGGCCTTCGTCGGGCTTCAGCACGGTCTGGTGGACGGCTTCGCGCTTCAAGCCTTCGGTGGCGTATAGCTCAAGCGTTCCGTCCACGCGCAAAACGTAGACAGAGCAAACCTCCGCCACCATGTTGGCGGCGATCAGGACGACCACCTTGTCGAGACGATCCTGCGCGCTGACCGGCTCCGCCATCACTTCGCGAAGCCGGCGCAACAGCACGCGCGGACCGCCTAGCGCGCCACGCATATTGAGGTCCTTTAGACTGCGGTTCGGGCCGCAGCCTCGTTTACGGCCCGATCATGTACGAAGTACGACCGTGGGACTTGAGAGAATCCACGGCCGCTTACCGCTCAGGCTATAGCCAATGGGCCATGCAAGGGGCAAGCCAAAGCGACCGAACTTGTCATTCCGGGACGGCCGGCAGCGCCCGAAGGGCAAAGCCGGGCGGGCCCGGAATCCATACGCCGCAGCGCTGGGGTTATGGATTCCGGGCTCGCGGACGAACGTCCGCGCCCCGGAATGACGTGGAGAGGAGAGGTGAGCGGCTACGCCTTATCCAGCCCGTACAGCGTATGCAGCGTGCGCACCGCCAGGTCGGTCTGCGCCGCCTTGATCAGCACCGAGAACTTGATCTCCGAGGTGGTGATGGCGACGATATTGATCTTCTGTTCGGACAGCGCCTTGAACGCCTGGGCGGCGACGCCGGCATGGCTGCGCATGCCGATGCCGATGACCGAGACCTTGGCGACATCGGTCGCCCCATCGATGTGTTCATAGCCGATGGAGCCCTTGGCCTTTTCGATGGTGGCGCGGGCGCGCTCGTAGTCGGCCGAGGGCACCGTAAAGGTCAGATCGGTGGTGGCGCCATCGGCCGAGACGTTCTGCACGATCATGTCGACATTGACGTTGGCGTCGGCGAGCGGGCCGAAGATAGCGGCGGCGACCCCGGGCTTGTCCTGCACGCGGCGGATCGAGATCTGCGCCTCGTCCTTGGAGAAAGCGATGCCGGTGACGGTTTGCTGTTCCACGATGTCTCCTTCGTCGCAAATGAGCGTGCCGGATGGGGCCTTGCGCGGATCGATATCCTCCGGCCGCTCGAAACTTGAGCGCACGAAGATGCGCACATTATGCACCATGCCAAGTTCGACCGAGCGCACCTGCATCACCTTGGCGCCGAGCGAAGCGAGTTCGAGCATTTCCTCGAACGCGATCTTGTCCAGGCGGTGCGCCTTTGGCACCACGCGCGGGTCGGTGGTGTAGACGCCGTCCACGTCGGTATAGATGTCGCAGCGTTCGGCCCCGATGGCGGCGGCAATCGCCACCGCCGAGGTGTCCGAGCCGCCGCGGCCGAGCGTGGTGATGCGGCCGGTGTCCTCGTGCAGGCCCTGGAAGCCGGCAATCACCGCGACCTGGCTCATCTCCTTGAAGCGGCGGATCAGTTCGGCGCCATTGACATCGACAATGCGCGCCGAGGCGTGCGCATTGTCGGTCAGGATCGGCAATTGCCAGCCCTGCCAGGAGCGCGCATTGACGCCCATGTCTTCCAGCACGATGGCCAGAAGCCCGGCCGTGACCTGTTCGCCGGTGGCGACCACGGCATCGTATTCGCGCGCGTCATGCAGCGCCGCCGCCTGCCTTGCCCATTCGACCAGCTGATTGGTCACGCCGGACATGGCCGAAACCACGACGGCCACGTCGTAGCCGGCGTCGACCTCGCGCTTGACGTGGCGTGCCACGTTGCGGATTCGGTCGAGATCGGCGACCGACGTTCCGCCGAATTTCATTACCAGGCGAGCCATAACTTTTTAGAACCTGACGTTTCCGGACGCGCCAAAAGGCGCTAACAAGCGGCCGGCTGTGCCGCCCGCAAAAGGCGCGTATACATACCGGCGGGGTGGCGAGACTGCAAATTCGGGGCTTGCGCCCAGGCGGGAAGGGCCTCGTTCGCGTTAATCTTTCGGGGGCTGGATGCGTTATATCGGGCAAATTTCGCGGCTGATCGCCCTCGTTCTGTTCGCGGCGATACTGGGCTCATGCAAGATGGGCGCACCGGAATCGATGCTTACCGAGCAGTCGTTCAAGGAGGCGATAGCCACGCTGCAGACACTGATCGGGCAGCGCAAACGCGCCTTTCGCATCGACATTGACGATGGCGATTTCACCCTTCAGATGCAGGATCCGGCGGCCCCAAACCACATCGATTCCTGGTCGCGGTATCATTTGACGTTCCGCGATATCGTTAGCTGGGAGGGAACCAGCGGTCCGAGCCCGGTACAGCCCACATTGATCAATCCCAAGCTCGACGAGAACCTCTTCAATCTTGCCGAGGTCGATTTCTCCGCCTGGCCGAAACTGGCGCAAGCCGCGGTCGAACGCGCGGGTCTGCAGGACCCGGCGCGTGTCACCAAGGTGAATATCCAGCGCCGGCTTTATCTCATTCCATCGCCGTCGAGCGGCGAGGTGCGCTGGACGCTCGATGTGCGCAGCGGCCGGGAATCGGCGTCGATCTACGCCAACGCCAAGAGCGTCATCACCGGCGGAAATTTCGACGGCACATTGCGCGCGCAAAACCTCGACATGTACAAGGGCGGCAAGCCGCTCACCGATGCGATTGCCGAAATCCGCGCGACGCTCGGCGCCGGGCCGGCGATCCGGCGCTTCAATTTCAGCGACCGCCATCTCTGGTTCACCGGCGCGAGCCCGACCTATCCCGGCAAGGTCGGCGAATGGAATTGGAATCTCAACGGCATGCTCTATAGCGGCGACGACTCCATTCAGACGCCCAATCCCGGCCTGCCGGTCGCGCTGTTCTCGGTCGATGAAGTCGATTGGTCGATTCTGCCGAAGGTGATGGTGGCGGCCAAGCAAGGTCTCAAAATGCCGCAAGGCCGGGTCGACGGCATCCATATCACCAAGCCGGGCAATCCGGCCAAGGCGATCGAGTGGGAGGTCTGGGTGACCGACCGTAGCGACCGCGGCTGGGTGACTGCCAGCAATGCCGGCCAGGTGCTGGGCGTTCATCCGCCGCAGGGACGCCGGCCATGAAATCGTCGGTCGACCAGGCCGAAGTCGAGCGTTTTTCACGCATGGCGGCCGGCTGGTGGGACCCGCGCGGTCCGATGGCGGCGCTGCACAAGTTCAATCCGGTGCGGCTCGGCTATATCCGCGACCACGCGGCCGAGCGCTTCGCCCGCGATCCCAGGAAGCTCGACTGCCTCAAAGGCCTGCGCATGCTCGATATCGGCTGCGGCGCCGGCATCCTGTCGGAGCCGCTGGCGCGGCTCGGCGCGCAGATGGTCGGGGCCGATCCGTCGCAGGAGAACATCGCCGCCGCCAGCGCGCATGCGCGCGAGAGCGGCCTTGCGATCGACTACCGCGCCACCACGGCCGAGGACCTCGCCGCCGCCAAGGAACGCTTCGACGTGGTGCTGGCCATGGAGGTAGTCGAGCACGTCGTCGATGTCGATGAATTCGTGACAAGCTGCGCCTCGATGGTCAAGCCGGGCGGGCTGATGATCGCGGCCACCTTGAACCGCACGCTGAAGAGCTTTGCGCTCGCCATTGTCGGCGCCGAATATGTGCTGCGCTGGGTGCCGCGCGGCACCCATCAATGGGACAAGTTCGTGACGCCGGTCGAATTAGAGACCGCATTCGAAAATGCCGGCCTGCGGGTGACGGCTGAGCGCGGCGTGATCTACAATCTGTTGGCCGACCGCTGGCAATTGTCGTCGGACATGGATGTGAACTACATGCTGGTTGGGCAGCGCGACAATAAGGAAACCTGAAATGATCCTCGAACTGGTCGAATTCAATTCGCCGAAGGGCTGGAGCCGCGCACAGGTGGCGCAAGAGGCGCGCAACGTCATTCCGAAATGGCAGGCCAACAAGGAACTCAAGCGCAAGCATTTCCTGCTTGAGCTGAACGGCAAGACCGGCGCCGGCGTCTATATCTGGCCGTCGGTGGCGGCGGCGCAGAAGGCGCATAACGAGGAATGGCGCCAGTCGGTGATCAAGCGCGCCGGCAGTGCGCCGACCATCCGCTATTTCGACCTGTTCCTGTTGGTCGACAACGAGAGCGGCACGGTGACCGAGTTTCCCGAGGCCGCGGAGATTCAAACGGCGGCGGCTTAATCCGTCATTCCGGGGCGCGGCCTTTAGGCCGCGAACCCGGAATCCATAACCCCAGCGTTGCGGAGTATGGATTCCGGGCCCGCCGCCATAGCGCGCCGAAGACGCGCGTAAACGCGCTTATGGCGGCGTCCCGGAATGACGTGCTAATTTTTCCCGCTCACCGAGAAGCAAATCATCATGCTCTGGGCCATCTTCACGCTGATCGCTGCCGTGGCGCAGACCGCGCGCAACGCCATGCAACGCGAACTGACCGCGACGCTCGGCACGGTCGGCGCCACCCATGTGCGTTTCCTGTTCGGCTTTCCGTTCGCGCTGGTGTTTCTGGCCGGCATAATGTTTGCGACCGGCGATGGCCTGCCGCATCCGCCGCCCGTGTTCTGGTTATGGGTGATTGGCGGCGCGCTGACACAGATCGGCGCTACCGCCACCATGCTGTCGGTGATGGGCGAACGATCCTTTGTGGTCGCCTACGCCTACATCAAGACCGAGCCGGTGCAGGTTGCGCTGTTCGGTCTGATTTTTCTCGGCGATCGCGTCACGCCGCTCACAGGTCTTGCGATCCTGATCGCCACCGCCGGCGTCATCGTGATTTCGCTGAAGCCCGGCGCCGGCAGTGTCAGCACCACGCGCTCGACGATCGTCGGCTTGCTGTCGGGCTCGTTGTTCGCGCTCTCCGCCATCGGCTATCGCGGCGCCATCCTGTCGCTGCAACTGCCGCATTTCGTCATGGCGGCTACCTTTACGCTGGCGGTCGGACTGGTACTGCAAGCGGTGTTGTTGTCGGCCTATCTGGCGCTGCGCGATCCGGGCGTGTTGCGCGCCATTGCCAAGGCCTGGAAGCCCTCGCTGTTCGCCGGCTTCATGGGCGCTTTCGCCTCGCAATTCTGGTTTCTGGCCTTTGCCATCGCGACGGCGGCGAGCGTGCGCACGCTGGCGCTGGTCGAGGTGCTGTTCGCGCAAGGTGTGACGCATTTCATCTTTAAGCAGCCAACCACCGGACGCGAACGCGCCGGTATCGTGCTGGTGGTAATCGGCGTCGCGCTGCTGGTGTGGGCGTATTGACGTCTTAACCCTCTCCCCTTGTGGGAGAGGGTGGACGCGAGCGAAGCGAGCGGCCGGGTGAGGGGTCCGTGCTTCGCGATAATCCAACCCCCTCACCCGCCTCGCTCACTCACGTTCGCTCGGCACCCTCTCCCACAAGGGGAGAGGGAAGGAAGAGTCAGTTCCTCTCTTCCGGCAATATCGGCAGCGGATGGAATTCGATGCCTTCCTCGGCGAGCCGCTTGGCGTCGTCGGGCGTGGCCTCGCCATAGATCGAGCGGTGCTCGATCTCGCCATAATGCATCTTGCGCGCTTCCTCGGGGAATTTCTGCCCGACATCGTCCGCGTTCTTGGTGAGATGCTCGCGCAGTTCCTTCAGCTTGCTGCGGAACTCCTGCTCCTGCGGCGAGATGATCGCGACGGGTGTTTTTTCTTGTGCCTTTTCTGGCGCGGCCACCACCGGCGTCGGCGGCTCAGCCGGGGCTTTGCGCTTTTTCGACGACGCCAGCCGCGGCGCCATGATCGCCTTTTCGACCTTGGCCGTGCCGCAATGCGGGCAGCTCACCAGTCCGCGCTTGGCCTGCTTGTCGAAGGCGGCGGAATCCTGGAACCAGCTTTCGAAGCCGTGACCTTGCTCGCATATAAGCGCGTAATGAATCATTCGGCGCTCCGCACTAGTGCCGCCGATTTGAAGTTCCTGCACCGCCCGCGGCAAACTCGATCAGGAACTTCAAATCGAAGCGGCACTAGAATCGTAGGGTTGCTAGTGCCCTTTGCTTTCCGAAATTTGTTCATGAGGGTGCTGCCACGTATCACAAATTTCGGAAAGCGGGCACTAGATGCAGATGCGTCGGTTCGGCCATCGGCTCGACGATCTCGAAGCGCCGGCCATGCTGCAGCGAGGGAATGCGCGCGCGCGCTTTCGATACCTCGGCCAGATCGATCTCGGCCATAACCACACCCGGTTGGGCAGCTCCTTCCGCCAGGATACGGCCCCAGGGGTCAACGATCAGTGAATGGCCGAAGGTGTCGCGTCCGTTCTCATGCTTGCCGCCTTGCGCCGCGGCGAACACGAAGCAGCCGTTCTCGATGGCGCGGGCGCGGATCAGCACATGCCAATGCGCCTCGCCGGTCTGCAGGGTGAAAGCGGAGGGAATCGCCAGCATGCTGGCGCCGGCTTCTGCCAGCGCGCGGTAGAGCGCGGGAAAACGCAGATCGTAGCAGACCGTCAATCCCAGCCGGCCCCACGGCAGATCGGACAGCACCGCCAGTTCGCCCGGCCGGTAACTTCGCGACTCGCGGTAGCTTTCGCCGTTGGCGAGATCGACGTCGAACATGTGGATCTTGTCGTAGCGGGCGGCGATGTCGCCCGACGGCGCGATCAGGAACGAGCGGTTGGCCGCCTTCTCGGACGTGAGCTTGATCGCCAGCGAGCCGACATGGACATAGATGCCGAGTTTGCGCGCGAGTTCGCGGAAGGTCGCCAGCGACGTGTCGGCATCTTCGTCCACGATTGTCGCGAACAGCCGCTCGCGCTTGACTTCCATGATGTTGGTCATTTCCGGCGTGAGCACGTAATCGGCGCCGGCGGATTTCGCCTCGCCGATCATGCGCACGCAGGCATCGAGATTGGCGGCGGGCGCGATCCCCGAGCGCATCTGGATCATCGCGGCTTTGAAATTTGCCGGCTTGCCATTGCTCATGCGGATGCCTCGTCGCCGGCCAGCAAAGCGTCGAGCTTGCCCTGGCGTTCGAGCTCGTGCAGGTCGTCGCTGCCGCCGACATGGACCGAGCCGATGAATATCTGCGGAACCGTCATGCTGCCATTCGCCCGCTGTATCATTGTTTCACGCAGTTCAGAGCTACCGGACACATTGATTTCCTTGAAGTCAACGCCCTTGCGCTTAAGCAAAGCCTTGGCAGTGTGGCAATAAGGGCACCACCGGGTGGTGTAGATTTCGACGGGGGGCATGGCGCTTTCGCTCGCGTTTCCGACCGGAACTTATATGGGAGACCGAAAGGCCGCGACAACCCGTGCGAATACCAGCACGTCGACATGGGCGGCGCCGGCCCGCAGCAAGGCGCGGGCGCAGGTATCGACCGTTGCCCCCGAAGTGAGCACGTCGTCGATCAGCACCAGCCGCCGGCCGGCGATATAGGCCTTCTGCTCGGCCGCTACGCGAAAGGCGCCTTGCACATTGTTGGCGCGCTCGGGTCGCGACAGGCCGACCTGTTGCGGGGTGGCGCGCACGCGCTTGATGCCGCCATGCAGCACCGGCACGCCGGAGATTTGCGAGATCGCGCCGGCGAGCGCCGCCGCCTGATTGAAGCGCCGCGCCCACAACCGGCGCCAGTGCAGCGGCACCGGCAGCAGCGCGTCGGCGTCGGCCAAGAGTTCGCGGCCGGCGCGGGCCATCCAGCGGCCCATCATCGGCGCCAGATCGAGCCGGTCGCCATATTTGAAACGATGGATCAGCGCGCGGGCAATGTCGTCATAGCGCACCGCGGCGCGCGCCCGGTCATAGGCCGGCGGCGAGGCGATCGCCTCCATCGACAACAGGCCGGGGCCGGGATCGTAGGTGAAGGGAATGCCGAGCCGTGCGCAATAGGGCGGCTCGATCAGCGAGAGCTTCGACCAGCAGGACGCGCACAGGCCGACACCGTCCCCCAGCGGCTCGCGGCAGGACGGACACAGCGGCGGCAAAGCCACATCGAGCGCAATACGTCCAACTTGCCGCAGCGCGGCGCGCAATGAATGAGCCAAGCGCGAAACGCGAGATGGCCTTGCTGAAATCGTTGCCTCGTCCAGCATGATTGAACGCTATCTGCCTTGCCGCCCAGTCTCAATACGTGCCGCACGCTCGGCCTGCTCCCTCCCCCGCTTGCGGGGGAGGGTTGGGGAGGGGGAATTCTGGCATACTTGCATTGGAAGTGCCCCCTCCCTGCCCCTCCCCCGCAAGCGGGGGAGGGGACGTTGACAATGAGCGCCGATGTCCGGACCGATGATTTTTGACCGCAAACTGCTGCGCGCCCGGCAACGGCGGGCGCGGGCGCTGGGGCCTGAGACCTTCCTGATCGGCCGGGTGGCCGACGAACTCGGCGACCGGCTGGCCGCGGTGCTGCGCCAGTTCGAGCGCGCCGTCGATCTTGGCACGCCGACCGATGTGGTGCGCCGCGCACTCGCCGCCAGCGGCAAGGTCGCAACCATCATCGCCGCCGAGCCGTCGGTCGGGCGGCAGGCTGCGCCATTGCTCGCTGTCGCGGCCGACGAGGAGGCGCTGCCGTTTGCCGATGGCTCGCTCGACCTGGTGGTCTCCGCGCTGTCGCTGCAATTCGTCAACGATCTGCCGGGTGCGCTGATCCAGATTCGCCGGGCGCTCAAACCCGACGGCTTGATGCTGGCGGCGCTAATCGGCGGCGACAGTTTGATCGAGCTGCGCGAAGCCTTTGCCGCCGCCGAAAGCGAGATCGAAGGCGGCGTCTCGCCGCGGGTGGCGCCGTTTGCCGGCGTGCGCGAACTCGGCGCGCTTCTGCAACGCGCCGGCTTTGCATTGCCGGTGGTCGACGCCGATCGGTTCACGGTGCGCTACGCAACGGTCTTTGCGCTGATGCGCGATCTGCGTCGCATGGGCGCGACCAATGTCCTCGGTGACCGGCGCCGCACGCCGCTGCGGCGCGCGACCTTGCAGCGGATGGCGGAGATTTATGCGCAGCGCTTTGCCGACGCCGACGGCCGTCTGCGCGCGACATTCGAGGTTGTATGGCTATCGGGCTGGGCACCGCATGCCAGCCAGCAGAAGCCGCTCAAACCCGGCTCGGCCGCGAAGCGGCTGGCCGATGCGCTTGGCTCACAGGAAATATCGGCGGGAGAAAAGGCCGGCGGTAGCGGATAAGATTAGCTGAGCGCAGCCGAGACCGTCGTCCACATGGCGCTCACCGAGCTGCCAAGGCTGCTGATGATAGCGACCAAGGCGCCAGCGATGCCGGCTGCGATCAAGGCGTATTCGATGGCTGTGGCGGCCTCCTGCGCAGGCAGGAAGCGGGCGAATTGTGCTGTCGGGTTGCAACGGCGCATGGGTTTTTCCTGCATGAGCGGCATGTTGGCCGGGATTTACAGGAGTGCCATCAGATGTGACACCAGCGGAACGTCCGCCGGCGGCATGTCATAGTCTCGCAGCCGGTTCGGTTTCACCCAGGCGAGCCGCTGTCCTTCCGTGGCGGTGACCGTTCCCTCCCAGCGCCGGCAGACATAAAGTGGCATCAGGAGGTGAAAGTCCGGATAACTGTGGCTTGCAAAAGTGAGCGGCGCGAGACAGGCCTCGCTGACGATAATTCCCAGTTCCTCCCTAAGCTCTCGGATCAGAGTTTGCTCCGGCCGTTCGCCGTCCACGATCTTGCCGCCGGGAAACTCCCACAAGCCCGCCATCGTCTTGCCATCGGGACGCGTCGTGATGAGCACGCGGCCGTCGGCATCGACGAGGGCACAGGCAGCGACAAGAAGAATTTTGGCGCTCACAGCCCTACGAGCCTCGACAGTATGGTGGCCTTGGTTAAGAGGCCCTGCAACACTATGGCACCACCAGGGTCTCCTGTGATGATGGTAAATGAATGGTCTAGATCGCGCCCCGGTTTAGTTGAATCGGGGACGCGCTCTAGATTCTTGAATTGATCGCATTTTCAAAGGCGAACCGGTCCCCGCTTCACCGGAAAATGCGCTAGGAGCGGTAATCGCCGTTAATGGCGATATATTCCTTGGTGAGATCGCAGGTCAGCACACGGTCGCGGCCCTTGCCCAGCCCGAGCGCAACCTTCAGGCTGATCTCGGGCTTTTTCATCGCCGCGCTCACCGCCGCCTCGTCATAGCCGGGATCGCGCGCGCCCTTGTGCGCAACGCGGATGCCGTTGAACCAGATCGATAGCCGGTCGCGGTCGGCCGGCTCGCCGGCCTTGCCCACCGCCATCACCACGCGGCCCCAATTGGCGTCCTCGCCGGCAATCGCTGTTTTCACCAGCGGCGAGTTGGCGATCGACATGGCGATGCGGCGCGCGGATGCCTTTGACACCGCGCCTTGCACCACGATCTCCACCAGTTTGCGGGCGCCTTCGCCGTCGCGCGCGATTTGTTCGGCCAGATTGGCCAGCACCTGTTGCAACGCCCTCTTGAATGCCTTGAGGCGCGGGTCGGCGGCGCGCGCAATGCGCGGCGCTCGCGATTTGCCGGTCGCAAACATCATCAGCGTGTCGGAGGTCGAGGTGTCGCCGTCGATGGTCACCGCGTTGAAGGTATCAGCGGCACCGGCCTTGAGCAGCGCCTGCAACGCCGGCGCGGCGATGGCTGCATCGGTGAAGATGAAAGCGAGCATGGTCGCCATGTCGGGCGCGATCATGCCGGCGCCCTTGGCGATGCCGTTAATGGCGACCTCGACTTTCCCGATTTTCGCCGTCGCGGTGGCGACCTTCGGGAAGGTATCGGTGGTCATGATCGCCTTGGCAGCATCAAGGAAGCTGCTCGCTTGCGCGCCCGCGACCAGTGCCTCCATCACGCCATCGAAAGCCTGTGCCTTCAACGGTTCGCCAATCACGCCGGTGGAGGCGAGGAATATATCGGCCGGCTTGCAGCCGATGGCGCGAGCGGCCAGTTGCGCGGTGAATTTGCAGGCATCCCGCCCGCTTTTGCCGGTGAAGGCATTGGCATTTCCGGAATTGACCACCAGCGCGCGCGCATAACCTGCCTTGAGATGCGCGCGGCACCATTCGACCGGCGCCGATGGGCATTTTGATCGGGTGAATACGCCAGCCGCGCTGGCGCCGGCATCGAACAGCGCCAGCAGCACATCGGTGCGGCCGGCATAGCGGATGCCGGCTTGCGCGGTGGCCAGCCGCACGCCGCCAATGGCCGGCATTTCCGGCACGTGCTTGGGGGCGAGGGGGGAGATGGCTGTGGGCATTTTTGTCATGGCCCGACTTGTGTCACTTAATAATCCGCAACTTGGGCACGCCCGAGTTGCGTTGCCATTCGCGTCATTGCGGATTGCAATACTTAGAAGACGTGGATGGCCGCGACAAGCGCGGGCATGACGATATTATTAGATCGGTGCGATCAATTCCGCTCGTCCCCACGCAAGCGGGGACCCAGAACTGGATTCCCGCTTGCGCAGGGATTAGCGGACTTCCTACTTCTTCGCCGGTTCGGCGGGCTTGGTTTCGGGCTTGGCGTCAGGCTTGGCGGCCGGCGTGGCCGGCTTGTCGAAGCGCTCGATCTTGGCCTCGGTGCGCAGCTTGGTGACCATTTCGGCCTGCGCCTTGCGCGCCACAAATTGCTCGATCTGCGGCTTGACCTCTTCGAATTTCGGCTGCGGCTTGGTCCGCATATCCTCGACCTTGATTACATGCCAACCGAACTGGGTCTTCACCGGTCCGGAGATCTGGCCCTTCTGCAGGCCAAAGGCAGTGTCGGAGAATTCCGGCACCATCTGCTCCTTGCTGAAATAGCCGAGATCGCCGCCGTTGGCCTTGCCGGAGGGGTCCTCGGTCAGCTCGCTGGCGAGCTTGACGAAATCCTCGCCCTTGTTGAGGCGCGCGATCACGGCCTTGACCTTGGCTTCGGCTTCCTTGCTTGCCTTTTCGTCGCCGGCGGCGGCGCGGAACAGGATGTGGCGGGCGTGAACTTCCTTCTCCGCGCCCATCTGCTTGACTGCATCCTCATACACCTTGTGCATGGCGGCGTCGGTAAGCGCTTCCTTGGCAATCGATTGCAGATATATTTCCATCAGCAGCTTGTTTTGAGTGAAGGCGAGCTTGCGCTTGAATTCGGGCGTATCGCCGAGCTTCTTGGCCTCGGCGGCTTTCGACACCAGGATCATGTCGGTCATGAACTGCACTAGGTAGTCCTGCTTGGCCTCCGGCGACATCGGTGGAATCTGCCCGGCCTCCTCCTCGGCGATAGCGAGGTCGCTCTGGTGGATTTCGGTTCCATTGACCTTGGCCACCAACGGGTCCTTGTCCTGAGCGCGCGACCCCCCACCCGACGCGATCAGCAACGCCAGAGCGGCTACGAGGATACCGGCAAGAATACTGGATCGGCGTAGCTGGGCCTGGAAACCGACGAAAAGGGGAATCGACATGGCGCTGTCCTTGCAAAAGGGAATTGTCCGCGAACCTAAGCGGTTGGCGGCGGACTTGTCGCGCAACGCAAGTGCCTTTGCAATGGCGACCGGCGTAAAAGCCTTAACGTCCGCGTGATTGCATATGATACCGAAAGCGGTGCCGGTATTTGGAAAAGATCATGCGCCAGCCGGGATTCGACCCCTTAACGGCGCGGCAAGCCGCCAATTGACAATAAACCGACCCCCTCCTATCTCTCGCTTAACCTTGGCTGGTTGCGTTTTACAGGCGCCCTCGGCGTCGAATTTGCCCGAAAAGTGCCGTATTTCCGGAGCGCCGGAAGCACATCCGGCCGTGGCGGCGTGCTAGAAGCGCCCGAAATCAGGTTAGGAGCTCACCGATGATCGGCGCCGTTGCCCGCAAGCTGTTTGGCTCCGCCAATGAACGGCGGATTCGCAGCTATCAGCCGCGGATCGACGCCATCAATGCGATGGAAAAGGAGCTTGAGGCGCTCTCCGACGAGGCGCTGCAGGCGCGCACCGCCGATTTCAAGAAGCAGGTCGCCGACGGCGCCTCGCTCGACGACATTCTGGTTCCCGCCTTCGCCACCTGCCGCGAGGCGTCCAAGCGCACCCTCGGCCAGCGCCATTTCGACGTGCAGCTGATCGGCGGCATGATCCTGCACGAGGGCAAGATCGCCGAGATGAAGACCGGCGAAGGCAAAACGCTGGTTGCCACCCTTGCGGTCTATCTCAATGCGCTGTCCGGGCGCGGCGTGCACGTGGTCACCGTCAACGACTACCTCGCCAAGCGGGACGCCGAATGGATGGGGCAGATCTACAACTTTCTCGGGCTGACCGTCGGCACCATCGTGCACGGACTCGACGATGAGGAACGCAAGAAATCCTACGACTGCGACGTCACCTACGGCACCAATAATGAACTCGGCTTCGACTATCTGCGCGACAACATGAAATACCGGATGGAGGAGATGGTCCAGCGCGGGCACATCTACGCCATCGTCGACGAAGTCGACTCGATTCTGATCGACGAAGCGCGCACGCCGCTGATCATTTCCGGTCCGCTCGACGACCGCTCTGAATTCTACAACACCATCGACAGCTACATCCCGGCGCTCGACAAGACCGATTATGAGGTCGATGAGAAGCAGCGCACGGTGGCGTTGACCGAAGCCGGCATGGAAAAGCTCGAGCAGCGGCTGCGTGCGGCCGACGAGCTCAAGGGCGAGTCGCTCTACGACGTCGAGAACGTCTCCGTCGTGCACCACGTCAACCAGGCGCTGCGCGCGCATAAGCTGTTTGCACGCGATAAGGACTACATCGTGCGCAACGGCGAAGTCGTCATCATCGACGAGTTCACCGGCCGCATGATGCCGGGCCGCCGCTATTCGGAAGGGTTGCATCAGGCGCTGGAGGCCAAGGAGCACCAGCCGATCCAGCCGGAGAACCAGACGCTCGCCTCGATCACATTCCAGAACTACTTCCGCATGTACGAGAAGCTTTCCGGCATGACCGGCACGGCGCTCACCGAAGCCGACGAGTTCATGGACATTTACGGCCTCGAAGTGCTCGAAGTTCCGACCAACATGCCGCTCATTCGTCTCGACGACGACGACGAGGTCTATCGCACGGCCAAGGAAAAATACCGCTCGATCATCTCCCTGATCGAGGATTGCAAGCTGCGCGGCCAGCCAGTGCTGGTCGGCACCACGTCGATCGAGAAGTCGGAGCAGCTTGCCGACATGCTGCGCGAGGCCGGCTGGGAGTCGCACGACTTTACCGATCCGAACGCTTTCGCGGCGCTTTATTCGGGTGACGACGGCGCCACCAAGACCAAGGTGTTCGCCATCCTCAACGCCCGCTACCACGAGCAGGAAGCGTTCATCGTGTCGCAGGCCGGCGTGCCGGGCGCCATCACCATCGCCACCAACATGGCCGGCCGCGGCACCGACATTCAACTCGGCGGCAATGCCGACATGCGCATCCGCCAGGAGATCGCTGAGATCGAGGACCCCCGCGCCCGCGAGAAAAGCCCGCAGGCCGACGAAATCCGCAAGCAGATCGCGCGGCTGAAGGAAAAGGCGCTCGCCGCCGGCGGCCTCTATGTGCTCGGCACCGAGCGGCACGAGAGCCGGCGTATCGACAATCAGTTGCGCGGCCGCTCAGGCCGCCAGGGCGACCCCGGCCATTCCAAGTTCTTCCTGTCGCTGGAAGACGACCTGATGCGCATCTTCGGCTCCGACAAGCTCGACGGCATGCTGACCAAGCTGGGCCTGAAGGAGAACGAAGCCATCGTTCACCCCTGGATCAACAAGGCGCTGGAGAAGGCGCAGCAGAAAGTCGAGGCGCGCAACTTCGACATGCGCAAGAACGTGCTCAAATACGACGACGTGATGAACGACCAGCGCAAGGTGATCTTCGAGCAGCGGCTCGATCTGATGCGCGACGAGGCGGTCGATGAGACCATCGCCGACATGCGTCACGCGGTGATCGAGGATCTGGTCGCCAAGCACATTCCGGCCAATGCCTATGCCGAGCAGTGGGACGTGGCCGGTCTCGACGAGGCGCTGCGCGAGGTCCTTTCGCTCGAATTGCCGGTCAAGGAATGGGCGAAGGAGGAAGGCATCGCCGACGAGGAAATGCGCGAGCGCATCGAGCGCCGCGCCGACGAGTGGATGGCGGGCAAGGTGGCCAAATGGACGCCCGACGTCATGCGCTATGTCGAGAAATCGATTCTATTGCAGACGCTCGACCATCTCTGGCGCGAGCATCTCGTCATGCTCGAGCACCTGCGCCAGGTGATCGGCCTGCGCGGCTACGGCCAGCGCGATCCGCTCAACGAATACAAGGCGGAGGCCTTCAGCCTGTTCGAGGCGATGGTGGCTAATTTGCGCCAGGCGGTCACCGGCCAGCTCATGCGCGTGGAGATCGTGCAGCAGCCGCCGGCCGAGGAGGCGACTTCGCTTCCCTATATGGAAGCCCACAAGGTCGACCCGGCCACCGGTGAGGACGAAATGGCGCTGGCGGCGGCGCTGCGCGCGCCGGCCTTCGCCGGCAATGGCAACGGTGTGCAGGCCGAGCGCAATCCGAACGATCCCATGAGCTGGGGCAAGGTCGGCCGCAACGAGGCCTGCCCCTGCGGCTCCGGCAAGAAATACAAGCACTGCCACGGCAAGTTCGCCTGAGGCGCGGCACCGATAGCCTGAATTGAAAACGCCGGCTCCGTGCCGGCGTTTATTTTTGCAGGCGGAGCGCCAGTTTTTTCCTGAACTTGCGGTCGCGTTTGAGATGCCATTCGCGGCTCATGGCTTCGCGCCGGGTCGGAAACCACTCCGAATGCAGCAGCACCCAGGCGCGCCCGCGGGTCGTGCGGGCGCCCTTGCCGGTATTGTGCTGCTTGAGGCGCCGCGTGACATCGCTGGTCCAGCCGACATAGGTCAGCGGACGGTTTTTGGCGCGGCTGCCGAGGACGTAGACAAAACAATCCATGGGGCGTGCGCCGGCGGATCCAAATAGGGGTTACAGGTCAGCGCAGGCCGGACCAGCGGCTGTCGAACGAGCCGACCGGAACGACCGGCTGCGCGCCCGCCAGCAAACCGCTGTTGTTTGCCGGCGGCGCCGTATACGCGGTGCGCAATTCCGGCTCCGGCGGCCGTGCCGAGGCAGTCTTCTCAAGCTGTCTTGCGGGCGGTTTCGCAGCCGCCGGCGCGGCAGTTTCCGCGACCGCCTTCGGCCTTGCCGGTCCGGCGGCGTGCGGCTTGGGATGAATGACCGGCGCGGAGGCGGTACGGAATTTGGCCGTGCTCTTGGGCGTATTCTTGGGCGTATTTTTGGGCTTGGCCGCCATATCGGTATTGCTGCCGCGTAACGCCGCCGGTTCGCTTTCGGTTGCCGCCGCGGCTGACCTGGCTTGCGCGGACCCGCCGCCGAACATATTGCCCAGCAGCCCGGCAATCGTTGTCGGCTGTTGTTGCGTCGCTAGAGCCACGCCCTGCTTTGCCTGCGGCGCTGGGTGCGGCATCGGCACGCTGGTCATGGCCGCCGGCTCTATGGAGGCGAGCTGCGGCGCGGCCGCCGGCACCGAAATGGCGTTGGCCGGCGCGGGCTGGCTGTAGGTGCGCGGCAGCGCGCCCGGCGCGGTCGCCACCCGGATGACGCGGCCCTTGCTGTCGTAGCCTTCCTGCGTGCCGAGCTTGTCGGCAAACACCGGGTTCATGCCGCCGTCGATATTATGACGCGGCGGCTCCACCGAAACCCCGCGGGCGATATATTCGGCCATCTGGAACTGTTCGCTGCGCCGGCGATCGAGCACCGCTTCGGCGACGTTCTTGTCGAGCTGATAGACCGGGCAGGCGGCCTTGGCGTTGAAACTCAGCGGCCTCGTGGCATTGTCGGGCGCGGCCGCGTCGAACACGTAGCGCTTTTCGCAGACGGCGACCTTCGGCTCCTGGCGGCTGGCTTCGAAGTGGTCGTAGCCTTCCTTCAACATTTTCCAGAACGCAAAATTCGGATTGTTGCGATGCCTGGCCATGTTCAGCGCGGTCATGCGGAACGGGAAGGCCTCGAGCTGAAACGCCTTTTGGCCGCCGAAGAACGACTCGCGCGCCAGCGCGTAGATTTCCTGAATCTGCTCGTCGGTCATGGCGTAGCAACCGCGCGAAGAGCAATCGCCATGCACCATCAGTTCGGAGCCGGTGAAGCCCCAGGCGCGGTCATAAGCGTTCGGATAGCCGGTGTTGAAGGCGAGGAAATAATTGGACTTCGGATTCATCTGCCCGGGCGTGATGGTGTAGAAGCCCTCGGGCGCCTGGCGATCGCCTTCTCGCTTTTTGGGGCCGAGATCGCCCGACCAGCGGCAGATCGGATAAGTCTTCAGCAGGGCAAATTCGCCGTCGCGGTTTTTCTTCCAGATCTCCATCTCCGCCTCTTCCTTGAAGATGCGGGCGAGGATCGGAGACTCTTTGTCCATCTGCTTCGCCGCGATCTCGGCGAGCGTCTTTTCGGACAACGGGGCCTGCGAACGGCCGGTCGGCGCCACGCCGTCGGGGTCGCAGCCGGCAAGCGTAATCGCGGCAGCCACGGCCGCCGACGCCAAAAGCGCGCGCAGATAGGGTCGTTTCAAACGCGGTACTCCCCGGACGGGCGGACCCTCATTGAGATATCGTTATCCATAAGATGTGGCGTCCGCAAGGCAAACGGGCCTCTCCGAGCCGGCCGGTAAGCCTATGGTAAAGCAAAGGTAAATGGTTACGGCCGGCTCCGGAATTGTGGCAAAGCTGTCTTGTGGGGCTGTCTACTCTCTTTTTCCCTCCCGCTGCCGCCTTCGGCGGCGCGGGCACTTTGGTGTGTGGGGAGGGTCGACACGCGAAGCGTGTCGGGGTGGGGGTCGCTCGCAATTCCAATCCCGTACCCCCACCCCCGACCCCTCCCCACAAGGGGGAGGGGAGCAAACAAGCGTCATCGCCCGCATTCTTGGCGGCCCCGGGTAGGCCGTCTCCTGATTTCCTGGCCGCGACGCCTCGAAAGTGCCGAGGGCGCGCGGGACGCCAAGGGCCCCGGGCGCACTCAAGTTTACGCAGTGTGCGCAAACAAGAATGCTCGGACCCACGGACCTCGACGCCTCGCGACATCGAGGCTTGTCGAAATCCGAATAACCGCAAGTCCGCCAGTTCCAAGGCGTCCCGCGCGCGGTGTT
>JBBRAL010000003.1:0-124654 GCA_038206805.1 Hyphomicrobiales bacterium | reverse complement strand
CGGCGGGCTTCGCTGTTCGCCCGTTCGGCGCGCTGATCTTCGGCCGTATCGGCGACACCATCGGCCGCAAATATACGTTCCTCGTCACCATGTCGCTCATGGGCGTCGGCACATTCTTCATCGGCGTGCTGCCGGGATATGCGTCCTGGGGGATTGCTGCGCCAGTCGTGCTGATTGCGCTGCGCCTCGTGCAGGGCCTCGCGCTCGGCGGCGAATATGGCGGTGCGGCAATCTATGTCGCGGAGCATTCGCCCAAGAACAAGCGCGGCTTCTACACGTCGTGGATTCAGACCACCGCGACGCTCGGTCTGTTCATGGCGCTCCTGCTCATCCTCGGCATCCGCACCGTCATGGGCGAGGCGGCGTTCAGCGAATGGGGCTGGCGTGTTCCGTTCCTGCTCTCGGCCGTCCTGCTGATGGTCTCGGTCTGGATCCGGCTGAAGCTGAGCGAATCGCCGCTGTTCAAGAAAATGGTTGAAGAAGGCAAGGAGTCCAAGCGCCCGCTATCTGAAGCCTTCGGCCAGTGGAGCAATGCCAAGATCGCGATCGCAGCCCTGCTCGGCGCCACCGCCGGCGAAGCTGTGGTGTGGTATGGCGGACAGTTCTACGCGCTGTTCTTCCTGACCCAGACCCTGAAAGTGCCGTCGGTCACCGCCTGGATCATGATCGCGGTGTCGCTGGCGCTCGGCACCGGCGGGTTCATCCTGTTCGGCTGGCTGTCGGACAAGATCGGCCGTAAGCCGATCATGCTCGCAGGCTTTGCTCTGGCGGTGATCACCTACTTCCCGATCTTCCAGGGTCTCACCCACTACGCCAATCCGAAGCTGGAGCATGCTCTGGCCGCGGCGCCGGTGATTGTCACCGCCGATCCGAGTCAGTGCTCGTTCCAGTTCAAGGCAACCGGCACCGAGAAGTTCACCACCGCCTGCGACATCATCAAATCCACGCTGGTGAACCTGTCGGTCAACTATGAAAACGTCAAAGCACCGGCCGGAACAAAGGCGAGCGTGAAGATCGGCGAGCAGACCCTGTCGGCCGACACGGCAGGCCTTCCCGCAGCGATCACCGCGGCGGTGAAGACCCACGGCTATCCGCCGAGCGCCGATCCGGCGGATATCAACTACCCCATGACGGTGCTGCTGCTCACCATCCTGGTCATCTACGTGACCATGGTGTACGGGCCGATCGCCGCCTGGCTGGTGGAACTGTTCCCGACCCGCATCCGCTATAGCGGGCTGTCGCTGCCGTATCACATCGGCAACGGCTGGTTCGGCGGCTTCCTGCCGGCCACCGTGTTCGCCATCGTGGCGGCCACCGGCAACATCTACTCCGGCCTCTGGTATCCGATCTGCGTGGCGGCGATGAGCTTCTTCGTCGGGCTGATCTTCCTGCCCGAGACCAAGGATCGCGACATCACCACGATGTAGCTGTAATTGGACGGCGGACGGCCAAGGCCGCCCGCCAGCCTGCCAACCTGACGCCTCGCACCTCACGGTGCGGGGCGTTTTTATGAGACTTGGCGGAAACCCCAGCATCCGCCGCCGCTTGTCGGAGCGCGGCGACGCTGGTAGCTCTCTGCCCCAAAGCCGGGTTAGCTCAGCGGTAGAGCAATGGTTTTGTAAACCAGAGGTCGGGGGTTCAATCCCCTCACCCGGCACCAATAAAATCAATAGAATTGGCCGGCCCCGCCGTCGCCGCTGCGCCGGCACGGGCAGCGCCTTACGCAAGGGTTTGACCAGGATCAACGCCCGGTTGCTCAATGCGTCCACCCTTGGGGTTACGAGGCTAACAAGCAGGCTAACCGTGCTGATTGCTGTCTTCGCCGACATTCATGCTAACCGGCAGGCGTTCAGCGCTTGCCTCGCGCAGGCGCGCGATCAAGGCGCGCAGCGGATCGTGTTGCTCGGCGACTATGTCGGCTATGGCGCCGATCCGGATTGGGCTGTGACGACCGTTATGGATCTCGTCGAGCAAGGCGCCGTGGCGGTGCTTGGCAACCACGACAGCGCCGTCGGCAATCCGCGCGAACAGCTCAATGTCGAAGCCAAGATGGTGATCGAGTGGACGCGCGGCGAACTCGGCGCCGCGCAGCGGCAATTCCTGGCAAGCTTGCCGCTCACGCGCAACGATGGCGACCGCCTGTACGTCCATGCCGAGGCCAGCAACCCCAAGAGCTGGATCTATGTCACCGGCGTGAAGGAAGCCGCCGATAGCATCAGCGCTACGGCCGCCCATGTCACCTTTTGCGGCCATATCCACCAACCGGCGATCTATACGATGTCGGCGACCGCCAAGATGACGGCGTTCACGCCGATCACCGGAGCCCCAATCCAATTGCTGCAAGGGCGGCGCTGGCTCGCGGTGCTCGGCTCGGTCGGGCAGCCGCGTGACGGCAATCCGGCCGCGGCCTACGCGATGCTGGATACCGACCGGCAGGAGATTACTTATTGCCGTGCACCTTACGACGTCGATCAGGCGGCGGCCGCGATCCGTGCCAAAGGCCTGCCGACCTGGCTGGCCGAGCGGCTCTTCGCAGGAAAGTAAAGCATGGCTAAACCGTCGATCGAGCCGGGTTCGATCATCGATAACTTCCGGGTCGAGGAAGCCGTCCATCGCGGTGGCATGGCGATGCTGTGCCGTGTCACGCGCCCCGGCACGACGATGCCGATGCTGATGAAAGTGCCGAGATTCGGAGAAGGCGCCGATCCGGCTGCCATCGTCAGCTTCGAAATGGAGCAAATGGTGCTGCCGCGGATTTCCGGCGTGCATGTTCCGAAGTTCATCGCGGCGGGCGACTTTGCCGTGCAGCCCTACATTGTCATGGAGGCGATCCCCGGCAAGACGTTGCTGCCACGGCTCAGCGAGCTGCCGCTGCCCTATGCGGAGGTGGCGGAGATTGGCGTGCGGATCGCGATGGCGCTGGACGATCTGCACCGGCAGCATGTCGTCCATCTCGACGTCAAGCCGAGCAACATCATGTTCCGGCCGAGCGGCGAAGCCGTTCTGCTCGACTACGGACTTTCGCATCACGACCAGCTTCCCGATCTGATGCAGGAAGAATTTCGCCTGCCGTTCGGGACTGCGCCCTATATGTCACCCGAGCAATTGCGCGGCATCCGCAACGATCCGCGCAGCGACCTGTTCGCCTTGGGCGTGTTGCTCTACTTCTTTTCGACCGGCGTGCGGCCGTTTGGCGAAAGCGAGACCTTGCGCGGGATGCGCCGGCGGCTCTGGCGCGATCCGGTTCCGCCGCGCCGATTGAGGCCCGACTATCCGCCATGGCTGCAGGAAATCGTGCTGCGTTGCCTCGAGAGCGAACCGGCCTGGCGTTACCCGACCGCGGCGCAATTGGCTTTCGAATTGAGCCACCCGAACGAGGTCAAGCTGACCGCCAGGTCCGAGCGATTGAAGCGCGACCCACTGACCACCGTCCTGCGGCGGCGTTTCAACAAGGAACTCACCAGGCCACGCGACAAACAATCGCTCGCCGCCCAGCTTGCTTCCGCCCCGATCATTGCTGTTGCCATCGACCTGGCGGAAAGTTCCGTACCGATCAATGACGCGTTACGTGTCACCGCCGCGCGCATTCTTGCGACGCTTCCGTCGGCGCGGCTGGCCTGCCTCAACGTGCTCAAGCAAGGCCGGATCACACTCGATTTCACGCTCGACGAGCACGGCAACAACAAACAAATCGATCGCCTGGTGGCTCTCAGGCATTGGGCCGAGCCGCTTAAACTCGACGAACGCCGCTTGACGGCGCATGTGCTCGAGGGGGTGGATCCCGCGGCAGCCATTCTTGAATTCGTGCAAGCCAACCATATCGATCACATTCTGATCGGCGCGCGGCAGGACTCGCTGCTGCGCAAGCTGCTCGGCAGCGTGTCGGCCAAAGTTGCCGCGGAGGCCACTTGTACCGTGACGGTCGTCCGCCCCGCCGCATTCCCCAAAGATGAGCCGGCCAAGCCGGCAACTGGCTGAAATAATTCCGGTATTACGGGCCATGCGCTCGCCCGGCAGCGCAATTCCCGATCTCGGGGTGCCCAAATATACCTCAAAAGTCGCGTACCGAGGGCCGTCGGGGACCTTGTTCGCCGGTTGCGGAGTATGCCAAACTAGAGCCGTTACTCGTAATACCTCGGAGATCTAGCATGCCTCAGGGCACGGTAAAGTGGTTCAATCCGACGAAGGGCTATGGCTTCATCCAGCCCCAAGAAGGCGGGAAGGATGTGTTCGTGCACATCTCGGCGGTCGAACGCGCCGGACTTAGCACACTGAACGAAGGTCAGACCGTTCAGTTCGAACTCGTCGAGAACCGCGGAAAAACATCCGCGGAGAACCTCAAGGTTAAGTGACCTCGTAGCCCGAGGCTGCTTTCGACCTCGTTGTCTGAACCTGTTGCTGCCGGGCCGCGCGGGCCCGGTGGGTATCGCGCGCGCAATGGCGCCGCGATAAGCGGATGCGTGTCTGCAATCAGCGCGTGAGTTTTTCCAGTTCGGGGAACGGCGCAAACGCCGCATCCTTGCAAAGCTCGTGCGCCTCCTTCGGCCCATCGATAAAGCGATCAAGTTTGCCCGACACGAAGGTCGCGGCGCCCTCTTTTGAGCCGGCATATTTGCCGTCGGTGTTGCGCGCATTGAAGCGAACGCAAACCACATAACGATCGCCTGGGCCGATAAACTTCCGCTGCGGCTGCGAAACGGCTGCACCGCGGATATGGGTCGGATCGTTGAGATAAGTGCGCATGAAGGCCAAGAGGTCGCTCTTGTAGCCCTGCGGGACGACGTTCTGCGTCTCCCAAGTCGCCTTCAATTCAGCCGGGCTTGGCCCGACGTTGGTGGAACAAGCGCCGAGCGCAAAGGCAGCCACAAGTGCAGCCACAAGCGCAGCCAAAAGCGTCAACCATCGCATCGGTCTTCTCCGCATCTACCTATCAATATCCGCCGCCGCGATCATAGCGGCTTGCGCCGGATCGGCCAGGGATGCCTTGCTAGGAATGGCTGGACGCCGCCGGTGTTACAATTGGTAGCCTCCCGCCGAAAAAGCGCCTTGCTCGCATGCGAGATCGGACAACATGGACAACATGCCAGCGCTGTCCCGCCGTTCATTCCTGACCGGCCCCCTGCTCGCCGCCGGCTGCGCGGCGCTGCCGATGCCGGGACACGCCGCGGCGCCAACGGCCAAGGCGCAGGGTCCAGGCGTCTACCACTATAAACTCGGCGATTATCAGCTCACCGCGCTGTACGATGGCATCTGGTATCTGCCGATCGACGGCAAGTTCGTGCGCAACGCCAACGGCGCACAGGTCAATCGGGCGCTGGCCGCGGCATACCTGGCCCCCAACGTGCTGCCGATCTCGTTCACCGCTCTGCTGGTGAACACCGGCACCAAACTCGTCTTGATCGATACCGGCACCGCCGGTCAGATCACGGATACGGCCGGGTCCCTGCTTGCCAATCTCGCCGCCGCCGGCATCGCGCCGGCAGCAATCGACTCCATCCTGATCTCGCATTTTCATCCCGACCACCTCGACGGCATCAAGACCAAGGACGGCGACAAGGTATTCGCCAATGCCGAGATCTGGGTGCCGGAGCCGGAATGGGCATTCTGGATGGACGACGCCCATATGGCGCGCGCGAGCGGCTCCGTGCATCGCTACTTCCTCAATGCGCGGCGCATCTTCAAGGACATCGCCAAGCAAGTGCGGAGGTTCAAGCCCGGCGCCGAGGTGGCGCCCGGCATCGTCTCGCTTCCCGCCTATGGCCACACGCCCGGTCACACCGCCTTCGCCATCCATTCCGCCAACCAGTCGATGCTGGCGATGAGCGACACCGTGCGCAATCCGTATCTGTTTGCCCGCCACCCGGACTGGCAGCCGATCTTCGACATGGACGGGCCGCTGGCGGTGAAGACGCGCCGCGCCATGCTCGACCGCGCGGCGGCCGACCGCATGCTGGTGGAAGCCTTTCACTTCCCGTTCCCGGCCTGCGGCCACATCGCCAAGATTGGCACCGGTTATGAGCTGGTGCCGGTGGAGTGGGCGCCGCTGTAGACCGTCTCAATAGGTCACGGCGGCGCGTGCCAAAAAGGTGCGGCCCGGCAGCGGATAAGCGTTGTAGGTGCCGATAGCGCTGCCGAAACCGAACGGATACGGGCTCGCCACCGCGTAGTCGAAATATTGCACGTTGAATAGATTCTGCACCGCCACAGACCAGGTGAACTTCTGCACCTCACCGCCCAGCCGAACGTCGACCACTGTGTGCGCTGGGATCAGCGGCTGCAAATTGACCTGGTCGTTGTCCATGCGGCGCGCGCCGACGTAACGCACCACGCCGTCAAAAGTCAGATATTTCTGCCAAACGTCCCAGGAAACCCCGGCATTGCCGGTCCAGCGCGACACCAGCGGCACTTCGTTGCCGGCAAAAACGCCTTCGCGAAATACCGCGCGCGTATAGCTCACCCCGCCCTTCAGGCGCAGCTCGTTGCTGAGCTGATAGGCAGCGCTCAATTCCGATCCGGTGCGGCGCGTTGGATCGAGATTGGTGTTGGTGAACAGCGCGGGACTGAAATGCAGCTCGTTTTTTAACTCCATCTCATACACGCTCCACTGCGCGGTCAGCTTGCCGGCACTGACACGCACGCCGCCCTCGACGTCGCGCGAGGTCTGTGTACGCAGATCGAAGTTGGTCGGTATGCCGGAAAACGACGGCGCCATGCCGACCCGTTCATCGACATTCGGCGTGCGGAAACTCTGCGCCGCGCGGGCAAACACCGCGAACATGTCGTTAAAGCGATGTTCGACGCCGACATGCCAGGCCTGATGTGTCTCTGTCTTGTCGAGCGGCTGCCCGCCGACATCGAACGGAAACGCCGAGCCCGGGGCGTTGGGGTCGAATACATCCTCGGCGGTAATGCGGTTCTGCTGCACACGGCCACCGAATGTAAGATCGGTGCTGGGCAGCAGCGCGATGGTGTCCTGCGCGTAGCCGGCCAGCGTACGCTGGCGCAGCCGGTAGCTGTGGATCGGCGGGTCGCCCTGATGCAGCCCGCGGTCCTGCTGGTAGATTGAATTGTAGAAATCGACGCCGGCGATGACTTTCGAATTCTTGCCGAATAAGACATGTTCGTTGGTGATGCGCGGCGTGAACGAAGCGGTCGATAAGTCGGTGGTGAGAAAGTTGTCGAAACCGCCGAGGAACGCCGCGGCCTCGTCGTTGCGCAGCCGCACGCCGCCGTCGACGATCAGTTCGGTGCCCGGCGCGAGAATGCGCGTGACGCCGCCGGTCGCGCTGATGCCTTGGCTCTCGGCATAGTCGAACGGCGTCGTGGCGCCGGTTCGGTCGGTGACAAGTTGATTGAGGCCGGTTGTCGCATCGACGCGGCGCGCGCCGGACAAACTGAGATGCTGGTTGCTGGCCGTGATGTTGAGATAGGCGCTGCCTTCCGGCGTGGCGTAACGAAAATCTCCGACGCCGTTATTTTGCCGCGTCACGCTGTTTTGGCGATAGCCGTCCGATGTCAAGGCGTTGCCATACACCGACGTAGACCACGGCCCCGACGCGCCGCTGGCCGAGACATTGCCCTCGGCGCGGCGGAACGAGCCGAAACCGCCCTCGATGCGCCCTGTCGATGTCTGCGCGGGGGCGGATTTAGTAATGATATTGATGACGCCGCCCACGGCGTTGTCGCCGTACAGCACGGCGCCACTATTGCCGCGCGTAATCTCGATTCGTTCGATGCTGTTGCGCGGAATGGCCGAGAAGTTGACGCCGCCCATGTCGATATCGTTCAGTCGCCGCCCGTTGACCAGCACCAGCGTGTTGGAACCGGCCGCCGCGCCAAACCCGCGCATATCGACAGTGGTGGTGATGCCATTGACGCCGCCGGCGGTGCTCCAGGTTTGAATCCCGGTTTCGCGTCCGATCAGATCGGGTAGCGACTCGCCCGGCGAGCGCGCGATATCCTCCGCCGTTATCACGCTGGTCGACGCACCGACGATGCCGGCGCCGAGCCGGCTCGACGAGACGTCGATCGGCGGCAGAATAACTTTGTTATCTTGTGGTGAGTCTTGCGCGGCGGCCGATTGCACGAGCAGAGCGGTCAGCGCCAGCGCGGCGCCGGTTACGCGACGATTGAACCCCATGACACAACGTTCCTTCGTTTGCGCCCGCGATAACGCGAGCGCAGCGGGTGGACTCAAGCCCGATGCGAAGGACCGCCGAACGAAACACGCAACAACGCAGCGCGCGCAACGCCCGGATTTCCGAAGTCGTGGGAGATATGCCTCTCACAGGCTCCGCACCGGCATTGTCGTCACCGCTGCGAAAGACCGCTCCGTATGGACGCCCCGTCCACCGGTTGGGTGACCGCGCTGGCAGGTCTCCTGGCTCGCGGGTCATTGCCCAGTTGCGTCGGCCTTCCCAGTTTCCCAGTGGCCTTATCGACGCGGGCTCGCCGCTTACAGTTGCGGGGGCAGCCACGAATTACCGCCGAATGGCGGCATCCCGTGTTCCCTCTTTCGTCCCCGGCGTTACCCGGGGAACCAGCACGGTAAAATGTTCCCTTGAACACGCGCACGAGTCAAGCGCCGCGATCAAGGGCTGCAGACGATCGCGGCGCTCGCTCCACGCATTACCGGCGACGAAGGCGTTGGCTCAGCTGGCGGTCTTTTTCTTGGCCGCATGCTTGGCATGCTTGACGTGCTTTGCATGTTTGACGTGTTTGACGTGCTTGACGTGTTTGCTTGCCTTGGCCGCATGCTTCTTGGCCTTGCTGACCTTCTTCACGTGCTTTTTATCGGTCGTCTTCTTCACATCGGCCTTCGCCGCCGCCGGCTGGCTGGTGGTGGTGGCGGGCGCATTCGCCGTGCCTTGCGGCGACCCTTGCGGCGATCCTTGCGCCAGCACCGGGCCGGCAATCAGGCTCAGCGCAATAACTGCGGCGCTCAGTGTCTTCAACATGGTCGTTATCCTCTTGCTCAACGGGGTCCCGTAAACCCGGGTTTGAATTCGGCCGATCGGCATCAAGCCGACCGTTGCCGAGGACTATGCGAGCAAGCGACTGAACCGGCGCTGAAGTGCGCCGTTATCGCCCATTCAAACAGCGGTACCGGCCCGTGTCGGAAAGCGGGCGGGATCGTGGTGCGGCTAAATTATTCGTAACAATCGGGACTAAACGCTAATCACGGATTGTTTTTTCCATACGGCCAGAATTCGCCCTATCATGCACCCCAGCCGATTGCCGACAGGAGACGTTCCGCCATGACCCTGAAACAAGCGCTTCGCCAAGTCAGCGTGCTCGCCGCCGCCGCCCTGCTGGTGACCGCAATCGGTCTCAAGCCGGTGCTCGCCATGGGCACCGATTCGCCGCCGCCGACCGACGACGGTAAGAAAAAGAAAGGCAGCGCCATCGAGCAGCAGCAACAGCAACTGGCGCAGCAAAAGCGGCAGCAGGAATTCCTGCGCGGCTATCGCGCCGCGCGTGAGCAAATCTTCGCCGGCAACTACCAAGGCGGCATCGCCGCCATGCACGCGCTCGGTCATGACGAGCATCCCGACGTCGCCAACTATATCGGCTACGCCAACCGCAAACTGGGCAACTACGACCAGTCAAAGATCTGGTATGAGGCCGCGCTCAAGGCCGACCCCAATCACGTGCGCACCTGGTCGTACTATGGCATGTGGCAGATGGAACAGGGCAACCGGCTCAAGGCGCTCGACGATCTGCAAAAGGTGAAACTGATCTGCGGCAACGCCAGTTGCGAGGAATACCGCCAACTCAAGGCCGTGATCGACGGTACGGCGAGCTACTAATTGGCACGGTGAGGATAAGCGGCGTGGCCGGGTCAATCCCGGCCATGACCATATTTAACCGCCCGTCTCCTCGGCAATCCACTTGTGATAAGCCGCATCGAGGCTCTCGACCGCCAGCACCATGACCGCCGGCACCGTGTAGCTGTGCATTTCCTTGACCGCCGCGGAAACTTTCTCGGCCAATGAGGCGCGGGTTTTGACGATCATCACCGTCTCCTCCGCCCGTTCGACTTTGCCCTGCCACTGGTAGTGCGAGATCATTCCCGGCAGGATATTGACGCAAGCCGCCAGCCGCCGTTCGACGATCGAGCGTCCCGCCCGCTCCGCCTCGACAAGCGAGGGCCATGTCGTATAGACGAGCACCGCGCGTTCCATTCTGTACATCCCTAGAGTTCAGCCATGAGCAGGAAGGCCCCGAGTTTCCAGCACATCGCCTTCGTCGCCAGCCATACGCCGGAGGCGCGCGAGGCCTATGGCCAGCTTGAGGCGCGCTACGGCAATACCGATCCGCACAAAGCCGACGTGATCGTGGCGCTCGGCGGCGACGGGTTGATGCTGCAAACCCTGCACAAGTTCATGAATTCCGGCAAGCCGATCTACGGCATGCATCGCGGCACTGTCGGCTTCCTGATGAACGAATTTTCCGTCGACGGGCTGACCGAACGCCTTGCCGCCGCCCACAATACCATCATCCATCCGCTGGTGATGCAGGCGCGCGACGCGCACGGCCGCATCCACGAGAAACGCGCCATCAACGAAGTGTCGCTGTTCCGCCAGAGCGCGCAAGCCGCGCATTTGCGCATACTGATCGACGGACAGGAGCGCATCGCACAGTTGGTCGCCGACGGCGTATTGGTGGCGACACCGGCCGGCTCCACCGCCTATAACCTGTCGGTGCAGGGCCCGATCATCCCGATCAATGCGCCGCTGCTCGCACTCACCGCCATCAGCCCGTTCCGGCCACGGCGCTGGCGCGGCGCGCTGCTGCCCGACAAGGCCAAGGTCACCATCGAGGTGCAGGACGCCGACAAGCGGCCGGTGGCCGCGGTTGCCGACCATGACGAGGTGCGCTCGGTACGCAGCGTCGATATCGCCATGGACCACACGATCTCGCTCAATATGCTGTTCGACCCCGGCCATAGCCTCGACGAACGCATTGTGCGCGAGCAGTTCGGGTTTTGATTGGGTCTATGCCGCGGTGGCGGCCGGCTGCGCTGGCGAGATGGCTGGCACCAGCGACGCATCGTTCGACAGCAGCCGCTGCTCGAATTCCGTGGCCGGCATCGGGCGGCCAAAATAATAGCCCTGCCCTTCTTCGCAGCCCCGGCTCGCCAGCAGCTCGGCGGTGGCACGATCCTCGATGCCTTCGGCAATGATCGACAGGCCGAGCAGCTTGCCCAGACTGAGGGTGGCCCCAACAATCGCCATATCGTCGGAATCCGCCCGCAGCTTGCGCACGAAGGACTTGTCGATTTTCAACCGGTCGAGCGGAAATTTTTTCAAGTAAGTCAGACTCGCATATCCGGTGCCGAAATCGTCGAAGGCGATGTGAACGCCGAGATCCTGAATGCGGCGGAAAATCTCGAGCGCCCGCGCATCGTCCTCGATCAGGATGCTTTCGGTCACCTCCAACTCAAGCAAAGCGGGTGCAAAGCCGGTATCGCCCAGCACCGACGCGACGGTCGCGGCCAGATCGCCCGATTGGAACTGCGACGGCGACAGATTGACGCCAAGGCGAATGTCATGCCCCAGTTGCTGCCAGAGGCGGCCTTGCCGGCAGGCGGTTTGCATGACCCAGAGCGCGATTTTGTCCGACGCCGAGGATGCATTGACCAGCGGCATGAAATCGTCGGGCGACACCAGTCCCCGTATCGGATGTCGCCAGCGGATGAGCGCTTCCGCGCCGACCAGCCTGCCGTTTTCCAGATTGACCTGCGGCTGATAAAAAAGCTCGAATTCATCCCTTTCGACGGCCAGCGCCAAATCGGCTTCCAGCGCCAGTCGCGTTTCCAGTTCGTCCCTGATCCGGCGCTCGAACAAGACATAGCTGCCGCGGCCGGCGGCCTTGGCCTGGTACAATGCGAGGTCGGAATTGCCGAGCAGTTCGTCTGTCGTGGCGCAATCCTTTGGATAGGTCGCGACCCCGATGCTGACATTGACGCGAAGCTGGCGCGCATCGACCAAAAAGGCGTTTTGGCCGAATGCCAGCAATGTCTTTTCCGAAAGCTTAATTGCCCTCGCCACCACGTCGGCGCCGCTGATCACGACGGCAAACTCATCGCCGCTCAGCCTTGCGACCAGACCGGCGCCTTCGACCAGGGCGCTCAGCCGCTCGGCAACGCCGCGCAGCAGCCGATCGCCGCAAGCGTGGCCCAGGGTGTCGTTGATCTGCTTGAATTTATCGAGGTCCATCATCAACAATGCGACCTCGCACTGCTTGGTTTTTGCCTCGGCCAGCGTTGCGTCCAATTGCTGGTGCAGCTTGTTGCGATTGGCGAGGCCGGTCAGCGTATCGTATTCGGCCAGATACAGAATTCGTTCGGCTTCGCGCTTGCGCACCGATATGTCGCGCATGACCGCGCCATATTGCACGCCGTCGACGCCTTGCCATTCGGAGAAACAGGCTTCCAGCGGAAATGTCTCGCCGTTCTGCCGGCGGCCTGTCAGTTCCATGACCTTGCCGCCGGCTGCCTGCAGCGCGCCATGCGGCAATCCACGAATTGAGAAGGCGGCACAATTTCCGGCGCCATCGTCCACCGCGCAAATCCGCTCAAGCGGCTGGCCGATCATTTCGTCAGATTGGCAGCCGAAAATCGCCGCGGCTCCCGGATTCCAGACCGTAATCAGGCTGTTCTGGTCGGCGCAGACCAAGCCATCGCCCAGCGACATGGCAATGCGTTGGAAGCGTTTCTCCGCGATCCGGCCCAGCAAGCCGCGAAAGTCGATTTCGTCGAGCGCGAGCGCTGCGAGATAGGCGGCGATGGCCGCATGGTAAAGTGAGGTATCGACGATTATCGGCAATCTGGCTTGCAATAAAATCGCGCCCAATTCAGCCACGCCGGCCAAGCCGACCAGGAGCGCGACGCGACGACCGGCGGAAAGCCGGCCCCACACCGCCAGCATGAGAAGCGCAATGGCGCCAAGTCCGCCGAATGTTACGATACCCGACGAGCTGCGCAATACGCGGTTTTGCAGGATCGACTCGGCGGCCAGCACCTGCAAGGTCGGGCCCGCAATCACTCGGCCGTTCGGCACATTGAAGCGATCGCCGAGTTCGACCGCGGTCGCGCCGATGATGACTTTCTTGTCCTTGAGACTTTTGATGGCTGTCGGATCGCCGCGCAGCACATCCACATAGGAGATAGTCGGCACCGAACCGGCGCCGATGCTGAAATCGATTTGAAGCGGCTTTTCCTTTGCCTCGTATTTGCCCGCCAACAGCGCGCCCACCGACGGCAAGAACTTCCCATCGATCGATTCCCCGTACGAATAGCGACGCACCAATCCGTCCGGCGCGACGGCCACATTCACCACCGCCGACCAGGCGTGTTTGCCGAATTGCGGCAACGGGCGGTTCACATGCATCGTCTTTTGGGTCGTCTTATCCTTGCCGACGCTCGCCACCAATTGCTTGAAAACCGGCAATACCACCGAGCCGCCGGCCTTGCGGAGCGCGTCGGCAAAGGCTTGATCGGAGGCCGGGTTCGAAGGCGAGCTGAAATCGACGTCGAATACGATATCGCTGGCGCCGGCGTTTTGCAGTTGATCGATCAGCTGGGCATGCAGCTGGCGCGGCCAGGGCCACACGCCGATCTTATCGATCGAGGGCGGATCGATCGCGACCAGGACAATGTTGCCGGTAGCCTGGCGGGCAAACCAGCCGAACCGCATATCGGTAAGGGCGTTTCGAAATGCATTATGCATCCCGGTCAGCAAGACAATTGCCAGGACGCACAGCACAAAGATATGCGGTCGATACGGCTTCACTCTCCCGCCCCCCAGCTAGCTTCCACCGGCCCCGCGAGAACCGCGGCGCTACGCCCCAAGCCGTGGCCGGTAACCGTTCGCGGTTACCTCTAGAGCGCGTTCCGCTTTAGTCGGATATGGAACGCGCTCTAGAATTCTTGTTTCAATCGCATCTTCCTCGGCGAATCGGTCCCACTTCGCCGGAAAATGCCTTAGGCTTTATCTTGCTTTTGTTTCTGCCGGCGCCGTGTCGCAGCGACGCCAACCGACACGACAACGCCGACGCCAAAGGGAACGCTGAGGACAAGGGTCATGTCATCGACTTGCGACAACCAGCCTTTGATGCCGCCGCTTTCCTTGCTCTGCATGGCGCGATCGGAGGCCCATTCGGCTTTCATGGCGGGGTTGGTCCCCGGCATAGCGGAGCCCGATCCGATGTCGCCCAGGCGCGAGGCCGTACGAATCGGCTGCCCTTCCGGCGCCGAGAGGCCCGCTTCGGTTACTGGAACGAGGGTCGCCGAGGGCGTACGCGGCGTGCCCTGCTGGATCGGGCTCAACGTACCGGGTCCGCTCAAGGACAGGCCGGACGTTCCCTGCGCCGACACTTTCGCCGCCTGGCCGGGCGCAACCATCGCGTACCTGCCGGACTTCAAATCCGTCACTTCGACCTGGCCCCTGAGGACATCGACCTGGCCGTCGAATTTATCGACGCTGACGCGGAAGCGCGTGCCCTTCACCACCGCGGCGAGATAGGGCGTCTCGACCTCGAAATGTTTCACATTACGCTTTTCGACATCGAGCAGGATCGTGCCGGCCTGCTGAATGATGGTCGTCGACATCCCGTCGCGCTGATCTTTCGGAATGCCAATGACCGAGTTGGGCGAGACCATGATGGATTCCTCGCCGCGCAGTAGAAGAGCACGGCCGTTTTGGCCGGTGCGGATCTTGTCGCCGGGATTGAAGGTGGTCTCGTCGGTGAGCGAAACCGGTGCGGCCCCCGAATGGGTCACCCAGACATCGCCGGACGATTTGCTGACGTGCCAGGCCGCATTCTGCGCGACCGCTCCAGTAACGAACATCAACAGGACAAACGAAACGCAAACGGTTCTCATCCCGGCCAACATGAAAGCCTCACATGTGCTCTGGGCATCGCTCGTTCGCGAAATGCCCGACAATTACTAATCAAATGCAACGCTACCGGAGAAGTTCGAAGAATTTGTTAGGGGGCCCGCTCGTTTTTAGCCGTCGAATAAGGGTTTCGTTAAGCATCGGAATCGACCATATATGACCGGCTTTCGTCACTTGGTTCACCGTTTGCGGGCTGCCGTCCGAGACTTGAAATATGGTGACCGCTTGGTTTCCGTTCTCGCACCATTTTATGATTGCACCTCTGTGAGCCGCGCATGACCCAAAAATTCGACTTCACCGTGAACGATGCGCCGGTCAGCGTTTCGCCCGCCAATGAAGAAACACCGCTGTTGAATATATTGCGCAACGATCTCGGCCTGATGGGCACGCGCTTTGGTTGCGGGCTTGAACAATGCGGCTGCTGCATGGTGCTGATCGACGGTCAGCCGGAGAAGAGCTGCGCCAAGCCGGTCTGGAGCGTCGCCGGTAAGACCGTCATGACCGTCGAGGGGCTGGGCAGCCCGGCGCACCCGCACCCGCTGCAACAAGCCTTCATCGACGAGCAGGCCGGGCAATGCGGTTACTGCCTCGCCGGGATTTTGATTTCGGCCAAAGCGCTGCTGGCGCGCAATTCGTCGCCCACGCGCAAAGAGATCGCGCTGGCGCTCGATGGCAATATCTGCCGCTGCGGCTCGCATAATCGTATTCTGCGCGCGGTGGAAAAGGCGGCGGCCGTGATGCGCGGGGCAAGCGCATGATCCCGAAAAGTGGGAACCGGTTTTCGGATAAGATCATGCGCAAGATTGGAATCTTGCCATGAACGCCGCCCTGCCCGGCCCGCTCAACGACAATCCGAACCTCGATCGCTGGGTAGCGTTTCCCGCGCCCGGCAAAGTCACCGTCTCGACCGGCCGGGTCGAACTTGGCCAGGGCGTGCTGACGGCCATGGCGCAGATCGCCGCCGACGAACTCGGTGTCGCCATGCAACGCATCGCGGTGCGCTCGGGCGACACCGGATTGACGCCGAACGAGGGCTACACCGCCGGCAGCCAGTCGATTCAGTTCGGCGGCGTTGCCATGCGCGAAGCCTGCGCCGACGTGCGCGCGCTGTTTCTCGCTTCCGCGGCCAAAGTCATCGGCTGCGAGACACGCGAGCTATCCGTTCGCGACGGTAGCATCCTGCGCAATAATGCGCCGACCGGCCAGGACTACTGGACGCTTAACGGCGCGGTGAACCTTGCCGTCAAGGCGACAGGCAGCGGCAAGCGCATAGCGGTCGCCGATTTGAAATGCATCGGCCAGAGCAGCGCGCGGCTCGATCTGCCCGGAAAGATTTTTGGGCAAGCCGCCTTCATCCACGATCTGGTGCTGCCAGGCATGCTGCATGCCCGTGTCGTGCGCCAGCCCAACCGCGGCGCAACCATCGACGCCATCGACGAGGCCGCGATCAGACGCGCTGCCAAGGGCGGAATCGAGTTCGTGCGCCACGGAAATTTCCTCGCCATTGTCGGCGATGACGAGACCGCGGCCGATTTGGCGGGAGCCGCCGCGGTCAATCACGTCACCTGGCAGAATGTCGAGGCGCCGGGCGCGCCGCAGCAGGAAGCGAGCTGGCTGCTGCAACGGCCGGCCATCGACCGCATCATCGGCGCGCCGGAGCCGGTGGACGCGCAAGGCCAAGAGCGCTTCGAGGCGACCTATACCCGTGGCCATCTGGCGCATGCCTCGCTCTCGCCGTCCTGCGGACTGGCCGAGTATCGCGACGGGCATCTGACGGTGTGGACGCACTGCCAGGGCGTCTACCCGTTGCGCGCGGCGCTGGCGCGCACGCTGGGCTTGGACGCCTCCGCCATCACCGTGCACCACGTGCAGAGTTCCGGCTGCTATGGCCACAACGGCGCCGACGATGCTGCCGCCGACGCGGCCATCATCGCCATGCAGATGCCGGGCGTACCAATTCGGGTGCGCTGGCGGCGCGAAGAGGAATTCGTCTACGAGCCCAAAAGTCCGGCGATGGTGGTGAAGGTTCGCACCCTGCTCGACCACGCCGGCAAGCCCAGCGACTGGACGCAGGAAATCTGGAGCAGCACGCACCAGGGCCGCCCGGGCGGCGGCAGTCCCCTGCTCGGCGGCGAGGCGCTGCCCAATCCGCTGCCGCTGCCGCCGCCGAGCGATGTGCCGGAAGCCAATGGCGGCGGCGCCACCCGCAACGGCGAGCCGCTCTACGACATCGCCGCCAAGCGCATCATTCATCATCTGGTGCCGGAGACGCCGGTGCGCGTGTCCTCGCTGCGCGGACTCGGCGCCATGCCGAACGTGTTCGCGATGGAATGCTGCATCGATGAACTGGCGGAACGCGCCGGAGCGGACCCGGTCGCTTACCGGCTCTCGATCATCGGCGACAAACGCGCGCGCGCGGTGATCGAAAAAGTAGCCGCCATGGCCAATTGGAAAGCCGGAGCGCCGGGCGGCGCCGGCCATGGCCGCGGCATTGCGTTCGCCCGCTATAAGAACCGCGCCGCCTATTCCGCCGTCGTGGTCGAACTCGATGTCGACAACGAAATTCGCCTGCGTCACGTCTGGTGCGCGACCGATGCCGGCCTGGTCATCAATCCGGACGGCGTGATCAACCAGCTGGAAGGCGGCATTATCCAGTCGGCCAGCTGGGTGCTCAAGGAACAGGTCCAATTCGATAACGGCGTGGCGTCGTTCGATTGGGACACCTACCCGGTGTTGAAATTCAGCGAAGTACCGGAAATGACCATCGAACTTATCAATACCAGGGACGAGGTGCCGCTCGGCGTCGGCGAAGTCACCGCCGGCCCCGCCGCGGCCGCCATCGGCAATGCGGTATCGCATGCGCTGGGCGCCCGCATCCGCGACCTGCCGCTGACGCGCGAGCGCATCGTGGCGAGCCTGCTGAAGGAATAGCGGCCCCGACCTCGCGCCTTGCCACCATCCTAAACCATTCGTTAACGCCGCCCCGCTAGCTTGACCGTAACGGTATCGGGCTGATCGCGCCCGCGGCCCGGGGCACCATGGTCCGTATCGACTTCAACCGCCTGCGTTTTCTCGTCATCGACGATAACGCCCATATGCTCAGGATCGTGCGCACGCTTCTGCACGGCTTCGGTGCGCGCGAAGTCTTTGAGGCGGAAGACGGCGCGGCCGGGCTGGAAGCCTTCACCCACTATATCCCCGATATCATCATCACCGATTGGGCGATGCCGATATTCGACGGGCTCGAACTCACCCAGATGATCCGCCAGCCCGGCGCCAATTCCAACCCCTACGTGGCGATCATCATGCTCACCGGCCATTCCGAGAAAAAGCGCGTGGTCTCGGCGCGCGATGCCGGGGTCACCGAATTTCTCGCCAAGCCGATCTCGGCCAAGGGCCTGTATGAGCGCATCATCAACGTGGTCGCCAATCCGCGCCCGTTCATCAAGACCAAGACCTATTTCGGTCCCGATCGCCGCCGCAACGTCAATCCGAACTATGTCGGCCCCGAACGCCGCAAGGGCGGCAAGGCCGACATGATCCGCCAGGTTCCGTTGCTTGAAAAAGTCCGCGCCCCAGGTTGACAGAGGCAGACCTACTATGGCTCCCCCGAAAAATACGGCAGCGGTCGTCACTTACGGCGACCACGAGATCATCGTGCCGGAAAACAAGCTGCGCAAGGCCGTCTCCGCCAGACCGTTGTTTCCCGGCGAGGAAGACCCGGTGGCCCGCGCGGAAAAGGCACTGGCCGAATTGTCGTCTGAATTCGCGAGCTGGATGGATTCCGAATGCGATCGGCTCGACAAGGCCCGCCGCACCGTCAGCAGCGGCGGCTTCACCAAAGCCCACAAGGAAGCCCTGTTCCACGCCGCCCATGACATCAAGGGCGAAGCCGCGACCTTCGGCTATCCGGCAGTGGCCTCGGCGGCCGACAGCCTGTGCCGGCTTATCGAGTATACGCCGGACTCAAACCGCATCCCGATCAAGCTGGTGGACCAGCACGTCGACGCGGTGCGCGCGATCTTTCACGAATATGCCCGCTCCGACGCCAATTATCTCGCCGCCATGCTAACCAAACGGCTGCGCGAGGTAACGGATGAATTCCTCATCCACGAAAACCGCGACCGGCCGGATGTGATCGAGCAGATTACGGGTCCGTCGATCGTGCCCGATCAGCCGGAATGATTTGAGCCGTCATGCCGCGCACCCGCCTGCGCGGGTGCAGGCTCCAGCGGGGCATTCAGTATTAACTACCGCTAATCGGATTCTCGAATTCCAGCAATTGCCGGATCATCCGCTTGCGCGGATGATGACTGCGGCGCTACGCCACCAGTCTGGCGTCGCCCATCGTCTGATCGTTGGCGACCAGATCGTGGCAGAACATGCGGGCTTCCTCGCGCGCGGCCTCGACCGTGAAACGTCTGAGCAAGGCCAGCAGCGACGCCATATTTTCCCGGCCCCTATCCTGGACGTCGACGCCGGCGCAAACGCTCAGCACGCGCTCTACGATTCCGCGCTTGAGTCGCGCCACCCCGCCCTGCTCGCCGACCAGGATGCCGTCGCGCATCGCCGCGATCGCCTCGCGGAATGCCGGATAGGCGGCGTCCGGCAGACCGGCCTTGCGGTATAGCGCGCGGAAGCCTGAGATATTCTTGTCGTGGATATAGCTGGTGACGCGATCGAGCGGCAGCCCGGACAATTCCGCCAGCGCCTCCTCGAACAGCACGACATTGCCGGAGAGCAGCCCGCGCAGGATCATGCCGGCCGTCAACTGACCGCTCCGGCGCAAGTGCTGCACCAGCGCGGCGACTTCGTCATAAGGCGTCTCGGCGGCAAGCGCGACGGTGGCCTTCTCGCAGGCCTCATTGGCCGCATATTCTGCATGCTCCGAGCCAAGCCATTGCCGCGAAGTGACGAAGCCGGCGAGCGTACGCGACAACTTGCTGAGCAGCGCCTGGCGGGTCGCCATCGGCAAATCGTTGCGCGCCACCAGATTCTCGCGAATTGCCGCCAGATGCCCGAAGCGCTCCACGATACGATCGATCGAGAACGGCGCGATATCGGCGCCGGGGTTTTCCAGCAGCGTAAGGCAGGCTTCCGCCGAACCGACTTCGGATATTGCCGCGGCGAGCGAGCGCGATAACATGGCGCGGCTGGCGATCGCGACCTGCGCCTCTGCTTGCCCGATAGCAATGAGATCGACCAGATCGTCGTCGAGCAACAGCGGCGAGCGCGACAGCACCGGCTCCGCCACATCCGGCTGATCGGACGCGAGCGCATGCACGACGACCGGCGGCGCCTTCTGCGCCGAGGCAAACACCTCGGCCAGTGCGCGCCGTACCATCGGCGATGGATCGTCCAGCAACATGATCATCGCGCCTTCGGCGGCGGCGAGATCGTCGGCGGACAGTTCGGAATGAAGATAGGCGCGCGCTAGAGCGGACGTGGCCTCGGCTCGCTCGCCGGGCGGCGCATTGCGGACCCATTGCAGAAACTGACGAACAATCATGACACGACCAGACGCTTACGATACTGCCATCCATACTGACGGCTCGACGCTTAACCTAGCCGAGGAGGCTTAACAAAGCGTTCACCATAGATGTTGATGAGCTGTTAACGACGACGGCTTCCGGCAACGGCCGGCTCATTCAGCTATTGCCGAATATCTTGCGGACATTGGCCGCGCCGTCGGTGAACAGATCGAGCGGCCGCACGGGCACGGTCGCAGCCGGCGTTTCGGTCGTGGCCGGGCCTGCGGATTTCGTCGGCGCCCACAGGCTGCTGACGGTTTGCGTCAGCGGCGTCTGCGCGCGATCGGTGAACATGGCCTGGAACAGCGGCCTGGTGTTCGGCACCGGCGGCAGACTGTCATTGGCCTTGGCGAAAGCCTGCGTGACGCCGGCGGTGTCGGGTGTCGAGGCCTGCGCCGGCATGCTTCCGCGCAAGGCCGGCGCAAAGCTGATGGCGCGCGCGATCTCGAAACGGCCGGTCAGCTTGCCATAGACATCGCCCGCGCTGCGCGCTCGGCCGGCACCGTCGTAGAAAATATTGGGGTTCGCCGCCGCGGCCTGTGGAAACATGTCGGCGGCATTCTGGCGCGGCTTTGTCGAGGCTGCGCCGATCAGTTTGCCCGCGCCGTCCGGTCCAAGGAAATGCGCGATGTAGAGTTCGCCGTCCGAAGGCGCACGGCCGATCGCGCCGCTGAGCTGGACGGCATTGGCGCGCGTCAAGGCGCCCGCCATGACCGCGCTGGCGGCCGGGTCGCTGCGCAACCGCATGATGGCCGCGCGCGTTGTCGGATCGGCGACCTCGTAGCGCCCGTCGCCCGTGCGGGAAATGGCGTCGGCAAAGCGGCCATAGCCGCTCGCCGCCCCGCTTGTTTTCATGGTGCCAAGCCAGGTCTGCTCGATAAACTGGTAGAGGCCCTTGGCCGACGAGGTCGCGGCCTGCGCGCCCGGATTTAGGTTGGACTCGATTTTGGCGGTGGTCAGCAGATATTCGAAGCTGATGCCGGACGACTTCGCCGCCTGGCGGATCGCGCCGGTTATCAGCGGTGCAGCGTTGGCGGTGACGGAATCGACGGCCATCGGGTTGCGCCTCGGCGATAACTCGGCTGCTATGGGCCTGCTTGGCAGGCCCTGTCGAGCATGGGTAATTATGGTAAATGAAACGTAAACGGTAGGGCGTAAGCCCCTGCACTGCACAAATTTCCCTCGGAGGTGAGCGATGACGGAAACGATCCAACGGCACAAGCGCGGCGGCCTCTATTTCGAGGATTTCGAGGTCGGCAAGCTTTACGAGCACCGCTACACCCGCACCGTGACGCAGATGGACAACATGTTGTTCTCCAACATGACGCTCAATCCGCAGCCGCTGCACATCGACCGGCACTTCTGCGAGACCGAAACCGAATTCGGCCAGCCGCTGATGAACTCGCTGTTCACGCTCGGCCTGATGATCGGCATCCAGGTTTCCGACATGACCGTCGGCACGACCATCGCCAATCTCGGCATGACCGACGTGAAGTTTCCCAATCCGCTGTTCGAGGGCGACACGGTCAATTGCTCGACGGTGGTCGTGAGCAAACGCGCGTCGAAATCGCGCCCGAATGCCGGCATCGTCGAATTCCATCACAAGGCCTTCAAGCAGGACGGAACGCTGGTGGCCGAATGCCACCGCAACGCGTTCATCGTCATGCGGCCCAAATGAAGCAAGAAAATTGATGCGCTCCATTCTGTTCGTCCCCGCCACCGGCGGCGCCAAGCTCGAAAAAGCGATGGCGAGCGGCGCCGACGGCGTCATCCTCGATCTGGAGGATTCCATCGCGCCCGAGCGCAAGGAGAATGCGCGCGCCGCCGCTTTGGATTTTCTCAAAAGCGCCAATGCCATAAAACAGCGCCCTCGCCTGCTGGTGCGCATCAACGGGCTCGACACCGGCATGACCGACGCCGATCTCGACGCGGTGGTGGCGGGCCGGCCGGACGCCATCGTATTTCCCAAAGCTGAAGGCGGCGCGACCGTGGTGCATCTCGACGCCAAGCTGACCGCGCGCGAGGCCATCGCCGGTCTGCCGGAGGGCACGATCAAAATACTGGCGCAGGCGGTGGAGACCGCCGCCGGGCTGTTTGCCGCCGGCAGCTATCGCGACTGCAGCGCGCGGCTGATCGGCCTCACCTGGGGGCCGGAGGATCTATCCGCCGAGCTCGGCGCCGAGGCCAACCGCGATGCCGCGGGCGAACTGACCGAGCCCTACCGGCTGGCGCGCATGATGTGCCTCTACGGCGCGGCGGCGGCCAAGGTGCCGGCGATCGAAACGATCCACGTGGATTTCCGCAATCTGGATCGCTTGCGCCGCGACACCGAAATGGCGCGGCGCGACGGCTTCACCGGACGGCTGGCGATCCACCCGGCGCAGGTGCCGGTGATCAACGAGGTGTTCACGCCCTCGGCCGAGCAGATCGAAACGGCCAAGGCGCTGGTGGCGGCCTTCGCGGCGCAGCCCGGCGCCGGCACCATCGGCATCGACGGAAAAATGTATGACCAGCCGCATCTGAAAAGGGCACAGGCGCTGCTGGAGCGCGTGAAAGGCAAGGCTTAGTCGCGCTTGCGCTTGCCAAAGGCCGACAACATCCGCTTCGGCTCGTCGGTCTCAAAGGCGCGCACGAAGGCGTCGATGCCGGCCGCGATGGCCGCATCGACCGGCAACTTTTCCCACTGCTGCATCAGCGCTTTTTGCTGACGCACCGCTTGCGCGCCGGCGGCGAGCAGCGAGGTCACGACCATTTCGATCTCGGCATCGAGCGCGCCAGGCGCCACCAAGCGCTCGACCAGCCCCCAGCGCAACGCGGTGTCGGCATCGATGGTCTCGCCCAGCATCAGCAATTCGCGTGCGTGGCCCCAGCCGATCAGACGGGGAATCAGCGCCGCCTCGATCACCGATGGAATTCCGACTTTCACCTCCGGCATGCCGAATTTCGCAGCCGTCGAGGCTACCCGCAAATCGCAGGATGCCGCCACTTCCAGTCCGGCGCCCAGCGCATAGCCGTCAATGCGCGCGATCACCGGCACTGGCAGGCGGCGCAGGCTATCGCATGTCCGGTGCACCAGCGTGATGAAATCCCCGGCGCTGTCGCGGGTAAGCGCCGCCATTTCCGGAATGCTGGCGCCGCCGATAAAGGCCTTGCCGCCGGCGCCGGTGAGCACCAGCGCGCGCAAATCCTCGCGCGAAGCAAGCGCGTCGACCGCTGCGATGAATTCGGTCATCAGCGCACGGTCGAGCGTATTGAGCTTGGTCCGGTTGTCGATGGTGAGATAGGCGAGCGTACCGCGTTCGCGCGGATCGAGCCGCACTTCGATGCGGGAGGCCGCGGCGCCGTTCATGGCTCAGCCCGGCTTGCCGTACACGGATTTCGGATCGAATGTCTTGCCACCGTCGCGGAATTCGAGCGTCACCGCGCCCTTCTGCCCGAGCGGAACGCTGCGGTAGAAGCACGAACGCCGGCCAGTGTGGCAGGCGCCAGGGCCCGTCTGTTCGACCTTGAGCCAGAGCGCGTCCTGATCGCAATCGACACGCAATTCAGCCACGCGCTGGACGTGGCCGGAGCTCTCGCCCTTGCGCCACAAGGCCTTGCGCGAGCGGCTGTAATACCATGCCTCGCCGCTTTCGATGGTCTTGCGCAAGGCTTCGCCGTTCATATGCGCGACCATCAGCACGTCGCCCGTGCTGACATCGGTGACGACGGCCGTGATCAACCCATCGGCGCCGAATTGCGGCGCGAAGGTGAGGCCTTCCTCGATGTCGTGCGATGATGTGGACAAGGCTGGCTCCTGCCTTTCTCCGTCACCCTGAGGTGGCCGCCGACAAGCGGCCCTCGAAGGGCGACGGCCCGGGCCGCCAACCTTCGAGGCTCGCGCTGTGCGCTCGCACCTCAGGATGACGGAGAAATGCTACGGAAACGAACGCAGACGAGAACTTACCGCTGGCCGCCGCGCAGCATGGTCATGAAGCGCACCTGCTCGTTGGCATCCTCGCGAAAGGCGCCGGTGAAATGCGTGGTCACCGTCAGCGCGCCGGGCTTCTCCACGCCGCGCAACGACATGCACATATGCTCGGCCTCGATCATCACCGCGACGCCGCGCGGTTTCAAAATCTCGTCGATCGCGGTCGATACCTGCGAGGTAAGATGCTCCTGCGTCTGCAGACGGCGCGCATAGACGTCGATCAGGCGCGCCAGTTTCGACAGGCCCACCACCCGCTCCACCGGCATATAGGCGACATGCGCCTTGCCGAAGAACGGCATCATGTGGTGTTCGCAATGGGAGTTGAAACCGATGTCCTTGACCAGCACGAAGTCGTCGTAGCCGCCGGTCTCGCTGAAGGTGCGGTCGAGCACCTCCACCGGGCATTCGCGATAGCCCTGGTAGAGTTCTTCATAGGCGCCGATGACGCGCTTGGGCGTCTCCAGCAGGCCTTCGCGGTCGGGATCGTCGCCGGCATAGGCGATCAGCGTGCGCACGGCGGCTTCCGCCTGTTCGCGCGACGGGCGCGGCTCGACCGGCGCGGGCGCCGCCCGCACGTGCTCGGACAGGCCCTGCTTGGGCCACGGCTTTATGATTGTATTCTTGGCGTCCATAACGGTCTCTCCGTTCGACCGGCGCTCGCCGCTTCATTAGGCAGCACCGGGAGTGTCACCGGGTGGCCGCGTCAGTAACCCGCTTGCGACCTATTGGTCCAATGCGGGGCGCCAGGACGCCGCATTCCCATTTCGCATGGCTCTTCGCATGCCACGCCTAGCGCCAGGAACCCCTTCTCGCGCCAGCGGGTCAAGACCTATATATTCGTTTCGAGCGCCGAGGCAATCCGCCGCCCCAGGAAATCGACAAAATTCAATGCTTAACGACGTTTACAACAGCCGAATCCTCGACTTAGCGGGCAATATCCCGCGTCTGGGACGTCTTGATGCGCCCGACGCCAGCGCCACCGCCCATTCCAAGCTGTGCGGTTCCACGGTCACCGTCGACGTCAAGATGGACGGCCCGGTGGTGTCGGATTTCGCCCATGACGTGAAGGCCTGCGCGCTCGGCCAGGCCTCGTCCTCGATCATGGCCCGCCATGTGGTGGGCTCCAATCCGGGCGAACTGCGCGAGTTGCGCGACACCGTGCGCAAGATGCTGAAAGAGAACGGCCCGCCGCCGACCGGCAAATGGGCCGATATCGCGGTGCTTGAGCCGGTGCGCGACTACAAGGCCCGCCACGCCTCCACCTTGCTCACTTTCGACGCGGTGGTGTCGGCACTCGACCAGATCGAAGGCAAGCAAAAGCAGGCGGCGGAATAGCGCACGGCGATCTCGCCGTCATGCCCGGCACCGGGTCCGGCTTTCGGCCGTTTGTTTCGATTCTTGATGCGCGGCCAAATTCGAGTAGCAACAAAAACCTCATACCGGCACCAACAAGTCTTCCGCCCCCTAACGGCATAACGAAAGAAACGGCGATGAAAGAAACCGGCAATCGGCGCTTTCGCGAAATGCTGGGCCAGCGAAAAGCCGTTCTTTTGCCCGGTGCGGCAAACGCACTCGCCGCCCGCGTTATCGAGGATATCGGGTTCCAAGCGATTTATGTCAGCGGCGCCGGCGTGACCAATACGTTCCTCGGCGTCCCGGATATCGGCTTGATCTCGTTGACCGAACTCGCTGCCCACGTCGGCGCCATGCGCGATGTCGTCTCGCTGCCCTTGATCGTCGATGCCGACACGGGATTCGGCAATCCGATCAATGTGGCACGCACGATCCAGGTGCTTGAGCGCAGCGGCGCCAATGCCATTCAGCTCGAGGATCAGGATTTTCCGAAGAAGTGCGGGCATTTCTCCGGCAAGAGCGTGATCGCGCGTGGAGAGATGGTGCAGAAAATTCACGCCGCGGTGGACAGCCGGGTCAATGCCGATCTCGTCATCATCGCGCGCACCGATGCCATCGCCACCAACGGCTTCGAGGACGCCATGGAACGCGCCGCCGCCTATATCGAAGCCGGCGCGGATATGACGTTTGTCGAAGCGCCGCGAACCAAAGAACAGATTGCCGAAATCCCCAAACGTCTGGCCGTTCCGCAAGTGATCAACATCGTGGCCGGCGGCTTGACGCCGATGATCGGCCTCGATGAGCTGGGCACAATGGGATTCTCCATGATCCTTTACGCCAACGCGGCCCTGCAGGCATCGATCGCCGGAATGCAGAAGGTCCTCGGTCATCTCAAGGCTCACGGGTCGCTTGACGGCATTGCCGGTGAGCTCGCCAGCTTCGAGGAGCGACAACGGCTGGTCGGCAAACCGCGCTTCGACGATCTCGAAAAGAAATATTCATAAGCCGGCCGCCGCTATTTTACGAGGATACGGAAATCGCGCATGTCAGGTTCGAGCAACAACCCGCATACCCGCGCTATCGCGCAATTCATCTCACAGCTCCGCTACGAAGACATTCCAGATGAAGTCATCGGACGCATCAAGTTATTGATTCTTGATTCGCTGGGTTGCGCGCTCTACGGCAGCGATCTGCAATGGAGCCGTATTTTGCGGGCGACCCTCGGCAAGCTTGACGTGACAAAAGCCTGCCGCGTGTGGGGAACCTCGGAACTTTTATCGGCGCCGCATGCCGCCCTGGTCAATGGCACGCTCATCCAAAGCTTCGAGCTCGACGATGTTCATCGCCAGGGCGTGCTGCACGTTGGCGCGGTCACCTTGCCGCCGCTGCTGGCGGTTACGGAGTTCCGCCCCGGTCTCAGCGGCCGCGATTTTCTTACCGCCGCTGTGGCCGGCTACGAGATCGGCCCGCGCGTCGGCAAATGCATGGGCCCGCAGCATATCGGGCAAGGCTGGCACTCCGGCGCGACCGTCGGGATGTTTTCCGCCGTGTCGGGCGCGGCTGCCGCTTTGCGCCTGTCTGCCGAACAGGCGGTGCATGCGCTGGGCATTGCCGGCACCCAATCTTCGGGGCTGATGGCCGCGCAATATGGAGCGATGGTCAAGCGCATGCATGCCGGACGGGCGGCGCAGAGCGGCCTTTATGGCGCGCTGCTGGCGCAGGCCGGCTTCACGGGGATCATCGACGTTTTTGAATCGCCTTATGGCGGCTTTTGTTCGACCTTCTCGCGCTCGAATGACCGCTTCAATCTCGACGAACTGTCGTGGCAGCTCGGCCGCGCGTGGGAAACAATGCGCATTTCGCTGAAATTCTATTCCTGCGTCGGCAGCAACCACACAACACTCGATGCCATCCGCAACATGCAAACCAAAACGCCCTTCGGCGCCGGCGATATTGCCTCGATTGTGGTGCATGGGTCGCAGGTGACGGTCGAACACGTCGGCTGGCCCTACCAGCCACAGGGCCTCACATCGGCGCAATTGAATCTGCCGTTTTGTGTCGCCACGCTGCTGCTCGAAGGCGACGTATTCGTCGATCAGTTCACCGACGCGGCCGTCGATGACCAACGGCGGGTCGAATTATCGAAGAAAGTCAGTGTGCTGCACGACCCGTCAATCACTGCGCGCGGCTTGAACTACCGCCACATGGTGCGCGTCGAAGTGCAGTTGAAAAACGGCGTGAAGCTCGAACAAACCGTGGAGGCGCCGCGCGGCAGCGAAACGAGCTTCGCTTCCGAAGGCGACATTGTGCAGAAGTTCAAGAAACTCGCGACGCATGTCGTCAGCGGCGCCAAGGCGGACGACATCGTCAACATCGTGCTCGGCGCCGAGAAGCTCGCGCGCGCTGAGCAGATTGCGCAGGCCTTGGCCGGCTAACCCGCTTACTTCTCCTTGCCGACTTTGATCTTCGCCGCCAGTTCGCTGAGGCGCTTGCGTTCGGTCGTGGTGAACGTGACGAATTCCGCGACCGGGCCGCCGGCCGGCTCGATGCCGGTCTTGGTCAGCTTGTCTTGCACCTCGGGCGTCTTGAGCGCCGCCTGCAGCGCGGCATTCATGCGTTGAATGACCGGCTCGGGCGTACCGCGCGGCGCATAGAGACCGGCCCAGTGGCCGATCTGCACGGTTGGGTAGCCCTGTTCCGCCGTGGTCGGGAGGGACGGATAGGCGCTGATGCGCTTGGTGTAAGTCGTCGCGATCGCCTTCAGCAATCCGGCCTTGACCTTGGGGATCACAACGATACTCGCCTCCGAGGTCGCCGAGACATTGTTGGCCAGAACGGCGTTCACCCCTTCGCCGCCGCTGCGATACGGGACGATATTGAAGGAGACACCGGTCGCCTCCTTGATCATCTCGGCAACGAACTCCGGCGTGCTGCCATTGCCGGCCGTGGACCAGTTGACGCCCTTGCCGCCTTGCGCTTTTGCCCAGGCGACGAACTCGGCCATGTTATTCGCTGGCACGCTCGGATGCACAATGATGGTCGAAGGTGCGACTGCGATCATGCCGACCGGCACCAGATCGGAATCTTTATATGGCAGATCTTTCAACAGCAGGCTGTTGGTGATGGTACTCGCCGCGCCAACCAGGAATGTGTAGCCGTCGGGTGCCGAGTGAGCGACGTAGGCCGTCCCGATCACCGCGCCGGCGCCCGGGCGGTTTTCGATGATGATCGTCTGCTTGAGCTCCTTACCGGCGCCCTCGGCCGCGATGCGGGCGATCAGGTCATTGGCGCCGCCCGGCCCGAAGCCGACGATAAAGCGGATGGGGTGATCCGGCCACTCCGCGCGCGCGGCCGGCGCGGCGAGCGCACAAACAAGAGTGCAAGCGGCGAAAATGGCGGACCGCCCTATCATCGTTTTCTCCTTCGATCGGGAGTGACCTTCGATGCAAGTTTACCCTCAAATAAATCAAGAGTCTTGCAGGGCCAAAAGCCGGGCGCGGCCAAGATGAAATGTGTTTTACTGCGCCGCCGCCAGGCCGCCCGTCTTGCGAACCGGCAGTTCCGCCCGGTTGCCGGCCGCCTTGCCGCAGCTGGCGGCAAGCCGCGGCAGATTGAGCATCGCACCGGTATTGCCGACGCGGATAACGCTGACTGTGCCGCCGCTTTCGGTTTCGATCGTCATTGAATGATTGCCGGCGGTGGCAAAGCCGTCGATCAGCGCCGCCGGCACCGTTCCGGTGGCGTAGCTGACGAGTTCGTCCGGTTCACCGCGGCGTTCGGACGAGGCCACCTTGAGCGGCATCGACTCGTTCGCGATCCGCAAGCTGACGGTATCGAGGCCGGCGGGCGCCGCCATGCGTTCGCCGTCATGACGCCGCTCGACATAGCTCACATCGAAACTCTCGGCTCCGGCGCCGCAGGCCACCATCAAATCGAAGCTGCCGATATCCTCGCCTTCGACGGTGAGCGGATGGTGGCGCGCCAATACGGCTGTCCCGGCGCGGTCGACCATGGCCCAGCTCCGCTCGCTGATCGCGGTCGGGCGCACACCGTCGGTAACGCGGGGCGCGGATTGCGATGCCGCCGCCGGCGGCGGCGAAGTGGCAACGGTGGCCGGAGCGAGCTCAATCGTCTCGTCGGTCGCCAGCCGGGTGCCGCGCAATTCATCGTGCGTCATGGTATGCATCGGCTCCCACGGCGGAATGCGCAGCGCCAGATCGAGCAGGTCGATGGAGGCGCCCATCTCGGCGGTGTATTGCGCAAGCCGGCCGATGTCGCGCTGCACCAGCACGAGGTCCTCGGCCGAATAGCTGGCCGCGGCCGGATCGTCGCGGCGGTCGCCGAGCCATATCTGATGCACCATGACGCGCGCCTGCGGCGGCACGCTGCGATGCACTCCGCCGAGCAGCACAAAGGCGCACATCGACTCGCAATCGGCGTCAGGCGACAGCGTGGCGCGCGCCGCGTCATGCTTGGCCGACGGCTTGAGATCGACGGTGCGGCCGACCGTGGTGGTGAGCGCGTGCCGGCGGATTTCCCGGCCGAGCGCGATGGCGCCAAGTACCGAGCCGCCATCGGAATCGAGCACCAAAGTGGCCTTGGAAAGATCGCGGCCCAGATTGTGAGTTTGCACAAAATCCTTGAAGTCGCGCGCGCTGTCGGCGGTGATGGCGCCGCGCGCCGATATCCAGGCTTTGCACTTTGTGCCGCAGGCGTCCGCCGGTCCCTGCAGGCGCAGATCGAAACGCATCGGCAGGCTGCGCTCGGACGCGCGCGCCGGCGCAGGCAAAAGAACAGCAGGCGCCGCCAAAGCGAGCGCGATAGCAATGCCAAGGGAACGAGCCATTAATCCCCCTTCTGAGCGCCGAGCCGTTCCTTTTTCTTGCTGACGTGGCGGTCCACGTCGCTGGGCTTAGGCGCCTTCGAGAATCCCGAATACCGCAAATTTAATCAGCAGCCAGATTCGGGTCTAGTGTAAAAAGGTCGCTATCTGCCCGCGAATTTGTTCAAAACCTGAGCAGGTTCCGTGCGATGGAACTTTCCGAGACCTTCGATAGCGGACATGAGCGAACGGCAAACGACTTCATTCGATTTTGCGCGGATACCGCGGCTGGCCGGGCGCGGCTTGGTGCTGCTCTATCGCTACACGCTCTCGCCGCTGATCGGCCCGCGTTGCCGGCATCTGCCGACATGTTCGGAATATGCCGACGAGGCGATCGAGCGTTTCGGCCTGTGGGCGGGCGGATGGATGGCGCTGGCGCGCATGTTGCGCTGCCACCCGTGGGGCACCCACGGGCTCGACTTCGTGCCGGCAGTTCTGCCGGCCAGCGCGCGATGGTGGATGCCGTGGCGTTACGGGAAATGGCGGGGGACGCGGCCTACGCCGTAGCGGTATCGCCGCGCCGCACAGAATTCGGGTGGACCGAATCGCGCGCCATCCATCTATTGCAGCGGGCTAGCCTGGACCGGCGTTGCCAGTAAGCCGCGCTCCGATCCGAGGCCGCAGGGACATCCAATGGCCGCTCCGACATCGACTATCGACCGCCAAACTTGGCTGCTGTTGATCCTGCTGTCGGTATTGTGGGGCGGCTCGTTCTTTTTCACCGCCGTGGTATTGCGGGATCTGCCGCCGCTGACCACCGTTTTGGCGCGGGTCGTCCTGGGCGCTGCGCTGCTCTTTCCAATATTCAAGGTCCAGGGCGGCAATTTGCCGAACAGCCTGGCGGGCTGGATGCCCTTCCTGGTGATGGGGATTCTGAGCAACGTCATCCCGTTCTCCCTCATCTTCGCCGGCCAGACGCTTATTGCGAGCGGACTTGCATCGGTGCTCAACGCCACGACGCCGTTGTTCACCGTCCTGGTGCTGGCGAGCTTCGGCGACGAAAAGCTGATCGCGCGCCGCGTCGCCGGCGTGGTCATCGGACTCCTCGGCGTGATCGTGCTGCGCGGGCCGGGGATCGTTGCCTCCGAAAGCCAGACCATCGGCATGTTGCTGTGCCTCGGCGGCGCCTTGAGCTACGGATTTTCCGGCCTGTGGGGACGGCGCAAGCTCAACGGCGTGCCGCCGCTCACCTCCTCGACCTGCCAGCTCATCACGTCGAGCCTTGTCATGGCGGTCATCGCCGGGGCGGTCGACCGGCCTTGGGCGCTACCGATGCCGAGCCTGGCCGCTTGGGCAGCGCTGTTCGGGCTGGCCGCGCTGTCGACCGCGCTCGCCTATATCGTGTTCTTCACCATCCTGGCGCGCTCGGGCGCAACCAATGTGATGCTGGTGACGCTGCTGATCCCGGTCACGGCGATCCTGCTCGGGGTCCTGGTACTGGGCGAGCCGCTGACGCTGCGCGAAATCGCCGGCGCGCTCATTATCGCCGCGTCGCTGCTGGTGATAGACGGGCTGGTGTTGGGGTGGGTGCGGCGGCGAGCCCGACAGGCATAACAAGAATATTGCACCGCCCGATTCCCCTGCTATATCAGTCTCCAATTCACGCTTACCCGCGCTCGTTCGCGGGAGTGAGCCACAGGAGGCCCTTGTCATGGCGCAGAATGTCGCGCTGACCTTTCCCGACGGCGCACGCCGCGAATATCCCCAAGGCACTACTGGATTAGACATCGCCAAGGGCATTTCGCCCTCGCTGGCCAAGCGCACCGTGGCCATGGCGCTCGACGGCACGGTCGCCGATCTGGCTGACCCGATCGAGCGCGACGCCAAGATCGAGTTTCTCAACCGCGACGACCCGCGCGCGCTCGAGCTGATCCGGCACGACGCCGCGCACGTTCTGGCCGAAGCGGTGCAGACGCTGTGGCCGGGCACGCAGGTCACCATCGGCCCGGTGATCGAGAACGGCTTTTATTACGACTTCGCGCGCAACCAGCCGTTCACGCTGGAAGACCTGCCCGTCATCGAGAAGAAGATGAAGGAGATCGTTGCGCGCGATAAGCCCTTCACCAAGGAAATCTGGTCGCGCGAGCAGGCCAAGAAAGTGTTCGCCGAGAAGGGCGAGAATTTCAAGGTCGAACTGATCGACGCCATTCCGGAAGACCAGCCGCTCAAGATATACAAGCAGGGCGACTGGTTCGATCTGTGCCGCGGCCCGCATATGACGTCGACCGGCAAAATAGGCGGCGCCTTCAAGCTGATGAAGGTGGCGGGCGCTTATTGGCGCGGCGATTCGAACAATCCGATGTTGACCCGCATCTACGGCACGGCCTTTGCGAAGCAGGAAGAACTCGACGCTTACTTGAAGCAGATCGAGGAAGCCGAGAAACGTGACCATCGCCGGCTCGGGCGCGAGATGGACCTGTTCCATTTCCAGGAAGAAGCGCCCGGTTCGGTATTTTGGCATGCGAAAGGCTGGACACTGTTCCAGGCGCTGGAGAATTACATACGCCGCCAACAGCAGCAGTCGGGTTTCGTCGAGGTGAATTCGCCGCAGCTCATGGACCGCGAAATGTGGGTCACCACCGGCCACATCCCGACTTACAACGACATGATGTTCTTGACCGCCAAGCGCGAGGAGGATGAGCGCGTCTACGCCATCAAGCCGATGAACTGCCCGGGCCACGTGCAGATTTTCAAGAACGGCCTGAAGTCGTATCGCGACCTGCCCTTGAAGATCGCCGAATTCGGCAAGGTGCATCGCTTCGAGCCGTCGGGCGCGCTGCACGGGCTGTTGCGCGTGCGCGCCTTCACGCAGGACGACGCGCATATCTTCATCACCGAAAGCCAGATCGCCGAGGAAGTGCTCAAGGTCAACAACCAGATCCTGGCGATCTATGCCGACTTCGGTTTCGACGACGTGCGCATCAAGTTTTCCGACCGGCCCGACAAGCGCATCGGCGACGACGCGGTCTGGGACAAGGCGGAAGCAGCCCTCATGGCGGCGCTCAAGGCCTCAGGCCGGCCGTGGACGCTCAACAAGGGCGAAGGCGCGTTCTATGGGCCGAAGCTCGAATACGTGCTGCGCGACGCCATCGGCCGCGAATGGCAATGCGGCACCGTGCAGGTCGATCTCAATCTGCCGGGCCGCCTGGGCGCATTCTACATCGACGAGCATTCCAACAAGGTGACGCCGGTAATGCTGCATCGCGCCATGTTCGGCTCGATGGAGCGCTTCACCGGCATCCTGATCGAGCATTATGCCGGGCACCTGCCGCTCTGGCTGTCGCCCTTGCAGGCCGTGGTCGCCACCATCACCTCGGATGCCGACGATTATGCCCGCGAAGTCATCGCCGCGGCGCGCGCGCTTGGCCTGCGGGCCGACGGCGATCTGCGCAACGAAAAGATCAATTACAAGGTGCGTGAGCACTCGCTCGCCAAGGTCCCTGCTTTGCTGGTGATCGGCAAGAAGGAAGCCGCCGAACGGCTGGTCTCGATCCGCCGGCTCGGCAGCGAGGGCCAGCAGGTCCTGCCGCTCGACGAAGCGCTCAAGGCGCTCGCCGACGAGGCGGTGCCGCCGGACGTGAAGCGGGCGACCGCATAAGCAAAAACCGCCGCGCGTTACCGCGCGACGGCCTTTGCGCCCCCGCCGAAGCCTACGGCCTTGCCTTGCCGGCCATGCTGACGCCGGCCTTGCCGCTCGCCGCCAGGCTTTCGAGCGAATCGTGCAGCAGTTGCAGCACGTAGCGGCCATTGTGGTAGGCGCCACCGGTATCGCGCACCGAATAGGTGTAGTTGAACACCGCCTGCAGCAGGCGCGGCGTATAGGCGGTGTACTTGTTGGTCATCTTGATTTCTTCCGGATCGATACGGCCATTGCCGTTCGTGTCGGCATACCAGTAAGGGAACGCCACCTTGGTGAAGGCGATCGGCTTGCCGCCGACATTCTTCGAGTAGGTCTGGATCGCGGCATAAAGCTGGTCCTGCAGGCCGGCGATTTCACGGGCCAGACCCTCCTCCTTGCCGTTGCCGTCGAAGTCGCCGCGCGTCGACATGCGGATGCCGGCGAGATCGGCGACGGTCTTGATACCCTCATGGCATCCGCCGCAGCGATCGATCTTGAGCTCGCCGCCGTGCGGCTGGTGACAGCCGGTGCAGGTGCTCACGTTCGGCATATGCGCAAAACGACCGACGTATTTCTTGCCGTCGTATTCGTAGCCCACTTTCGCCTCGGTGCCGTACATCGTGGCGCCGGCCGGAAAATAGTGCACATGCAGGAAATTGAGTTTGGGATCCGGCGTATCGAGCGCAAGCCCGGCGATGGCCTTGTTCACACTCGCGGTCGACTCGCGGCCCTGATGGCAGGTCATGCACAGATTGGCGTCGTTGTTGCCGCTGTTGACGGTCACTCCGCTCGGGAATGTGACCTTGGCAACTGTGTGCCTTGCATAAGTCAGCAGGTCGGCGTGACAATTGGTGCAGGCAAAGCCGTTCTTGACGTGCGGCGCCGGCGAATTCTTGCCTTCCTTCAGGAATTCCGGAAGGCTGTTGGCGCCATGGCAGCGGGCGCAGACCGCCGGCACTTCCTTGACGTTATCCCAGTCGTGGAACGGCTGGCTGGCACGATCGAAGTGCCCCTTCCAGAATTCGAGCCGAACACCCGCCTCGGTTTTTTCGTCCGACCGGCCGGCCCCGCCGGCTAACAGCGTCGCCGCCACGACGGCGACCGCAAGTGTCATAAATTTATAGCGAATTAGCGCGCGCGTGGCTTGCTCCGTCTCGTTTGGCTTCGTCCCATCGAGCCAGTCGGCCGATTGTCGCCAATCGACCGCTGTAACCGGCGCGTCCTCACGTGGATTTATTCTCAACCCTTTTGACTGGCGACTATGACCGGCGCGCTAGCCGGCGCATTGATCTCCGTCAAAGCCGCTGCGGCGAAATCGAAAGCGGTGCCGGGCTAACGGCCCTGCGCCGCAATATAGGCCGCTAGATCGGCCGCCTCGCCGCGCGACAGGTTCATGTCCGGCATCTTCGGATGCGGCGCCAGCAGGTAGAGCGAGATCTTGGCGGCGTCGATCCCCGGCATTTTGGCGACGGCGGAAAATGGCGGCGTCTGCGTGCTGCCACTTTTCTGATCGCTGGCCACCAGATGGCAGGCCGCGCACCAGCGCTTGGCGAGCGTTCCTCCGTTCGCCGCGTCGGCGGCCTCGCCCGCGCTGCTCAACGCGGCAACGGCGAACAATGAAAGCAGCGCAGCGGCGATTCGTTTCATGGGCGGCGGCCTCGGACCGGTTTGCTGTTGATAAATTATAATATATTCCGTCGCGCCGGCGTTCGCTGTGACCTATGTCAATAACGCTATCAGCCTGCGCTCGCGGCGCGTGCCGGGGCGGCCGCCGCGCCATCCATGTTCGGATGCTCGAGCTTGTTCAGAAAGCGCTCCGCCCAGTGACTGAGATCGTTCTCCGCCAGTACCTTGAAGACCGCCGCGTGCCGCTGACGCCGTTCCTCCAGCGGCATGGCCAGCGCACGGTTGATGGCGATGGCGACGCCTTCGTGATCGTAAGGGTTGACCAGCAGGGCCGCGGTGCATTCGCGCGCGGCGCCGGCAAAGCGCGACAGGATCAAGACGCCGGGATCCTCGGCATTTTGCGACGCGACGAATTCCTTGGCCACCAGATTCATACCGTCGCGCAACGGCGTCACCAGCGCCGCGCGCGCGGCGCGATAGAGCCCGGCCAAGGCGGTGCGACTATGCGCCTTGTTGACGTAGCGCACTGGCGTCCATGACGCCTCGCCGAAGGTGCCGTTGATGCGCCCGACGGTCTCGCCTACCAGCCGTCCGATATCGCTATATTCAGGAATATCGGAGCGGCTGCGCGGCGTGATCTGCAAATAGGTCACCTTGCCGCGCCAGTCGGGAAAATTGGTGAGGAAACGCTCGAACGCGTTCATTCGCTCGGGCAGGCCCTTGGAATAGTCGAGCCGGTCGACGCCAATGATCATGGCGCGGCCGGATAGGCTGTCGAGCACATCGCGCACGAACTCGCTCTCAATCGCGCGACGCGCGAGACGCTCCAGACCTTTCGTCTCGACGCCGACCGGAAAGGTGCCGATCTGCACGAGCCGATCGCCGAAATGGAAGCTGTTGCCCTCCCCCCACGACAGACCGGATTCGTTGGCGAGATAACGCGAGAAATTATTGGCATCGGTGTCGGTCTGGAAGCCGACCAGGTCATAATGGCAGAGCGCCGGAATGAGCTGCTCATGATTGGGCAACGCGGTGAGGATTTCCGGCGGCGGGCACGGGATGTGCAGAAAGAAACCGATTTTGTTCTTGTGGCCGCGATCGCGTAGCGCCTTGGCGAGCGGGATCAAATGATAGTCGTGCACCCACACCACGTCGTCGGGACGCAGCAGCTTCTCCAGATTGCTGGCGAAAAATTCATTCACCCGAATATAGCCGCCGAGATCGCGGCGGGTGAATTCCGCCAGATCGAGCCGGTAATGCAGGATCGGCCACAGCACACGGTTGGCAAAGCCGTTGTAGAATTCCTCGTAATCGTCCTTGCGCAGACCGATGGTGACGTAGGAGACGTTGTCGTGCTCGACCGACTTTGCCGGTCCCGGATCCTTGTCGGCAACACGCCCGCTCCAGCCGAACCAGACGCCGCCCCGCTGCCTAAGCGCCGGCCGGATCGCCACTTCGAGTCCGCCGGCCCGCGCTCCGCTGTCGGGAATGCCAACGCGATTGGAGACTATGACGAGCCGCGCCAATACCGATCTCCCCAACTCCGCGACAGCTTGATCGCGCTCAAAATTAATCCTGCCATCGAATAAGTCTGCGGAAAATTTCCCCACAGTTTTCCGGTCACCGGGTGCACGTCTTCCGACAGCAGGCCGTACCGGTTTCGCAATCGCAGCGCATCAACGAACAGGTCGCGAGCCTCTTCGCGCCGCCCGATCTCGTACATTGCATCGATCAGCCAAAATCGGCAAATCAAAAAAGCCGTTTCCGGCGTGCCGAAATCGTCCGCGGCGACATACCGCATGACGTGGAAGCCGCGCCGAAGTTCGCCTTCGATCGCCTGGACCGTGGAGACAAAGCGCGGATCGTCGGGCGCGATCAGCCCGAGTTCGGCCAGAAGCAGCGCGCTGGCGTCGAGATCGTCACCGCCGAATGCGCCGGTAAACGCCTTACGCTTGGTGTTCCATGCGCGCGCCAGCACCTCATCGCCGATCCGGCCGGCGATGGTGCCCCAGTATTGCGCACGATCCGGCAGGCCGAGATTGCCGGCGATCGCCTCCAGCCGCTGGCAGCCGGCCCAGCACATCGCCGCCGAGTGGGTGTGCACGCGCTTGCGGCCGCGATATTCCCAGATGCCGGCATCCGGCTCGAGCGCGAGCTTGGCTGCCTGCTCGCCGAGCGGCTCGATCGCATTGAACAGTGCGACATCGCCCGGCCGCGGCAGCCGGCGGTCGAAAAACATCGGCGTCGCCGCCATGATGATGCTGCCATAAACGTCGTGCTGAACCTGATGCACCGCGGCATTGCCGACGCGTACCGGACCGTCGCCGCCATAACCACTCAGCGCGTCGGCGGTGCGCTCATCGAGTGGATCCGTGTGCACCACGCCGTAGAGCGGCCGCAACGCGTTGGCACGGCCGGTCGAAACGCTCAGGATATAGGAGATGAAATCCTCCATCGTGCGCGTCGCGCCAATGCGGTTGAGTGCGCGCACCACGAAGAATGCGTCGCGCATCCAGCAATAGCGATAATCCCAGGTGCGTCCCGAGCCCGGCCCCTCCGGGATCGAGGTGGTCAGCGCCGCCACGATCGCGCCGGTCTCCTCGTAATTGCAAAGCTTGAGTGTGATCGCGGCGCGGATGATCTCGTCCTGCCAGTCGATCGAGAAGGCCAGCCGCCGCACCCATTCCTGCCAGTAGTCGCGCGTCTTCTCGCAGAAATCGCGACAGGTGCTCTCCAGCGCGCCCTCGAACGGCTCATCGGTGCCAAACACCATGTGCACGGGCCGGGTCAGCACGAATGAAGCCTCGTTCTCCACATAGGAAAGGGCTACGTCGGTGGTGAGCCTGACCGGCACCTCGTCGCGCCAATAGCGGATATGGTTGCTGCCGGCCGAGCGCGTCGGCACCGGCACGCCATAGCGGTGGGTGGCGCGGAAGCGGATGGTGATGCGCGGCATGCCGGCGATCGGCTCGACGATGCGAACGAGCTGCGGCGGGCGGAAGGTGCGGCCGTAAATCTGGAAGCGCGGCGCGAAATCGGTAATGCGCACGGCGGCGCCGTCGGCGGCGATCAGCTCGGTTACCACCACGGCGGTGTTGCGCACATAATTCGAGCGGGTTTCGACTTGCCCGTCGAGCACTACGTCGGTGAAGCCTTTTTCTTCCTCGCCCGCCAGAAGCCGGCAGAATACCGGGTCGCCGTCATAGCGCGGCAGGCACCACCACACGATACGCGAAGACGGCTCCAGCAGCGCCGCGGTGCGCCCGTTGCCAATGACCGCCAGGTCGAGGCCGTAATCGGTCATGGCGCGCGCGCCGGTCGGGCGGATGCAAGCCGTTGCAGGGCCTGCCGCACCTGCGCCGGCGATTCAAATATTCCGGTGACCCCGGGGAACTGCCGGGTCACCGAGAAACCCATCCCCTTCAAGCCTTTGCCGCCCAAATCCGTCAGCACCGCGAATACCGATTCATCGGTGATATCGTCGCCGATGAACACCGGCATGCGGCCCGCGAACGGCGGATTTTGCATCAGCTCGCGCACGCCGTCGCCTTTGTTGACGCTCGGCCGCTTGATTTCGAAGATGGACTTGCCGGGCAGCACTTCGGTCGGCTCGCCGGCAAAGGCGGCGCAACTGTCCGCGATGTGGCGCAGCAGCATGCTCTCGTATTGCGGCGCCTTGCGGTAATGCAGCGCCAGCGAGTAGCCCTTGTCCTCGACGACGATGCCGGAATTCAGCTTGCTGGCAAGCTTGAGCCGCTCGCGCAGGGCCGCCGGCAACTCTTTCACCGAGCGATTGATCGTGGTCCCGCCGATGCGCATCTCGGCGCCGTGTCCGCCGATCGTCGGCAGCCGAAGCGGCGCAAACAACAGATCGAGATCGCCGATCGGACGGCCGCTGACCAGGGCAAGCGCCCCGCCCGTCTGCTCCGAAAGGCGCTCCAGCGATATTCGCAACTCGTCAGGGACATCCACCTCATGGGGCGAGGGAGCGATGTCGATCAGCGTTCCGTCCACGTCAAGCAGAATTGCAATTACCTTTGGATCGAGGCTGGAAAAACTGTCCATGGCCGCATCGTTTGCAATCGCCCGAGCCGCTATATTCATTATTGATTCCAACTAACCGTTTTGTATCGTTATTCCGGCGAATTTTTCTGCCGGACCGCGCCCGCCATTTATTGTTTGCGCATGATCTTGTCCGAAGACCGATGGACGTACTCGATCGCGCCGAGGACAAGCTTTCCGGGATCATGCGCTACTGCGCCTGCACCTCGACGTCGCCGTCCACGCCGGTGACGACCTTGAATTCCCGCTCGTACACCTTTCCCTCGTTGCGCGCGATGGCGCGATATTCGCCCTCGGCCAGGATCACGCGCGGAAAGGCGCCGATCGATTCCTTGATCACGTCGCCGCCGGGCGTGAGCACCGACCAGGCGGTATTGGCGAGCGCCTCGCCGCCTTTCTCGCTCACCAGTTTGAGCGTGATCGCGGCGGCGCGATGCGTGACGGTGATGTCGGTGAGCTTGCCGGCCTGCACGCGGATGTCGGAGCGCACCATCGAATTGGCGTCGCCGTAGTTCGACACGATGTAATAGGTGCCCTCCGGCACCACCACCACGTTGCCGGTCATCACGCGCTCGGCGATCGGCCGCCGGTCGCCGGCCTCGAACTGGCTGCCCTTGTAGACATCGAACGAAATCTGCCCGGCTGGAATGCGAACGTCGCCGACGCGGCCTTCCATGCGCAGGCCGCCAGCGGGCAAGTCGAATTCCTCGCGCACGGTCGGCCCCCGCAAGGACACCGGCCTGACCGCGGTGGCGAGCCCGAAGCCGACATGCACGATATAGCCGCCGGCCGGCAGCACCAGCGTGGGCGACGGCGACGTGTCCTCCTTGACCAGCTTGAAGCTGCCGCCCGGCCCGGGCTTGGCGGCATAGACGCGCCAGGTGAGGCCGCCGTGAATGACCGGGGATTCCTTGCCGAAACGGGCGCTGAGCGCGAGTGCAACCTGTCCGGCCGGGACCATCGGCATTGGCATCGGCGCCGCCGCGGTGGCTGAATTCGGCTTGGTCATAGGCGACTGCAACGATGGCGCCAGCGCGCCGGCCGGGCCGAACACATCGTCGCGTGCGCCGTTGCCCGGCGAAATCAGCCCGGTCGAGGGTGTGGTGGAAAACAGCGAGTTTTGCCCCGGGGATTGCGCCGCCGCCGTCGTGACCGCGAGCAACGAGAAGATAAGCGCGAATGCCGGCCATAGCCGGCCGGAAGCGGCGGCAAATGCGGGGGTGCTGCTCATGGCGACGTCGTTTTCGGCCCAAATCGCGGCGATTTCAAGCCGATTGGGCGGGTTTGTCGGCCCGGAAACGCTATGCTAGGCGCAAACGCTGTTTCCATGGAGTCGAAATGCCCGACGCTTTGCACCTGCTGAAGACCCGCCGTTCAGTAAAGCCGATGGAACTGGCCGGCCCCGCGCCGAGCGCGGCCGAGATCGAAACGCTGCTCTCTATCGCCTCGCGGGTGCCGGACCACGGCAAGCTGACGCCCTGGCGCTTCATTGTGTTTACCGGCGACGCCAGACGCGCAGCCGGCGAGGCGATTGCGCAAGCGTTCCGCGCCGGCCGGCCCGACGCCACGGCCGAGCAAATCGAATTCGAGCGCAACCGGCTGGCGCGCGCGCCGCTGGTGATCGCGGTGGTCAGCCGCGCCGCGCCGCATGTGAAGATCCCGGAATGGGAGCAGCAATTGTCGGCCGGCGCCTCCGCCATGAGCCTGGTATTCGCCGCCCACGCCATGGGCTTGGCGGCGAGCTGGATCACCGAATGGTATGCCTATGACGCCCGCGTGCTCGATGCGCTGGGCGTGGCGGCGAACGAGCGCATTGCCGGTTTCGTACATATCGGCCACCCGGCAAAACCGCCAGAGGAGCGCGAGCGCCCCAAGCTCGATACCATCGTCACCCACTTCGTGGGATGAGGGACCGATGTTCTATGAGCCCAGCAAGCGCGACCGGACACTGCTTCCGCACGACCCCTTCAAGGCCATCGTGGCGCCGCGACCGATCGGCTGGATTACGTCCATCAGTCTGAAAGATGAAGTCAATCTCGCGCCCTATTCCTTTTTCAACGGCGTCAACAGCCGCGCAAACCTGGTCATGTTCGCCAGCGAAGGCCACAAGGATTCGCTCAACAACATCACCGCGACCCGCGAATTCGTCTGTAGCCTGGCGACCTGGGATCTGCGCGAAGCGATGAATGCCACCGCGGCGCCGCTGCCGCACGGCGTCAACGAAATGCAGCGCGCCGGCCTAGCACCCGCGCCCTCGCGGCTGGTCAAGCCGCCGCGCGTCGCCGCCAGCCCCTGCGCACTCGAATGCAAACTGGTCAAGATTGTCGCGCTGGAAACCGCCGACGGCCAGCCGGTCGATGGCCATGTGGTGTTCGGCCAGGTCATCGGCGTGCATATCGACGACCGCTTCATCGTCAATGGCCTGCTCGACACCGCCGCGATGAAGCCGATCGCGCGCTGCGGCTACGACCAGTATGCCGTGGTCGAAAGCGTATTTTCGATGGCCCGCCCGGACCAATGATCCAGAGCAACTTGCCGCCGGCGCGAACGGCGCCGTTGGCCGGTTTGCCAAAAAATTCGGCCCAAATCGGTGAGATCGTTGAACCAAATGGGCGCTGCCGCATTTAACCTTAACGTAATTCACTAGGCGCACGCTTCCTGTCACGTTTCGGTCACGTGGTCCCGCCATTGATTTTCACCATGTTGGCCTGAAACGCTTGTCCGACGGCTGGCCTGATCCCAAAATCGGCGACGGGGAGAAATCGTTGGTGTTTGAAGGTTTTTTCGCGCGCGTGCGCAACGGCGACCGTTCCGCCGAAGCAACCACGGAGCCGTTGCGGCCGGCCGCCACGCGGCCGTCGATCGGGCTCGCGCTCGGCGGCGGCGCTGCGCGTGGATTCGCCCATATTGGCGTGATGCGCACGCTGGCCGCGCATGGCATCGTGCCCGATGTCATCGTTGGGACCTCGATTGGCGCCGTGGTCGGCGGCTGTTACGCGGCCCAGCAACTCGACAGCCTGGAATCCTGGGCGCGCGGTCTGACCGTTCGCGGCGTGCTTGGCTATCTCGATGTCAGCCTGTCCGGCACCGGCCTCATTCGCGGCGGCCATCTCGCCAAGCGGCTGGAGCAGACTTTAAAAGACACCCGCATCGACGACCTGCCGATCCGGTTCGCCGCCATCGCCACCGAATTCAATACCGGCCACGAAATCTGGCTCACGCGCGGACGGCTGGCCGAGGGCTTGCGGGCGTCCTATGCGCTGCCGGGAATTTTCCCACCGGTGCTGATCGGCGGGCGCTGGCTGGTGGATGGTGCGCTGGTCAATCCGGTGCCGGTATCGGCCGCCCGCGCGCTTGGCGCCCGGCTGGTGATCGCGGTCAATCTCAATTCCGATCTGTTCGGCCGCGGCACCATCATCGCCAGCCACGGCTCCGACGAAGGCGATGTGGCGGCCGCCGAAAAATCGAAGCCACAAGGCATGCGCGGCCTATTCACCGGCGAGCGCTCGCTGCGGCGGCAATTCCTTGGTCGGCGCGGCAGCCCCGGCATCCCGACCGTCATGATGGAAGCCTTCAACGTCATGCAGGATCGCATCACCCGCGCGCGGCTAGCCGGCGATCCGCCCGACGTGCTGATCAGCCCGCGGGTCGGCTCGGTCGGTTGGCTCGACTTCCATCGCGCCGCCGACGCCATAAAGATCGGCGCCGAGGCGACCGAAAGGGCCATCGAGTCGGTGAACGAAGCGGTCGCCGCCCTGTCGTCGCCCTACAGCGCCAACGGATCGGCGAAGTAATCCAGAATTACGCGGTGCGGATATAATCGCGCAACGCTTCGGACTCGTGCTCGATCTCCTCGACGCGCTGCTTGACCACGTCGCCGATCGACACCAGTCCAACCAATTTGCCTTTGGTCACCACCGGCATGTGGCGGAATTTTCCCGCCGTCATTCGCTCCATAATGCTGGCGATGGTGTCGTCCTCCGTGCAGGTGGTGACATCGCGGGTCATCGCCTGCCCGACCGGCAGCGTGAGCGCGCCGGCGCCGTGTTCGGAGAGCGCGCGCACGATGTCGCGCTCCGACAATATTCCGGCGAGTTGCCCTCCCACGCCGCGGATCAAGAGCGCGCCGATCCGACGCGCGCTTAATAGCTTTGCCGCTGCCGCAAGATCGGCCGTCGGTTCGATGCTGACGATGTCGCCGCCCAAAGCTCCTGAAACTTTGGCGGCCAGGATTGTCTTTACGTTCATGGCAGCCTCCCTCGGCCCGGCGGCGGAGGGACCCGCTCGCGCCGGGCCATTGAGAACGATCCTGCCGGCGCTATGGTTCCGTCAAGCGCAATCGTGCATTTGAACGCGTGACACACCGCACTGATTAATGCCGCGTTGCACCATTATCGCGAAGTTGCGGTTCTTCTTGCGGCGGATCGAACCAGGAAAATAACAAGAGGCCGGCGAGAAAGCCGCCAATATGCGCCTCCCAGGCTACCGGCTGATCGCTGCCGGTGATCGACAGCGAGCCAAGCCCGAACAGGATATTGATCCCGAACCAGACGGCAAGAAAGATCAATACGCGCGCGTCGCTCAACACGCGACGAAGCGGAATTGCCGGCACGCGATAGGCCTGCTCGTCGTCGCCGCGCAGTAATCCGAGCGGACCGCCGCGCTGAAACGCAAAACGCATCGCCGCCGCCATGGCGCCGGAGATCGCCGCCGAGGCGCCGATCATCGGAAATTCCTCGCCGGCATGGGTCGCAAGATGCAGTCCAGCGCCCGCCGCCGCGGTTACCACAAGGAATGCAATAAACCGCAGCGCGCCGAACCGCCGCGCCACCGCGCTGCCGAATGGCAGCATCCATATCGCGTTGACGCCGAAATGGGCCCAGTCGGCATGGATCAGAGCATAAGTGACGAAGGTCCATATCTCGGCGCCGAAGCCGCCCGGCAGCGCGCCGCCGAGCACGACCGCGGTGTCATAGCGCGCTGGAATAAAGGCGAAGCTGAGCAGGAATTCGATGTTCTGATCGTCGGTGAGCAGCCAGGTCCGCACGGCATGAATGAGCGCCAGCAAGACCAACACCGCGATGACGACCGGAGGGATGTTGAAGATCGGTTCGCGTTTCACGTGGAGAGTATCCGGTGGGAGGCTTGAGATACCCCCCTTGGCCGCCTCACCGCAAGCCGGCTCGGCCGCATTTTACCTGCGCACGACCTTTTTCGAGGTTCCATAGATCGCCGAAGCGGGCTTTGTTTGCTGAAGTGGACCTGGTTCGCCGAAGCGGACTTTGTTCGCTGAAGCGGACTTTGTTCGCCAAAGCGGACTTGGCGCTCTTAACATTAACTCGCGTTCGCCGGCATGCGTCGGCGTCCACGGCACGGCCCCTGCTCCAGTTGTGATGTCGCGGCGAAAAGCCGGCGCCGATGTCCCGATCGGGGACATCGCGACGCCGGCGACGTCTCGCGACGGAACAGGTGTCGTCAATGAAACATCCGTCCACGCGCGCGCTGTTCGACTATTGGAACGAACGACGCGGCAACCGGCAGGCTCCCGAGCGGGCCGAGATCGATCCCGTCGACATTCGCCATACCCTCGGCGATACTTTCATGCTGGCGGCGGATTTCCTCGATACGCTGCGCTTTCGCCTCGCCGGCACGCGCATCTGCGCCTTGTTCTGCCGCGAGGTCAAAGGCGAAACCTTCGCCGCGCTGTGGGACGAGGCCAGCGGCAAGTCGATCGAAGAGCTGCTCGCCGTGGTAACCGACGAAAAGAGGGGCGCGGTGGCCGGCGTCACCGGCTACACCGCCGAAGGCGCCAAGGTGGACCTGGAAATCCTGCTGTTGCCGCTCGCCCATGCCGGCCACGCCCGAATTCGCGCACTCGGCGTGCTGGCGCCGGTCGTGCCGCCTTATTGGCTGGGGGAAACTCCGGTGGTTGAGCTCGAACTTGGCACGCTGCGCCATATCGGACCGGAGACGGAGCGCCTCGGCGCCCCGCGCCTCGCGTTGACGCAGCCCGGCACCCGTCTGCGCCATGGCTTTGTGGTCTATAGCGGCGGCCGCGAGACCCCATCGGGCGAGCGGACCGGCTAACGCGCCGTTAACGATAGGCCAATAGGGTCATTGGCTTCTGGAGAAACGACCCCAAGATGCCAGTCGCCATGGCAATGCCATTGACCACACGTAGAACTGTGCCGCGGGCCGAGGAACGCCGGCGCCATCAGCGCGTGAAGGTCAACCTGCTCGGACGCTACATGCTGGCGGACCGGCGCGAGTTCCCCTGCCAGGTGATCGATATGTCGCCGGGCGGAATGGCCGTGGTCGCGCCGATGCTAGGCAATCCGGGCGAACGGGTCATCGCCTATGTCGATCATCTTGGCCGGCTTGAGGGCAAGATCGCGCGCATTCTCGACAATGGCTTTGCCATGACGATCTCGGCGACTTCGCGCAAGCGCGACAAGCTCGCCGCCCAGCTTACCTGGCTCGCCAACCGGCAAATTCTCAATCTGCCGGAAGACCGCCGCCACGGCCGATTCGCACCGCGCAATTCGCTGGGGCGGCTGATCCTGCCGAACGGCACCAATGTCACTTGCCGCGTCATCGATCTTTCGGCCTCGGGCGCCGCGATCTCGATTGCGCCCGAGCTGCGGCCGGCGGTTGGCTCAGCTGTCACCATCGGCAAGACGACGGGGCGTGTAGTGCGTCATATCGAGGATGGCTTCGCCATCGAATTCACCCGCCTGCAGCATCCCGATTCCATCGAAGACAACGTCACCGGCGAATAGAGTCACCGGGGCGTAAACCGCACGCGTAAAATTGCGTGCGCCGGCGGTGGCTGATTCACGCGCGCCGCGCCTGGCGGCGGCTCTCGCCGTGGTAAATTCAACATGCCGATTAGAGTAAACGCCGCCCGCGCGACAACCCGCGCGAGCCCGCAATTGCTGCATAAAGTCTATTAATGTATACAATTTTAGACAAATTGCAGATTGTAAGATTTTAATCGAATTATATTTGAAGTTATACTGTATTCGTCTCTTTCTTTAGTCTGGTTATCTTCAATATAGCTCGCTCGACTTAGCGGCACTGCAAAAGCTTTATGTGAAATGTGGTCCCAACAAGACGGGGGAAGGGACCACAACGATGGGCGGGCGTTTCAAACAAGTATTGCGGATCGGCAGCGCGCTGGCCCTTGCCGGCACGGTGGCATTTGCCGTCTCCGCCGGTGGCGCTGCGGCAACCGAGCGCACCGGGTCGCTCGGCGGCTCATCGGCGCCGAGCGAGCGAACGGTCTATATCGCGGTCGGCGAAGCAACGCGCGCGCCGATCGGCTGGGTCGAGTTCTGCATCCGCTACAAACCGGAATGCGCGACCAGGCCGTCGACACCACGCGACGTGGTGCTCACGCCCAAGGCCTGGTCCGACCTGGTCAAGGTCAATAATTGGGCGAACGACAACATCAAGCCGATCACCGACCTCGAACATTGGGGCGTGGTCGAGCAATGGGATTATCCCGACGACGGCCAGGGCGACTGCGAGGACTATGTGCTGCTCAAGCGGCGCATGCTGATGCAGGCCGGCTGGCCGCGCGAGGCGCTACTGATCACCGTGGTGCGCGACAAAAAGGGCGACGGCCACGCCGTGCTCACGGTCAAGACCAATCACGGCGAATTCATTCTCGACAACCAGGAAACGAAAGTCCTGGCCTGGAACAAGACCGGCTACCGCTTCGTGAAACGCCAGTCGCAGTCCGATCCCAATACATGGGTCGGGCTCGGCGAACCGCGCGCGCCCGCAACGGTATCCGCACGCTGATGCAAATATCTCACTGTCTGAGCTGTCTGAACTGTCTGAACTGGCTGATCTGATCGAACCCGAACGACGCGCATGGTGCCGAAAAACCTGAACCAGTTTTCGGGATCATGCGCCAACAAGAATAGGAATTCGCGACCCCGGTCACGTCCCCACCCCTCCCCGTCCCCAGACCGGGTTCGCGAGCGGCCGGCCTCCCCCAAGGCCGGCCGCACCTTTTTTGGCGTGAAAATCGCACTACCATTACGTGCCGCACCTATTGTGTTTCGCGCCGTTTGCGCTCCGCTTCGTCCCACGCGGTCAGCGCCTGGTAGTCGGGCACGAAGCCTAGGCCTTTTTGGGCATCCGACGACAGCACGGTCTGTGACGTCACGACATCGACCAACGCCGGCGCATTTTGCAAAGCCCGCTTCAGCGCGGGTACGAGCTCTTCCGGTTTCTCGACGCGCTCGCCGTGCAGGCCGAGCGCGCGCGCCATCCCAGCGTAGTCGGAATGGCGCAGCGTGGTGCCGACGACGCGTCCGCCGTAATTCATTTCCTGGTCGAGCCGCTCGATGTTCCAGGCGGCGTTGTTGGAGACGATGAACACCGCTTTGGCGCCGTGACGCACCGCGGTGTCGATCTCCATGGCGTTGATGCCGAAAGCGCCATCGCCAGTGACCGAGATCACCTGCCGCCCCGGCAGCGCGAGCGCCGCCGCCACCGCAAACGGCACTCCGACGCCAAGACAGCCAAAAGCGCCCGCGTCCATATACGTCCTGGCCTGCAATCCGATGCGCGCAAAGCTTAACAGATCGCCGCCGTCGGCAATGGCGATATAATCGGGATCGGCAAGCTCGGCGAGCGCATCGAAAATCGCGCGCGGATGTACTTTGCCGTCCTCACCGACTGTCGGCCCTTTCTTGCCAGCAGCCGAGGCGATGCGCTCCTTGTGGCGCTTGCGCAAGCCATCGGCCCAGGCCTTGTCGATCGCGGACTCACGGTTGCCGGCCGCCTGCACCATGGCATCAAGCGCGAGCGCCGGGCTCGCCAGCAATTCCGGCTGACCGCGCCGGTTGTCGATCAATTCGCCCGCTGTGTCGGCAAGCCGGATAAAGCGCGCGTTAGGAAACACCGCTGGCGAGCCATAGCCGACCTGATAGTCGAGCTTGCGCCCGATCAACAGGACGACATCGGCCTCGGTCATGGCGGCGGCGCGTACGGCCGCGACCGTCGAGGGATGATCGGCCGGCACCAAACCGCGGCTTTCCTGCGTGTCGAGGTAAGGCGCGCCAGTCGCATCCAGCAGGCGCGTGAGTGCCGCGCCCGCATTGCGCGCACCAGAACCTGTCATCACCAGCGGACGTTTGGCGCCCCAGAAAGCATCGACTGCCTCCTTAACCGCTGCCGGATCCGGCGGCAGTAGCCGCTTCGGCTTGGCCAGCATCCATTCGTCCAGTACCAGTTGCGGCGACACATGCGTGCGCAGCACGTCAGTCGGAATCTCGACATAGACCGGGCCAGGCTCGCCGGCATCGCCCATGACGCGCGCCACCGCCTCATCAAGCTCGCGCACGACCTGCTCCGGCACCCGCAGGGTTCGTGCAGCGCGGCAAATTGGCCGGAGCAGATCGACATGCGGAATGTCCTGCAAAGGTCCCATGTTCGCCTGCGGCCGCGAGGTGCAACCGCCGATCAGCAGAACCGGCGTCCGTGCAAGCGACGCATTGGCCATGGCGGTGACGGTGTTGGTGACGCCCGGCCCGGCGGTCACCATCGCAACTCCGAAGCCGCCGCGCAGCTCCGCATCGGCATGCGCCATGTGGACGGCAGCACCCTCGTCGCGAACGTCGATAATGCGGATGCCCTGGCGTGCAACGTGGTCCCATATTGGCTGGATATGACCACCCTGCAGACCGAAGATGCGGTCTATCCCACGCGCTTTTAGAAAACGCGCCACCCATGCGGCGCAGGAATTTTCGTCGGCGTTGAGGTCGAGGCCAGTACTGTTTACGCTGGTCATGGGATTTCCCGTCTCTCAGTTGCTCTTGCCTGAGTACCGTTCGCGCAGCACGCGATGCAAAATCTTGCCCGTGGCGGTGCGCGGCATTTCATCCTCGCGGATAATGGAGACCGAACGCGGCCGTTTGTAGCCGGCGATGCGATCCTTACACCAGTCGAGAATTTCGTTTTCGGTCGGCGACTGCCCCTCATGCGCAATAATGACCGCGTGCACGCGCTCGCCCCATTTCGCGTCAGGCGCGCCAACGACAGCGACATCCTTGACCTTTGGATGGCCGGCCAACATCGTTTCCACTTCGGACGGGTAGACGTTCTCTCCGCCGGAAATGATCATGTTGGACTTGCGGTCGACCAGATGGATGTAGCCGTCCTCATCGCGTCGGGCGAGATCGCCCACCGTGCAGTAATCGCCGCGAAAGGCTTCCTTGGTCTTTTCCGGGAGCTTCCAGTAGCCGTCGAAGGTGGCGGCGTTGCAGGAATAGAGCTCGCCGGCTTCGCCGTCGGGAACTTCATTGCCGGCTGCATTGAGCAGCCTTATCGGCCGCGAGCCCACGGATTCGCGGCCAACCGAACCCAGTTTGGAAAACTGCTCGTCGGGATGCAGCATCGTGACCCATCCCGCCTCAGTCGAGCCGTAAAGCTCGAACAGGCCCGAATTCTTGAAGTAATCCATGATCGCGCGTTTGGTGTCGGCCCGCGCCGGCGCCGACGAGACCATTAGCTTGGTAACCGCATTGACGTCGTACCTCGCGCGAACTTGCTCGGACAGCGCCAGCATCATGATGTAGTGCGTCGGTACCAGCGACGTGAATGTCGAGCCACCCTCAGCCATGGTGCGAATGAGATGCTCGGGATCGAAACTCTTGCGGCTGTATACAGTGCAGGCTGCGCCGCAATAGGTGAATGCGCCGAAAAAGAACAACGAGTTGGCGTGGCACATCGGCATAACCAGCAGTGCCGCATCATTTCTGGTGAGGCTAAGCTCGATTTCCGTGACCATGGCCACCATGGCGTTACTGCGATGACTGCGAATCGCACCCTTGGGACGGCCCGTCGTCCCCGACGTGTACATGAATGCCCAAGGATCGGCGGCCGTCGCCACGACGCCGGGCGCGCGATCGCTTGCCTGTGCGAGCAAATCCTCAAACCCACGATAGCCGGCGATCTGTTTGTCCGTACCGAAGACGATGAAGTTGCCTGGCCGCACCGAGAGTTGCGCACGTATGGATTCGACCGGCTCCAGCAAATCATGTTGGACAATGAGAGCCTTCGCTTCGCAATTGTCCACGATGTATTGGATTTCGGGGCCGACCAAACGGAAATTGATCGGCACGGCAACTAAACCCGCGATTGCCGTCGCCGCATAAATTTCCAGCCACTCAATGCAATTGTAGGCCAGCACGCAGACCCGATCGCCCTTGGCAAGGCCGATACCGAGCAACGCATTTGCCAAGCGGCAGGCGCGCGCGTGCCAAACCCGGAAAGTCATCGAACGTTCGAGGTCGCGCGCGCCCACTTTGTCCGGAAACAGCCGGGCGTACATCCCCAGCGCGTCGCCCAGATGCGCCACCTCGCTCATATCGGCGCCCCCACAAATCTCTCACCGATGAATGTGACACAGGATCTCGGCAGGGACAATACGGCGTCAGCCGATCCGCTTCAGCCCCTTCGCGTACCGCTGCGCACGGCGTACGTAGATATCGGCGCCTTCGCGGATCATCGCGGCCATCTTATCATCGAGCGTGCGGATCACGCGCGCCGGTGCGCCCACGATCAGCGAATTTTCCGGGAACACTTTGCCTTCCGGCACCACGCTGCCGGCACCGACCAGGGAATTTTTGCCGATCTTGACGCCGTTCATCATGATCGCGCCCATGCCGATCAGGCACTCGTCACCGATGGTGCAGCCGTGCAGAATGACATTGTGGCCGATCACGCAATTGCTGCCGATCGTCATCGGGAAACCCGGATCGGTGTGCAGCGTGGCGTTGTCCTGGATCTGCGAGCGATGGCCTATCTCGATCCATTCGTTATCGCCGCGCAGCACCGCGCCGAACCAGATGCTGACATCGCGTTTCAGCCGCACGCGGCCGATCAGCGCCGCCGACTCGGCAATGTAGCACTCCTGCGCCCCGGGCAATTCCGGCGCCTGTCCGTCAAGCTCATAGATTGCCATTATCGCCTCCGCACCTTCTCACCTGGCTGGGTGCGACCATCGCAATGAAATAGGAAAATTGGAAGTGGTCAGTGCGCGCGCAAGCTATGCCAGCAGCAGGCCGCAGGCCTGCAACGCCATTACCAGCACCATGCCCGACATCAGGCTCCAGAAGCCGGCGATCAATGTGGCCAGAAACACGAACTGGAAGCGGCGGCCTTCCTGCTGGCGGCCGAGAAGAGTGTTGCGCATGATCAGGAACGGCGCAGCCATCATCAGCAATGGTACCGCCGCGAAGCTCGACGGGCGCGGCCCGGCGGTGAGCAGGCTGAAGCTCGGCAGGCGGCTGGTGGCAAGCTGGTAAGCCGAGCTGCATAGGCCGGCGACGGCAAAACCGAGCACAAGCGCCAGCAACATTTGCAGCGATTCCGGAGTCATTTGGGCCACATTTGCTTACAAGTGCAATACGAGGGCCATCTGTCGCAAAGCCGGCCCGCCCGCGCCAGCCGATCGTTAACAAATGGTTAATGCCGAAGGTCGCTGGAATCCGAAGCCGATAGGCCAGCCGTGGCATAATCGGGCTCGATTCGTTTTCGCGCCGACCCACGGAATCAAGCATGGCCTATCTCGTGCATGGACATCCCCAGGCGGCGGCGCCCAGCCGGCGCAAACGGCGCGGCGGCCATAGCCCACTTACGGCACCGGTTCTACTGTTCGTCGCCGCCACCATCACCGCCGCGGCCTATGTCGCCTATGTGCTGTGGCCGCGCTGGCCGGACGCCCAGGTCGCGGCCGATGCGCCGGCGCTGCCGATTGTCATTTCCGGCGTTGCCTTCAATATCGAACCGGCGGCCATCCGCATGCCGGTGCAGCGACGCCCGGGCACGCAAGCGCGCGTCGATCTCGCTTATCTCTGGCCCTCGCTGTTACCGCCGGACCCCGCGCGCAAACCGACCGTCGGCGCGCCGGTCGATCCCAATGAACGGCTGTTCGTAACCATTCAGACCGGCGATGGCACGCTGCCGCTACTCGAACGCGTGCAGACGATTTATCCGCGCTACCTGGTGGCGGAGCCGGCGGCCGGACCCGCGGGTCTCACGCTGCGCGGATTTCGCGACGGCACGCCCTACCAGGGCGAGGAGCTGGCGTTCGAATCGCTGGCGCCGGAACATTTCCTGGCGCGCTGCGCGCGCCGCGGCGTGATCAATTCCGGTTCGTGCCTGTTGGAGCGGCGCATCGGCAGTGCCGACATTACGCTTCGTTTCCCGCGCGAATGGCTAAGCAATTGGCAAAGTGTCGCCAGCGGCATCGACCGCCTGATCGCAAGATTGCATCCACGCTAAACTGTCATCCGCTCGTCCCCGCGAAAGCGGGGACCCAGAGCCAAGCAGACTGGATTCCCGCTTGCGCGGGAATGAGCGGAAGAGCGTGTTGAAACTAAAAACCCGCGTCGACCAGGTCGACATCCAAAATCGGCAATTCGAGAATGTAGGACTTGCGGCCCTTATCGTTTTCCAAAAACAGCACGCCGATGAATTCCTCGCCGATATAGACTTCCAGCGAATCTGTTTTCTTCGGGCGCGGCACCACGCGAATATTCTGGTTGTCGAATTTGCGCCGCAGATAGGCATTGAGCGTCGGCACCGGCTGAATGCTGGGATCCTGGCCGACCTGGATGACCATCCTGAAATTGTACGAGCGGTCGCCATCCTCGTCGTCGACGATCAGTTCCCCGAGATCGTCCTCGCCGACAAAAATCTCGGCGGAATCGTAGGTCTTCGGCACCACGCGAATGGTCGTATTGCCGAACAATTTCTTGAGATAGCCGTCGAGCTTTCTGACTTCCTGCACGTCCACCGGGCCGCTCCTTGATTATAGCAATGCCCAGAATTGTTTGGGCGCATGATCTTATCCGACCTTCCTTCGCCCGCCGAAGCGGGCTTCGCGAAGGCGGGAAACCGGCTCCCATCCCCGATCAAGCCGGGGACATGCTTTTCGGGATCATGCGCTTGTTGCCCGAATGAAACGCCCGACGCAAGCGGCGCTGAACGGAAAAACTAGCCGTCGAGCATGATGCCGTACAGCATCTGATCCATGGCGCGCGAGGGTTCCGGGCAGCCGGCTTCGCCCACCACTTTGGCCGGAACGCCGGCGACCGTCGTGTTGTGCGGCACCGCCTTGATGACCACCGAGCCGGCGGCGATACGCGCGCAATAGCCGACCTCGATATTGCCGAGAATCTTGGCGCCGGCGCCGATCATCACGCCGCGGCGGATTTTCGGATGGCGGTCCTCGTGTTCCTTGCCGGTGCCGCCGAGCGTCACGTCATGCAGGATCGAGACGTCGTCCTCGATCACCGCGGTCTCGCCGACCACGAGGCCGGTAGCGTGATCGAGGAATATACCGCGGCCGATTTTCGCCGCCGGATTGATGTCGCATTGGAATACCACCGACGAGCGGCTCTGCAGATAGAGCGCGAAATCCTTGCGGCCCTTGCCGAGCAGCCAATGCGCCAGACGGTGGGTCTGGATGGCGTGGAAGCCTTTGTAATAGAGCACCGGCTCAATCAGCCGCGTGGTCGCCGGATCGCGATCGAGCGTCGCCATAATGTCGGCGCGGAACGCCTCGCCGATCGCGGGCACATCGTCGAGCGCGTCGCCATAGGCCTGGCGGATCAGATCGCCGGAAACGTCGCTATTGCCAAGCCGCTCGCTGACGCGGTGAATGACCGCGGCTTCGAGCGAGTCGTGGTGCAGGACGTTCTCGTAGATGAAGGTGGCGAGCTCGGGCTCGCGGCGCGCGGCGTCCTCCGCCTCCTGGCGGATGCGCGACCAAGCTGGATCGACCTTGTCGAGGCCCTTGGAGGCCTTCGTCTGATAGTGAGCCATGGAATAATATTCTCCGGCGTCTCTCGATCCCCTACATAGACCTTTTACCACAAATTTGCAGGAGCCAAGAGGGCCTGCAAAAGCCCCCGGCGCATGGCTCATGCGCGTTGGTTAAGAAAGTCGATGACACCCGCCTTGAACACTTTGTCGCCCACCGCCAGCATGTGGTCGCGGTCGGGAATATCGAGCGCCTTAGCGCCCGGGATGAGCGCGGCCAAGGCCGGCCCCGAACCCGCCACCTCGTCCTTGCTGCCGACCGCGACCAATACCGGCGCTTTGATCGCGGCGACCTGCGCGCGGCTGAGCGTCTGGCGCGAGCCTCGCATGCAGGCGGCGAGAGCCCTCAAGTCCGAGCCGGTCTGCTCAGCGAAGGCGCGGAAGATGCGGCCGGTGCGATCGAGCACATCGGTGCGCTTCGGCGTTTCCAGCGCCTCGGCGATTGTGTCCGGCAGACCGATACCTTCCACCAGCTTGATACCGAGCCCGCCGAGAACGAGCGCCCGCACACGCGCCGGATGCGCCACCGCCAGGAAGGCCGCGATGCGCGCGCCCATCGAATAACCCATGACGTCGGCGCGCTCGACACGCAAATGATCGAGCAGCGCGCGCACGTCCTCCGCCATGATGGCGCCGCCATAGGCGGAGGGCTCATACAGCTTGCTCGACGCGCCGTGCCCGCGGTTGTCGAGCGCGATCACCCGCCGCCCGGCGCGCGTCAGCGCCGTCACCCAGCCGGGATCGACCCAGTTCACGCGCGCGTTGGAGGCAAAGCCGTGCACCAGCACGATGGGTTCGCCGGCACCTTCGTCGAAAAAAGCGATCTCGATGGGGCCGTGATGGAAGCTTGCCATGGGCTACCGGCTATACCACGGCGCCAGCCACAGCCGGGCGCGGATCATCAGCGAGCGGATGCCGACGGCAAAGATCGCCAGGCACATCACATAGACAAAAGATGCGTTCTCGTTGAGCTCGTTCGATTTGGTGAACACCGACATGCCCATGCCGTTGACGGATGCCAGCACTTCGACGGCAATGGCATTGGTGATGCCGCGCGCAAAGCCAAGCTCGATGCCGGTCACGATATTGGGCAGCGCCGACGGCAGCGCGATGCCAAACCAGACATTGTGCGCCCGCGCGCCGAACATCTTGCCGACGTCGAGATAATCCTTCGAGATCGCCCGCGTGCCGTCCGCCGTGGAAACGGCGACCGGCAGGAACGCCGAGATGATGACGATAATCAGCCGCGCCGCCGGCTGATAGCCGACCCAGAGAATGACAATCGGCACCAGCGCAATCAGCGGCAGCGCGTAGAGCGCGCGGATATAGCTCGACAGGAACCAGTCCACCTCGCGCACCCGGCCCATGGCGACGCCGATCAGGATGCCGGCCGCCGATCCGATTGCGACGCCCTCCACGATCGCACTCAGGCTGACAAAGACATCCGACCAGAACGACGAGGCCAAGATTGTGGTGGGGATTGCGATCAAAATGCCGATGGGCGTGGCGACGAAGTCGGGCAGCGTGGCCCGCACGCCAATTTCCCAGATCGCGAGGATCGCCAATCCGGCGGCCAGCGGGGCCATGCGCTCGCGCGTCAGCCCGCGGCTCATCCAGCCCGCCGCGCCGCTGGGCGGGGCCGTTAGCCGACTGCCGAGCGACGCCATTGGACCAAAAATCGCTCGATCAACTCGCCGACGCCGACCAGCACCACCGCGATCGCGGCGATGAACAGCGTGACCGCCAGCACCCAGGCGGAATCGACGATTGTTGTGCCTTGCAGCAGCACCGCCGCGATGCCGTCGGGATTGAGGAAAAACTCAGCCACCAGTGTGCCGGCCATCGAAAGCGCGATCGACTGCTTGATGCCCGACATCGCATAGGGCGTCACATAGGGAATGATCACGTCGCGCCAGAGCTGGCCTTCGGTCGAGCCAAAAATCGCCGCCACGTCGAGATGCTGGCGCGGAATGCTGCGCGCGCCCTCCATGACGCCGAGCAGGATCGGAAAGATCGAGATCAGCACCGACACGATCAGGCGCGGCCCGAAATCGAAGCCGAACAACACCGACACGAACGGCACCAGCGAGATCGTCGGCGTGGCGTAAAGGATAAAGATGTAGGGCTCAAAAGCCGCCGCCAGCAGCTTGATGCGCGCGAGCGCCAGCCCGAGCGTAACGCCGACCACGATATTGACGCCGAGCGTGACGGCATAGAGCTTGCCCGACACCAGCAGCCCCGGCAGCAGCGGGCCGCCATTGAGCATGACCCAAAGCTGCTTCATCGTCGTCGTGAACGGCACGAACAAAACGCCGAAGCTGTGGCCGAGCGCCTGCCACGCGCCGAGCAAAAGCACGATGCTCAGCGTGTAGCAGGCAATCCGGATCCACCACGCATTGACGATGCGAAAGCGCGCAAGCCGGCCTTCGAAAGAAACGGTCCTTGCGGACGTTGTCATTCGATTCCCCACGCGCTTACCGCCGCCATTCCCAAGCCTACTTCTTCATGCCGCCCATTTTCTCGACCCGTTTCATCGCTTCAGCATAAAGCGACCGGTCGACGATCTTGTCGTAGCTCGGCTTGTTCTCGGCTTTCATCAGGCCGACTTTCACCAGATCGTTGACCTGGGCCATCAGCTGCTTTTCGCCAAGACCGTCATTGTTGTTCCAGTAGTGGAAGCTCTGATAGGTTTTGATGGCGCTCTCGGCGACAGCCGCATCGATCTGGCTGGCTTTGGACGCAATTCCGGCGAAGTCCTTGATGTCTGCCGGCTTGGAACTGCCCATCAGCTTCTGCGTCATGATCCAGCCTTCAAGATAGCGGACGATGCCTTCGCGATTTTCGGCGATCGCCTTCTTGCTGGCGACCAGCACTGCGTAGTGCAGCCCGGCTTTGATCGAAGCCGGCTCCTTGATCAAGGTCCACTTCTTCTTGGTCATGAACTCGACCTGGGCCAGTTCATCGACGTGGAAAATGCCGTTATGCACTTGGCCGGCGATGCCCGCCTTCACCAGCGGCGCATTGGCAAGATCGATCAGCTTCACGTCTGTGAGCTTCAAACCGCAGCTCTCCAATACCGACTGGATAAAGAGATAGCGGGCATTGTTGATGCCATCGGCGGCGACCGTCTGGCCTTTCAGATCCTTGCAGCCCTTTACCTTCGGATCGTCGGATGCGGTCAGCCAATCCTGGTTCGGCATGCCGGCAACGATAACGATCGGCGCGCCGGAGGCGATCAGGTTTACGGCCGGCGGCGTCGCGGTGTAGCCGATCTGCACGTCGCCGGTTACCACCGCCTTGGCGGTGTCGGTGCCGCGCTGAAACCAGCGGAAGCTCATGTCGAGGCCGGCCTTCTTCCAATAGCCCTTGGCTTCGCCGACATCGACGAAGGTGTTGGAGAAGATCGGCGGACGGCCGATCGCCGAGGCCGCGAGCTTGATGTCCTCGGCCGATGCGCCGCTCGAACCCACGAACGGCATGGCCGACAGCGCGAGCAATGCGCCGAGCAGAGATTGTTTGCCAGATAACTTTAGCATGTCACTTCTCCTCCCTGATTGTTGAACTTTATTGAACGCGCGCTCCATTTCCTCCCGGTTGGTCGAACAGGTCATGCCAGACCTGTTCCCGAAGGTTGATGAAGTTTGGGCTTGAGACCACGCTGCGGTCGCGCGGACGCGGCAGGTCGACCTTGCGCACGGCCCGCACATGCGCCGGGCGGCCGGCCAGCACCACGACGCGGTCGCCCATCAGCACCGCCTCGTCGATGGCGTGGGTAACGAAAATCATGGCCGTCGGCCGGGCGTCCCAGATGCGCAGCATTTCGAACTGCAGCTGCTCGCGGGTCTGCGCGTCGATCGCGCTGAACGGCTCGTCCATCAACAGAAGCTTCGGCTCCATCACCAGCGCGCGCGCCAGCCCTGCGCGTTGCTGCATGCCGCCGGAAAGCTGGTGCGGATATGACTTCTCGAATCCCTTGAGGCCGACAAGGTCGATGGCCTCGTTCACGCGGCGCTCGATTTCTTCTTTCGGGGTGCGCCGCAGCTTCAGCCCGTAGGCGATGTTGTTCCACAGGTTTTTCCACGGGAACAACCCGAAATGCTGGAACACCATCGACACGCTGGGTAGCGGCTTCTCGACCGTCTGCCCATCGATGCGAATCGAGCCTTCATTGAGCTGGTTCAGCCCGCCGATACAGCGCAGCAATGTGGTCTTGCCGCAGCCGGACGGCCCGACAATGCTGACGATCTCCGTACTACCGACGCTCAGGCTCAAATCGGCGAGCACGTCGAGATGGCCGTAACGCAGGCAGGCATTCTCGACCACCAGCCGTGCGTCCGCGGGACCGTCCATCCGTCCCGGCTGCGACGCGACCGCAAACGATTCGACCGGCTCGCTACGGTTCACCCGTTCCTCCCCAACATCCGACTTGCGACCTTCATGAACGGGCATGCGACCGCCCACGATGTCGTTATTTTTCGTTTTTCGGTGGGCAGCCTATCGGCTCGATCCGCCGAGGGCAATGTGGGAATAAGGCGGCGTTCACTCGCCGCTAGCCCCGGTACGGTCATAGCTGCATGGCGCGGCGACCCTAGGCATCCCGCCGTCACCTCGCTATGGTGCCCCCGCAAATTGCCGCATTTCACAACCCAGCTTCGAGGCTTACCCATGGCGGAACATGTCGTCCCCCATTTCCATAACGATCCGGGCGTGCCGGTGATCGAGATCGGCGCCAAGGAGTTCATGTGCGTGGGCGCCACGCCGCCGTTCAATCATCCGCATGTGTTTCTCGACATGGGCGAGGACAACGAGATCATCTGCCCCTATTGCTCGACGCTCTATCGGCTCGACCGCTCGCTCGATTCGCACGCGGCGCGGCCGGCCGAATGCGCGCTGCCACTTTCCGCCGCCGCCTGACCGGCACTGGAGTCTGAGCCTTGGCGCCTGCGCGTCACGTCATCGTCGCCGGCGCCGGCATTGCGGGGCTGACGGCAGCGCTGGCGCTGTCGCGCGCCGGCTTGCGGGTGACCGTGCTCGAACAGGCCGCCAAGCTCGCGGAAACCGGCGCCGGCATCCAGCTTTCACCCAATGCCACGCGCGTGCTGATCGCACTCGGCTTGCGCGAGCGCTTGCAGCCGTCGGTGGTGAACCCGCAAGCGATTCGCGTTATGGCCGGCGGCTCGGGCCGCCAGATCGTGCGCATCCCGCTGGGAGCCGAGGCCGAACGCCGCTATGGCGCACCTTATTGGACAATTCATCGCGGCGACCTGCAAGCCGCGCTCGCCGGCGCCGCGCAGAGCGCGCAGGACGTGGCGTTGAAACTCGGAGTCTGCGTCGACGACTTCACAGCCCACGTCAATGGCGTCACCGTGCAAGGCCGCCGTGGCCAGCAGGTGGTGGACGAGCGCGGCGTCGTATTGATCGGCGCCGACGGCATCTGGTCGGGCGTGGGCAAGCAATTGCAACGTCAGAAAAAGCCGCGCTTTGCCCATCGCACCGCCTGGCGCGCGCTGGTGCCGGCCGAAGCGGTGCCGGCCGAATTCCGCGAGCCGTTGGTGCATCTTTGGCTCGGGCTCGACGCCCATCTCGTGCACTATCCGGTCAGTGGCGGGCGGCTGATCAACATCGTCGGCATCGTGCATGACGAGTGGAGCGAGACCGGATGGTCGAACGCCGGCGATCGCACGGAGATCCTGCGCCATTTCGCGCGCTGGTCATGGGCCGACAAAGCGCGCGCGCTGATCGCAATCCCCGATCAATGGCTGAAATGGGCGCTGTACGAACGCAACGGCGCGTTTCGCGGCGTGGGTCCGGTAACGCTGATCGGGGATGCCGCCCACCCGATGCTGCCATTCCTGGCGCAAGGCGCCGGCATGGCAATCGAGGATGCCGCGGTGCTTGCCGCCATGCTGTCGCGCTACATCGACGATCCGGTCGATGCGCTGCGCGGCTACGAAGGGGCCAGGCGCTTGCGCACCGCGCGTGCCCAACAGGCCTCGCATAAGCAGGCCCGCATCTATGGGCGGACCGGCCCGGAGGCGCTCATCCGCAATCTCGCCATGCGCGCGATGGGCGGAGAAAGGCTGCTCAGACGTTACGACTGGCTCTATAATTGGCAGCCGCCCGAAGTCACTCCAAGCGCGAGCCACGCGTTATGATGTTTCCTTCAACCGTCGCCGGCAGCCTGCCGAAACCGTCCTGGCTCGCCGAGCCGAATAAACTATGGCCGCAATGGCGGCTGGCGGGCGCCGAACTGGCGGCGGCCAAGCTCGACGCCACGCTACTGGCGATCAAATGGCAGGAGGACGCCGGCATCGACATCGTCTGCGACGGCGAAATGTCGCGCCAGCATTTCGTGCACGGCTTCCTGGAATTCGTCGACGGCATCGATTTCGCCCACAAGGTCGAGATGGGCATCCGCGACAATCGCTATAAGGCGATGGTGCCGGTGGTGCGCGGCGCACTGACATTGAAAGGCCGCGTGCACGCAGCCGAAGCGCGCCACGCCCGCGCCCATACCAATCGAAAATTGAAGGTCACCCTGCCCGGCCCGATGACCATCTCCGACACCGTCGCCGACTCCTTTTATGGCGACAAGGTGAAGATGGCGATGGCGTTTGCAGGACTTTTGAATCAGGAAGCGCGCGCGCTGGAGGCCGACGGCGTCGATGTCATCCAGTTCGACGAGCCGGCCTTCAACGTGTTCATGGACGAAGTGAGTACTTGGGGTATCGAAGCATTACATCGGGCGATCGATGGTCTGAAATGCACCACCGCCGTGCACATCTGCTACGGCTACGGCATCAAGGCCAATATCGACTGGAAGAACGCACTCGGAACTGAGTGGAAGCAATACGAGAAGATTTTCCCGGCGCTGGCGAAAAGCCGCATCGATCAGGTTTCCATCGAAGCCATTAATTCGCGCGTGCCGCTGAAGCTAATGTCGCTGCTCGAAGGCAAGGACGTGCTGGTCGGCGTCATCGACGTGGCCACCGACACGGTCGAGACGCCCGAACAGGTCGCGCAAGTGATCGGCGAGGTGATGAAATACGTGCCGAAAGAGCGCATCGTCGCCTGCACCAATTGCGGCATGGCGCCGATGCGGCGCGAGATCGCCGAGGCCAAATTGATGGCGCTCGGCGCGGGCGCGGCTTTGGCGCGGGCGAAATTCGCCTGAATTTCAGGGAACTTGGGTGATCGATAGACGTTATTCTCGATCAACGCGCAGGCATTCAGTTCAGCTACATTTCCGCGCGGGCTTTATTCAAAAGGAAAGCCGTTCATGTCCGCCAACATCGGAATGCTTGACCGCATCTTGCGCATCGTCATTGGCATCGCGCTGATTGCTTTCGCGCTCGGCTACATCGCGCCTGGCACAAGCTGGAATTGGGTCGGCTGGATTGGCGTAGTGCCGATTTTGACCGCAATTTTCGGGACCTGCCCGGCTTACAGCCTGTTGGGCATGTCAACGCGATAGAATTACCGCCCCGCCCGGCCCATCACGTCCATCAATTCGGCGACCTTGCGCCGCTGGTCGGCCTTGTCGCCGGAGGTGATTGCGTGCTCGACGCAATGGGACACATGATCGCGCAGGATTTCCTCCTCGACCCGGCGCAACGCGGCGCGCACGGCGCCGATCTGCGTCACGATGTCGATGCAGTAGCGCTCGTCCTCGACCATACGGGCGAGCCCGCGCACCTGGCCCTCGATACGGTTGAGCCGGCTAAGCGTCGAAGTCTTGTTGTTCTTGGCCATAGGCTCTATATACCCCCTGGGGGTATCAAAGACAAGAGCCTCCGAATACCACCGCACGCAAACTGAACAATGCAGCGAACCAAGAGTTGTCCCGCATGACCATGACCGCCGAGCACGACCACCATCAGCACGATGCCCCCGCGAGCGGCGGCGTCCTCGATCCGGTCTGCGGCATGACGGTCGATCCGCACACCGCCAAGCACCGCACCGACTATCGCGGCCATCCGTATTATTTTTGCAATCCAGGCTGCCGCACCAAGTTCATCGCTGATCCGCAAAAATATCTTTCCAAAGAAGAAAAGGCCGCCGAGCCGGTCGTGGAAGGCGCGATCTACACCTGCCCAATGCATCCGCAGATACGCCAGGTCGGCCCCGGCGCCTGCTCGATCTGCGGAATGGCGCTTGAAAGCGGCGCCGCTGGCGCAACGATGCTGAGGCCCCGGGTCTCCATGGCAAGCACGCTCAGGCCTTTGGCTGTCGGAGCGCTCGCGACGCTTGCCATGCTCGCCATTTACTTCAGCGTGCTCACTTTGGTTTCCGGATGGGACTTCACCATTTCTGAATTTTCCAAATATTGGTACTACGTGGTCGCGCTTGCGCTGGGTTTCGGAATCCAGTTGGGCCTTTACATCGATCTAAGGCAGCGACTGGCGCACCATCACAGTGGCGGCAAAATAGTGGTCGCCTCCGGGGCGACCTCGACCGGCGCTATGCTGGCATGCTGCACGCATTATCTCGTCAACATTCTGCCGATACTTGGCGCCGCCGGCGCGGTCACCCTGGTCGCGCAGTACCAGGTCGAACTGTTCTGGGTCGGCCTGGCGTTCAACCTCGCCGGCATCGTTTTCATCGGCAGCAGGATCATCAGCTCAGGGAGAACTTCATGACTCTATCTCGACGATCGGCGATCGCACTCGCGGCCACGATGTTGACGTTCTACGCCGTGCCTTTGGCAATGGCGCAGTCGGGCGGCGCTGCCAAGCTTGCGGCGGTCAGCAACGACGCGGGCGGCGTGCGCGTTGTCATCACACCAAAAACCGTTACTGCCAAATCGCCCTGGGAATTCGACGTGGTGATGGACACCCACACCAAGCCGCTCGACGACGACCTGACCAAGACCGCGGTATTGGTGGTCGACGGCGGGGAAAAATACTCGCCGCTGGCCTGGCAAGGCGACAAACCCGGTGGCCACCATCGCAAGGGCGTCCTCCGTTTTCCGGCACCGACAAAAGAAATCAAGGCGTTTGAGTTGCAAATTCAGGGATTGGGCGCGGAGAACAAGAGAGTATTCCAATGGACCATGAAGTAGCCACAGCCCCACCTCCACCGTCGGCTCACACGCACGATCACGGCGCCCCCGCCGAAGGCGGCGAGCTCGATCCGGTTTGCGGCATGACCGTCGATCCGCACACCGCCAAACACCGCGCGGAATATCGCGGGCATCCGTATTATTTCTGCTCGGCCGGCTGCAAAACCAAGTTCACCACCGACCCGCAGAAATACCTGTCTAAAGAAGAAAAGGCCGCCGAGCCGGTCGTTGAAGGCGCGATCTACACCTGCCCGATGCATCCGCAGATCCGCCAGGTAGGACCCGGCGCCTGCCCGATCTGCGGCATGGCTTTGGAGCCCGAGATTGCGACGGCCGACAGCGGCCCCAATGCCGAACTCGCCGACATGACGCGGCGGTTCTGGATCGGGCTTGCGCTCGCGCTGCCGGTGATGGTGCTGGAAATGGGCGGGCACTTTGTCGGGCCGCACAATTGGGTCGAGCCCACGCTGTCTAATTACATTCAATTCGCCTTCGCCACCCCGGTCGTGCTGTGGGCCGGCTGGCCGTTCTTCGTGCGCGGTTACCAATCGCTGCTCACGCGCAACCTCAACATGTTCACGCTGATCGCCATGGGCGTCGGCGTGGCTTACGTCTACAGCGTGGTCGCCAGTTTCGCGCCCGGCATTTTCCCGGACGCCTTCCGCCTGCATGGCGGTCAGCCGGCGGTCTATTTCGAGGCCGCCAGCATGATCACCGTGCTGGTGCTGATCGGCCAGGTGCTCGAATTGCGCGCGCGCGAGGCGACTTCGGGCGCGATCAAGGCGCTGCTGGATCTCGCGCCCAAGACCGCGCGCCGCGTCAAGGACGACGGCAGCGACGAAGAAGTCGCGCTCGACGCCATCCAAGTCGGCGATCGCTTGCGCGTGCGCCCGGGCGACAAGGTGCCGGTCGATGGCATCGTGCTGGAAGGACGATCCTCGCTCGACGAGTCGATGGTGACCGGTGAATCCATGCCGGTGACCAAGGAAAAAGACGCGCGCGTCATCGGCGGCACCATCAACACCAGCGGCAGCTTCGTCATGCGCGCCGACAAGATCGGCCGCGACACGCTGCTGTCGCAAATCGTGCAGATGGTGGCGAAGGCGCAACGCAGCCGCGCGCCGGTCCAACGGCTGGCCGATCAGGTCGCCGGCTGGTTCGTGCCGGCGGTGATCGCGGTGGCGCTTATTGCCTTTGCCGCCTGGGCGACGTTTGGTCCGGAGCCGCGCTTTGCCTTCGGCATGGTGGCCGCGGTGAGCGTGCTGATCATCGCCTGCCCCTGCGCCTTGGGCTTGGCCACGCCGATGTCGATCATGGTCGGCGTCGGCCGCGGCGCGCAATTGGGCGTCTATTTCAAGAATGCCGAGTCGCTGGAGCGCATGGAGAAAATCGATACGCTCGTGGTCGACAAGACCGGCACGCTGACCGAGGGCAAGCCGAAAGTGGTCGCGGTGACGCCGGCCGAAGGTTTTGACGAGGCCGGCGTGCTCCGCTTCGCCGCCAGCGTCGAACGCGGCAGCGAGCATCCATTAGCGGCGGCGATTGTCGCGGCCGCGGCCGAGCGCAAGATCGAACTGTCGCCCGTACGTGGATTCGATGCGCCGTCCGGCAAGGGCGTGATCGGCATGGTCGAGGGCAAGCGGCTCGCGCTTGGCACGGCAAAATTCCTCACCGAGCTTAACATCGATGCGGCCGCACTTGCCGACGAGGCCGAGCGGCTACGCGGCGACGGCGCCACAGCGGTGTTCCTCGCCGTCAACGGCAAGCTCGCCGGCGTCATTGCCATTGCCGACCCGGTTAAAGCCTCGACCGCCGCAGCGCTCAAGACGCTTGCCGCCGACGGCATCCGCGTTGTGATGCTGACCGGCGACAACCGCACCACCGCGCAGGCGGTCGCCAAGCGTCTCGCCATCGCAGAGGTCGAGGCCGAAGTCTTACCCGATCAGAAAAGCGCCGTGATCGAAAAACTGCGGGCGCAAGGCCGCGTGGTGGCTATGGCCGGCGATGGCGTCAACGATGCGCCGGCGCTCGCGGCCGCCGATGTCGGCATCGCCATGGGCACCGGCACCGATGTGGCGATCGAAAGCGCCGGCATCACGCTGCTCAAGGGCGACCTCACCGGCATCGTGAAGGCGCGCGCGCTGTCGGCCGCGGTGATGAGCAATATCAGGCAGAACCTGTTCTTCGCCTTTATCTACAATGCGGCCGGGGTGCCGATCGCGGCCGGCGTGCTATATCCAGCCTTCGGCCTGCTGCTGTCGCCGATCATCGCCGCGGCGGCGATGGCGCTGTCGTCCGTCAGCGTTGTCGGCAATGCGCTGCGGCTGCGGCAAGTGAAAATCTGACAGACCCAGTGAATTTCTGGCAGACAGTGAATCGGCAAACGAGTTTGATTCTATGAAAGACACCCTCCCCAATCCTCCTCCTTTCAGGCGGAGGGTACAGCCAGTCGCACCCTCATTCCTCCCCCTCAAAGGCAGAGGAAAGAGCTGGGAGACATTGGTCGGGCGGCTCGCCTTGTCATTTGTCATCATGGCTTCGGTCGCGGCCACAGCCCACGCCGCCGAATGGCGGGTGCAGCGCGTCGATACACCGGCCCGGGTGACAGCGATCGAAACGGTTGACGGCAAGCCCTACGTCAATGCCGGCGGGCTTCGGTATACCATCGTGCTTGCGGGAAAATATGCGCGGCTCGCCTTCGTCGATGCCCCGCCAAAACCCAAACTGCCGGAGGGCGCGCTACCGGACGGAAAGGTCGTCACCGGCACACGCGACATCGCCCGCGTCTGGCTGGCCGAGCCGACCACGCGCTACGACCACGGCATTCTCGGCGACAAGATCGAAGCAGGCTCTCTGGCGATCGAGACGCGTGACGGAAAGCGCCACACGGTCCGCCTCAAGGACGACGCCGTGTTCGAGGATCTCGAACCGCGCCTCGCCGATCTGGATGGCGACGGCCATGACGAAATTATCGTGGTTAAATCCTATCTCAAGCGCGGCTCCAGCCTGGCGGTGATCGCCGAGCGTAAGGGCAAATACGAGATCGTCGCCGAGACGCCGCCGATCGGCCAGCCGCACGCCTGGCTCAATCCGGCCGGCATCGCCGATTTCAATGGCGACGGAAAACTCGATATCGCGCTGGTGCGCATGCCGCATGTACTGGGAATTCTCGAATTGTGGAGCTGGGCCGACAAGCGCCTGCGCAAGGTCGCCGAGATTCCCGACACGGCCAATCACATCGCCGGCACGCGTGCGCTCGGCATGAGCGCTACCGCCGATTTCGACGGCGACGGCATCGCCGATCTGGCGCTACCGTCTTTAGACCGCAGCCGGCTGCGCATCGTCTCGTTTGCGCCAACCGCGCGCGAGATCGCCAGCGTCGCGCTGCCGGCCAAGGCGGTCACGAATATCGCGCTGATCGCGACCGAGACCGGCGCGCCGGCGATTGCGCTCGGCCTGGCCGACGGCTCGCTGGTCGCGGTCCGGCGGGATTAGAGTTTGATCCACCTGAGTTAGAATACAATCTTCCGCTCATTCCCGCGAAAGCGGGAATCCAGCATGCTCAGCTCTAGGTCCCCGCTTCCGCGGGGACGAGCGGACGGTAAATCAATTCAACTCAAGTGGACCATGCGCTAATAAATCGCCAGATATTTCAGCAGCGAAAGCACGCCAATGATGATGACGACGATACGCGCGATCTGCTTGGCGCGGCCGTCGATCGGCAGCATGTTGATCAGGTAAAGCACCAGGATAATAACGAGAAACGTAATAAGAATGCTGATGATAAGGCTTGTGGCCATGGCCGTCCCCATTCGATGCCGCCTGCGTGGCGCTTTCGCTCAGCGATAATCGCGCCGTGCGGAAAAAGTTCCATGGCCATGGGTGCCGGCGGCGTCAACGAACCGCGCTGTTGCTCAATCCGCCGCTCGGTTGCTCCGCGCCCGGCACGAATTTGCAATTCTTGGCGACGGCGGTCCGGCGCAATTCATTCATTTCGCCGCGCAATTCGAGATATTCCGGCCGATAGGCGATCGTGCTGACCAGGCGTCCGTCCGTGTCCGAACCAGCTTTCGCCATCAGCCGCAGCAGTTCATTTTCACGCGCGGCCGTGACTTGCGCCTTTTCGGCAAGCTGCGCACAGTTGAAAAGCGTGAACTTGTCGGCCGCGACCAGGAAGCGGCCCATCGCGTCGTCATCGTTGCCGCCCTGCGTGGCGCAAGCGGCAAGCAAGCCAGCCAGCAGCACGGCCACGACGATGGGCCGTAATTTTGCGCCATCGGTCATCGCCGTCACAATCCGGAACATTTCGTTCGATTTGCCTTGGTGCGGACGCCGGGACTCGAACCCGGACGGGATTACTCCCAAGGGATTTTAAGTCCCTTGCGTCTACCATTCCGCCACGTCCGCATTGTGGCCTTCACCCCCGCACGCGGGGGTAAGCCACGCGCGGGCGTTTCGTCATCTCATTTCGGTAATAACGCGGCCCAAACGGAGTCCCAGTCCCTTCCGGTCGGATCGAGCACGCGGCCGTCCTTCTCGAAGAACTTGTTGGGGATCTGGAACATGGCGACGAAGGTGCCGCCGTTCGGCGACCAGGCCGTGTGCCGGCTGCCGGGGTCGCGCCAGACGAACTCGCCGGCTTTGACTGCGATGCCGGCGTCGGGTCCTTCCTTGTCCACCAGCGAGCCTTCCAGCACGTAGGTCTGCTCGATCAACACGTGTTCGTGGTCCGGGATTTCCGCGCCCGGCTCCATTTTGAACAGCATGGTGGCTATGCCGCTCTTGGGGTCGAACAGCAGCGACTTGATCTTGCAGCCCGGGAAGCGCGTCTCCTGCCACGGCATCTCAGCCGGCTTGATATGGTGCGAGCGGCCTTCGTGGTTTGCGGTCTGTATGGCGGCGGCTGCGGTCATGGCGTGTCCTCCCTGGCTAGTGCGCAATGCTAGCCGACTTTGCGGCAATTGGCACGCCGCACTAATCGCCACCCTCGCGGATCGGCGGCTGGAAGGCCAGGCCCGTGTCCCAGGGGAAATAGATCCAGGTATCCTGCGACACTTCGGTGATGAAGGTGTCGACCAGCGGCCGGCCCAGAGGCTTGGCGTAGACGGTGGCGAAATGGGCGGCCGGCAGCAGGTCGCGCACCACGCGCGCGGTCTTGCCGGTATCGACCAGGTCATCCACGATGAGGACGCCCTTGCCTTGCGCCCGCATCGCGGCGATTTCCGGCGCGATGCCCTTGAGCACCTTGAGCTCGCCCTGGTTCTGGTAGTCGTGGTAGCTCGCCACGCAGACGGTTTCGATCAGCCGCACATTGAGTTCGCGCGCCACGATTGCGGCCGGCACCAGCCCGCCGCGCGTAATGGCCACGATGGCCTCGAACGGACCGGCCGCGTGCAGCCGCCAGGCCAGCGCGCGCGAGTCGCGGTGGAACTGGTCCCACGAAACGGGAAATATTTTGTCCGGACGCGGCGCGTCATCGGGCACTGTTGACTGCATCACGCTCTCACTCATGCAAAACTAAAACGATGCCCCCCTCCTCATTCCTACCCCTTTCAGGGGGAGGACGACGATGCCGCGAGTTCTCCCTCCCCTGAAAGGGGGAGGGTCGGGGTGGGGGTCACCTCACAGCCGCTAATTGTGATTTAACTTGCGCGAGCATCGCCTCCACCTCCGCCTTCACCAGCGCCAGCTTTTCGGCATCGCGCGAGCGCACCACGATATTGGTGTTGGGGCCGATCTTCTCGTCGAAGAACGGATAGCTGCCGATGATCGCGTCCGGATGCGCCTTGGCAATGCGGCCGAGCTCGGTGCCGACATCGCCCTCCTTGGCGTCGGCGCGAATGGTATCCGACAACAGCTTGGTGCCGGTTTTCAGTTTCGGCGCCACCTCGTCGAGCATCGCCTGCATGATCGAAGGCACGCCCGCCATCACGATCACATTGCCGATCCAGAAGCCGGGCGCGCCCGACACCTTGTTCGCCACCAGTTCGGCGCCGTCCGGAATGCGCGCCATGCGCAGCCGCGCCTCGTTCAACTCGCCGCCGATCTTGGCCATGCGCTCTTTCAGAATTTCAACCGCGCGTGGATGGTGAGAAATTCCCACCCCGAACGCCTTGGCGATGCAATCGGCGGTGATGTCGTCATGGGTCGGCCCGATGCCGCCGGTGGTAAAAACGTAGCTATATTTCGCCCGCAGCGCGTTGAGCGCATCGACGATGGCCGCCTCGTCGTCGGAGACCACGCGCACTTCCTTCAGGTCGATGCCGATAGCGGTAAGATAATCGGCGATATAGCCGATGTTCTTGTCCTTGGTGCGTCCGGAGAGGATCTCGTCGCCGATCACGAGGACTGCCGCGGTGACGATGTCGGAAACTGCATTCATGGCGGTCACGCATTCCTCAAGCTGGGCCAGACAGGTAGCGTGGCGGCGCGCGCCACTCAAGTTACGGCGCCGCCGGAACGGCGGCCTCTGCCTTGTATTCGCAAGCCTGCCCGCCCAAATTTTAGGCAAGGATCGCCGGCTGGGCTAGACTGCGGCGGCGCAAATACCCGTTTTATCTGGATTTTTCTTGGCCTAAAGCTTGCAGATTAAGGGTCGAGAGACTGGCTGGGGTTCCTGGATGGCTACCGCCTTCGATGAAATGAAGGACCACGACGGCGGCGTGCGGCCGGCCTATGGCGAACTGTCGCGCTGGCTCAAGGAAGTGCCGCCGGACGTGCTCGACTATCGCCGGCGCGAGGCCGAGCTGTTGTTCCGCCGCATCGGCATCACCTTCGCGGTCTATGGCGAGGCCGAGGCGCAGGAGCGGCTGATCCCGTTCGACGTCATCCCGCGCATCATCTCGGGCGAGGAATGGCGGCTGCTGGAAAAGGGCCTGACCCAGCGCGTCAAGGCGCTCAATCTGTTCATCAAGGATATTTACGGCGCGCGCGAAATCCTGCGCGCCGGTGTGGTGCCCGACGACCTGGTGTTCCGCAATCCGGCGTTCCGCCCCGAAATGAGCGGCCAAAACGTGCCGCACGACATCTACGTGCATATCGCCGGTATCGACATCGTGCGGGTCGACGCCGAAACATTCTATGTGCTGGAAGACAATGCCCGCACGCCCTCCGGCGTCTCCTACATGCTGGAGAACCGCGAGATCATGATGCGGCTGTTCCCGGAATTGTTCTCGCGCCACCGCATCGCGCCGGTGGAGAACTATCCGGACGAACTGCTCGCCACGCTCAAATCGGTGGCGCCGCTGTCCGCGGTGCGCGAGCCGACCGTGGTGCTGCTCACGCCCGGCGTTTTCAATTCGGCCTATTACGAGCATTCGTTCCTGGCCGACAAGCTCGGCGTCGAACTGGTCGAGGGCCGCGATCTCCTGGTCAAGAACGAGATCGTCTACATGCGCACCACGCAAGGCCTGCGCCGGGTGGACGTGATCTACCGCCGCATCGACGACGACTTCATCGACCCGCTCACCTTCCGTCCCGACAGCGCGCTCGGCGTGGCCGGCCTGATGTCGGCCTACCAGGCCGGCAATGTGACGCTGGCCAACGCGGTCGGCACCGGCATTGCCGACGACAAGGCGGTGTACAGTTTCATGCCGGCAATCGTGAAGTTCTATCTGGACGAGCAGCCGATCCTCAAAAACGTGCCGACCTGGCGCTGCCGCGAACCCGAGCATCTCGCCTATGTGCTCTATCACCTGCCCGAACTGGTGGTCAAGGAAGTGCACGGCTCCGGCGGCTACGGCATGCTGGTTGGGCCGGCGGCGAGCAAGATCGCGATCGGGCAGTTCCGCGCCAAGCTGAAGACCGCGCCGAAGAATTTCATAGCCCAGCCGACGCTGGCCTTGTCCACCTGCCCGACCTGCGTCGATGCCGGCGTGGCGCCGCGCCATGTCGATCTGCGCCCGTTCGTGCTCTCCGGGCGCGACCGCACCCGCATCGTGCCGGGCGGGCTGACGCGCGTCGCGCTCAAGGCTGGCTCGCTGGTGGTCAATTCCAGCCAGGGCGGCGGCACGAAAGATACGTGGGTGCTGGACGGATAATCATGCTCTCACGCACCGCCGACAACCTCTATTGGCTCTCGCGCTACGTCGAACGCGCCGAATACCTCGCGCGCATTCTCGACGCCACGCAGCGGCTCTCCGCGCTGCCGCTCGCCTATGTCGGCGTCAGCAACGAATGGGAATCGGCGGTCGCCACCGCCGGCTGTTCGACCGCATTTTTCAATCTCTATGACGAGGCCAACGAGGAAAACGTCACCGACTTCCTCGCCTTCTCAACCGCCAACGCGTCCTCGATCCGCTCCTGCTTCGAAATGGCGCGCAGCAACGCGCGCAGCGTTCGCACCGCGCTCACCATGGAAATGTGGGACGCCATCAACGGCTGTTGGCTCGAATTGCAGCGCTACGGCAACGGGCCGACCTCGCGCGAGGAATTCTCCCGTTTTCTGCGCTGGGTGCAGGAATCCTCGCTGCGCTACGACGGCTCGGCCTACCGTACCATGTTGCGCAACGATGCCTACTGGTTCTCGCGGCTCGGCGTCTACCTCGAGCGCGCCGACAACACCGCGCGCATTCTCGACGTCAAATATCACCTGTTGCTGCCCGATGACGAGCGCGTGGGCGGACCGCTCGACTATTTCCAATGGGCGGCGATCCTGCGCTCGGTCTCCGCGCTCACCGCCTATCACTGGGTTTATCGCGATAGTCTCAAGCCCTGGCTGGTGGCCGACCTGATGATCCTGAAGGAGGAAATGCCGCGCTCGCTCGCCTCCTGCTACGAGGCGATCGTGCGCAACCTCGATCAGGTCGCCGGCGCCTATGGCCGGCAGGGCGCGGCGCAGCGCCAGGCCCGCGGCATCCGCACGCGGCTGCAGAACAGCCGCATGGACGGCATTTTCCAGCGCGGATTGCACGAATATATCGGCGAATTCATCTCCGAGAATAATCGCCTCGGCGCCGCCATCACCGAGCAGTTCCTGATATGAGCGCCGGTTTGTGTTAGAACGGCTACGGCCTGAATCGGCGATCAATTGTCCATGCGAATTCGCATTTCCCACGCGACCACCTACACCTACGCCGCGCCGCCGACCGGCGTGACGCAGATCATGCGGCTCACCCCGCGCAATCACGACGGGCAATATGTCGTCGCATGGCGCATCGACCTGTCGGAGGACTGCCTACTGCACCAGCACGAGGATGCCTTCGGCAACATCACGCACTCCTTCACCGCCGAGGGGCCGTTCGGCGAATTGTCGGTCAAGGTCGATGGCGAGGTCGAGACCCAGGACATGCATGGCCTGGTGAACGGCGCGGTCGAGCGGTTTCCACCGGCGCTGTTCCTGCGCGAAACCCCGCTCACGCAGGCCGACGCCACCATTACCGATTTTGCGCAAAGCCTGCGCGCCGGCAGCGGCGCGGACGTCGACACGCTGGCGCTGCTGCACCGCCTGTTGCAGGAACTCAACCGCGAGATCACCTTCGACACCAGCCCGACCCAGGCCGCCACTACCGCGGCGGAAGCCTTTGCGCTGCGGCGCGGCGTCTGCCAGGACCTCACCCATATTTTCATCGCGGCCGCCCGCCAGCTCGGCATCCCGGCGCGCTATATTGGCGGCCATTTCTACCGCGCCGATGGCGTCACCGTGCAGGAGGCCGGCCACGCCTGGGCGGAAGCCCATGTCGAGAACTTAGGCTGGGTCGGCTTCGATCCGACCAACGGGATTTCCACCACCGACGCGCATGTGCGGGTGGCAGCGGGCCTCGACTATCTCGGCGCGGCGCCGGTGCGCGGAACGCGCTATGGCGGTGGCGGCGAAACATTGAAGGTGGCGGTGCATGTCGACCAGGCGCACCAGCAGGCGCAGAATTGATATGGCCCATGACCGTGTCCGGACAGTGTTAGCCATGCTTCGGGATCGGACGCGGTGACATTGCCGGACATGGGGCCGCGCCGCTATAACCCTGCGGCCGGATCGGCGCGGAACTCATCGAAACACAAAAAGCAGTCGGACCACATGACATATTGCTGCGGAATTCTGGTGCGCGACGGGCTGGTGATGATCGCCGACACGCGCACCAATGCCGGCCTCGACAACGTATCCACCTTCCGCAAGCTCCATATCTACTCGGAGCCGGGCGAACGCATCATGGCGCTCGCCTCCTCCGGCAATCTGTCGCTCTCCCAGTCGGTGCGCTCGACGCTCACCGAAGGCGTCGAAAATCCCGAAACCGGTGAGATCGAAACCTTGATGAACGCGCCTACCATGTTCCAGGCCGCCCAGCGCATTGGCCGCACCATCCGCAACCTGCAGAACGCCGAGGGCAAGGCGCTGGAGGCCGCCGAGGTCGATCACGATGTCGCTTTCCTGTTCGGCGGCCAGATCAAGGAAAGGAAGCTGCGGCTGTTCATGATCTATTCGGCGGGCAATTTCATCGAATGCACCACCGACACCCCCTATTTGCAGATCGGCGAGCACAAATACGGCAAGCCGGTGCTCGACCGCGCCATCAGTTTCGACACCGACCTTTATGATGGGCTCAAGATCGGCCTGATTTCCATGGACTCCACCATGCGCTCCAACCTCGGGGTCGGGCTGCCGATCGATATCCTGGTGGTGCGCCGCGATACCTGTAATGCCGAGGTTAACTATCGCATCGAGCCGGGCGAGCCCTATTTCCAGGACCTGCGCGAGCGCTGGTCCGGCGCGCTGCGGGCCGCCCATATGGCCATTCCGCGCCCGCCCTACCGCAGCCCGAGCTGAGTTCCCTTCAAGCGGCACAGCCAAGGACGGCTGCCGCCAAGTTTCCTCCGCTACGTTTTTACCTCCGGTTAACAACCTGGCGCGATTTGCCGCTTTGGCGCGCCGGCCGGCTTGCGGCGGGGCAAAACGCAAGCGAATAGCAAGCATTGCGTCCTAGCTTCCAGACCGAAAAACTCAATGGTTAGGATGCTTTAAGGGACATCCCCCTTGCCCTCTGTGGCGCGCTTGCGCGGCTCCGACGAACGGCAATACAGCAGTTGGGATCGCGCACGCTTGAGCGTGGTGGTCCCGATCGGCGTTATCGTCGCGGTGGCCATCGTCTGCATCGTGGTTGCCGTGCTGTCCTCCGCCCAGCGCGCCGACGAGGTCGCCATCGAGCGCGAGACGCAATTATTCTCAAACGCGCTCGGCAATTACGGCGAGCGCGTATTACGTGAGGTGCAGAGCGTCGCCTCCTCGGAAATGGCGATCCGCAGCATCCGCGGAAATTCAGACCCGGACGGGTCAAAGCAGCGCGTCGGAACCTGGCTGGAGACCTTTTACCATCACGATTACATCTTCGTCTTCGACGGCAAGGACAAGCTAACCTATTCGCTGTTCGCCCATCGCGCGGTCGAGCCGACCTGGTTCGAAATCGCGCGACCCGAACTCACCGCGCTGCTCGACTACATGCGCGGACGCGATCCGGCCTTGCATGACGCCGTCCGCATCAACTCGGCGAGCCTGACGGAAGGCGGCGCACATCCGCAAGCCGCGGTCGTCCGCCGCCTGCTGGGGCGTCCCGCGATCGTTGCCGCCGCCGCGGTCGGCCCGGTCGAAAATATTGCGCCCGCGCTCGACACTGCCGCGCCAATCATGATGTCGGTAAAATTCATCGACAGCGACGTGCTCTCCGGCATCGCCACCCAATTGCGGCTGACCAATCTGCGCCAGGTCGACCAACAACAGGTTGCCCCCGGCGATTTCCTTTATGAGCTGGTTGGCCCGAACGGCGGCCGGATCGGGCGCTTCGCCTGGACGCCCAAACAGCCCGGCGCCGAGATCGTACACAGTGTCGTACCGTTCATCGCCGTCGCGCTCGCCGGCTTCGCGCTGCTCGCCGCTTTCGTGCTGAGCTACATGCGCCGCACCGCGTCCGCGATCGCCGCCAGCGAATCGAGGCTGCGGCATCTGGCCATGCACGATCCGCTCTGCGGCCTGCCCAACCGCATTTTCTTCAGCGAGCGGCTGGAAGCGGCCATCCAAGAGGTGCGTGCCGGCTCCTCGCCAGCCGCCGTGTTCTATATCGATCTCGATCACTTCAAGGACGTCAACGACACGCTCGGCCATCCCATCGGCGACGAGTTGATCCGTAACGTGACGCTGCGGCTGTCACATACTCTGCGCGGCGGCGACCTGGTGGCGCGGCTCGGCGGCGACGAATTCGCGGTGCTCTCTTCGGTCAGTCACGACAGCGCGACGATGATGAGCCTCGCGCAGCGCATCATCGCCGCGATCTGCGCGCCCTACGCAATCGGCGGACAGAACATTTCCATCGGCGCCTCGATCGGTATCGCGGTGATCGACCGCAATTGCGCCGGCGCCGCCGATATCATGCGCTATGCCGACATGGCGCTCTACCGCGCCAAGAACGAGGGCCGCAATCGCGCTTGCATCTTCGACGCGGCAATGGATGCGGATCTCTCCAGCCGCAAGCTGCTCGAAGGCGACCTGCGCGAGGCCATCGAGAACGACCGCCTGCAACTGCATTATCAGCCGATCGTCAACAAGAACGGCGAGACCGTGGTCGGCGTCGAAGCGCTCTGCCGCTGGACGCATCCCACACGCGGCGAGATTCCGCCGAGCGAATTCATTGCCGCCGCCGAACACTCAGGCCTCATCATCCCGCTCGGCGCCTGGGTGTTGAAGCGGGCCTGCCGCGACGGCATGGCCTGGCCGGGCTTGACCGTCTCGGTCAATGTCTCGCCGTTGCAATTCCGCCGCAGCGATTTCGTCGAGCTGGTCGAGCGCACTTTGGCGGAAACCGAGTTCGATCCGGCCCGGCTGGAACTCGAGCTCACCGAAACCGTACTGCTCGGCAATGTGGATTCGACGGAAGCCGGCATGCTGCAGCTCAAGGCGCTCGGCGTGCGGCTGGCGCTCGACGATTTCGGCACCGGCTATTCCAGCCTGCTCTATCTGCGCCGGCTGCCGTTCGACAAGCTCAAGATCGACCGCAGCTTCGTGCTCGCCATCGAAAAGGCCGCCGACGCCGCGGCCATTGTGCACGCGGTGGTGAGCCTGGGCCGCGGTCTCGGCATGAAGGTGACGGCGGAAGGCGTGGAAACCGCAGACCAGCAATTGTTTCTGCGCGCGGCCGGCGTGCATTACATGCAAGGCTTCCGTTTCGGCAAGGCGGTGAGCGCCGCCGAAATCACCGCGCGGCTGCGGTCGGCCGAGCCGTTCCAGCCGATCGAAACGGCCGCGGCGCTGGCCGGCTAGTTCGCTTCTTCCCGCACACGGGGAGAGGGCAGCCGCGCGCGTGTTTTTGTGATATGGCCTTGCCCAAACAATTTATGGGGAAGGAAATCCAATGACTGCGTCCGCGAAAATTGCACTGGTAACCGGCGCCGGAACCGGCGTGGGCCGCGCGGTGGCCATTGCTTTGGCCAAGGCCGGCTACAGCCTGGTGCTGGCCGGCCGCCGCAAAGAGATGCTCGACAAGGTCGCCGGTGAGGTCAACGCGGCAGGCAGCCAGGCGCTGGCGGTGCCGGCCGATGTGTCGAAACGCGAATCCATCCTGGCCCTGTTTGCCACCGTGAAATCGAGCTTCGGCCGGCTCGATCTGCTGTTCAACAATGCCGGCATCGGCGCGCCGCCGGTCCCGCTCGAGGACTTGCCGTTCGAGACCTGGCAGAACGTGGTCGCCACCAATTTTACCGGCATGTTCCTGTGCACGCAGGAAGCCATCAAGATCATGAAGGATCAGAAGCCGCGCGGCGGCCGCATCATCAACAACGGCTCGATCTCCGCGCACGCGCCGCGGCCGTTCTCGGTCGCCTATACATCGACCAAGCACGCGGTCACCGGCCTCACCAAATCTACATCGCTCGATTGCCGCAAATACGACATCTGCTGCGGCCAGGTCGACATTGGCAATGCAATTACGCCGCTCACGGAGCGCATGGCGACCGGCGACGGCGTGCTGCAGCCGGACGGCAGCAAAAAGATCGAGCCGCGCATGGACGCCGAGCATGTCGGCAACGCCGTGGTCTACATGGCCAGCCTGCCGCTCGACGCCAATGTATTGTTCATGACGGTGATGGCGAACAGCATGCCGTTTGTCGGGCGGGGATAGAACGGTTTCCGTTTGCATGGAATCATTCGCTCGCCCCCGCGAAAGCGGGGACCCAGAGCTAAGGTTGCTGGTATTGCGATCTTGTCTCTGGATTCCCGCTTGCGCGGGAATGAGCGGAATCTGGGTCGACGCAATCGGAATCTGCTCTAAATTACCGCTTCTTTTTCTTCTTGGCCTTTTTGGCGTAAATCGCGTTCCAGTTATCCTTGTAGGCCTGCGAAACCGGTTTCTGGCCCTCGCCCCGGCTATAGCCCGCGGATGGGTCGGCGGCTTTTTCGCTGCTCTCGGTTTTTGCTGGCTCTGCAGCAGGCGCGTTCTTGTCCTTCGGAGAAGCCGCGTCTTTTTTCGCCGGCGCCGCGTCTTTCTTGGCAGCCGGCTCGCTTTTTGGCGCCGGGCTGGCTTTGGTTTTCTTATCGTCGCTGGCCATCGTATTTCCTAACGCTGATGTGTCCGGTCACGTTGACCTACCACATAAGTTCCAGCCGATGGATTGTTAGGGCAGCGCCGTAACCTCAACCTTGACCCCGGTCTTGACCTTGGCCAGCACCTTCACGCTGCCGATGGCCTTTGCGAATACGTTGCAGGGGCTGGCCAGCCGCGTCTCGTTGCCCTTGGAAATCGGCGTGCGGCCAAAGCCGATGGCAATGGCCGGGCCCTGCGGCCAGAAGGCGATCTCGCCCGGCACAATCACGGCGCGGGCGTCGGGCTCGCGCGGCACCTCAAGCGGCACGTCGAAATAGACCTCCTCGCCCCAGGTCAGTACCGAGGACGAGATCGGCAGCGCGGCGGCGATCGCCTTGGCGGTCGGCGTGTCGAGCAGTTCGGCGTCGAGCGTAAGCGCGCCGAAATCGAAGCGGATGCGGGCCATGCGGCCTCCGTTTATTGCCTTGGCCCCGGCAGTTGCGCATCTTGCTCGACTGGAACGCGTTGGCAAGCGCTGCTTTGCTGTCATGGCAGACAAAATGCAAAACCCCGGTGCTAGAACCGGGGTTTTGTATGAAGCATCACGGATGTGAGATTTTAATTACAGGCCGCCGAATTTATAGTTGATCCCAGCCTTCACGATCGAGATGTTCTGCTTGATGCTTGCCGGCGCGGAAATACCGGTGCCTGTAAGCGTGACTGTGCTGGTGCCGAGTCCGACGTAGTCGTACTCGATAAATGTCGTCCAGTTTGGCGCAAATCCATATTCCACACCGGTGCCGACCGTCCATCCCGCTCGCGTATTGGTGCCTGTGACACTGACGCCCGCGCCGCTGCCGCTAATCTTGTTATTAACCCAGGCGCCGCCACCCTTGCCGTACAGCAAAACATTATTCCACGCGTAGCCAATCCGCCCGGTGGCGGTGCCGAGCCAGCTGACTTTGCCGTTAAAGGTCAGGCCGGGGACGAATGGATCCGCCGCACTGGCATTGATGCCGGTCCAAGCCATATCGCCCTGAACACCGAACACCCAATTGCCGCGCTGCCAATTGTATCCGATCTGTCCGCCGCCAATAAAGCCACTGCCATTATTACTGATATTCGAACCGGCTGGCGCGAAGTTTGCGCCAGTGGGGTCGGATGTGGTCGCGTTGCTCCAGGCGCCGCCAATGTGCCCGCCTACATAAAAGCCGGACCAATTATAGACTGGCATGGGCGAATACATCGGCGCCGGTGCCTGCACCACGCGAGGCGCCACCCGAACCGGCAGGTCGGTGGCGGCCGCCACGCCGATTCCCAGCGTCGTTGCAGCCAATAAACCGGCGACGAATTGACGCATCGATATTCCCCCTAGTGGCCGTGCCCAATTGATTCTGGTCGATATAGCGCCAGCCTACCGTGGCGTGTCTAGAAAATACGGTTTTCAATTACCGATGTGCTGGGGACAACCTTCCCATATGTTGCAATAATACAACGACTCAACCCCTGCGGATTGGGACCTACCGGCATGCAACACCTGCAATCCGCGCTCGGAATCCTCGTACTGCTCGGCTTTGCCTGGGCAATCGGCGAAAACCGCCGCGCGGTCGACTGGAAAAGAGTCGGCGTTGCGCTGCTGGTGACGATCGTCACCGCTTTGCTGCTGCTCAAAGTGCAGCCGATCAAAACTGCCTTCGCCGGCATCAACCGCGCGGTCGACGCGGTGAGCGCGGCAACGCAGGCCGGCACATCCTTCGTGTTCGGCTATGTCGGCGGCGGCGCCCTGCCTTTCGAATTGAAAACGCCGGGCGCCGAATTCGTGCTGGCGTTCCAGGCGCTGCCGATAATCCTGGTGATGAGCGTGCTGACCACGCTGTTGTTCTATTGGCGCATCCTGCCGCCGGTGGTGCGCGGCTTCTCGTGGGTGCTGGAGCGAAGCATGGGCATCGGCGGCGCAGTCGGGCTGTCCACCGCCGCCAATATTTTCCTCGGCATGGTGGAATCGCCGCTGTTCATCCGGCCCTACCTTGCCAAGCTCTCGCGCGGCGAATTGTTCATGGTGATGACCGGCGGCATGACCGGCATCGCTGGCACCGTGTTCGTGCTTTACGCAACGATTCTACGCAGCGCCATTCCCGACGTCGCCGGACATATTCTGGTGGCTTCGATCTTAAGCGCACCGGCGGCGCTGCTGATCAGCCAATTGATGGTGCCGGTCTTGGCGAGCGAGCGCAGCGACATCGGCCGAATCGAGATCGGCCGGGTGGCCGACAGCACCATGGATGCCATCGTGCGCGGCACCGCGGCCGGGCTCAAACTCCTGCTCAATATCGTCGCCATGCTGATCGTGCTGGTGGCGCTGGTGCATCTGGCCAATGCGATTCTGAGTCTGCTGCCGGAGCTGGCCGGCGGCGCCATCACGTTGCAAAGGATGCTCGGCCTGGTCATGGCGCCGGTGTGCTGGCTGATGGGCGTGCCGTGGGATCAGGCCGTCACCGCAGGCTCCCTGATGGGTATCAAGACCGTGCTCAACGAACTGATCGCCTATCTCGAACTCGCCAAGCTGCCGGCCGATGCGCTCGATCCACGCTCGCGGCTGATCATGCTCTATGCCATGTGCGGCTTTGCCAATTTCGGCTCGCTCGGCATCATGATCGCCGGCCTGACGGTGATGGCGCCGGAGCGCCGCGCCGACATTCTCTCGCTTGGGCTCAAGTCGATCGTTTCGGGCACGCTCACGACGTGTCTGATGGGGGCGATTGTCGGGGTGTTGAACTAGCGCATGATCCCGAAAAGTGGGTACCGGTTTTCGGAAAAGATCATGCGCAAGCAAAATGTTAGGCAAGCACAGTGATTCAATCTAATCGGATCACGCTCTAGCCCGCCGCGCCATCGCGGTCGCGCGTGATGCTCCACACCGCGATCCCCAGACCGACAAACACCACTCCGATAAAGCCAATGCTGCGGGCGAGATCGAGGCTGAACAGAATGCCGCCCAGGCCGGAGCCGATGGCCTGCCCGGTGTAAAGCGCCGAGGTATTGAGCGCGACCGAGGCGCTCGACATGTCCGGGGCGGCCTGCACCAGGCGGGCCTGCTGCATCGAATTGGTGGCGGCAAAGCCGAGGCCCCACAGCAGGATGCCGATGCCCATCACCGGCAGGAAACCGGCGCCGAGCGCCCACAGCAGCATGCCGGTAAAGGTCAAGCCGAGGAACACCAGCGACGTCACCCAGGCGCCAAGGCCGCCGACGATGCGGGTCGCCATCACATTGCCCGCGAAACCGGCAACGCCGTAGACGGCGAAAAACAGGCCCACCACCTCATGCCCGACGCCGGTCAGACGCTGCAACAGCGGCGCCAGATAGATGAAAACCGTGAACTGGCCAGATGTGTGCAAAATCGTGATCAGCAGCAAAAGCAGAATTTTGCGATGGCGCGCGATGACCTGGAAAGTTCGCAACGACAGCGGATGACCGAGCAGATCGGCCGGCAGCGTGAACGCCAGCAGGATACACGGCACCAGGGAGGCGAGCGCCGCCGCGCCATAGGCTGCGCGCCAGCCGAAATCGGCCGCGATGAACGCGATCAGCGGCAGGCCGCCGGCGATCGCCAGCGACCAGCCGAGAAACACGAAGGCGATTGCACCGGCGCGCTCGCCGGCCGGCACGATCATGGCGACGGTCGAAGCGGCCTGCGGCGTATAGATCGCGGCGAAAGTGAGCATGGCAATCCGCAGCGCCAGCAGCACGGCGTAATTCGGCGCAAAGGCGGAGGCCGCCTGCCCCGCGACCAAAATGGCCAAGGTACCGGCTAGCAGCAAACGGCGGTTTACCCGCGTCGTCAGCCAGGCGACGATCGGCGAACCGATGCACAGGATTGCTGCGCCGAATGTGACGAGCAGCCCGGTGTCGCGGATACCGACGCCCAGTCCGTCGGCCAAGACCGCCAGCATTCCGGCCGGCGCCAGGACGGACAGGCCGGTGGCGAAGTTGCCGAGCATCAGGGCGATGCGCGGGAGGAAACGTTTCATGGAGAAATCGGTCGGTTGTGGGATCAGGCGGCGCTACGGCTTAGAGTCTGACCCAGACAGATTGAATCAGTTACGTCCCTAACATTTTATTTGCGCATGATCTTATCCGACCTTCCTTCGCCCGCCGAACCGGGCTTCGCGATGGCGGAGCGAGACGTTACCCGTCCAATGGCGGCATTTGCTGTCCGGGCTGCACCGTCGGCGCCGGCACGGCGAACGCCAATGCCAAGGGAATCAACCAGCAGGCCCAGGCAGCGACGGCATAGACCGTCTCGAACGAAAATTCCGTCCCGGCGGCACTGGCCAGGACCAGACGCAGCCAGAGCGCGCCCGAGGCCACTGCGGCCATCGCCATCATCAGGCGCGCGTGCAGCGCCCGCTGGTGGCGGCGAATCGCCAGGATCGCTAGGCTCAGGAGCGCGATCCAGGTCAGCCCTTGCATGAAGAATCCGGCACGCGCTGCGGCGGAAGCTTCGCTCGCCAGCGCAACGGACAGCGCCGTCATTCCGCCGGTGGCGACACAAATTGCCGCCATGCGCCCCGCCGCCCGATGGATGCCGCTGTGGCGCCGTGTAAATGCCGCGATCGGGATCAGAATTAACGCCAGCCCGGATGCGGTCATGTGCAGCGGAAATACGACCGGCAGCCGCCGCAACACGAGAAATAGTTCGTAAGGTAGCGGCAGCAGCCCAAAGCCGAGTGCCAGCGCGGTCAGCGCCGCGGGAATACAAAGGAGGAGAACGATGAACCCAAGCACAGCTGCGCCCAGCCGAGGCGGCAACCGGGCGGGGCTTAGATTTACCGAATGGCTCATGCGCGTCATCGCATTGGATTTGTTCGCCATCGCGACGATGGCGATTATTTATGGTGCCAGCGTGGCAAATGCGGCGGTTGCGCCCGGCGATTTCGCCGGCCGCTGGCTGGCCAAGCAACATAACCTAACCCTTGACGTTTCGCGCTGCGGCAATGGCTGGTGCGGGGTCGTCGTCACCAATGGAAGCTCATGCGGTCGCACCGCGCTGCGGCTCGATGCCGGCGACCAGCGCCCCGATCAGGTGCAATTCAAAGGCCGTCTGCAACTGGCGGCGGAAACCGAGCCTTATGGGATTATGGCCACCCTGCATCGGCGCGACGACGCATTGACGCTGACAATGTCCGGTCACAGCGGCGGCACGTTTGAGATGGCCCGGCGGACTTTCGATTTTCACGACATGTTCGCGCGCACCGGCGAACCGGTTTGCAGACCGGATCCAAAGATTACTTGAGGCGCGGCGCGCAAGTTCGGCGGCCCGGCCATGCGTCGAGCGACTCGCTGCCTGTGGCGGCAGCGACACAGGCGCGGAAACTTCGCACAAAAACTTATCCCCGCTCGCTCCGGCGCAATTATATTGGTCGCGCCTTGTTCGCAGAGGGCGTCATCTAGAGACGCGCGATGGCGGAGCAAGGTGCGGCGCGCCGACAACGCGCGTCGTGATGGAGCGCCGGGAGGCGCAGCGCCCAGGCGGCAGGCCTCGCAAACCTTCCGCATGCGGCGCGCGCGCCTCGGGGCAGGTCTCGCAAACCTGTCTCGTATCGGCGCGCGAGGCGGCCCGATCGCAAGGGCCGCCCAAAGGGGTCTCGCAAACCCCTGGCGTCTCCCGGCGCTCCATTCCCCTCATGGGGAAACGGAAAAAGGGGATACGGCCTTCCCGGGGCCGCAACATCTCGGGCGATGATGCTTGGCCGTTTGAAACTTGAATCAGTGAATGCGCGGAGCGTGCGCTTTCTTATCCCTCCCCTGAAAGGGGGAGGAACAAGGACATCAATGCAACCTAAACTCGCCGTTGATCGCCTTGAGCTCGGCCGGCTTGATCAGCTTGCAATGCGCCACTTGCACCGAATGCAGCGGGCCTTCCAGCTTTTCCTGCCAGAACTCCAGGAACTTCTGCAGCTCGGGAAATTTCGGGAACAGGTCATAGGCCTGCCAGACATAGGACTGCAGCAGCCATTGGTGATCGGGACGCCGGTACAGGATATGCGCGGTCGTCAGGCCAAAGCCATTGACCTGTTTTTTGAAGTCTTCCGACACAAAGCCTTGCGAAACCATCGCGCCCTCCATCGTCCGGGACACCAGTTTCCATTCTCGGCAATAGGCATTGCAAGCCAAAAAAGTAAACAAACTGTGCAAAATCAAGGCGTTAGCAGCAAGTCGGCGGGCTTGCTAACAATCCTGGCGCTGCCGGTCCGAACGCCGCCATGGTCAACCCTAACCGCTGCCGGCGCCTTTGCTGAGCCGCCGTTAACCATTGATGTTTCGGAACTTTCAGTAATTGTTGGCACTCGCCGTCAATGAGTGCTAAAAAACCTCTCCACGCCCCTTGCGGGCCAAAACGCCCGCACCCACCTGCAATACAGGTGCCGGCCAAGAAACGTCGGCTACCAAATTCGCAAAATCGTTCAATAATTTAGGAGGACTGCCATGAAGTTCCGCCCGCTTCACGACCGCGTAGTCGTCAAGCGCATCGATGCCGAGGAAAAGACTGCCGGCGGCATCATTATTCCCGACACCGCCAAGGAAAAGCCGAGCCAGGGCGAGATCGTCGCCGTCGGCCCCGGTGGCCGCGACGAAGCCGGCAAACTGATCCCGATCGACCTCAAGGTCGGCGACACCGTGCTGTTCGGCAAATGGTCGGGCACCGAAGTGAAAATCGACGGTCAGGATCTCCTGATCATGAAGGAAAGCGACATCATGGGCGTGATCGAAGGCGGCGCCGCCGCCAAGAAGAAAGCCGCCTAACGTGCAAACCGTCATCCTGAGGTGCGCGCCAAAGGCGCGCCTCGAAGGATGACAGCCACTAACTTAAAGTCATCCTTCGAGGCTCGCCGCAAACGCGGCTCGCTCCTCAGGATGACGCACAGGAGCTGAATACTATGGCTGCTAAAGACGTCAAATTTGCCGTCGATGCCCGCGACCGCATGCTGCGCGGCGTCGACATCCTCGCCAATGCGGTGAAGGTTACCCTCGGCCCGAAGGGCCGCAATGTCGTGCTCGACAAGAGCTTCGGCGCCCCACGCATCACCAAGGACGGTGTGACGGTGGCGAAGGAAATCGAGCTCGAAGACAAGTTCGAGAACATGGGCGCGCAGATGGTGCGTGAAGTCGCATCGCGCACCTCCGACCAGGCCGGCGACGGCACCACCACCGCGACCGTATTGGCCGCGGCGATCGTGCGCGAAGGCTGCAAGGCGGTAGCCGCCGGCATGAACCCGATGGACCTCAAGCGCGGCGTCGACCTCGCGGTCGAAGCCATCGTCGACCACCTCAAGGCCAACTCCAAGAAGGTCACCTCGAACGAAGAGATCGCCCAGGTCGGCACCATCTCGGCCAACGGCGACGCCGAAATCGGCAAGTTCCTCGCCGATGCCATGAAGAAAGTCGGCAACGAAGGCGTGATTACCGTCGAAGAAGCCAAGTCGCTTGAGACCGAGCTCGATGTGGTCGAGGGCATGCAGTTCGATCGCGGCTACATCTCGCCCTACTTCATCACCAACGCCGACAAGATGCGCGTTGAGATGGAAGACCCCTACATCCTGATCTACGAAAAGAAGCTGTCGGGATTGCAGGAACTGCTGCCGCTGCTTGAAGCGGTCGTGCAGACCGGCAAGCCGCTGCTGATCCTGGCCGAGGACGTGGAAGGCGAAGCGCTCGCCACCCTCGTCGTCAACAAGCTGCGCGGCGGCCTCAAGGTTGCTGCCGTCAAGGCGCCGGGCTTCGGCGATCGCCGCAAGGCCATGCTGCAGGACATCGCAGTCCTTACCGGCGGCCAGGCGATCTCGGAAGATCTCGGCATCAAGCTCGAGAACGTCACCATCAACATGCTGGGCCGCACCAAGAAGGTGATGATCGACAAGGAAAACACCACGATCATCAACGGCGCCGGCAAGAAGGCTGAGATCGAGTCGCGTATCGCTCAGATCAAGGCGCAGATCGAGGAAACCACCTCGGACTACGACAAGGAGAAGCTGCAGGAACGTCTGGCCAAGCTCGCCGGCGGCGTTGCGGTGATCCGCGTCGGCGGCGCCACCGAGATCGAGGTGAAGGAGCGCAAGGATCGCGTCGATGACGCGATGCATGCCACCCGCGCCGCGGTCGAGGAAGGCATCCTGCCGGGCGGCGGCGTAGCGCTTCTGCGCGCCACCGAAGCCCTCAAGAAGGTCAAGGTCGCCAACGAAGACCAGAAGCACGGTGTCGACATCGTCCGCAAGGCGATCCAGGCGCCGGCCCGTCAGATCGCCACCAATGCCGGCGAAGACGGCTCGGTCATCGTCGGCAAGATCCTCGAGAAGGATCAGTATAACTATGGCTACGACGCGCAGGCTGGCGAGTACGGTAACCTCGTCTCCAAGGGCGTGATCGATCCGGCCAAGGTTGTGCGCTCGGCGATCCAGGGCGCGGCATCGGTCGCCGGCCTCTTGATCACTACCGAGGCCATGGTCGCCGAACTGCCGCCCAAGAAGGGCGCAGGCGCCGGCGGCATGCCCGGCGGTGGCATGGGCGGCATGGGCGGCGGCGGCATGGACTTCTAAAGTCCGTTCACGTCCCTCACTGCAAAAATAAAGAAGGCCCGGGAGCGTTTCCCGGGCCTTCTGCTTGACGACCCCACGGTCAGTTCCGAGCGCCGTTGCCGCCGCGATAGTGGCTCGGCGATTCGCCAAAGCGCCGTCGGAAGCAGCGATTGAAATAAGAGATTTCGTTGAAGCCGCAGGCGAAGGCGATGTCGCTCACTTTGAGGCGATCGTTGGCGGGGCTTTCGAGCATGGCGCGCCCTTTTTGCAGGCGCAATTCGAGCACGCGGGCGGTGAAGCCCGCCTCGGTCTCCTGCAACAGCTCCTGCACGTAGCGCGCGGACAGGCCGAGTTTGAACCCGACAGTGACGGCGGAGAAAGTCGGATCGCTGAAGCCCACCTTGATCGCGGCGAGAATTTCCTGCACGCGGGCGGCACGCAAGCCGCGCGTGGGCGCGAGCGCGCCAACGTCGCGGCCGGCGCCGAGCGCCAGCGCGACGAGGTCGACCAGCACCACCCCGATTCGGTCGGCCATCTCGGGCTGATCGTCGAGTTCGTCGGAGTTCATCAGGAAATCCAGATAGCGCGCGAGATGACGCATTGCCGGCGTGTCCGCCTCGATCGGCTTGCACACGAGATCGTCGACGTCCGCCACCAGCGCACGCAATCGGCTGGCCGGAATATTCAGGCCGCTCGACGTCCAGCCAACGCCCGACATCCGGGTCGTCATGGCTTCTCCCATCGTCCACAACATGGCGTGGCCGGGACCGGCCTCGAGTTCACGGCCGCGCTGGCTGACTTGCGCGAGTGTTCCGCCGCAGTTGAATGCAAACATGAAATCGTCATTTTTGTCGGTCGCGACCTGCTGCTTGTTACGCGCGGCGGCGACAATCGTGCCGGAGGCTTGCAAGACGGCGACGTCGCCGAACAAGGCGAACTCCGAGCGCATCGCGAACGGCACCGATTCGGCCGCCCGCATTGTGCAATCGCCGAAGGTTGCGACGTACCTGTCCAGCCAAAGCTTAAACCGCGCCTGCTCGTTCACAGCGGCCGGCAGGTCGTCCGATGAAAACACGAATTTCCGCATTTGCCGTTCGCAGCCGCGTCGAACGGCCACCTCGCCCCCTTGATGTAATACCTTATTTCAGCAGTCTCGCCGTTGCAAAACCAGCCGCGTCGACACCGATGCAGTGCGTCGCGCTTCAACTGCGTTAAATCCAATCTTAACCGGCAATCGTTCAATCATTTTGCGCAGAAGATGAGCGCACCGTTGCAATCGTGCCACGCCGTGCAGAAAGTCTTTGAAAGCAGGCGGATAACCGGCGTGTGTACCAATCCGGCGCGCCGCCGGACAAGACCCGACATTCAGGCCGTGTTTGTGTAACGAAGGGCCTTTAGCATTCGACCAGCCATGGGCCAGCCATCGTCTTTCGGGGGGCCCAAACCGTGCGCTCGTATTTCTCCGCGGCCGTTATGGGGACCGCACTTTGCTTTGCATTTCCGTGCGGCCTTTTTGCCGCCGACATGAAAGCTCCTGTCTACAAGGCGCCGGTTGCGGTCGCGCCAAGCTGGACCGGATTCTATATCGGCGCGAACCTCGGCTATGGATGGGGCAATCGTGACGCCGATTATACGGCGAACGATCCGGCTTCCGCACTATGGTTTACGTTTAGCGGCGGCCCGTCGCCGACAACCTACAAGACGTCGGGTGTGCTCGGCGGCTTGCAGTTAGGTTACAATTGGCAATTCAACCGCAATTGGGTCGCCGGCTTGGAGACCGATTTCAACTTCTCGGACATCAACGGCTCGGGCTCGAGCACCGGCCTCATGCCGCTGCTTGCGCCGGTGCCGTTTACGACGACATTGGACGAACATATCAAATGGTTCGGCACCGTGAGAGCCCGTCTGGGCTATCTTGCGACCGACAATCTGTTGGCCTATGTCACGGGCGGATTTGCTTACGGCCGCGTCGAGCGAACCGGGAGTTACGTGAACACCGGCCCCGGTGGGTTTCTTGTCAGTGGCGGCCTCGGCGGGTTTGGCATCAATTGCACCGCATTTGCGACGTGCTTTTCCGGATCATCGAGCAAAATAGTCGGCGGATGGACGGTCGGCGGCGGACTTGAATACGCTGTGTGGAAAAACGTCAACCTCAAAGCCGAATATCTCTATGTGAGCCTGGACAGCCAATCGTTTAACGATACGGCTTCGGCGGTGTTCCTTCCCGGTGAGACCCCTGCGTCGATGACCGTCGGTTACGGCCGCACCGTCGTCAGCCTCGCACGCCTGGGGTTGAACTACCGCTTCTAGACGCCGCGACCGCGCGGTTCAGAAAAAAAGCGCCGGGGTTTTCCCGGGGCTTTCCCTGACGGGTCCCCGGTCCGGCTTGCTCAGGCATCGTGATCGCCGCTATTGCCCCCACGATATTGCGTCGGCGTCGCACCGAAGCGGCGGCGGAACGCCTGATTGAAATACGACACATTGCTAAAGCCGCAAGAGTAGGCGATGTCGCTGACTTTAAGCGCATCGTTATGCCGCGCTGCGAGCATCTGGCAAGCGCGCTGCAGACGATACTCCATGACCCGTTCGGTGAAGCTCGACCCGGTCTCTTGCAGGAGATCCTGGACATAACGTGGCGATACGCCGAGCTTGCGCGCAACTTCGTGGGCGGAAAATCCTTGACTGGCGAAATTCGCTTCGATTTGCCCAAATATCTGCTGCGCCCGCGCGGCGCGCAGGCCGCGCAGCTGCGCGATCTCGGCGGCATCCTTCGTGGCCCCGAGAGCAAGCGCGACGAGGTCGCAAAGATGCCCGGATATGGAGCGCTGCAACGCCGGCGACAGGTCGCCGTCGAGCCGCTGCGCGGCGGTGACGTAGTCGATCAACAGTTGCAGGGCGTCGGTCGCGGCGGGTATCGGTCGCAACAAGGCCGCATCGATGTCGCGCACCATGGGCGCGAAAATCTTACGCGGAATATAAACGGCGAGGTGATGACCGTTGTCCAAGACCGTTTGAGTCAAGGTCTCCGACGTCCATAACGAGATCGCCTCGCCCTTCTCGATCGTCGCTTCACGGCCGCGCTGCGCCGTATAGGCGCGTCCGGTACGCATCATCACAAGTCCGACCATGTCGGTGGCGTTATGCAACAGTTCGCGGGTAATGCCGTAGCGCGCTTCCGTGCGCGATCCGGTCGAGATGCGCACGTCGGATAATGCGCGCAATGTCACGTCCGCGCGAAATGGCGTGTCGCCCACCGGTTCGATGTCGACATTGAACAGCATCCGGCCATAGGTCTCGCGCCAGATCGCAATACGATCGCGCTCGGGCAAACTATCCGTCGAAAAATGCAGCGGTTGACCCATGCTTGGCCCCGGCGAGGGCGGCATATTCGTTCTCCAATGGACCTTTGGCGACAGCCTTGTAAAGCTGCCGGCTGAATTCGTCGTTACGGATCAGGTACGCATGACTGACTCTTCGATTTGGCACTATACCATAAGTTGGTGGCGCCACTATTATCGCCGCAAGGAGGTCGATTGAAGCCTCACTTGTTATCGTAGGCGGCGCCGGCTTATGCGCTTAAGACAAAGAATATTGCGTGATAACTAAATTTCCCGCGCATTACGGCCGCCCATGCTTTGCGGGCCGATCAATCGGCCATGCGCTCCGATCAACCGATTTCCGGGCCGGGCCGCGTGTAATTCGGCAACAGCAAAAAGAAATCTGCGTAGTCACATAATAACTAAAACCGGGTGCGGCCCTCTGCAAGACGACCGCCGCGATTCTCGGCATGAAAGTGTCCTGGGTGTCAGTCACCGCGTGGCTGTCGCGTTAATTCATGGGGGCATGATCGTGCGCAAGTTTGCTTTTATTGGCCTGGCCGCGGGCGCTGCGGCACTCGTGAGCGTGGGCGCTAACACCGGTGCCTTGGCCGCCGACATGCCGGTCAAAGCCGCGCCTGTCGTCTACACCAGCGGCTACTACGTTTGGCTCGACGGCTCCTATCAATCGATCAAGCTGCCGACATTCGGCCTCGGCATGAAATACGCCGACCCGACCACATTTGTCGATCGCGGCGTGACGACGACTTACGACCCGCGCGCCACTGGGGGCGGTGGCGCCGGCGGCATCGGATACTTGCTGCCGCACGGTACCTTCTTCGGCTCCAACGCACGCATCGAACTCGGCGGGTCTTACGTCCACGCCAAAGCCTCGCAAGCAACGAGCAGCACCCCGGGAACGGTTTTTACGACGCCGCTCGTGAGCGGGTTGGTGACAGCCTTAGTCGGGTGCGCTCCCTGCTACAACACGTCGACTCTCTCGTCGTCATACACGGCGTGGCAGGGCAATCTGAAAGGCGCGAGCGACTTCAAATACGGCTCGGTCACTCTGACTCCATCCCTCTCGGTATTCGGCGGTCAGAGCCGCAACAGCCAAGGATTTACAGAGGGCTTCGGCTTCGTTGGTTTTCCTCAATTCCCCGCCTCATCCTATACGTCTGATTCTTCGGTCCGATGGACCGACCTGGGCGCAAAAATCGGGCTTGATGCCAAGGTGGACGTCACGAACTGGGCCACTCTCGGCGTCGGCGGATCTGTCGGATTTGCCGGACGTCATACGTCCATGTCAGCGAACGACGCTTGTAAAGCTTTCTGCACATTCGGCAACTTCACATCGAGTGTATCCGCAAGTTCGTCCTCGACGCCATTCCTGGCGAACGCGGAAATCAATGCGGCATTCCATCCTTGGGCCAACACGACGTTTAAAGCGTTTGCCGGCCTCAATTACGACAGCGGCGTTCCCGGAATCTCAGCGCCGAGCTACAGCGGCCCGGCGTCCGGAGCGGGAGCAATTCAAGGTACGCCGGCTGGAATCTATTTCTCCCGTGAGACCAGTTACTACGCGGGCGCCGGACTCCTGGTGAAGTTCGGCTCCTAACTGGTACGCATCGGCAGAATGAACAGGCCCGGGAGAAATCCCGGGCCTTCTGCTTGCCGCGCAGGTTTCGGGGGGTCTAAAAATGAAAACGACCACAAATGACAGGCGCGGGTACATCCGCCGTCGCCTTGCATCGTGGCCGTCGGGTGAAGGACAATACAAAACACAGCCGCATCACCACTTGAACACACCATAGCCCGGCACTGTGACCGCATCATGACGAACACCTTAACGAGAATTTACACGGGCGTCGGCGGCTGGACCTATGAACCGTGGCGCGGCGTGTTCTACCCCAAGGGCCTGCCGCATGCGCGCGAGCTGTCCTATGCCGGCGAGCACCTCACCTCGATCGAGGTCAACGGCACATTTTACAGCACACAGACGCCAAAGACCTTTCGCAAATGGGCGTCCGAGGTGCCGGACGGCTTCGTGTTTTCGCTGAAAGGCCCGCGCTACGCGGTCAACCGCCGCGTGCTCGGCGAGGCCGGAGATTCCATCAAGCGCTTTCTTAACTCCGGCATCACCGAGCTTGGCCCCAAGCTCGGCCCCCTGCTCTGGCAATTCGCGCCACATAAGAAATTCGACGAGAAGGATTTCGGCGCGTTTCTCGAGCTGCTGCCGAAGAAACACGACGGCCATTCGCTGCGCCATGTCGTCGAAGTGCGCAGCGAGACCTTCAAGACGCCCGCTTTCATCGCCTTGGCGCGCAAGCACGGCGTCGCCGTCTGCTACGCCGAGCACGACAGCTACGCCGAGATTGCCGACGTCACCGCCGATTTCGTCTATGCCCGCCTGCAGAAAGGCGATGAGCGGCTCAAGGCCGGCTATCCGCCGAAGGCGCTCGATGCCTGGGCCAAACGCGCCACTGTCTGGGCCAAGGGCGGCGAGCCGGCAGACCTGCCGCGCATCGACAAGATCCATGCGCCGAAACAGCCGCGCGATGTCTTCATCTATTTTATCCACGAGGCTAAGCTGCGCGCGCCCGCCGCCGCCATGGCGCTGATCGAGCGGTTGAAATGATGGCCAAAGCAACAGCCAAGAAGACCCAGAAAGTGGCGGCCCGCAAGCCGCCCGCGCTATTCACCATTGGCTACGAACAGGCCAAGCCCGACGCGGTGCTGGGCGAGCTCAAGCGCGCCAAAATCGACCTGCTGATCGACACGCGCGCGGTGGCAGCCTCGCGCCGGCCGGGCTTTTCCAAGCGCCAGTTGGCGGCCTCGCTCGATGAGGTCGGCATCCCTTATTTGCATTTGCAGAAACTCGGCACGCCTTCGGAAGGCCGCCAGGCGGCGCGTTCGGGCGATTTCGACACGCTCTGGCGCATCTACGACCAGCACATCAAGACGCCCGCGGCGCAGGAAGCGCTCGCCGAATTGATCGGCCTGATCAAGTCCGGCAAGCGCGTCGCCCTGCTCTGCTACGAGCGCGACCCGAACGAATGCCACCGCAGCCGCATCGCCGCGCTGGTGAAAAAGCGCATGCGCGTGACGGTCGAAGACCTGATCCCGCCGTTGTTTTGTGCGCGCGATTAAAAAGGCTACTCCGCCGGCTGCGCGGCGGCGTGGCGCGCCTCGATACTCACGATCAGCAACACCAGGGCGAGCGTCGCCAGGAACATCGCAAACGCCACGATCGAATTGACGCCGAGGACCAGGCTGAAGCCGCCCCATTCGTGCAGCAGCGAAATCATCGCAATCGCAATGCCGGCGCTGATGAACAGCGTGAAGTATCGCACGGCATAGACGCGGCCGCGCCAGGCGTCGGCGGTGTAGCGCGCCAGGATCATGTCATTGACCGTAACCTGGCCGTAGATCGCCGCAATCGCGATGGCGAGCGCGACCAGCAGCGGGAATCCGCTGGCGTAGGTTGCCCACAGATTGCCGGCAAAGCCGAGCGCCGTCACGATCGCGAAGATCACATAGGGCCGCACCCATTCGACCACCCGCCCGACGATCAGTTGCGCCACGGCGCCGCAGACCAGCACGCCGGTGGCGATGCCGCCGACCAGCACCAGCGGCGCGTCCTTGGCCATGCCTTCGTCGACGATCTTCGGCAGCGCGATGGTCAGCACGTTGAATACAAGTCCGGAGCTCAGCGCGATGACCAGAAAAAGGCCGAACAGCATGGCCGCGACTTTCGGCGTCAGCGGCACGGCGGGCCTTGCCTGCCGCGTTTTGGCGTGATGGCCGTCGTCGGGCGTGAGCCAGACATAGAAAACGCCGGATGCGATCAAAACCAAGGCCGGCGCGAAAAAGGCCGCGCGCCAGCTCAGCCAATAAGCCAGCGCACCGCTGATGCCGGCGGCAAGCGAAACGCCGAGATTGCCGCAGACCCCGTTGAAGGCCAGCGTGCGGCCTTTGGCGCCCGAGGCCTCGATCAGCATCGCCATGCCGACCGGATGATAGATCGCCGCGAATATGCCGAGCCCGGACATGGCAACCGCCAGCATCGGCAGGTTCGGCGCCAGCCCGATGCCGATCAGCGATACGCCGCAGCCGAAAAAGAACGCCGCCATCATATTGCGGCGGCTCCAGCGGTCGGCGAGCCAGCCGGCCGGCAGTGAAAAAATGCCGAAGGCGAGGAAGGCGGCGCTCGAAAGTGCGATCATCTCGCTATAGGGCCGGTCGTAAACGACCTCCAGCCCGATCACGACGGTCGGATAAATCAGCAGCACGAAATGATCGAGCCCATGCGCCAGATTGAGGAAGGCGATGGAGCGCAGCCGTGCCGCTTCGTCGGACGCGGCGGCGGGGGAGCGGGCGGTCGGGTTCATCGGGGTTGGGGTCTTTGGACGAAACGTGCGCCTGGGTGGCCGGAAACGCGTTGAGAATCCTCGTGCAGCCCGCAATATAGCCCTTGCCATTTGGCGATGTTCGGTCGATTTTCGTCGCCAACAGGCCAAAAGGACCCAACACCGCGTGCCGAGCAATATCATACCGGAATACCGGCGCAACATGGACGACTCCCCGCGCCAGGTCGCGGCCATGGCCAAGACCTGGGCGCTCGGCGAGCACATCCCGCTGCACATCCACCGGCGCGGCCAATTGCTGCATGCGGTCACCGGCATCATGCGGGTGGAGACCGCGCAAGTCGCCTGGATCGTTCCGCCGGCGCGCGCGCTGTGGCTGCCGCCCGAGCTGCCGCACAGCGTCACCATGCGAAGCCGTCTCGACATGCGCACCGTCTATATCGATGCCGCGGCCTGCGCGGCGCTGCCGAAACAGCCGCTGCTGGTGGAAATTTCCGGCCTGTTGCGCGAGCTGATCCTGGCCTTGCTGGAGGAGCCGGTCGACTACGTCGAAAGCGGCCGTGGCGGTATTGTCGCCCGGCTGATCCTCACCGAGCTGGCACGCTTGCGCGAACGCCGGCTCGAGGTGCCGATGCCGCGCGACGAGCGCGCGCTGCGGGTGGCACGCGCGCTCTTGGACAATTCCAGCATCGATTACGATCTCGACCGCTGGGCCGAACAGGCCGGGGCCAGCCGCCGCACGCTGGCGCGCATCTTCCGCAGCGAGACCGGGCTCGGCTTTGCCGAATGGCGGGCGCGCCTGCGCGCCATCGATGGCCTTGCGCGCCTGTCGGATGGGGCCTCGGTGGCGGAGACCGCGGCTTCGGTCGGCTATGCCAGCCCAAGCGCATTCTCCGCCATGATCCACCGCACCATGGGCTGTGCGCCGCGCCGGCTCGCCAAACCTCCGGTATAATTACAAGCCATTGCTACTATTGCGCGATTAGCGCGATTGCGTTGGACAACAACCGAATATCCCGCTTTAGTTGTGTGGTATCCCGGTGCATTACAACCGGGGCGTTTCAGGGGCTCGGGGGCCTCGATGCGTCGTGCGGGCAGCGTTTACGCGGCGGTCTTGGCCGCCGCGGCCTTCGTCGTTTGTTGGCTTTGTCTATCGGCCGGCCCCAGTTGGGCGGCCGACGAGGAAGATTCGCGCGTCATATTATTTTCCGGCCGCGATATCTGGCGCAACGGCGCCTCCATGTATGGCGGCATGATGTTCGCAGCGCCCGGCCACCTCGACGAAGACGGGTTTCTTCTCAAGGTGCTGCTGTCAGGCGGGCTTTATCGCTACAACACCGGCAACGTCGAAGGCGGCGAGGTGATCGGCGCCGAGACGACGATCCAGGTGCTGCCGGGATTTCGAATGAAACGCGGCAATCTCGAAGCCAAGTTTTTCTTCGGCCCCGACATCGAGCAGCACCGCCTCTGGCCTGACGATCCGGGCAACAACTTGCGCGGTCACGCCGTCGGCCTGCGCGTGGCGTTCGATATCTGGTACGAGCCCACAGCCACGACCATGGCCGCGATGGATGCTTCGCTGTCCTCGATCGCCACCAACAATTCGATGCGCCTCGCCTTTGGCTGGCGCGTGCTCGACAACCAATTCTATTTCGGCCCCGAAATTGCGGTCTTCAGTTCGGAGGGTTACCGCCATTTGCGGCTGGGCGCGCATTTCACCGCCATGAAGACCGGCGGGACCGAATGGACCGCCGCCGGCGGCTGGGCCGGCGATTCCGATGGCCGCGCCAGCCCCTATGTGCGGCTCGGCATCCTGCAGCGGCAGTGATTTGAAAGAGATGTCGCTATTCGCCCCCGCGCGCCGTTTTCAATCCAGCGTCTTGCGGAAACGCGTCACCGCGATCGTCATCGCGATCAGCATCAGGCCGAACATCGCCGCTGCTTCGTAATGCAGGTCCGAAAGCGACGAGCCCTTCAGCATGATCGAGCGCACGATGCGCAGATAGTGCGTCAGCGGCAGCGTCTCGCCGAGCCACTGCGCCCAGACCGGCATGCCGGCAAACGGGAACATGAACCCGGACAACAGGATGTTCGGCAGAAAATACATGATCGACATCTGCATCGCCTGCAATTGATTTTGCGCGATGGTCGAGAAGGTGTAGCCGATCGACAAATTGGTGGCGATGAACAGCGTGCTCAAGACCGCCAGCACGGCCAGGCTGCCGATGATGGGCACGCCGAACAGCAGCACACCGATGCCGATGATCAAGGCCGCCTGCACAAAGCCGACAATGATGTAGGGCACGATCTTGCCCAGCATGATCTCGAACGGCGTGATCGGCATCGACAGCAACGTTTCCATGGTCCCGCGTTCGATCTCACGCGTCACCGACAGCGCCGTGAAGATCAGCATGGTCATGGTCAGGATGGTGCCGACCAGCCCCGGCACGATGTTGAGCTGGGTCTGGCCGGCCGGATTGTAGCGCGAATGCGTGCGGATTTCGAACGGCGCCGCAGTGCTGTCGGGAATGGCGCGGTCGTGCCGCAGCGCCGTCAGCACCACTTGGTTGAGCGCGCCCAGCGCCGAGCCCGCGGCGACCGGATCGGTGGCGTCCGCCACCACCAGCATGGCCGGCTTGTCGCCGCGGCGCACCGCGCGCTCGAAATTGGCCGGCACCTCGACCCCGAACAGCACCTTGCCGGACGCCAGCAATTTGTCGAGTTCGGCCTCGTTGCGCGGCAGCTCGGTGACGCGGAAATATTCGGTGTTCCTGAGCGCGGCCAGAATCGAGCGGCCGAGATCGCTGTGCTCCTGCAACAGCACTGCCGTCGGCAGATGCCGCGGGTTGGTGTTGATGGCGTAGCCGAACAGCATGAGCTGGATGAGCGGAACCATGATGATCATGGCAAACGACACGCGGTCGCGCTTGATCTGGATGAATTCCTTCACCAGCACCGCCCAGGTCTTGCGCACAAAGCCGGCGCCCGGCCTACGGCTTGGCGCTTGGGTGGGGATCATGTGCGTCATTGGAAGTTGTCCTGCGCCTTGCTCATCAGGTCGATGAACACGTCCTCGAGCGAGGGTTCCGAGCGCTTCCAATCGAGCTCTTGGCGTTTGCGATAGGGCGCGATCGCCGCCTCCAGCGCGCCCGCTTCGCGCCCGGAGACATGCAGGCTGGTGCCGAATGGCGCCACCATGTCGATACCGGGTTTGCCCGTGAGCTCTTCGGACAGTTTGGCGAGCCCCTCGCCGCCGTCCGCGCTCACCACATAGGTGGTCAGATGCGAGGCGGCGATCACCTGCTCGACCGTGCCATGCACCAGCAATTCACCGTAGGCGATATAGGCGATCTCGTGACAGCGCTCGGCCTCGTCCATGTAATGGGTGGAAACCAGCACGGTCAGCCCTTTGGCGGCGAGCGCGTGGATCTCGTTCCAGAATTCACGCCGCGCCTTGGGATCGACACCGGCGGTCGGCTCGTCGAGCAGCAAGAGTTGCGGGCTCGACAAGGTGCAGGCGCCGAGCGCCAGCCGCTGTTTCCAGCCGCCCGACAATTCGCCGGCCAGTTGCCCATCGCGGCCGCTGAGGCCGAGCCGTTCGATGGCGGCGCGCGCGGCGGCGGCGGGCTTTTCGATGCCGTAGACGCGGGCGATGAATTCGAGGTTCTCGCGCACCGACAGGTCCTGGTAAAGACTGAAGCGCTGCGTCATGTAGCCGACTTGGGTTTTGATCTGGTCGGTCTCGGTCAAAATGTCGTAGCCGAGGCAGGTGCCGGTGCCCTCGTCGGGCGTGAGCAGCCCGCACAACATGCGGATGGTGGTGGTCTTGCCGGAGCCGTTCGGTCCGAGGAAGCCGTAGATGGTGCCGCGCTTGACCTGCATCGACAGGTCGCGCACCACCGCCCGGCCATCGAACTTCTTCGTCAAGTGATGGACGTCGATGACGATGTCGTGCTCACCCGGTTGCGCGCTCATGGCGGCGGCGTTTTCGCTAGACCGACCGACACCGGCTGCCCGACGCGGAATTTCTCCGGCTGTTCGGGCCGCGCCTCGATCAGGAAAACGAGCTTGGCGCGCTCATCCATGCTGTAGATCACCGGCGGCGTGTATTCCGCGCTGCGGGCGATGAAACTGACTTTCGCCGTCAGGCCCTTGTCGCAGCCGTCGCAGGATACATTCACGGACGCGCCGAATTTGATGGCGGGCAGATCGGCCTCGGCCGCGTAGAAACGGATTTTCAGATTGCCCGGCGGCAGCAGCGCCACCACCGGGCGCCCGGCCGGCACGGTTTCACCCGGCCGGTAATAGACTTGCTGAATGGTGCCCTCGGCCGGGCTCTTGGCGCTGCGCCGCGCCAGCCGCGTTTCCGACCAGGCCAGATTGGCGCTGGCCTGACGCAACGCGGCTTGCGCATCGTCGTAGACCTTTTGCGTTCCGGTCGCGGTCAAAAGCAATTGCTTGGCGCGGTCGAAGGCCTGCTGCGCATTGATCAGCGTGGCTTTCTTCACCACCACATCGGCCTGCTGCAGGTCGTCATCGACGGTGAACAGCAATTCGCCTTTTTCGACCCGGTCGCCCTCGCGCGCCTTGAGGGTTTCGACCCTGCCCTGCTCGTCGGGACTGACAAACACCAGATCGGCTTCGACCCAGCCCTGCAGCATGTGCTCGCCGGCTCTGTCGCAAGCGGCGAGCGCGAGGCCTGCCATCATCATCGCCGCCAGAGCGGCAAGCTTCATCCTCATGCTGCCCTCCTCGGGGCGAACAATAGATCGATATGAGCCCGCATCATCTTGCGCACGTCGAGCGGTTCATATCGTTCGAACAATCCGCCCCAGACGATCGCAACCAGCCCCGGCGCCGCAATGAGCTGCGGAAAATCGACCAGAGCCTGCGGGACTTCGCCGCGCGCGGCGGCGCGGCGCAGGATTGCGCGCATGGCGGCGATGATGCGCGACAGCACTTCGCGGTAATAGAATTCGGCGAGCTTGGGAAAACGCCGGCCCTCCGAGATCATCAGCCGGATGACGTCGGCGCGGCGGGTCTCGAAGATCTCGCGCACGAACAAATCGACGATCCGCTCGGCGAGCGCGGCCACCGGCAGGTCGGCAGCCCCCATAGCCTCGATGGTGCCGACCAGCGGCGTGAGCATGGCGCGGATCAGTTCCTGGAACAGGCTCTCTTTGTCGCGGAAATAAAGATAGATCGTGCCCTTGGCGACGCCGGCGCGTTTGGCGACATCGTCGAGACGGGTGGCCTCGAAACCGCGGGCGGAAAATTCTTCCAAAGCCGCCGCCAGGATCGCCTCGCGGCGGCCGGCGCTGCGCGCTTTGCGTCCGCCGCCCCTTGCGCCTGGACCAGCCCGCGACGCCCGCGCGGCCGCGCTTTTGCGGCGCGGCTGTTTCTTGGCGGCAGGGGTTTTGTCCGGTTTCATGATACTGACTGACTGACTGGTCAGTCATTTATAGCGCGGGCCGCGGCGCTGCGCAAGCGCAGAGATCACACCGTTAAATCAATGCGTTAAGAGCCCGGAGCGGGCCGCTCGACAGCCAGGCATGAAGGAGTGGCGAGATATCAGCCTTTGCCGTCGCAAAAGAAGGTGCGGATCACGCATTCCTTGCCGCCGTCGCGGTAGCAGGCCTGCAGCGCCTCGTTCTGACTGCGGCCGAGCCGCGGCCCCTTGCCCCAGCCATGGGCGCCGCACGGATTGGCGAAATCGACCGCAAAGGCGGCGCAACCGTGTTTGGTCGTGGCCACCACCCGGCAGGTTTCGCCTTGGCATTTCGACAGCGCGCTCTGGCGGGCTTCCTCGATGGTGCGGAAATCATAGGCCTCGCCGAACGCTCCGCACGAACCGATCGCCAGCGCGCCGGCCGCGCGCGCGGTGTTGACGGCAACGAACATCAGCAACGCGGTCGCCAGCATGAGACTGGCGACAACAAGCGCGCGCATCACCGGCGTATAGGTATCCGTCATCGACCCTGCCCGACCCATGACCCTAGCTAAGCGGTGAGTCGCGGCCGGCGATCAACGATTCGAGTCTTAAGCGCGTTCGATTTCGGCCTTGACGGCGGAGAGCGACTCGGGCGTGTCGACATCCGTGAGCGCCGCGTCGCCGGCGACCGCGACTTCGACGACCGCCTCGGCATAGCCGCCGATCAGGTGGCGGGCGCCGATGTCGCCTTTGATCGACATCAGGTCGTTAAAGAAACGGCGCGACCACACCACCGGATTGCCGCGCCGGCCATCGATGCTCGGCACCACCACCAGCGCGCCGCGTTGCGGATCGAACGCCGCGATCAATCTATCGATCAATCGATGATCGACCTGCGGCATGTCGCCGAGGCACACAATGGCGCCGTCGGCATCCGCCGGCACGGCGGCGATGCCGGCCTTCAGCGAGGTGCCGAGGCCGTCGACATAGTTTGCGTTGTGCACGAAACGCACGGGGCAACCGGCGAGCGCCGCCTCCACCCGCTCACGCTCGTGGCCGGTGACCACGATCACCGGCTTGGCGCGCGAGGCGATCGCCTGTTCGGCGGCGATGCGCACCAGCGGCTTGCCGCCGATCTCGGCCAGCATCTTGTTGACCGCGCCCATGCGGGTGGAACGTCCGGCCGCCAGCACCACCGCCGCAATGTTGCGACCTTTTTCGGGCGCCGGTTCCGAGCGCGGCTGCGGCCGCGTCACGATCTCCATCAGCAGCCCGCCGACGCCCATGCCGGTGATATCGGCGCGCGACACCGGCAAGCCGGCCAGCAAGCGCATCAAGACCCAGTCGAAACCGTTTTCCTTTGGACTGCGCGCACAACCGGGCGCGCCCACCACCGCGACCCCGGCCAGTCTGCCGATCAAGATCAGATTGCCGGGATCGACCGGCATGCCGAACTGTTCGATGCTGCCGCCGACCGCCTCGATCGCCATCGGGATGACGTCGCGCCGGTCGGCGATGGCGGACGCGCCAAACACGATCACCAGTTCGGCGCCGGCCTTGAGAACTTCGTCGATCGCGCGCGCGAGCGCGGTCTGCTCATGCGGGACGCGCCGCTCGGCCACGATCGTTGCACCGGCCGGCGCAATACGCGCATTGGTGATATTGAGGGTCTTCTCCACCACCTTGGGCGAGAGGCCCGGCAGCAACGTCGAAACGATCCCCAGTTTGCGCACTTTGTAGGGCGCGATGCGAATGACCGGCCTCGCCTTGGCGGCTTCCGCCACCGCCGCGTCGCGCGCGGCGCCGGCGACCGCGAACGGAATGATTTTCACGGTGGCGATCATCTCGCCTTCCACCACCGGCTTGAAGGCGGCGAGCGTGGCGAGCGTCACCGCCTCGTCGATCCGGTTGAGCCGGTCGACGGCATCCTTGTCGACCACCAGCACGCCCGAGGTTTCGGCAAACAGATTGCAGCGTCCGGTAAAGGCGCGGTCGGCGCGCAGGCCCTCGCCCGCCACGCTGGCGGCAATATCGGCGGCGGCCTTGTCCTCCGATACGTCCCCGGCTTCCAGCCGCGCGACGACGATCTCCTTGACGCCCGCCCGCTCGAGCGCGGCGACTTCGGCCGGGCCGATCAGCGTGCCTTTTTTGAGCACCAGGTCGCCCTGGCGGATCGAATGCACCGCCGTGGCGCCGAGCGCATCGTGCGGTGCAACCGGGCCGAACTTCATGCCGCCTCCGGCTTTTTCCGCAGGCGTTCGACGATCTCGCCCATGATCGAGATGGCGATTTCGGCCGGCGACACCGCGCCGATCGGCAAGCCAATCGGCGCATGGATGCGCGCGATATCGCGCTCGCTCAGCCCCGCCGCCTTCAGCCGCTCGACCCGTTTGGCGTGGGTCTTCTTGGAGCCGAGCGCGCCGATATAGAAGCAGTCGCGCGCCAGCGCGTGCAGCAAGGCCGGATCGTCGATTTTCGGATCGTGCGTGAGCGCGACGAAGGCGGTGTAATGATCGACATTGAGCGGCGGCAGCGCGACATCCGGCCATTCCGCGATCACCTTCACATCGGGAAACCGCTCGATCGAGGCGAAGGCCGTGCGCGGATCGACGATGGTCACGTCAAAGCCGAGCAACTGTCCAACGGGCGCCAGCGTCTGGCTGATATGCACCGCGCCGGTGATGACCAGTTGCGGCGACGGCACGTGCACGGTGAGGAAGACGCGCCCTTGCGCGGTCTCCTCCATGCCGCTCTTCGCCATGCGCAGGCGCTTTTCCAGCACGTCCTTCAGCGGGTCCTTGCCGACATCGGCGGCTTTCACCAGCCGCTGCTCGCCGTTCGCCACATCGGTGACGACCACCACCGCGCGGCGCGCGGCGCGTTCGGCATTGAGCGTGTGCAGGATATCGAGCTTCAACTGACCTTCTCCACATAAACCCGAATGGTGCCGCCGCAGGAGAGCCCGACATTCCACGCGGCCTCGTCGGCGACGCCGAATTCCAGCATCTTCGGCTTGCCGCTGTCGATCACGTCGATGGCTTCCGTCACCACCGCGCCCTCGACGCAGCCGCCCGAGACGCTGCCGAGGAAATTACCCTCATTGTCGATCACCAGATTGGAGCCGACCGGCCGCGGCGCCGAGCCCCAGGTCTCGACCACGGTCGCCAGCGCCACGCCGCGCCCCGATTTGCGCCAGTCCTCGGCGGCTTTCAAAATGTCTTCGTCACGCGAGAGCATAGCGAACCTCCGTCTCTGAGTTCGTCATGCCAGGCCTTGTGCCGGGCATCCACGACTTTCTTGCATCAAAGCAAGACGTGGATGGCCGGGACAAGCCCGGCCATGACGGGGAAATGTCTACGCCACATCTCGTAGCAGCGCTTTCGGATCGGTGCCCTTGGCGGGCTCGCCCGACAGCGCGCGCACCAAGTCGGTCATGGCCTCTAAATTGTGGATCGGCCGCAATTCGTCAACATGCGGCAGCATGGCGCGCACGCCCTTGGCGCGCGCCTCGAAGCCCTCGAAACGCAGCAGCGGATTGAGCCAGATCAGCCGCCGGCACGACCGATGCAGCCGGTCCATCTCGAAACCCAGCGTTTGGTCCGGGTCGCGCTCAAGCCCGTCGGTGATCAGCAGCACCACCGCGCCCTGCCCGAGCACGCGCCGCGCCCAATGCTTGTTGAAGCTGTGCAAGGACGTGGCGATGCGCGTGCCGCCCGACCAGTCCGCCACATTGGCGCTGCAGGCAACCAGCGCCTCGTCGGGGTCGCGCTGCCGGATGGCGCGGGTGACGTTGGTCAGCCGCGTTCCGAACAGGAACGTGGACACGCGCTTGCGCGCATCGGTGATGGCATGCAGGAAGTGCAAGAACAGCCGCGTGTACTGGCTCATCGAACCGGAAATATCCAGAAGCGCCACGATCGGCGGCTCCTTCAGGCGGGGCCCTAGATATTTCAGATCGATCAACGCGCCGCCCGCCTTCATGCTGGCGCGCAAGGTGCGGCGAATGTCGATGATATGGCCGTGGCGGTTGGCCTTGAGCCGGCGCGTGCGCACCAGATCGAGCGGCAGTGCCAGCCGCGCGATCGCGGCGCGGGCGGCGGCGATCTCGGCCGCCGTCATCTGGGCGAAGTCCTTTTTCTGCAACACCTCGCGATCGGAAACGGTGAGCCGCGCGTCGAGCTCGACTTGCGCCTTTTCCTCGCGCGCGTTGATGCCGGCCGACAGCGCCTCCTGAACGCGCTGCGCGCCCGGCTGCGGCGCCTTGCTCGCCGCCGGCATCGTCTCCGGCAGCATGGAGGCGATCAGCTTTTCCAGATAGCCGCGCTTGCGGAAGAAAATGCGGAAGGCCTGATCGAACAAGATCGTATGTTCGTGGCGCTTCACGAACACCGCGTGCAGCGTCCAGTAGAAATCGTCGCGGTCGCCGATGCGGGCAACGTTGACCGCCTCCAGCGCATCGAGGACCGTGCCGGGCCCCAGCGGAATGCCGGCGGCGCGCAGCGCGCGCGCGAAGTAGAGGATGTTTTCGGCGAAGCGGCCCTGGGCACGAGCGGCTGGTTGCTGCTCAAGCATTTTGTTTGACCTGCGAAGCCGCGCACAGCGACATCAAATCAATACCTAACTCTGTAAGTTCAAAAAATACTTCCGGGATAAACGAATGGCTATCCTTGACGGCTTCAGAGAGCCCGAGGAAATCATTATCGTGCATACCACTCAGATTCTCCACTAAGTTCCTCAACGCATTAAACACCGATATCAATTGCAACTTTTCGACATTCTTTCCGTGAGCCAGAACATCATCGATTTTCGATACGATAGAGAGTGAATATTTATCAGGAGCAAGTCGAACGCACTGTTGTCTCCGTAAGTTTTGGACCGCCAAAGCTCTTTCTTCCGCAGAATATTTCTTCAAAACTTTATTTACAAAATCACTGATAGCCGGGTTGGGGAGAGACTCCGGGTCCCTATCATAAATATTTTTCCGCAACCATAAAAACCGCAGAATTGCTACCTCCGCAACGGATATTGATCTAAGAATATCAATGTGCACGCGCCTTACATTGACAGAATTATTTGGGTCGGTCGCCTTATCTAACAGTTCCGCCCAAAGAGCTTGCACTTCGTCATTGTCTTCTTGCGAAGCAGCCTCGATTAATCGAACGCCTATATTAAATGGCAGAGATTTTATCGCTTCAGGGCTAACTCCTCGCTCAATCCTCATCGCAAGCCATTTGTCTCTTAATCGCTCAATATTTTGTGCCCTCCAAAATTGAATTTGATCGCTAACAATTCCTCCCATCGCTTCAATCGGCGCACCCAATACTCTTCCAACAAAATTTGCGGCGCTCACAATAGTTGCAGTTATGTCATTAACTGGCTTTGTGACGTCAGCTTCTAACTTGATATTTAAATCCACAGGAAGATTTGACATGAAATAATCCTGTCACTCCGCAGCCCTTAGCTCCGACTTCACCTCGTCGAGCAGCGCCTTGACCTTCGTGCCGTCGAGCAGGGCAATGTCGTCCTGGTATTTCAACAGCGCGCCGAGCGTATCCGACACCGTCGCCGGGTCGAGCGCGACCACGTCGAGCTCGGTGAGCGCGCCGGCCCAGTCGAGCGTCTCGGCGACGCCGGGCGATTTGAACAGATCCTCCTTGCGCAGCGCCTGCACGAAGGCGACCACCTGCTCGGACAATTTCCTGGCGATGCCCGGCACCTTGGCGCGCAGAATTTTCAGCTCGCGCTCGGCGTTCGGATAGCCGACCCAGTGATAGAGGCAGCGGCGCTTGAGCGCATCGTGCACTTCGCGGGTGCGGTTGGACGTCACCAGCACGATCGGCGGCGCCGCCGCCTTGACGGTGCCGAGCTCGGGAATGGTGACCTGGAAATCGGCCAGCACCTCCAGCAGAAATGCCTCGAAGGCTTCGTCGGTGCGGTCGATCTCGTCGATCAGCAGAACCGGCGGGCCGTCCGCGTTGGGCTCGAGCGCCTGCAGCAAGGGCCGCTTGATCAGAAAGCGCTCGGAGAACACGTCGTGCTCGATCCGCTCGCGGTCGCCCTCGCCTTGCGCTTCGGCCAGGCGAATGGCGATCATCTGCGCGCCGTAATTCCACTCGTAGACGGCCGACGAGATATCGAGGCCTTCGTAGCATTGCAGCCGGATCAGCCGGCGGCCGAGCGCCGCCGACAGCACCTTGGCGATTTCGGTCTTGCCGACGCCGGCCTCGCCCTCGAGAAACAGCGGCCGCCCCATGCGCAGCGCCAGATACAGCACCGTCGCCAGCGAGCGGTCGGCGATGTAATCGGCCTTAGCCAGCAGGTCGAGGGTGTCTTCAATGCTGTCGGGGATCGGGGTTATGGACATTCGTAGGTATCCTCGCTGACACTTTAACCGATACAGGCGCCAGCATACATCTAGTCACCGAAAGCGCCGTTCACCAGCCAAACCGCCCACGAGCCAAGGATAGCTGCCATGACCAGCCCCGCCGCCGCCGAAGAGGCCGTCCGCCTGCCCACTATCGATGCCGGGGTGCGGATCGGCCATGTGCACCTGAAGGTCGCGGACCTGCAAAGGGCGCTGGACTTTTATTGCGGCGTGCTGGGTTTTTCGCTCACCACCAGCCGCCCCGGCGCCGCCTTCATCTCGGCCGGCGGCTACCACCATCATCTGGGCCTCAATACCTGGGAGAGCCTGGGCGGTTCGCCGCCGCCCCCGGGCAGCACGGGCCTCTACCACACCGCCATTCTATATCCGACCAGGGCGCTGCTCGCCGACGCGCTGCGCCGGCTGATCGTCGCCAAGATCCCGCTCGACGGCGCATCCGATCACGGCGTCAGCGAAGCGCTCTATCTGCGCGACCCCGACGACAACGGCGTCGAGCTCTATTGGGATCGGCCGAAGGACCAATGGCCGCAGAAGCCGGACGGCAGTTTGCGCATGTTCACCAACCCGCTCGACCTGCACGATTTGCTGGCGGAGCTCGATAAACAGAAGAAATGATCCGGCGTCGCTGGCTTGCAACGTGGCCTTGAGTTCGGAGACTGCTCCGCGCGACCCGGTCGCGGCATTGCATCGCAAAGATTGACTCAATCTTGGCAATCTTAATCTATCGGGTCCGCGCTACGCACATTCGTTATCTTTCCGAACATAAAGCATTAATTGCGCCATCCTAAGCTCTGTCTGCACGCAAGGATGGAACAATTCATGGCGAAGGTGCACGCGTTCCGCACCGGCGAAGTAGACCCTTTCTCTCACGATTCAACGGCCACGGCGCTTGAGCGCTTGACCGCGCTCGTGGACGCGCAGGCGCGCACTATTCGCCGATACGAAGCCGACCTTGCCCACAGCCGCTATATTTTCCAACACGCCTCGGCCGCGGCCCGGCTCGGCGTGTGGGAGTGCGATCTTGCCAATGAGGCCCTGAGCTGGTCGGACGGCACCTATGACCTGTTCGACCTGCCCAGAGGATCGCCGCTGGTGCGCAAGCAGACTCTCAAATGCTACCCGGAAGAGTCGCTAAAGGCTCTCGAGTCCGTCAGAAACCGCGCGCTGCTGGAGCGAAACGGCTTCAGCCTCGACGCCGCGATCGTGACGCCGAAAGGGAGCCGCCGATGGATTCGGATTCATGCGACCGTCGAATCCGCCGGTGACAAGCCGACGAGACTTTTCGGCATAAAACAGGACATCACCGAGGATAGAGAGCGGTCTGACCGCAACAAGTATCTTGCTGAATTCGATGAAATGACCGGACTGGCAAATCGAAACAAATTTCAGGCTCACCTTTCACAGGTGTTCAAAAGCAAATCTGGCCAGAACGCCGTCGGCGCACTGCTTCTCATCGACCTCGACGGATTCAAGGAGGTCAACGATTCCCTGGGGCACTTAGCCGGCGATGAATGCCTGAGAGTGACCGCGCAGCGGCTCGGAAAGGTTTGCTGCAACGCGAGCCTCGTCGCGCGCGTCGGCGGCGACGAATTCGCCGTGCTCCTGGAAGCGCCTCACCACAGCCAAGCCGCTGAAATCGCCGCCAAGATCATTGCAGAGATGAAGCGCCCAATCGAACACAACGGCCGGAGCTTTCAGATCGGCGCTTCCGTGGGCGTCGCAGCGATCGATGACTGCAAAGCGCCGGAATTATTCAGACGCGCGGACACCGCGCTTTATGCGGCCAAGGCCGGCGGCCGCAGGACCTTCCGTGTGTTCGATGCATCGCGCATGCGATCCTGACGCGCCACATCCCCCAGCCTTCAGCGACGAGACTTTAAGCGTTCGCCTTGGCCAAGGCTCGGCGCGCCAGCACGGCCACCAGATGCGCGCGATATTCCGGGCTCGCATGGATGTCGCTGTTCATGCCGGTGGCCGGAATGCTCATGCCGTCGAGCGATTTGGCCGCGAAGCGCTTCTTCAGCGCCTCCTCGAACGATTTCACGCGGAACACGCCGTTGGAGCCTGCGCCGGTCACCGCGACGCGGATATCGGCGCCGCGCTTCGACACAAACACGCCGACCAGCGCAAAGCCGGACGCCGGGTGCTTGAACTTCTCGTAGGCCGCCTTCTTGGCGATCGGGAAACTGATCTTGGTGATGATCTCGCCGTCTTCCAGCGCGGTCGAGAACATGCCGGTGAAAAAATCGTCGGCCGCGATCCGCCGCTTGTTGGTGATGATGGTGGCGCCCAACCCCAGGCAGGCCGCCGGATAATCCGCATTCGGATCGTTGTTGGCGACCGAGCCGCCGATGGTGCCGCGGTTGCGCACCTGCGGGTCGCCGATCGAGCCCGGCACCGCGGCCAGTCCCGGCAGCACCTGCTGCAACACCGGCGACGTCGCGACGTCGGCATGGCGCGTCATGGCGCCGATCACGACCGAGCGGCCCTTCTGCTCGACGCCGACCATGCCCTCGACCAAGGACAGATCGACCACCGCCGACGGGCTCGCCAGCCGTTGCTTCATCACCGGGATCAGCGAATGGCCGCCGGCCAGGAGCTTGGCTTCCGGATTGCGCGCCAACAGACCGGCCGCCTGGCGGACCGTGGTCGGACGATGGAAGGTGAAATTAGACATAGGTCTCTCCTAGTAAGCGGCCGCGCGCGGCGAATTTTGTTTATTGGCGCGCTGCAGCGCCGACCACACCGCATTGGCGGTGGCCGGCATGGCTAAGTCTTCGCTCCCGATCGCATCGGTGATGGCGTTGATGACCGCGGCTGGCGCCGCGATCGCGCCGGCCTCGCCGCAGCCCTTGATGCCGAGCGGGTTCGACGGCGATTTGGTCGTCGTCAGGCCGACGTGGAACGACGGCAGGTCGTGTGCGCGCGGCATGGTGTAATCCATCATCGAGCCGGTCACGAGCTGGCCTTCCTTATTGTAGACCGCGCCTTCCAGGAGCGCCTGGCCGACGCCTTGCGCGATGCCGCCGTGCACCTGGCCCTCCACGATCATCGGATTGATCACGGTGCCGAAGTCGTCGATCGCGGTCCAATTGACGATCTCGGTCTTGCCGGTGTCGATGTCGACTTCGACCTCGCAGATATGACAGCCGGCCGGGAACGTGAAATTGGTCGGATCGTAGAACGAGGTTTCCTTCAGCCCCGGCTCCAGATCGGCACCGGCGAACTTGTGCGCGATATAGGCATTGAGCGCCACATCGCCCCAGGCCGCCGACTTGTCGGTGCCGGCCACCGTGAACTTGCCGTCCTTGAACTCGATGTCGCCTTCCGCCGCTTCCAACACATAGGCCGCGACCTTCTTGGCCTTAGCCTCGACCTTGTCGAGCGCCTTGACGATCGCCGACATGCCGACCGCGCCGGAGCGCGAGCCGTAGGTGCCCATGCCGAACTGCACCTTGTCGGTGTCGCCATGCACGATGGAGACGTTCTCGAACGGAATCCCCAAGCGCTCCGACACCAGTTGCGCAAAGGTCGTCTCGTGGCCCTGCCCGTGCGCGTGGCAGCCGGTGAGGACTTCGACGCTGCCCGTCGGATTGACCCGCACTTCGGCGGATTCCCACAAACCCACGCCGGCGCCGAGCGAGCCGACGGCTTGCGACGGCGCAATCCCGCAGGCCTCGATATAAGCCGAGTAGCCCAAGCCGCGCAGCTTGCCATGGCGCGCCGCCTCGCGCTTGCGCTTGCCGAAGCCTTTGACGTCGGCGAGTTCCAGCGCCTTCTTGAGCGAGGCATCGTAGTCGCCGGCGTCGTAATTCATGATCACCGGCGTCTGGTGCGGGAAGCTCTTGATGAAATTGCGCCGGCGCAATTCGGCCGGATCGACATCCATCTGCCGCGCCGCCACCTCGACCAGCCGCTCGACCACGAAGGCCGCCTCCGGCCTGCCGGCGCCGCGATAGGCGTCGACCGGCGCGGTGTTGGTATAGACCGCGTCCACCTCGCAATAGATCGACGGGATGTCGTATTGGCCCGACAGCAACGTGCCGTAGAGATAGGTCGGGACCGACGACGAGAAGGTCGACATATAGGCGCCGAGATTGGCAATCGTCTTGGCGCGCAGGCCAAGAATTTTGCCATTGGCATCGAGCGCCAGTTCCGCATGGGTCACGTGATCGCGGCCATGGCAATCGGTGAGGAAGGATTCCGACCGATCGGCCGTCCACTTCACCGGACGCTGCACCTTGCGCGACGCCCACAGACAGACGACCTCTTCCGGATAGATGAAAATCTTCGAGCCGAAGCCGCCGCCGACATCGGGAGCGATCACCCGCAATTTATGCTCGGGCGCCATGCCGACGAAAGCCGCGATCACCAGCCGCGCCACGTGCGGATTTTGCGACGTGTTCCACAAGGTGAGGCTGTCATTGCCGACATCGTATTCGGCCAGCGCCGCGCGCGGTTCGATCGCGTTCGGCACCAGACGGTTGTTGACGATGTCGAGCTTGGTGACGTGCGCGGCCGCGGCAAAGGCCGCCGCCGTCGCCTTGGCGTCTCCGAGATGCCATTGATAGATCGTGTTGTTGGCGATGTCGGGGTGGATTTGCGGCGTGCCGGGGCTTTGCGCCTTGGCCGGATCGACCACCGCCTCCAACACGTCGTAGTCGACCTTGATCTTCTCGGCTGCGTCGCGCCCTTGCGCCAACGTTTCCGCGATCACCACGGCCACCGCGTCGCCGACGCAGTTGACCTTGCCGTTTGCCAGCGCCGGATGCGCCGACATCTTCATCGGCGATCCGTCCTTGGAATGGATCATCCAGCCGCAGATCAGATTACCGATCTTGTCGGTGGCGAGATCGGCGCCGGTGAGCACGGCGACCACGCCCGGCATTTTCTTGGCCGCGGCGGCATCGATGTTTTTGATCTTGGCGTGGGCATGCGGCGAGCGCAGGAATACGGCGCGCGTTTCGCCCGGCCGCACCACGTCGTCGGTGTATTGGCCGTTGCCGGTAATGAAGCGGAAGTCTTCCTTTCGGCGCACTGCCGCGCCGATTCCGGTCGCGTTCTCCGTGACGCTCATTGGCGGCCTCCTCCCGTTGAATTTTTTTTAAATTCTACGCTTGGTATTATTCGGCAGCAAAACTACTCGGCGGCAAAACTACTCGGCAGCCTGTCGCGCGCCACCGCCCTTGGCCATGTTTTTCGCTCCCGCCGCGATCGCTTTGACGATGTTGTGATAGCCGGTGCAGCGGCAGATGTTGCCGTCAAGCTGTTCGCGAATGGTGTGCTCGTCGAGGTCGTTGCCGCGCCGGCGCACGATATCGATGGCCGCCATGATCATGCCGGGCGTGCAGTAGCCGCATTGCAGACCGTGGTTTTCGCGGAACGCTTCCTGCATCGGATGCAACGCACCGCCCGGCTCCGCCAGTCCCTCGATGGTGGTGACCTTGGCGCCCTCGCATTGCAACGCGAGCAGCGTGCAGGACTTGGCCGCGATACCGTCGACATGCACAACGCAGGCGCCGCATTGCGAGGTATCGCAACCCACGTGTGTGCCGGTAAGCCGCAATTGTTCGCGTAGGAATTGCACCAGCAAAGTGCGCGCTTCGACATCGCCGGTGACGGCTTTACCGTTCACCGTCATGGATACGGCGGGCATGACTTCCTCCCAATTCGGGGCCAAAAGCCCTCTTTTCGCCGCGCCCACTGTGGGCGCCGGCGTCCAGGGTGTGAATCGAGCCGATTTTGGCCCGACAGCTCCTTGGAACGCTAACAAGTTTGAACCCCCACCACATACCGGGTCAAGGGATACCAAGGGGTGAAATGGCTCAAACCGCGGTGATCGGCCCGCTTTCAGAGCACCTTACGGCGAATTTACGGAACTTCTGCCGCCCAGAAGCTTTGGTTTACCAGAGACATCACCACCCAAAGGGGTCATTCAATGCGCATTAAAATCATGGCGGGTATCACGGCGCTTGCCCTCGCCGCATCGAGCGTATTGGCGGTCACCTCCGCCGACGCGCAGTATCGGGGGCACGGCGGCCACTATTACGGGCACCATCGCGGCGGTGGCGGCGGCGCTTTCGCGGGCTTTGCCGCCGGCGCGCTCCTCGGCGGCGTGCTCGCGGCGCAGCGGCCTTATTACGGCTACGGCCCGGGCTATTACGAGCCGGGCTATGTGGTCGACGGCGACTCGGTCGGCTACTGCCTGTCGCGGTTCAAGTCCTACGACCCGGCCTCGGGCACCTATCTCGGATATGACGGCTACCGTCACCCCTGTCCGTGAGCGATCGCCGCCGGCCGCTCTAACGCCGAAACCGAAAACCGCCCTGAACCGGGCGGTTTTCTCGTTCGTCAGGAAACCGCCGGATTGACCGCAGCGGCGAAGTTCTTGAAGAAATCGTCGGCCATCTTCTTGGCCGCGCCGTTCACCAGGCGTTGGCCGAGTTGGGCAAGTTTGCCGCCGATCTGCGCCTCGACATTGTAGGTCAGCAGCGTGCCGCCGTCCTTTTCGGTCAGCGCAACCGTCGCGCCGCCCTTGGCAAATCCGGCCACGCCGCCGTCGCCCTCGCCGGAGATCCGGTAACCGTTGGGCGGGTCCAAATCGGTCAGATGCACCTTGCCTTTGAAGCGCGCCTTGACCGGACCGATTTTGGTGACGGCGACCGCCTGCAATTCGGTGTCGGAAATCTTGTTGAGCTCCTCGCAGCCGGGGATACAGGCCTTGAGCACCTCGGCATCGTTGAGCTTTGCAAACACCACCTCGCGGGTCGCGGCAAGCTGAACCTCCCCCGTCATCACCATCGCCATCGGCGTCGTCTCCTTCGAACCCTCGGGCCGCAACAGGCCCCACCAAACCTGGGGCCACGACTTAAGCCCTCGCGAGCCCGCTGAAAAGAGCTATGCAGCGGGCGCGGTCCGCATTAAGTGTGTCGGCCACGCCAAACCGATACAATTCGCCGCTCTAATCAAAAACCATGCGCTTGGGGGGAGGAGTTTCATGCCGATCATCAATGCCGACGATGGCTGCCCGATCTATGTCGAGGTCACAGGCAGCGCCAGCGCGCCCGCACTGATGCTGTCGAACTCGCTCGGCACCAATTTGAGCATGTGGGACGACCAAGTCGAGGATTGGTCGAAGCACTTCCGGGTCGTGCGCTATGACCGCCGCGGCCATGGCCGCTCCGGCGTGCCGCAGGGCCCCTATTCCATGGAGCGGTTCGGCCGCGACGTGATTTCCGTTCTCGATGCGCTCGATATCAAAAAGACCAACTGGTGCGGCCTGTCGATGGGCGGCATGGTCGGGCAATGGCTCGGCGCCAATGCGCCCGACCGTATCGAGAAGCTGATCCTGTCCAACACCAATTTCTATTACGCCGACAAGGGCCCCTGGAACGACCGCATCAAGTTCCTGCGCGAGAACGGTCTGGCGAAACTGGTCGACGGCAACATGCAGCGCTGGTTCACCGAAGGCTTCCGGCAACGCGCGCCGGACGTGATCGCGCGTATGAAAGCGATGTTCATCGCCACCGATCCGGCCGGCTATATCGCCTGCTGCGAAGCGATCCGCGACATGGATTTCCGCGCCAGCAATCCCACGATCAAGGCGCCGACGCTGGTGATCGTCGGCGCCCAGGATCCGGCCACCCCGCCGTCGGCGGGCGAAGCCATCCAACAGCAGATCAAGGGCGCCAAGCTCGCGAGCATCGACGCCGCGCATATTTCCAACATGGAGCAGCCCAAGCTCTATACTGAAACCGTGCTCAATTTCCTCGGTTAGAGGCGGCGGCAATGGACGAAAAAGAACGCCACGCGCGCGGCATGACCCAGCGCCGCAAGGTGCTCGGCCATGAGTGGGTCGATCGCGCCAACGCAAAGAAGACGCCGTTCAACGCCGAATTCCAGGATTTCATCACCCGCGCCGCCTGGGGCGAAGTCTGGACGCGCCCGCATTTCGACGAACGCACGCGCCGCATCCTGGTGACCGGCACCATGATCGCGCTCGGCCAGTGGGACGAATTTCGCCTGCATGTGCGCGCCGCGCTCACCCAAGGCGGTTTTACCGAAGACGACATCAAGGAAATCATTCTGCAGCAGGCGATCTATTGCGGCGTGCCGGCGGCCAACCATGCCTTCAAGGAAGCCGCCGAAGTGATCGCCGAGATCGCCAAAAGCAAATAGCGCTGTCGCGGACGCGCGTGATCTGGGCACGCCTGTCCCCGGCATGATCGGAGATACGCACAAAAGCATGCCGCGCGCCGGATTGGGATCAATCCACGCAATCGGCAGACGGCCGGTGATGTCCCGCTAACGGCGCTGCTGGCACTTATTGACACATAATGCGTAAGACCTGCCTCTTGATCCGGTTCGCGTGAAGCAGATTTCGTCGCAGGATTTTCTGACTTGCTGCTTCTTTGACTGCTGCGCGTCGGCAGCAGATGTGAGGCTCATGACCAACAGCGTTCCCAGCGCCAGCGTCAGCATCTTGTACATGGTTGCAAACTCCCCTCGGTGCGGCGCGTCAGTGTAGACGCCTGATCGGGTTTTTCAACTCATGCGCTAACCGCCACGCATTTTTTTCAGCGATCGAATTCGCGTTCGCCGGGATGGGCTTTGCGCGTTTTATGCACCCACGCCGCAAGGGCACTCAGCGCCAGGGCGTGTACCAGGACCCGCCCTGCGGCGTCGCGGCCGCAGCCGCGGCCGGGCCGGCATTCTTGGCCGGGCGGCTATAGCTGCGCTCGACCATACAGAGCGCGGTGGCAAGGGCCGCGAAGGCAAGCTGGATAGCCTGCTCGCGCACCAGGTCGGCATTGTGCGACCAGATCGCCGGGCCTGCCGCCGCGATCGAGACCAGCACCACCAGCATGAGGCCGCCTTCCAGCACTTCCGAATCCGGATTGCCGCCGGCCAGCGTGCGGAACCGGTCGGCGATGTGCACGGCGCAGATGCCGGCGACGGCGAGTTTGAGGACCGCGAAGAAAGCCGCGAGCTTGATCAGGCCCATCGGCGCAAGCCCGAACACACGGCCGACGCCGAACACGAACTGCGAACGCCACACGTCCTCCAGCCCGTAGGTCGGCGAGGTCAGCATGCGCAGCGCGTCGAAGCCCCAGAACAACATGAAATAAAGCGCGATGCCCATGATCATGGCCACGGTGGCGCTGGACACTTTCCGCATGCGTTCCTCCCCCAATCAGGAACTTAAAGGGGTAGACGCTTCAAATGCTAATTTCAAAAGAAACCAAAACTTTACCTTACCGGCCGGGCATTAACCGCATCGGGTTAACCGCCGCGCCCCTCGCGGAACGCCTGCGGCGTCATCCCGGTCTGCTTGCGGAAAAACCGCGTGAAGTGCGAGGGATCGGAGAACGCCAGATCGTAGGCGACCTCGTGGATCGGCTGATTGGTAAATACGAGCTGGCGCTTGGCTTCGGTCAGCACGCGCTGACGGATCAAATGGCCCGCCGTCACGCCGGTTGAGCGCTTGACGTGATCGTTGAGCCGGTCCGGCGTCATCGCCAGTTTCTGCGCGTAGAAACCGAGCAGCCGCTCCTTGCGGAAATGCTCGTCGACCAGCGCCCGCAAGGCCTCGACCTGCGCATCGGCGCGCGTGAGCGTCACCGCGCCGCTGCGGGCGCGGCTGACGCCGAGCCGCACCATTTCGATCGCGATCAACGCCAGCAACCCGCGCATGGCGAGGCGATAGCCTTCGCGCGCCAGCGAACTTTCCTCGTCGAGATCGGCGCACAGCGCCGACAGCCGCCGGGCCTCCGCCGCGTTCGCCAGCGGCAGCAGCGGATCGGCCGCCACCGCCTTGAGCCGCGCCAGCGCCTCGCCCGACCGGTCGCCGAGCGCGTCGGCGACATCCTCGGTGAAGCTCACCACCCATCCGTCGGTGACCTGCGGCGTGAAGCGAAAACCATGCGCGGCGGTGGCCGGCACCAGGATTGCCGCCGGCGCCGAAAACGGCACGGTTGCGGTCTCGAAGCTCATCTCGCCGCCGCCTTTTTCGATTAGCAGCACCTGAAACAAATTGCGGTGGCGGTGCACGCGGATGTTCCAGTCATGGACCGACGAGCGCGAGCGAATGGTTTCGATATGGATGAAGTCGAATGCGGCATCGTCCGGCGGATCGCCGTACAGATGAAACAGCGGAAGCGCGGATGTCGCCATGGCGCATCAGCATAAGCGAGCGCGCGCGCATGGCCAACGCCATCGCTCAAGTTTAAATGGAAAACCCCGCCAACCGGCGGGGTTTCCCTCGTTCTCGTCGTGAGCCGCGTTAGCGGTTCTGGCCCTGCTGACCAGGCTGGCCGGGCTGGCCCGGCTTCTGGCCGCCGCCCTGCTGCTGCTGGCCGGGCTTCTGACCGCCGCCCTGCTGGCCGGGCTGATTGCCCTGTTGCTGCTGGCCGGGGTTCTGGTTCGGATTCTGGTTGGGATTCTGAGACATTGTGCATTTCTCCAAACGTTGTTGTCTTTGGTGGCTCGAAGACTGACTGCGAGACTGTCGGGCCGATAAAATAACGTCGTGTGAATTCATTCGTTCCGTTTGTAATGACACGCGGGAACTCGACGCGCCCACGCGAGTTCCATTGCAACGCAAACACGACAGGAAGGCGATACCGTTAGGCGACGCTCTCTGCGGCCTGCATTAAACGCGCGGCATGGCGTCCGTGCGGCGGCTAGCGCTTGGCACGATCGTCGCTGCGGAACGGCTGCGTCAGCAGACGCACGATGGCCAATTCCGCAATATCGCGAAATATCGGCAGGCCGATGACGACGTTTTGTTCGCCGGCCGCGGGCTTTGCGCGATAGGTGCCAAACAGCCGGTCCCACCACGGCAGATTAAATCCGAAATTGCTGTCGGTCTCCGCGCGCACGATCGAGTGATGCACCTGGTGCATTTGCGGCGTCACCACGATCCAGCGCACGATCGGCTCGAGCCGCGGCGGCAGCGCGACATTGCTGTGATTGAACATCGACGTCGCGTTGAGCAGGACCTCGAAGATCAGCACCGCCACAGCCGGCACGCCGAGCGCCAGCACCGCCGCCATCTTGATCGCGAGCGAGAGCAGAATTTCCAGCGGATGGAAACGTATGCCGGTGGTCACGTCGATGTCGAGGTCGGCGTGATGCATGCGGTGCAGCCGCCACAGCACCGGCACATGGTGGAAGACGACATGCTGGGTATAGATGACGAGATCGAGCGCGATCACCCCGATCACGATCGCCGCCCCATATCCGAGCTTGTGCGACGGCAGGCCGATGAGGTTGAACAGACCCCAGCCCCGGCTGCCGGCCAGCAGCGCCACCCCGACCGCCGCGGTCGGCACCAGCAGCCGGACCGCCACGATGTCCAGCGCGAGAATGCCGAGATTGCCCGGCCAGCGAGGCCAACGTCCGACGGCGAGCTGGCGCCGCGGGGCCCGCCATTCCCATAGCGCCATGGCAGTGAAAACGAGGGCAGCGCTGCCTATACGAACGGCGATTTCGAGGCTGGGAGACATGATCCTTTCCTGACGCCGCTCCGGCAGCGCCTGGACTTAATAGCACACGTGCGTTGGTTCGGCGTTGCCGCTCGCTTCCGGCCCTGTTAAGCATAAGCGTTCGAAACATGGACCGTCGGCCGGGCGGCCACCGAAAGGTTGAGCACACGCATGGAAGTCTTCCTCCAGCAGCTCATAAACGGCATTACGCTCGGCTCGATCTACGGCCTGATCGCCATCGGCTACACCATGGTGTTCGGCATCATCGGCATGGTGAACTTCGCCCACGGCGACGTGTTCATGGTCTCGGCCTTCGTCGCGCTGATCGCCTTCCTGTTCCTGACCACCTGGCTCGGCATCTCGTCAATCGCGGTCGCGCTGTTCATCGTGCTGATCGTCGCCATGCTGTTCACCTCGCTGGTCAACTGGATCATCGAGCGCCTCGCCTACCGGCCCTTGCGCGGCTCGTTTCGCCTGGCGCCGCTGATCTCGGCCATCGGCATGTCGATCTTCCTGTCGAACTTCGTGCAAGTCAGCCAAGGCCCGCGCAACAAGGCGATCCCCCCGATGGTGCAGGGCGAATTCGTGCTGCTCGACAGCCACGGCTACGCGGTCACGCTGTCGTTGAAACAGGTGATCATCTGGGGCGTCACCGCCGTACTGCTCGCCTGCTTCTGGTATCTGGTCGCCAAGACCCGTCTCGGCCGCGCCCAGCGCGCCTGCGAGCAGGACCAGAAGATGGCGGCGCTGGTCGGCGTCAATGTCGACCAGACCATTTCGATGACCTTCGTGATCGCTGCGGCGCTCGCCGCCGTCGCCGGCACGCTGTACCTGATGTATTACGGCGTGGTCAGCTTCTCCGACGGCTTTGTCCCGGGCGTGAAGGCGTTCACCGCCGCCGTCTTGGGCGGCATCGGCTCACTGCCCGGCGCGGTGGTCGGCGGTCTGCTGATCGGCCTCATCGAGACCATGTGGTCGGCTTATTTTTCCATCGACTACAAGGACGTCGCCGCCTTTTCGGTGCTCGCCATTACGCTGATTTTCCTGCCGCAGGGCCTGTTCGGCCGTCCGGATGTCGAGAAGGTCTGACATGGAAGTTGGCGTAAAGAGTGGGCGGGTCGACACCGCCCAAGCGCTCAAGGATGCCGGGATCACCGCCCTGCTCGCCTTCGGCCTGTTCCTGCCGTTGATCGGCTTTCTGACCGTCACCAATATACGCAATGAATTGATCCTGACGACGCGCTGGCCGCTGCTGTTCAGCATCGTCGCGATCGTCGGCGCCGGCCGCCTTGTCTATTCTTTTCTGCTGGCGCCATGGCTCGAACAGCGCCGTCTGCGGCCGGCGCCGGCGACCGCGCCGGCTTGGCTTGGCTTTGTCGGCAAATGGTTCGTGCCCTTCGCCATCGGCTTTGTCATCGTCTATCCGGTGATCGTCGTTTTAACCGCCGGATGGGGCGGCGCGCTGAAATGGGTCGACAATTTCGGCATTCAGATTTTGATCTATGTGATGCTCGGCTGGGGCCTCAACATCGTGGTCGGCCTCGCCGGACTGCTCGATCTCGGTTATGTCGCTTTCTACGCCGTCGGCGCCTATTCCTACGCGCTGCTGGCGAAGGAATTCGGCTTCACCTTCTGGCTGCTGCTGCCGCTTGCCGGCATCCTCTCCTCATTCTGGGGCATCATGCTCGGCTTTCCGGTGCTGCGTCTGCGCGGCGATTATCTCGCTATCGTTACGCTGGCGTTTGGCGAGATCGTGCGCATCGTGCTGATCAATTTCGTCGACCTCACCAATGGCTATGCCGGCATCAGCGGCATTCCGCGCCCGAGCTTTTTCGGCATTCCGTTCAACGCCGACGATAACGGCTTTGCCGCCGTGTTCGGGCTCGAATTCTCGCCGATCTACCGCACCATTTTCCTCTATTACGTGATCCTGGCGCTGGCCTTTCTCACCGCCTTTGTCACCGTGCGCTTGCGGCGGCTACCGGTCGGCCGCGCCTGGGAGGCGCTGCGCGAGGACGAGATCGCCTGCCGCTCGCTCGGCATCAACACCACCAATACCAAGCTGACCGCCTTCGGCATGGGCGCGATGTTTGCCGGCTTTGCCGGCTCGTTCTTCGCGGCCCGGCAGGGCTTCATCTCGCCGGAGAGCTTCACCTTTCTGGAATCGGCAACGATCCTCTCGATCGTCGTGCTCGGCGGCATGGGCAGCCAGATCGGCGTCGCCATCGCCGCCATCGTCATGATCGGCGGCACCGAGATCATGCGCGATCTTAATTTCCTCAAGGAGATTTTCGGCGACTCCTTCGACCCGACCCAGTACCGCATGCTGCTGTTCGGCTTTGGCATGGTGCTGATCATGGTGCTGCGGCCGCGCGGACTGATTTCGACGCGCTCGCCGTCGGTGTTCCTGAAGGAACGCAAGACCATTTCCGCCGACCTCGTCGGGGAGGGCCACGGCTGATGGGTCTTGCCGGCGACATCCTGCTCCGGGTCGAGCACCTGTCCATGCGTTTCGGCGGACTGGTCGCGGTTGACGATCTGTCATTCGAGGCCCGGCAAGGCGAAATCACCGCGCTCATCGGCCCGAACGGCGCCGGCAAGACCACCGTCTTCAACTGCATCACCGGCTTCTACAAGCCGAGCGAAGGCCGCATCGGGCTGTGTCACGGCGACACCGCCGCGTGGCAAGAACTGGAAGCGCTCACCGAAGGCGGCAAGCGCAACCACCACCGAGCCGACGGCGCGCTTTTCCTGCTCGAGCGCATGCCCGATTTTCTCGTCACGCAACAGGCGCGCGTCGCCCGCACCTTCCAGAACATCCGCCTGTTTCCCGGCATGACCGTGTTGGAAAATTTGCTGATCGCGCAGCACAACCACTTGATGCTGGCGTCCGGCTATACGCTGCTCGGCATTCTCGGCTTCCCCTCCTACGGCAGGGCCGAACGCGCGGCCATCGATCACGCGCGGGAGTGGCTCAACCGCGTCGGGCTCATCGAGCGCGCCGACGATCCCGCCGGCGACCTGCCCTATGGCGCACAGCGGCGGCTGGAGATCGCGCGCGCGATGTGCACCAATCCGGTGCTGCTCTGCCTCGACGAACCAGCGGCCGGCCTCAATCCGCGCGAAAGCGCCGAGCTCAACGAATTGCTGCTCAGCATCGGCAATGAAGATGGCATCTCGATTCTACTGATCGAGCACGACATGTCGGTGGTGATGGAAATTTCCGATCACGTGGTCGTGCTCGATTACGGCGTCAAGATATCCGACGGCGCGCCGGAGGAAGTCCGCAACGATCCGAAGGTGATCGCGGCCTATCTCGGCGTCGCCGACGAAGAGGTCGAGCAAGTCGAAGCGGAGGTCGGGCTGTGAGTTCTGCCCTCCTCAGCGTCCGTGGCGTGAAGACCTACTATGGCCGCGTGATGGCCTTGAAGGGCGTCGACCTCGACGTCAATGAAGGTGAGATCGTCACCTTGATCGGCGCCAACGGCGCCGGCAAGTCGACGCTGATGATGACGGTGTGCGGCAATCCGCGCGCGCGCGAAGGGTCGATTACATTCGCAGGCCAAGATATCACGCAGATGCCGACCCACGAGATCGCGCGCCTGAAGTTAGCGCAGGCGCCGGAAGGCCGCCGCATATTCTCGCGCATGACCGTGCTGGAAAATCTGCAGATGGGCGCACTGGTCGCCGACGAAGCCGAATTCGACCGCGATCTCGACCGCATCCTCACGCTGTTCCCGCGCCTGAAGCAGCGCATTGGCCAACGCGGCGGCACGCTGTCGGGCGGCGAACAGCAGATGCTGGCGATCGCGCGCGCGCTGATGGCGCGGCCGCGGCTGTTGCTGCTCGACGAGCCCTCGCTCGGCTTGGCGCCGCTGATCGTGCGGCAGATTTTTGACGCCATCAAAACGCTCAACGCCCAGGACGGGCTCACCGTGTTCCTGGTCGAACAGAATGCCTATCACGCGCTCAAGCTCGCGCACCGCGGCTACGTCATGATCAACGGACTGATCACGCTCACCGGCACGGGACGCGAACTGCTGGAACGCCCGGAAATCAAGCAGGCTTATCTCGAAGGGGGCGCCTGACATCATGGAACCGACATCGCTCGGCTCTTCGATCACGCAGTTTTTCTACGAGGAAGGCTCGTTCGGCATCTTCCTGCTGGTCACCATCATCCTCGGCGGCGGCGCAGCGACGCTGTCCGGCCGCGCCATTGCGCAGACCTGGCGGCCGGGCTGGCAGGTCTTCGTCTATAGTCTTATCCTGGGCGGGGCCGTGCGCTTCATCCATTTCAGCTTGTTTGGCGGCACCCTGTTGTCCCTGCACTATTATCTGATCGATACCGCGGTGCTTATAGCCCTCGGATTCCTCGGCTTTCGGACCGCCCGCGTCTCGCAGATGGTCGCCCAGTATCGCTGGATCAACCAGCAGGATGGACCTTTGCGCTGGCGCCGTCGCGTGCCTTGACGTAAGGTTCTTTAGCTACATGAAACTGCAGGTTACTAGTTCAAGGGGAAAACGGATGAAAAGAATCACGACATTCGGCCTCGCGGTAGGCCTTGCTGTTGCACTGGCTGGAACAGCTTCTGCTCAAGTCAAATTCGGCATTGCCGGCCCGATCACCGGACCGAACGCCGCCTTCGGCGCGCAACTCAAGAACGGCGGCCAGCAGGCCATCGACGACGTCAATGCCGCCGGCGGCATTAACGGTCAGAAGATTTCGGTCGAATTCGGGGATGACGTTTCCGATCCCAAGCAAGGCGTCTCGGTTGCCAACAAGTTTAGCGCCGACGGCGTGAAATTCGTGGTCGGTCACTTCAACTCCGGCGTCACCATGCCGGCCTCGGAAGTCTACAATGAGAACGGCATGCTGATGGTCACGCCGTCCGCCACCAACCCGCAGATCACCGAACGCAAGCTCTGGAACACCTTCCGGACCTGCGGCCGTGACGATCAGCAGGGCGCGGTCGCCGGCGCCTACATCGTCAAGCATCTCAAGGGCAAGAAAATCGCCGTCGTTCACGACAAGACCACCTACGGCAAAGGCGTTGCCGACGAGACCGTCAAGGCGATGGCCAAGGGCGGCATGAAGCCCGTGCTGTATGAAGGCATCAACATCGGCGAGAAGGATTTCTCCGCGCTGGTGTCGAAGATCAAGTCCTCGGGCGCTGACCTCGTCTATTGGGGCGGCTTGCATACCGAAGGCGGCCTGATCGTTCGCCAGATGCGTGACCAGGGCGTGAAGACGACAATGATGGGCGCTGACGGCATCACCACCGACGAATTCGCTTCGATCGGCGGTCCCGGTGTCGAAGGCACGCTGATGACCTTCCCGCCCGATCCGCGTAACAACCCGGCGGCCAAGGCGGTCGTCGCAAAGTTCCGCGCCGCCAAGTTCGAGCCGGAAGCCTACACCCTCTACAGCTACGCCGCGGTGCAGGTGATGGTGGAGGCGGCGAAAGCCGCCAAGTCGCTCGACCCGAAGAAGGTCGCCGCAAAAATGCATTCGGGCATGAAGTTCAAGACCGTGATCGGCGATCTCTCCTACGACAAGAAGGGCGACATCACGCGTCTCGACTACGTGATGTACATCTGGAAGAAAGACGCCAGCGGCAAGATCACCTACGTGGAGATGAACCCCGCGGCGACGAACTAAGCCATACGTTTCTGAATTAGACGCCTAACGACAACGCCCGCTCCGGTTTCCGGGGCGGGCGTTTTCATGTGCCGTCAGCCGATTTTCGCCAGGATGGGAAACGTGTCCAGCAGCCACACGCTCATGGTGTTGATGCTGCCGGTCAGAAAGGCGATGCCGGTGAGCACCAAGAGCGCGCCCATCGCCTGTTCGACCCGGCGCAGATGCTTGCGGAAGCGCGCCAGGAATTTGGCGAACGGCTCGATCGCGAAGGCCGCCAGCATGAATGGAATCCCTAAGCCGAGCGAATAGACCGCCAGCAGTCCGGCGCCTCTGGTCACCGTCTGTTCGGAGGCCGCCACCGCCAGGATCGCCGCCAGGATCGGCCCGATGCACGGCGTCCAGCCGAACGCGAAGGCCAGGCCCATCACATAGGCGCCCCACAGTCCGACGGGCTTTGCCACCTGCACCCGCTTCTGCCGGTGCAGCAGCGCGATCTGCGTGAGGCCCAAGAAATGCAGGCCCATGACGATGATGAGGATGCCGGCAATGGTCGCCAGCGGCCCGGAATAGGCGCGGATCAGCGAGCCGAACACGCTGGCGCTGGCGCCGAGCGTCACAAACACCGTGGAAAAGCCGAGCACGAACAGCGCCGCCGCGGTCACCGTTTCGCGCTTGACGCGCGGTTCCGGCTCCTTGTCGGCGAAACGCTCCAGCGATGTGCCCGCCAGGTACACCAGATAAGGCGGCACCAAAGGCAACACGCAGGGGGAGAGGAAGCTCACCACGCCGGCGATCAGGGCGGCGAGGATGGTGACATCGCTATGCATGGGCCCTAGATGCCCCGGCAAGTGTGGCAATGGCAAGTCGTCCGGCCGGGGTTTGGCCCCGAAGTGATCGGGCGTGATCGATTTTCATGGCCCCTGCCCGCGGGTGGACGGGAGATTGACGTGCCCACGCAAATCGTTTCCGCTCCCCGCCAGGGAGAATTGCCGTTGCGCAATCACATCGTCGATATTCCGGGCCTGCGGGTCGGCCATGCCGGCGACGCCGGCCTCGGCTCCGGGTCCACGGCGATCGTGTTCGATGCCGCCGTGGTGGCGAG
>JBBRAL010000002.1:0-152693 GCA_038206805.1 Hyphomicrobiales bacterium | reverse complement strand
TGAGCCTTCTGGTCGCCAACCTGCGCAACTCGCGCGTCGTCACCGAATGGTGGCTGCTGATCTGCGTGTTGGCGCTGTGGGCGATCGTGTCCGCTCTCGGCTGGATGCCGCGCGAAAGTTTCCCCGATCTGCAATCGCTGGCGAAGGTGGCTTATCAGCTCACCTTCGGCGACGGCGGCGCGCTTGGCACGCTCGGCGACCACATTGCCTCATCAGCCTATCGCTTCGCAATCGGCTACGCGCTGTCCGTCGTCATCGGCATCGGTCTCGGGCTAGTCATGGCGATGAATTCGGCCGCCGCCGCCTTGATGTTGCCGATGCTGCGCTTTCTTTATCCTATTCCGGGTTTGGCCTGGACGCCCCTGGTGATCCTGTGGTGCGGACTCGGCGAAAAGGCCGTCATCACATTGATCTTCCTGAGCGCGGTGTGGCCCGTGCTGTACGGCGCCTACGACGGCTTCCGCAATATTCCCAACCGCTACTTGAACGTTGCGCATCAGCTTGAAGCAAACTGGGTCGCGCGCGTCCGCCGCGTCTTGATCCCAGCGGCGCTGCCTATCCTGGTGTCGGCGCTGCGCATTGCCCACGGAGTCGGCTGGCGCGCGATTGTCGGCGCAGAGATGATCGCGGCTCTGAGCGGACTTGGCTTCATGCTCAATCTCGGCGGCGAATTGCGCCGGCCCGAAGTTGTCGTTCTCGGCATGGTGGTGATCGCGGTCATTAGCGTCGTATTCGACCGCGTCTTCTTCCAGCCGATTGAGAACAGTCTAGTCAAGAAGCGGTTGCGCTAGTCCGCGCTTGTTACGGGCGAGGTAAATAAAGATGTCCGACCAGTCTGTTTCGATCGGCAGGCTCAAGCTTTGCCATCCGTTCATTCTCGGATCGGGGCCGGTCGGTGTGCGTGCCGAGGATCTCATTGCCTACGGTCAGGTGGCCGGCGCCATCATCACCAAGTCAATTTCCGTTAAACCATCGCGCGGCAGTCCGCAGCCGCGCATCGTCAAGATGGATCGCGACGGCATGATCAATTACGAGGGCGGTCCGAATCCCGGTATCGAGGAATTCGCCGCGACCTTGCGCGAGGTGCGCGCGTCGATCCCATGCCCGATCATCGGTTCAGTGTCGCCGCGTACCCTTACACAGGCCATGGGCCTTGAGACAATGACAGAGATGTTCGTCGACGCAGGTGCCGATGCACTCGAGCTTGATTTCAAATATCTGTACGACCAGGCGAAAGGCAAAGTCGACTTTCAGCCCGAACACATGTCCTCGGTCATCCGCCGGGTGCGCGCCGCGGCCGATATTCCGGTCATCGCCAAGCTAGCGTTCGGATCGATTGCGCTTGATGTTTTGGCGCGGGCTGCCGAAGATGGCGGCGCGACCGCGATCTCGGCTATCAACACCGTATTTCCCGCGATGCGCATTGGCTTGCGCGCCCGTCGGCCGACTCTGTCGATGAACTTCGGTGGACTGTCGGGTGCGCCGATCCGGCCGCTGGCGATCGCCTCGATTTTCCGACTGCGTCAAGCGACAAAGCTGCCTTTGATCGGGATTGGCGGTGTCGTCGCCGCGGAAGACGCTGCAGAATTCTTTCTCGCCGGCGCCAATGCCGTGCAGGTCTACACGGCGGCGCAGATCCAAGGTCCTGAGATATTCCCCGCATTGGTAACCGGCCTCGATAAGGTGCTCACCGATATGAAAGCTACCAGCGTGGCGGAAATTGTCGGCGAAGCGCATAACGAAAAAGCCCGGCAGCAGGAAGATCACCAATGGGACGCGATCGGTGGATGACGCTTCCGACTTAGCAAGCATGACATTTGACATGCAGCGCATCACGGATGCCCTCGACGCGCGATTGCCGATGGCGGCACGGCTGCTCGAGGCGTTGCGCGCGCGTAGTGTGGACGACGGCGGCGGCGTAACGCGGCCTTCCTACGGCGCCGGCGAGCAGATCGGCCACGATCTGATGCGTGCGGTTGCCGCCGAAGCCGGGCTGGAAGTATCGACCGATGCGGCCGGGAATCTTTATGTGACGCTGGCGGGATCTGACCGTGGCGCGCCGCGCTGGATATCAGGGTCGCATTTTGATTCGGTGCCCCGCGGCGGCAATTATGACGGCGCTGCCGGCGCGGTTGCCGCGCTGACCGCCATTCTGGCGTTAAAGGATCTTGGAGTGAGTCCGCGGCAGGACATGATTGCGATGGCAATTCGCGCCGAGGAATGCTCAAGCTGGTTCACGGGGCAACATGGTGGCCATCTCGGCAGCCGTGCTGCGCTGGGCCTTCTTAAGCCAAGCGAACTCGATACAGCGATTCATTTAGCGACGGGCCGCACGCTAAGCCAGTCCATCGACGATGCGGGCTTCGATGCCGCGGCCGTTCGGCGCGGCCCATCGCCGCTCAACGCGGGAAATGTGCGTGGCTTTATTGAACTGCACATCGAGCAAGGCCCGGTACTGGTCCGGCACGGCGTGTCCGTCGGCATCGTCACCAGCATTCGCGGTACGGTGCGCGCGCGCGATGCGCGCTGCACCGGCGCCTATTCGCATTCCGGCGCCGTACCACAAGAGTTGCGACAGGATGCCGTTCTTGCCACGGCGGATCTGATCAACCGGGTCGAGCGGTATTGCGATGGCGTGAGGGACGCAGGCGGCGACGTCGTCTTCGCAGTTGGGCGTTTGCACACCGATGCGGCGATCGACAGCCTAAGCAAGGTGCCAGGCGAGGTACGGTTCACTATCGATCTTAGATGCCAGGATGCCGCGGTGCTGCTTCCGTTTAATTCCCTGCTCCAGAACTACGCCGACGAAATCGGCACGCGCCGCCATGTGCGCTTTGATCTCGGCAAATGCGCGGTCGCCGAACCTACCGCGATGGATGCTGATTTCCGCTCGGCGTTGCGCGATCAGGCTGGCTTGTTAGGCCTCGAGGCGCCGGAAATGCCCTGTGGGGCTGGCCATGACGCCGCTGAATTTGTACGTGCGAGAATACCGAGCTGCATGATCTTTGTGCGCAACACCGGGGAGAGCCACAATCCGGATGAGCATATGGAACTTGCAGATTTTCGCGATGGCTTGCTGTTGTTAACCTCTTTCCTGGCCCACATGGCTACGCCGTAATCGGAAGACGATCGCGGATGCTCCGAATGTCGGCACAGGCCGAAGGAATGGGAGTTCATGGAACCTGAAAGAGGCCGCGCCCGGCTTCAGATTGATTTGATTAAATGGTCGCCGCAAATGCTGTTCAAGAAGAGGTATTCGCAAACAAATCTATCTTAATTTCGGAGCTGCGAGCATCCATCATTCTCCCGACAAGTAGTTGATTAACGCTTGATTAAAAGCTTTCGGCGCTTCCAACGGGCTCATGTGACCTGCGTCTTTGATAATCGTCAAAGCCGCCCCAGGGATCAATTCCGCAAGAAGCCGCGTCGAGCTTCGGCATACGTAATCGTAGTGCCCTGCAATAACAAGCGTAGGTACTTTTATCGATGAGAGCGCACTTTTCATACGAAATAACGATTTCCGCTTAGCAATGACCTCGGTGAAAGTGTGCCGCAACCCGGCGGTGGGATTCGCGCGTATGAGGCCCGACATGTGGCAGCGGTATCGTTGGCCGCGATTAGCGTATCGTTTGAAGAATTCGCTACGCAGCATATCGGCGACTAAGTCGTCGTCCGCATCATCGCGCAAAAAACCGGTCCACCGCCGCGCAAGCCACTGCGATTTCCAGGGATCCTCGGTGCCCGCGCCGACGTTCGCCAATACAAGTCGATGTATCCTATTGGGAGCAGCCGCTGCCAGAGCCAGGGCCGGCCCCCCGCCCATCGAAAAGCCCACAAGATGGACCTTCGGCAATTTGAGCGCATCCAATACGGCGACCAGGTCGTCTGCCAGATGCTTCGCGGAATAGCGACCAGCTTCGTCGGGCGCATCGGTCGCGCCATGCCCGCGCTGATCGTAAGCGATGATCCGAAAACGATCTTTAAGGCCTCGGACCTGATGGAACCACATCCGTTTTCCGCACGCGAGACCGTGCAGCAGAACGACGGGCGGACCGTCACCGGCGTCTGTCACAGCGATATTTATGTCGCCGGCTGAAACAATCGTCACTGAATACTCTGCAATTTTCCTGCGCCGAGATCTGAACCGCAGACTTCCGTGCTGCGCTAACTCGCCTCATCAAAACTGACTTTATGCTCAGATCTTGCGCTTGACTACTGTGACATATTACGAAAATATCTGGTAACATTTCAGAATGCGAATGACTAGACAGTCAGTTCATAAATTGGCCGTTGCTCAAGAGGTTGATTCCGACCTCAAACGGGACGCTATCTACGAACAAATCCTTCTGGACATTGTGTGCGGAGACCTCGCGGCCGGCGAATGGGTCGACGAGAGCGCACTGGCCGAGCGCTATCGTGCCGGCCGCGCCGGCATCCGCGATGCGCTTTTTAAACTCTCGCTTGAAGGATTGGTCGAGCGGCGGCCGCGGCTCGGCACCGTCGTGGCATCACCGAGTTTTATTGAACTCCAGCAGGTGTTCGAGCTTCGCGTTCAAATTGAGGGCCAATGCGCATCTATGGCTGCGCTCAACGCCCGGCCGGCGGAAATTGAAGCGATAAACGCCGCATTCGCGGATGCGGACAAAGTCATCGCAGACTCGGATTGGCGATCTTTGGTCCGGCTGGACCGTTCTTTTCATCACGCGATGGCAGTCGCGGCGCACAATATCTGGATGGAGAGGGCGCTGATTGCGCTACATAATAGCGCGCTGCGCTTTTGGCACCACAGCCTGCCGCGCCGTCAGGTCGATGCCGTCAGAAATGAGATTGCCAGCCACCTCGAGGTTGCTGCGGCGATCGCCGCCCGCGACCCCGCGGCCGCGCAGGCGGCAATGCGAAAACTTTTAGGTGGGTTTCCCGCGACCGTACGCGGCATGTTTGCTGACCTGCCCGAGACGGCCCAATGAACGCAGCTGTCGCACAAATCATCTCAGAAGCCCCGATCGTATCGGTGCAAAACGTGTCGCGGTCCTTTCAGAATACAGAAGGCGGCGAGATCAATGCGCTGTCGGATGTGTCATTTGATCTCCAGCCCGGCGAAATCGTCGCCCTGCTCGGGCCGTCTGGATGCGGCAAAAGCACACTTCTCAACATAATCGCTGGTCTCCAACCAGCGGACCAAGGCGTCGTAACGGTTGACGGGCTACACGTGACGCCACGCCAAATGCCGACGCTCGGCTATGTTTTTCAGGAAGACCGGCTGTTTCCCTGGCGTACGGCGCTGCGCAACATAACTTTCAGCCTTGAAGCAGGGTCAATGCCGCGAGCGGAACGAGACGCTCGTGCGAAAAAAGTTCTCGACCTGATGGATTTGACTGGCTTCGCTAAGGCCTTTCCGCACCAACTTTCAGGTGGCATGAGATCCCGGGTTGCGCTGGCGCGTTCACTTGTGCTCGATCCTCCGATCCTGCTGATGGACGAGCCTTTCGGCCGCCTCGACGCGCAAACGCGCTCGCAGATGCATGGCGAAGTTTTGCGGCTCAAGCAGCTCCTCGGCATGTCGATAATATTCGTCACCCACGACGTTGATGAAGCCGCTGTGCTGGCGGACAGAGTTATCGTTCTCGAGCCGCGGCCTGGCCGCATCAAGAGGATTCAGCCGATTTCGCTGCCTCGTCCGCGGAGCAGTTCGGACCGGGAAGTCATCGACTACATTCGCGAACTAAAACAACTGGTCGGTTAACGGGAGAGGGACACCATGCGCGTATTTCAGGCGATAGCGTTTGCCGCGGTGACGGCCGTATCGATTAGTCAGGCGAGTTCGCAGGAGGTTCGGGTCGGCTACTGGTCCAGCGGCGCCTCTGCCGCGCTCGGCCTGGTCCTGGAGGAAGGCAAGTTTCTCGAGGCGGAGGGATTAAAGCCGACTTGGACGACGGTGACAAAGCTGGCTGAAGTCAACCGCGCTCTTATTTCAAAGTCGATCGACATCGCAGTCGTCGGTGGCACTCTGCCGAGCCTGCGTCTTGGCGCCGAAAATGTCCCGGCAAAAATCATCCTTGCGAACCTTATCGCCGACGCCAATTTTGTCGTGCCCGCGGATTCACCGATCAAAACCCTAAGCGATCTGAAAGGAAAAAAGATCGGATCCACTCCGCCGGGCAGCACCATGCACGCACTTGTCGGAGCCATCCTTCAAGGCAATTACAACCTGTCGGCAAACGATTTCCATCAGATTCCGGCCGGCGAAGCACAGCTTTTGACTTTCCTCCAACGCGGCGAAATCGACGCCGCATTGATGCGGACAATTACGCTTCAGACATTCGGAAGCCAAGCCAAGCTTCGTAAAATAAGCACCGTCCCCGAGGAGTGGAAGAAACTCATCAAGGCGGACGCTCCGCCGATGCTCGGTGTCGGTGTTGTCGATGTCGCATTTGCCGAGAAGCACCCGGATGTCGTCGTGAAGTTCATTGTGGCCAACATCAAGGCGACACAGTGGGGCTCGAAGAATCCCGACAAGGTCGCCGATATCCTCGGCCGCCGTCTGCAAATGAGTGAACGGGATGCCAAGGTCTTTGCAGGGACCTGGAACAACACGTATATCGCGTCTTTTAGCGAGGCCGATATGACCTCCTTGCTGAAAATGGCGGAGATTTTCAAGGCGTCCGACAATTTCCCAGGCACCGTCGGGCGCGACGTCTTCCTGCCCGACTTTTACAAGAAAGCCAGAGCCATCGTGGACGGCGGCAAGTGAGTCTGCCAACCGAAAGTCTGGCGCTGGCGAAACCGAAAACTGGGACGCGACAGTTTCCGATCGTCCTTCAGCGGATTGTGCTGATTTTGGGCTTTCTATTACTTTGGCAGCTCGCGGCGTCTTCGGTTCCGGGCTACTTGTTCCCGTCGCCGCTGGCGACGTGGGACGCGTTCAATCGTATCGTCAAAGACGGCAGTATCGCACTGCATCTCGGCGTGACGATGTACCGGGTCACGGTCGGGTTCTTCATTGCCACCGTAGTCGGCGTTCCTCTCGGCATCTTGCTCGGTTCGTCGAAAATGCTTGGTGAGTTCTTCTCACCGGTATTGCCTGTCATGAACTCCGTCTCGTCGGCGATCTGGTCGTTGATCGCGGTGGTATGGTTCGGTCTTTCCGACATGACGCCGATCTTTGTCTGCTTGATGACCGGATTGCCCCTGATTGTCACCAACGTCTGGCAAGGCACACAAAACGTCAACGCCGAGTGGCTGGAGTTGGCGCGCTCGGTGCGCATGCCGAGACACAAAATCTTCTGGAAAATATATCTTCCCGCCATCATGCCGTTTTTCTTCTCGGGCGCCCGCCTCGCCTTCGGCTTCGGATCGAGGGTCAGCCTGGTCGCGGAAGCGCTCGGCTCTTCTGCCGGCGTCGGCTATATGATCGTTCGCTCCGCCGACCTTCTGCAAATGAGCAATGTGTTCGCCTGGTCCATTCTGCTGGTAGGAACCATCGCCGCCATCGACGGGCTTGTCATTCGTCCGATCGAGGCATTCCTATTCCGTTGGAGACGAGACAGTCGAATATGACATCCATTCGACCCGTGTACGGCCGCAGTGCCGCGATCTCATGCAGCCATCCCGCCGCTGCCGCAGCCGGGTGGGAAGCATTTGCGCGTGGCGGAAACGTTTGCGACGCGGCGCTGGCGGCGGCCGTGGTGCAGACCGTTACCCTGCCGCAGGCATCGACGATCGGCGGCGATGCCTTCATCCTGTATCATGACGCGTCGTCTAAAAAGACTGTCGGCTTGAATGCCTCCGGCTTGTCGCCGAAATCGCTGGATGCCGCGAGCCTGAGCGCCTCGCAAATCGAGCGCGGTCCCCTATCCTGCTCTGCACCCGGCGTTGTCATCGGCTGGCAAACACTGCACCGGCGCTTCGGCAAGCTGGCATGGTCGAGGCTTTTCGAGCGCGCGATCGACTTGGCCGGCTTGGGCTTTCCGGCCTCGCCTGGCCTTGCCGGCGCGACGGCCGCTCATCGCGCCTTTTTGGAAAAGGATCCGGGCGCTTCCGATATTTTTCTCAAGAAGGGTCCGTCCCAAGCGGGCGCCTTGTTCAAACAAGAAGCCTTGGCAGCAACACTCAAAGTAATATCTGAATCCGGAGCGGAAGGGTTTTATCGCGGCTCGCCTGCAGCTTCTATCGGCGGCTACATTCAGGGCCAGGGCGGCGCGCTTTCAGCTGCCGATTTTCCAGGATGCGCTGCGGATTGGGTTGAGCCGCTGGAATTGAACTACCGCGGACTTGATGTCCGCGTAATGCCGCCGAATTCGTACGGCCTGTTCATGCTGCTGCAATTGGCGGCCTTGGCGGATTACGACTTCACGAAGCTCAATGCGACCAGCCCCGAGCGTTACGCCGCCCTGATCGCAGCCGCCCGCGCCGCATTCGCGGCGGGCGATCGCTTTGTCGCCGACCCGTCAATCGTTGGGACCGGCACACCCGCCCCTATGATGCAAGCAGGCCTCGAAAGCCTACGGCGCGATTTCCGCAAGCGCATGGGCGCCTCACCGTCCAATCGCGGCGGCACCACCGTCATCGCGGTGTCGGACGAACACGGCAATGCCGCAGCGATCGTCCAAAGTGTATTTCTCGTCTTTGGCTCGGCCGTTGCCGACCCAGGTACCGGCGTTCTGATGAATGATCGAATGCTCGGGTTCACGTTGGACAAGGATCATCCCAACACGGTCGCGCCGTCCAAACGGCCCGCGCACACCTTGAACCCCGTGATGACGTTCGATGGAGACGGCCTGCGTCATATTCTTTTAACGCCGGGCGGGCCCGGCCAGACTCTAACGCTGACCCAGGTCCTTCAAGCGATGGTCGACCACGGCTTGTCGCTCGCCGAGGCGGTCGCACTGCCGCGATGGAGCATGGATCTGTCCGGCGGGGCGTTGCTTGAAGACGCCATGACGCAGCAAATGTTCGACGCGATCAACAAGTTGGGGATAGCAGGGACGCGCGGGGCCAAAGGTTCCCCGTTCTTTGGCTCTGCGGAATGTATTGAGCGGTTGCCCGGTGGCGGGATCGTCGCGGTTGCCGACAACAGACGAGAAGCCCATGCCATCGCCTTCTAGCTCTGTCGCGCGCTTTGCCGACACAGTTTTCATCAACGGCAAGATTATTACAGTTGATGCGGGTTTCAGCATAGCGGAAGCCATCGCAGTTGCCGGCGATAGCATCCTCGCTGTCGGATCGAACAAAGAGGTTTCCGACCTTATTGCCCCGGGGACGAATGTTATCGATCTTGGTGGAAAAACTGTCATGCCGGGCCTGATCGATGGACATGCGCACATGGATCGAGAGGGCCTAAAGGGCGTTTTTCCATCGCTTGGCAAAGCCCGTTCGATCAAAGATATCCAGAACCGTATTGCCGAACTCGTCCGAGACATGAAGCCCGGCGACTGGCTCGTGACGATGCCGATCGGCGACATGCCGTATTATTTCGATATGCCGGAATTGCTGGCAGAAAAGCGCTGGCCGACGCGGCAAGAACTCGACGCCGCGGCGCCGAACAATCCTGTGTACATTCGGTCGATATGGGGATTTTGGCGGCACACTTTGCCGCTCGTGTCTTGCGCCAATACATTGGCCCTCAAACGCGCCGGGATAACGCGAGAAACCGTCTCGCCCTTGGAAAGCCTGACGATTGAACGCGACATACATGGCGATCCGACTGGCATATTTTTCGAGCACGAATTGCAGCCAGTCGCCGAATTGCTATGGTTTCGCAATGCGCCGGGATTCACACGCGCTGATCGCGCACGCACGTTGCCCGACGCGGCCCAAGCCTATCATTCGTTTGGAACCACCAGCACGTTCGAAGAGCACGGCGCCGCAACCGAATTGATCCGCGCCTACAAAGATGCATACCGCGCGGGCACGCTCAGTATGCGCACCTCCCTGGTATTGAGCCCGAACTGGAAGGCCGCAGGGAACGCACCGATATCCAAGTTCATCGAAGCCTGGGCGGGCTGGCTTGGTGAGCCAGCGCTTGGCGACGATTTCCTGAAACTGACCGGCTTGTTTGTCGATATCGGCCAGAATGCCGCCAACGATCTAAGGGCGGAAGCGGCCCCCTACACCGGGTGGGCCGGGTTCAACTACGACACGGGTCTGCCGCGCGATAAAGTCAAGGAATTACTCTTAGCTTGCGCCTACAATGACATAAGGGTCGTGGCAATCTGGCCAAACATGATCGACTTGTTCGAAGAAGTTGATCGCGAGATGCCGCTGAATGGGCGCCGCTGGGTCCTCGGCCACATCAGTACTCTTTCGACGCACGATATCGAACGTATCGCGCGAATGGGTCTCGTCATTACGACCCACACTAATCGCTATATCTTCAAAGAAGGCCACCTGCTTCAGAAGAAACTGCCGCCCGGCCGGCATCACCAAATCGCGCCCATCCGCAGCCTCATCGATGCCGGCGTGAATGTGGCGCTGGCAACCGACAACGTGCCCGTGTCGCTATTCTGGCCCGTCTGGCAAACGGTCTCGCGTATGAATCGCTATACGAACGAGCGTGTCGTGCCGGAACAAGCGTTGTCTCGCGAGCAGGCAATTCGTTGCGCCACGATCAACGGCGCCTACCTGTCGTTCGACGAAAAGAAGAAGGGATCGCTTGAGCCCGGCATGCTCGCCGACCTTGTTGTGCTCAGCGCCGATCCACTCACTGTAGAGGAAATCGCCATTCGGGACATCTTCGCTCGAATGACAATGATTGGGGGCCGGATCGCCTATGAATCTCCAGGTTGGAACAAATGAGATCGCAGCAGGGACACCTATAGCGGAGCTGGATACGCCTGCCCTCATCCTCGATGGCGCGGCGCTCGAAGCCAACATCGCTGCGATGAAGAGATTGCTTGACGGCAAACCACAACGTCTACGTCCGCACGCAAAAACTCACAAATCTGCCGTCATCGCGCGGATGCAGCTCGCCGCGGGAGCCGTTGGAATCTGCTGTGCAAAATTGGCAGAGGCCGAGGCTATCGCTTCCCAAGGCACAATTGGCGATATTTATGTAACGACGCCGATTGTTGGACGCGCCAAGCTTGCGCGACTTGAGAAGCTATCTCGCATCGCCAAGCTGACGGTCCTTGTCGACAATATCGGGGCACTTGAGCCGCTAGCGGAAATCGCTCGTCGAACTGGCCGTTCTATGGACGTAATCGTCGAAGTCGATGTTGGCCAGCAGCGCTGCGGCGTCCCTCCAGGACCTGCGGCCGCGCAACTTGCCCAGGCGATTACCCGGCTGAAACACCTTAGCTTCAGGGGACTACACGGCTATCAAGGCAAGTTACAGATGATCGCTTCGTACGAGGAGCGGCGCGCGGCGGTGAAATGCGCGCTCGATCTTCTTATGACCAGCGCCGATTACTGCCGGCGCTCCGGGCAGGATGTTGAGATATTGACCGGCGGCGGCTCTGGCAGCCTGGCAATCGATCTTGAACTTGGCGGACTGAATGAGCTGCAGCCGGGTAGCTATGTCTTCATGGATGCGAGCTACAACCGCGTCGTCTGGGACCAATTTGGCGCCAGACCTCCATTTGTACCGGCGCTTTCGATCCTCGGAAGTGTGGTGAGCCGGCCCGCCGCCGACCGAGCGGTGATCGACGTCGGTTGGAAAAGTGCAAGCAGTGATGCCGGGCCTCCGGTTCCGCGGTTGGACGATCTCGTATTTTATTTTGCCGGCGATGAACACGGCCACATACGGCGACGCGACGGTAAAGACTTGGATCTTGCTGTCGGCGATATGGTCGAATTGATTCCGAGCCATTGTGACACAACTGTGAACCTTTTCTCGAATTATACGGTCGTACGGAATGGAATGTTCGAGAAACTACTGCCAGTCGATGGTCGCGGGGCGAGCAAGTAGGCAACCGTTTGGTAAGCCGGGATCGGGACGACCGACGCTCTAATCGCCGGCGGTCGGATATTCCGTAATCTGCCATTATGCGAATCCGATTCCACCGCGCCCGCAAGGCTTTGCTTGTTCAAGATCTGTTTGACTGAAAGTCGTCGCGAAATCTCGCCAAATTGCTCGCATCCATGCCGCCGCCTCGTTGCTGAAGCGGAGGCACAAGGCGGGAGCGCAAATTAAATGAATTCGGCACCGGCGTGCTCTTGAAATCCTGCCCGGGCCGGTTCATATTGCCCTGGTCAACAGTGCGCTTACCGTAGCTCGTTTGGTATTTTATTTTTTATGTGGATCTGCGTTGCAGCGCGAGGCTCGGCGCAGCATCGAGACGAGAGGTCTCCCCGGCAGCTTATCCGCGGCGCTGGGACAAAAGTTAGCGGAGATGGCGAACTGGTCGTGTAGCGGGAGATCTGCGCGCGATCTGTTCAGAGGCGGGAAGCCTCGGGGGCGAGCCCCAAATTCAGAAGCAGCGAGACGCTGATCTGGACCAAATTGCCAGCGGCTATGACGCGCGGTGATCGCGCGTAGCAACATTGCTGCTGCTAGTTCCCAGTTTCACGACTTAGAGCCGGCCTGCACGGCGCATTGACGCACGTGCTCCGGCAGAAAGGGTACTGTAATGTCCAGTAGGTACCTCAATTCACCCATCGACCTCATCAAATCAAACCCCAGGAATACGCGCACGCATTCCAAAAAGCAGATCCGGCAAATCGCCGCCAGCATTCGGGAACTCGGTTTTGCCGCGCCGGTGCTAATCGATGAACACAATATCCTTATTGCCGGTCACGGGCGGCTGGAAGCCGCCCGATCGCTCGGAATGGCAGCCATCCCCGCCATCGTCATCGAGGGGCTGAGCGACGCCAAGAAGCGAGCCCTGATGCTGGCTGACAACCGGATCGCCCAGAGCGCCGGCTGGGACCGGGAACGCCTGGCAAGCGAGCTCATCAGCCTGCCGGACCTGCTGGTCGCCGATAACCTCGACATCACGGTGACCGGCTTCGAACCGGCGGAGATTGATGCGCTGCTCGCGGATTTCGAGGATGACGCAACCGACCCAGCCGATGAGATCAACCCCGGCCAGCTTACCGGTCCCGCGGTCAGCCGGCCAGACGACCTCTGGCAACTCGGCAAGCACCGTCTGTTGTGCGGCGACGCGCGCGATTCCAGCCACTTGGACCGGCTGATGGGGCGCGAGCGTGCCCACATGGCGTTCCTCGACCCGCCCTACAATGTGGCGGTCAGCAGCATTGTAGGGCGCGGGCGCGTCAAGCATCGGGAATTCGCAATGGCTTCCGGCGAGATGTCACAGGAAGCCTTCACGACGTTTCTCACGCAAACGCTCGCGCTGGCGGCCAGGGTGTCGGTCGATGGCGCCGTGCATTACGTGTGCATGGACTGGCGTCACATCGGCGAACTCGTCGTCGCCGGTCGTGCGGTCTATGACAGCATGCTCAACCTCGTCACCTGGGTGAAATCCAACGCCGGCCAGGGCAGCTTCTACCGCAGCCAGCACGAGCTCATCGGGGTGTTTCGTGTTGGCCGCTCGCCGCACCTCAACACCGTCGAACTCGGCCGCCACGGCCGCTCGCGATCTAACGTCTGGAAATACGCCGGCGCCAACACGTTCCGGAGCGGGCGCATGGACGACCTGCGCGCGCACCCGACCGTCAAGCCGGTGAGCATGGTCGCCGATGCGATCAAGGACTGCACCCACCGCAACCACATCGTGCTCGACACATTCTGCGGCTCGGGAACGACGCTGCTCGCGGCCGAACGCGTCGGCCGGCATGCCTGCGGCCTGGAAATCGACCCGCGCTATATCGATGTGGCGATCCGGCGCTGGCAGGCCTTCACTGGCAAGGATGCCGTCCACATCGAGACCGGTCTGATCTTCGAGGAATTGGCTGGCGGTCGGCGCGATCCGGCCCCTGCCCGCTCCATCCAGCGCGCGCGGAGGTGACGACCATGGCGCGCAAGAACAAACCCAGCAGTCACCGCGGCGAGCGTTTCAACAATATTGAAGAGGAGCCCTATCGCGTGGGTCACGGCCACCCGCCGAAGCAGACGCAGTTCAAGCCGGGGCAATCCGGCAACCCGAAGGGCCGGCGCAAGAAGACGCCCAGTTTCTCGGAAGTGACCGAACAGGTCCTTAACGAGAATGTCGAGTTGCGGGTCGGTGACCGCGTACTTCGAATGTCAAACAGAAAGGCGCTGGTGCAGTTAGCCATCAGGCAGGCTTTGGCGGGAAAACCGAGGCTGTCGACCGTACTGCCGGCAATCACGCGCTACGAGAACGAAAGCTTGCGAGGCCGAGCCGATGCCAGCCCGAGCTTGACCGCGGACGATGAGGCAATTCTCTCTGACTTCCTTGCTCGGCATCGGGCCTCCGAAAAACCTACCGATGGAGACTAGGATGACGCCACCTGTCACTGGCTCTCGCAGCAACGAACCGGAGGCGCTGCCTAGCACCACGCGCCTCGCGCTGTTCGATGCGGCCCTCAGAAATGACTTCTATGCGTTTGTTCAGGCGGCATTTCCCATTGTTGCGGGTGGGAGCATCCTGCAACGAAATTGGCATCTGGAGGCAATGACGGCCGCACTGAGCGACGTGATGAACGGCATAATCCGACGTCTGATTATTACCGTGCCGCCACGAAGCTTAAAATCGATCTGCTCATCGGTCGCCTTACCCGCCTTCGTGCTCGGACAAGACCCAAGCCGCAGGATCATCTGCGTGAGCTACTCTGACGTTCTATCCCGCAAGCATGGCAATGATTGCCGCGCATTGATGCATTCCGCCATGTATCGGCGGATTTTTCCCAAAACGCGCATCAGTTCCCGCAAGGACACGGAAGCGGAAATCGCCACCACCGCCGGCGGATCGCGCCTCACCACATCGGTCGGCGGAACATTGACCGGCCGCGGAGGCAATCTGCTGATCATCGACGATCCACTCAAGCCGCAGGATGCGCAGTCAGAGAGCGCCAGGGAGTCGGTGAAACAATGGTATTCCAATACGCTTCTCTCGCGGCTGGACCATAAGTCCGAAGGCTCGATCATTGTCGTGATGCAGAGGCTGCACCCCGACGATCTCGTCGGTCATCTGCTCGAACAAGGCGGCTGGACGTATCTAAACCTTCCGGCGATCGCAGAAACGGAATGCGGCATTGCTCTCGGGATGGACCGTCATCATTACAGAAAGGTCGGCGACCTTCTTCACCCCGAACGGGAGAACCAGGCCGCCCTGGACGAATTGAAGAACGCAATGGGGTCGATGGAGTTCTCGGCACAGTACCAGCAAGCGCCGATCGCCATTGGCGGAAATCTGATCAGGTGGTCCTGGTTCAAATACTACGATTCACCTCCGAGCCCCCGGATAGGCGACAGACTCATCGTGAGCTGGGACACAGCGATGAGCAGCAGTGAGCTCGCTGATTACTCTGCGTGCGTCATCCTGCTTGCGCGAGGCCAGACCATTTATGTCCTCGACGTGACCCGCGCTCGACTTGAATATCCCGAGCTAAAACGCGCCGTCCTCTCTCACCACGAACGCTGGCGGCAACTTACAACGGCCTACAGTCTGCTCATCGAAAAAAAGGGTGCCGGCCTCAGCCTGATCCAGGACCTTTGCCGCGAGGATATGCCTGGAATGGCAAGACCTATCCAAGCCTGTCGAAAATTGCAGTCGCCATTACCGGAACCAACTGGAACGGCCCCAAGTTCTTCGGGCTTCGGGACAAGCAGAAAAAAGGCCTGGCTTCATGAAGACCGGGCCTACCAAATCGGTTCGTTGCGCGATCTATACCCGAGTCTCAGACGACCAGGGCCTTGAACAGGACTTCAACTCGTTGCACGCTCAATATGAATCCTCCCAAGCCTATATCCGCAGCCAGGCCCATGCCGGATGGACCATGCTACGGGCCAAATACGACGACGGCGGTTTTTCTGGCGGCAATACCGAGCGCCCTGCCCTGCAGCGCCTTCTCGATGACGTCCGCGCCGGCAAGATCGACATTATTGTCGTCTACAAGGTTGATCGTCTAACCCGATCACTGGCGGACTTCGCCAAGCTGGTAGAGTTATTCGACCAGCAGCATGTGTCTTTCGTATCAGTCACCCAGCAGTTCAACACCACCACCTCGATGGGCCGGCTGACGCTCAATGTCCTGCTGTCGTTTGCCCAGTTTGAGCGCGAAGTCACCTCAGAGAGAATCCGGGACAAGATCGCCGCTTCCAAGCGCAAGGGGCTCTGGGTCGGCGGCATGGCGCCGCTTGGCTACGACACCAAGGACCGTAAGATCACGGTTAATAAGCCAGAGGCCGAAAGGGTAAAGCTGATCTTCCAGAGGTATCTGAAGCTCGCCAGCCTCAATCTGCTGATGGTCGATCTGAACACACAGGGCATCGTGAGCAAACAGCGTAAGCTCAAGGACGGCAGCCTCGCGGGTGGCATTCCATTCACCCGGGGTCCACTGGCTCATCTGCTGCGCAATCGCTTCTACATCGGCGAGGTGACCTTCAAGGGCGATATCCTGCCCGGAGAGCAACCGGCCATCATTGACCGCAAACTTTTTGAAGCCGTACAGGCCAAACTCAGCCAGCAGGTCACCATCTTCAAGACGACGCGGATGACGTCAGGCGCCCTGCTCATGGGCAAGCTCTATGACGACCGTGGCCATCGCATGGGGCCGAGCCACTCAAGAAAGAATGGAAATAAATATCGATATTATCTCTCTTCTGCGCTTCTTCAGGGGCAGGCAAAAAATGCGGGTGTAGTGTCTCGCGTTCCAGCGGAAGCGATCGAGGCTATCGTCGTCAAATCATTACGCGACCACCTCAAGCTGGCTGACCCAATCGACGACCGCGCTCTAATTGAAACTCATATCCAACGCATTGATGTCGAACTTCACCAGCTGTTGCTCACCCTCACGCTACCACTCCACAATGGTCGACGACGAACGAGCAAGACCCACGTTCTTCACATCCCCTGGCGCAAGCCTCCGTCAAAGCTCCGACGTGAATTGCTCCGACCTGCAACACCATACCAACATATCAGACGACCCATTCGCGCCGAGACCCGCGCGGCGCTGGTCGCTGCGATCGCGCATGGGCGCAAGTGGCTCAATGAACTCCTGACCGATCCAGCCGCAACCGCCGAGATCATTGCTGCCCGTGAACGCTGCACGATCCGCAAGATTAACATGACGATCTCGCTCGCTTTCCTCGCGCCGGGTCTCGTCAAGGCCGCGCTCGACGGCCAACTCCCTGACGGCATTGGAGTCGCACGTCTCGCTGATATGCCCGCCGAGTGGCATCGGCAATATCAGGCGCTCGGCCTCGACGCCCCTTGAGCCGCTCGACAACGAATCCCCTAAACGTAACGAACCCACATCTGCCCCGATCAGCATCCGGGAAACGGAATTTTGCGGCTGGAGAATTTGGCCCCAAATATCGACCCGTCGCTCTTCGCCGAGCCGCAGAGACTAGAGGTCGCCTTAGCAAAATCGCCATCGTGCCGGAAGCTGAAAAGCTATTGGCACTTTAAGTCTTGCGGGTTTGGAAAGGCTGCTCGAGAATGTTCTGAGCCGCATCATTTTGGTCGTTGTCCGCTGCCGAAGCACGACCTCCGCAACGGCAGGCTGAATCAGACAGCCTACAGCCTTTATTTCTGGATTAGGGATGTAGCTGATTCCGATCTGGTCGGTTGGATCGACGACCGGCTGCGATGCGCCGCAGCTTTAAACCCAAACAATCCCGTTCCGGCTATGCGCGAAGCGGTGGTGGCCCCCCTCCGAAATATTTTTGGTGCTGCCGATAAGGTATTGCAGATGTCACTCGCCAGTATCTTATTGGCGGCGCATGATCGACCGCTTTGGAACGGGACTGGCGGAAGCATGATTGCTATCGACTCTTTGGTTCATGCGTGGCTCGCTAGGAGTGGGATACTCGCAAACCTTAAGGGGACGCATCCATACGGTCCGCGTTGCTACGGTCCAAACGGATGCGCTGAGATTCTTGAGAAAATTGCCGGTCGGATTGACGCTCGGCAATTCAACAGATCGTTTCCAGCGCGATTCCCGCGCTTTATCCAGTTCGCTTTGTGGCGATACTGCGCTCAAGAGGCACTCGGCATTTGTAACGCCAATCGCATCCGTAAAGGATGCGAACTGCAGTGGTGTCAGCTCTACCCGTGTTGTGCGCGCCAGCGGACAGCCTAGCGAATGAAATAGAAATCAAAAGTCGACTTGTTCAGGGCCCCACTCGGGGCCCTTCGGCTTTTATGGGAGGCCCGCATGGGCGAGAAGAAGGCTGCACGGCCCACGTCGAATGCTGTGTTGGTAGTGTTCGGCCTTGATGATCAAGGTAAACATCGGGCAGGGATGTTTCAGGACGAAGAAATCGCTTTGGGTCGAAAGGCAGCGGAATTGCTGGGGCTTCAATTTTACGAGGGCGAAGCGACCAAGCTGAAGCAGGTCCTTAAAACGCTTCCGGCTAGCGACATCCACAGGCCCGGCTATGGGCTTCTTCGGAGAGTACGACAGGCACAATACGATGCGCTATAGCGGGCGTGGGCAATGGCTCTCAAAAAGCCCAAAAAGGGCCAATCTGCGGTTACTTATAAGAGCAGGGAAATGGTTCTGCTCGCGGCCCTTTCGCGAAAAGGGGCAGATCAATTTGTAACTGCAATGAAGTTGGCTGCTCGGTCATTACCTAGGATTTCACGGTTTTTCAGCGTTCTTCGACTACCCCGCGGGCATCTGTCACCCGACTCGCATCACGCGTAATGGAAGCCGTAGACTTTCTGCCAGAAACTCAGCTTTTTAAATCGAAATTGAAGCCTCAGACTTAGTGGTCAACTGGGCGGAATGAGGCGCGGTCAAGAGACTTCATCTCGATACTTTTGATGCGCGTAAGGTCAACATGGGCCCAAACGTTCCTCGCCGACTCTAAAACGTTAGTCTTCAAATCCCATCCTAAGAGGATGACGATTATCATAGTGCCGCCTATTTCAATATTATGAAAGACAGGAAGCACTAAACCGAGACAAGGATAGATGATCGCACATACGCAATGATCCGGTGATCTTCCTGTTCTGATCGCATCAACGCCGTACGAAATTACTTGATAAAGGTCTGCAGTGCGCGGACGCACCAACATCTTTTCCGGCGCCCAAGCATCACCTTGAACATCCCCTTTTCCAAACGCTCCTTTCCATTTTGTGTCGACGACCGCGCCATGTTCGACCGAATTGGGGGGCACGTAAATGTCCGGCTCAAGTCGGAGCGTCTTAATCAGATTCTTTGTAGGTGATTGCAGCAGCCCCATGGCCCAAACAGGCTTCTTTTCGATAGCAGGGCGAATTGTCTTAGAAATCTTATAGAATGCATCCTCATAAAGTTCGTTCATGTCCATCGCGACCGAAGGAGCTGAGGCAGATCCTGGGTTGGCGCTGAGATTGACACCTCGAAGCACAGCACTTGCGAGATTTAGCGCCGCGCTATAATGGCGCATATTCGGAGGCAAGGAAAATGAAAGACTTCGTAGGCTTCCCCCATGTGACTCAATAGGAACGTCCGTGAAGTAATGGTCAAGACGGCGAAGCGACGCCTTTAGGGCATCTTTGTTTGGCATAGCTCCTACAATTTGAATTGCAACTCTTATGGTCCATCGCAGTGCTCGATTTGGAGCGTTGTTGACTTGTAACATTGAGAACTCACAAGGTACTCTATCGGCGCGGCCCCTTGCCAATGAGTTCATAAAACGAGAGATCAACACCTTGCCGCGAACTCGGCTACGCAGTTCTTCGCGAATACGTTCGTGGGTGCTTCGGATCCCGCCCGTCAGCAATAGCTTCTCAATCGAAGAGACGAACGCTCGGATCGTCCACTCGACGAGGCTAGAATTATCATCATGTTCAATCTGAACTTCCGGACGCCACTCCGGCAAACGCTCAGCAGCAACAGCAAGCTCTAACATTTGTCTCGTGCCTATTTTAGGCTGGACTTGAATGAAGACGCGCTCGTTGCCTTCGCCACACGAGGTAAATCCGACAAAGCTTGTGGTAGCTAGGTAAAGATGGGGTCCCTTTCCCGGCACGACCTCAATGCGCGCCTCCGACAGAAGTTTGGCTGTCGTTGCTGGCCGGAGAAACCCCAGCAGAGCATCGAGATCTTGAATTTTAAGTTCAGGCGGGAGTTGATGGAAACGATTCTGGTGCTCCTTAAAAAGGATTGCACCGATGTAGGTCGGTTCGGCTGCGGTTACCGCACCAATTTGCTTTAATATTTCAACTGGCTTCAAGGGGGAATCGCTCCGCGATGGCACCCAGAAGAAGAGCAGCTGTTTCATTCCCTTCTGTCAGTACAAAATCCTTACCAGCCCAATGAAAAGGCCCGGGAGGACGCTCGCCTTCACGAGTGTATTCGACCAAAAACGGGATGACGTGATAGGACATTTGGCGCGCCATTCTGGCGGCCCAGTTTTCAATTGGCGCCGCAGGTATCATGAAGGCGGAGTGGCTCACCATGACGGCTGGCTTCAAATCTTTATTAACCGCAGCGAATAACTCAGCGGCCAATGCTCCTTGCACCGGATATGAAGAATACCACGAATGGATTGCTGCCGCGTTGGCGGGAACGTCTATGAATCTGAACCGTCGGCGGATTGCATAGTCGACCATCGCAATCGAGCGATCCGCAGTATTCATTGTTCCAACAATCCAAAGATTGGGGGGCACCTTTAAAGAACTATCCAAGCCAACGCCTTGGTATTGCAAACGCACCGGAGTGTTACGGTGTCCGGGATCGATTGCAAAAACGCACTCTCCCAACGTTGCTGCAAGATTGCATCGATTTATTTCGTCAAGAATTAGAAGTACCGGCGCATCCGGGCCTCGGACAGCTGCCAAAGCGCAAAGTTTTGGGAATAATCGATCTTGAACGGCAAACTTTAGGTTTCCGTCTTTGGATACTGGCGTAATCCGCCGAATGAGATCTTCGTATGCATATCCGGCGTGGAGTTGGACCATGTCCCAAATTATCGGAGCAGTTAAGGCAATTCCCGATGAATCGGCTAACATCTCATTGAAAGACGAATATTTTGCAAGGATTGCGCCAAAACGGCACTGCTCTGATGTTAGATCTTCGCTCCTGGCCGCATAGTCGCGGACTAACTCCAAGGCTATACTACTCTTCCCAGTCCCTGGCGGCCCCTGCAGAATGACATTGGGAGATCCGCGAAGCTCTACTTCTAAATGCGAAGAATCCAGCGTCCCTGCTGGTTTTGCTTCACTCGCAAATGCCGGGCGCACCACCGTTTCATAGGTGCCGTTAAGTGCTGTCGCCACCTTGATTCCAACATCGCTATCAGAATACCCGAAAACGCGCGCGTTCCTTTCCTCTGCATCCAATATTACGATTGCCTCGGGGAACGGCAAATCAAGCGACAAGCGACGTATCGCACCATCAATCGCGAGATCAGGACTATCTGTTGCAAAAAATACGCCGACTCGAGATCGAGGATTGGCAGGGCTTGCCGACGCCGCTCGGTCGCGGTTGCATCCTCTTGAAGAGAACGGATTTGAAAGTATCGTAATTGTTGAGCCGGATGCCCTCGAATGGAAAATTCAGGGCGTTGTTGAATACGAACACGCGGCGTTGGCCGACGAGATTCGGAAATCGTGTAGTGACATTGAAGTTCGCCGGATACCCGACCCGGCCTCTAGAAATCCTCCAGCTCCAACGGATGAAGCCGCACACGATGTTAGTGGCTCCACACTTGACTTGGCTGCGCACCTACAGGAGGCAAGAAATATCATACTGGGAGGGCCGCCGGGTACGAGCAAAACACACTCGGCGTTCCAGATCGTAGAACACCTTGCAGGTGGGGATCCTGAACAATGCAGGCTTGAAAGCATATTAAAGGGAAGAGAATGGCAGCAAGTGCCGGTGACCGAACTTCAGGAGCCAGCTCTAGTTTGGGAGTTCATCCAACTCCATCCATCTTACACCTACGAAGATTTTGTGCGCGGTCTGCGAACTGATCCTGAAGGCACGGGCTTCTCACTGGTAAGTGTTGACGGCATATTGCCGATTATCTCACATATAGCGGCGGTGAGACGCGGAAAGCCGACCGTACTTATTATCGATGAATTGAACCGCTGCAATTTACCGGCTGTGTTTGGAGAGACAATTTTTGCAATCGATCCGGCGCAGCGCGGTCGACCCATTCGCCTCCAATACGAAGGCTCAAGCACGCTAACCGATACGTTGCGCGTTCCCCCAGAGCTACTAGTCATTGGCACAATGAATACAGCGGATAGATCAATATCGGCGCTCGATTTCGCGGTCAGAAGGCGTTTTCGGTTCCTATTTCTTGGGCCTTCTGAAGAACGTTTGAAGGAGTATTACGGACCAACGAGTCTTCGGGCGAAGGCTACTGTCCAATTCCTTCAAGCGTTTAATTCTATTGTGCCGGATCGTGAAATCCAAGTCGGTCATGCGTATCTCATGATTGGTCAAGCTCTAAGTGCTGCCAGTTGGCGCAAGGAGTTGGCGCACAAGATTGTCTTTGAAGTGTGCCCGTTATTGCGGGAATATCGTGAGGAAGAACGTCTCATCGGGGCCGATAATCTCTTTCTCGCCGAGCTCCCCATTGACCTCCATATGAATGAACAATCTCTCTTGAAGTTGCTTGAAGAGGCAATTGCAGTAGTGGTTCCCGATGAAGAAGATTGAGATACTTGAACTAATTGCGAAAGCCGCCAATCTTTCTGTTGCCGAGATTGTTCAAAAAGAGCGCGCAGGACGTCAAATAAAGGCGAACGCGCTTTTTGAAGGGAGCTCAATGCCGTCCTCGTTTCCAGTCTTATCAACGAGTATCATGACATCGTTGGAGCGACTTATCGCCTGCCCTTGCCAAACTTGGTTTCGGTAGCCCGCTTGGGTGGCCTTTGCCACGTAGACGTTTGCCGGATCGTCAATTCCGAAAAGCGCCGCGGCTGATATTTTAAGGCTGTCTCGGGGGGCTGCGTCGCCTCTTTCCTCGTTGCTTAGATAGATTTCAGTTTTTGTCCAAAAGTCGTCGAGAGAGGCCGCTCCGATAGGAGGTAGGTTTTTAGGCTGTTCCTCGGACATCTAGTTGACCCCACTCCCACATTGCCAGCTGATTTTTTCAGTGGCGACTAGAGCCTTTTGGGTACTTTACGTCCTGACGCAGGCTTTAAGCAACTTTGAAGTGAACCGCCATTTTTTCAACCAGCGCGCTTCAGTGTGACTGAAATTCCTTCTTGGCGCCTGCAATAATCCCGCAGAAAATCAAGAAACTCTTTTGCATATACGAGCTTTGGCGTTCCAAGCGCACGCTGAAGGAATCCCAACCAGCGATTCAATCCAACGTGGTCAAGCATCGCAATTAAATTATTTCGCATAGGGCCAGAAAAACTTGCGAACACCTTCGCCCCACTTAAAGCAGTAGCGTGGTCAACGCCTACTTTAAGCTGGCGGCGCACCTCAAGTAGCCCATTGAGTGCCTGTTGCGAGCCTGGAGTGATTCCGACAATTGCCAGTCGAGCACCACTTTGTACGTGCTCAAACGGCGCATAGCACACCGTTATTCCTTCGGACCGATCAAGGATCAGCCGTCCTCCGAGCGTTGAGTCCGCCACCAAATCTGCTTCTGTGACGCTCAACAGAAGATCAGCGAAGTCGGTCAGGTCAGCGTTTCTCATTGGGGATCAGTAATATTGGGGGCGATTCAATTCGACGGCACACAGAACGTGGCATGAACAGACGCCCGCTCTTGACCAACAATTGACCAATGATTGGCGTGAATCAAACGCGAACAGGCGTTTCCGGACGTGACAAAAAACAGTCAAAATTGGTGGGCCCGGCAGGACTCGAACCTGCAACCAGACCGTTATGAGCGGTCGGCTCTAACCATTGAGCTACGGGCCCGTCGACAGGCGACGACACCTTCTATCAATCGGCGTCTGTATTGCGCAATCGCCCTTTCCTGCTCCGTCGCCGATTAGCCTTTTCATGGCGCGTAATCCTGCCCGGCACATGACCATATCGGAAAACCGGGTCGGGTGCCCTAATCCAAGTCCGGGGACAGGCTTTTTCCCGGATCATGCGCTAGGCTCTCGCCATCTTTGACCCCGGGAGTATCGACCGCGATGCATGTCTTCAGCCTGGAACGCGAGCAGCAGTGGGATCCAAAACGCCACGTCGAGAAGATATTGGGCGCCGTTTCGGACGGCGACTTCACTGTGGCCTGCTGGGAGCCCGGGCAGATCAGCCCCTACCATTGCCACCCGCAGGCCACCGAAATCTATTTCTGCTTTTCCGGCGGCGGCCTCATGCGCACGCCGACCGAAATCGTCGCGGTCACGCCCGGCTCATTCGTGGTGCATCCGCCCGGCGAGGTGCACGAATACGAAAACGGGGCGGCGCGCACCATGCTGTTCCGCGTGCGCTACGGCGCCGACATGCTTGCACACCATTGCGCCTGGCGCGGTAATCCGGAGTGGGAGCAGTCCGGCGCCGACGCCGAGTATTACCGGCGCCATCCGATTCATGATTCGATTCATGGCGCATGATCTTAACCGAAAACCGGTTCCCACTTTTCGGGATCATGCGCTGCATAATTACATTCGCAACAGCCGCTTGGCGTTGCTGCTCAATATCTTCACCTTGTCTTCGTCGGACAATGGAATGTCCTTCATCCATTCGGTCGCGGGTGGATTCATCACGAACGGCCAATCGACCGCGAACAGGATATGGTCGATGCCCATCTCCATCACGCAGCACAGCAGTGCCGGATTGGAGAAAAAGCCGCTGGTAGTGACGTAGAAATTCTTGCAGAAAATGTCGCGGAAGCTCATCGGCTTCTGACCCGGCCGCTTGAGCGAGGCATCGATGCGCCAGACCAGGAATGGCAGCGTCTCGCCGAGATGCCCGAGGATGATTTTCAGCTTCGGGTGTGCTTCGAACACGCCGGAGAGCACCAGCCGGATCGCCTGCGTCGCGGTTTCCACCGTGTAGCCCCAGCCCGGGCGTACCACCAGCGGGAAGTCCTTGGCATAATCCTGGTAGTAGATTTCGGTCACCGCCGGGTGGGGTAGCGAGGGGTGGAAGTAGATCGGCACGTCGAGCTTTTCGGCGCGCTTGTAGATCGGCCAGTATTTCTTGCCGTCGAGGAATTCGCCGTTGGTCATGCCGTGCAGCATGGCACCCTTAAAGCCGAGCTTGGTCACCGCGCGCTCGAGCTCGTCGGCGGCGGCTTTCGGATCGATGGTGGGGAGGGCGGCGAAGGCCGCGAAGCGCTTCGGGTTGGCCGCGCACACTTTGGCGAGGCGGTCGTTGACCTGGGAGGTCAACGCGGCCGCGACGTCGATCGGAAGCTTCTGGGTGGAGGGCGCGCCGTGCGAAAGCACCTGAATATCGATGCCGGCCTCGTCCATTTCCTTCAGCCGGAGGGAGCCCAGATCGTAAAGCCGCTCATCGGTCTCGTTGCCGCGGCCGGCTTCCGGCCCGGTGAAATGCTTGGACAGTTCCGGGTCCCAATAGTGCTCTTCGATGGCGATGACCGGACAATTCGGCTTCTTGAACATGACGCTTCCCCCGCGACGATTTTGAGGACTGCTTCCTAGCAACGGCGGGGTCCGCTGTCACGGCCTGTCCACGCCTTACACGTCATGGACGCGTCAAGCGGGTGGCGACCCATTCGTATCCGGCATTGCCGCCGGTCATGATGCCTTCACGTGGCGCGTAGCGAGCCGTCGCGGCTATTCGAAATTGAGGCTGCCGGGGCCGGCATATAGACTAGGCGCGCCATTCTGGTTTCCCGCCGCAGCGGATGCAATCGAATTGCCGTTGCGCTTGTCCAGCATGCCCTTGCTCTTGACGGCGTAGTAATAGCCGGCGGCATAATAGTGCACCGCGCGGTTGGCATCGCCGTTGGCGACATGATAGGCGCCGGCGAGATATTTCACCGCATAGGTCATGTTGGTGGCGGGATCGAGCAGGCCGGCGGCGGTGCCGCGATAGCCCATGGCGCGCGCGGTGCCGAGGCGGATCTGCATCAGGCCGTAATTGCCTTTACTGATGACGTGCGCGCGGCCGCCGCTTTCGCGTTTGATTATGCGGCGAACCAGGTCCTCCGGGACACTATTGGCTGCCGCATGCTGCGCGATCAGAGCGTCGAGACTGCCATTGGCTTCGAGTTTGGCCGTGTGCTGGGTTTGCGCGGAGGCGGCCGGCACGCAGGCAAACGCGGCCACAATAGTGGCAAGGCAGAGATTGCGGATCATGTCGGCTCCAGGTTTTGGGGGTGCACAGTATTTCACCGCCAACTTGGGCGACTTTGTGACGCAACCGGATTAAGGCCAACGCGTTCCATCACGAATTGAGTCAAGCCGCTCCCAGAATCGTTCCGGCCCGGCCGGCTGTGTGCTCACTCATCTGCGAACGGATAGCGCTTCTGCACCTCTTGCGCCTGGTTCAGCGCCTCGGAATACACGTCGATCACCGCCAAGATGGCGGAGCGGACGCGCGCCAAGCCGGCAAGCGGCCTGATCCGCGCAACCTGCAAAGCCCGCGTCGGTAAGGTGGGCATTCTTCGTCTCCCGATGATTTTTGTGACGCTGAAAACGAATTACCAGCGCGTCGGATTGGACAGGAAGCGGCGCTCGATCTCGCGCTCGGCCTGGTCGGTGAACTTGCCGCCGGCATTTTCGTTCAGATAGCGCGCGACCTTGCGTTCGACCTGGCGGGCGCGGGCCTCGATCATGGAGTCGAACAGCCGGCCAAACAGACCGCGCTTGGCGGGGGCTGGCGTCTCGGTGAAGGTGAAATGATGCGGGGCGGTCGCGGATGAGGTGTAAGCCATGGAACTATCTCCTTTAGAGGAGCGATCCAGAGCGTTTCCCGTGTGTTTTCTTATTGTTGTTGCAGTGCAATATATTCCTATTCACAAGCCGCAGTAGGGGCCGGATAGCATGCAAACCATGCGCGGGCGTCATGCCGGGTTAAGGCAAACTTAACGCCGCCGCCCGGCCTGGCCGCAGGCGGATACCGCCCTCAACGATGGCGATTGCTTTACCCAGGCCACATCCCTATATAGCCGTCATTCGTGATTTAGCCTGACCTTGCATGTTTCGCCCTTGCGGGCCTTTCCCAAGAACACGCAAAAATCCGGATATGAGGCCCATGCGAATGGTTTGCATGGGGCATAGACGCACAGACTGCGTTTTCCAAAGGAGGCCAATATGGCCACAGGTACCGTTAAGTTCTTCAACTCGCAAAAAGGCTTCGGATTTATCGTGCAGGACGGCGGCGGCCCCGATGTGTTCGTACACATCTCGGCAGTCGAGCGCGCCGGCATGAGCAATCTGAACGAAGGCCAAAAGGTCTCGTTCGACGTGCAGGCCGATCCGCGCAGCGGCAAGTCCGCCGCCGCCAATCTGCAAGCCGTCTAAGGTTCGTACGACTGGAGGAACCCCGCGCTTGCGCGGGGTTTTTCTTTTTTGTAGGTGAACGCACACTGCAACGTCGTCATTCCAGAACGCACGCTTGGGCCTGCGAACGCGCCCAGGAATGCCAGCGAGCGCTCTTCTTTCTTCCCCTCTCCCCTTGTGGGAGAGGGTGATCCGAGCAAAGCGAGGATCGGGTGAGGGGTCCGAATTCAAATTGAGGCACCGACCCCTCACCCGGCTTGCGCTCGCATTCGCTCCGCGCAAGCCACCCTCTCCCACAAGGGGAGAGGGAAAAGAGAGTTTGCATTTAACAGGATGTCCGCCATGGCGAAGAAACCCGGGACCAATCCCAAAGGCGAATTCGTGTTCTTCGACGTCGTCTATGACGACGGCTCGCAGCGCTCCAACCGGCGCGTGCCGGCCGAGCTGTTGAGCGGCCTCATGAAGGACGAACCCGCGCGCGGCTTCATCATCGAGCAGGACCGCGAGATCGCGGAAAAATCCGGCCGCACGCCGCTCAAGATTGTCAGCTTGCGCCGCGTCGGCGCCAAGCCGGAAAAAATGATGAAGGTGCGGTAGTTTTTCTTTGTCATGGCCGGGCAACCGGGTCCGGCCATCTCGCTTAGGGACGCATGGCCTTGCCCCGTGAATCGGGATGGCCGGGACAAGCCCGGCCATGACAGCAAGCGTTGCTCCCGCCCTCACCTCTCGCTTCCTCACTCCGCCTCCCCTCGCTGCGCCAGAACTTTGTTTATGGTGCGCTGGACGTGCGCCACAGCGCGCGCGGTCGCTTCCGGCGTCGAGGGCGGAAGCGGCGGCGCATTGCTGCAATGGATGTTCGGCGCCGCGCAGGCGCGCTGACGCCGGCAGGCCGGCTCCTTGCAGCCGCGCCAGTATCTTCGCTGATTGCTGAGGATCATGTTGAGGCGCCGCGCCAGCTTGTTGCGGAATTTGTCCATGTCGTCCGGCGGCTCGTCGGGTAAATTCTCCTCGGCTTTGGCTGCGGCCTCGGCTTGAGCCTTGGCCGCGGCGCTGCGCCGGGCCATGCGCCGCGCATAGCTTTCGCGTCTGGTGAATCTGGCTTTTAGCATCGCTGTCTCCGGACAGATGATTGGACATGTGAATGGACATGGGGGACCGTTGCCGCGCGCCGATCGGCGCCGGGCTTTGCTTGCCGCCTGCCCTCGCAAAAAATGCGAGGGGGTGAAGCGCCGAAAGGCGCCACCACGGGTCCCCGCCGCGGTTTGACCCGCGGCAGGCGCGGCCAAACCGGGCCGCGTCGCCTTCCGGCGCTCCACCTGTGGCTTTTCTGTCCCCGGGACCGTGCTTCCGGATGCGCGACGGAGGACTCTTCGCCCTCTTTATCCGGCAGGCTTTCGCCCGCCTTCACCCGCACCTCGTCCAGCCATCAAAGGCAGACCCCCATAGTAGGGCCGGACGGTTACCCGGGGCCTCCCGGTACCGCGGTTACAAGCCGCGGCAGCAGGCGCCACCACCACCCCACGTTCCGGCATGTCTGCAGAAACGCCCCTCGCGTGGGGTGGATAAATTTGGGTATATTATCCTGGGAGATTAAAGTCAAGGGCATTTTAATGCAAAGCAATTCATAACTTAACAGTTGCAAAAATGCACCGCCTCGCGCCACCATAGGTTTTTGGGGCCGGGAGGATTGGCTGGATGGATAAGCGTGCGTTTTTTGAAAGCTTGCTTGCAGCGAAAACTACGAAAGAGGCACTCGCAATCGTTAGCGGCTTTCGGGCAACTTCAAGACTAACCCTTGAGGAAAAGCCACTGGGCTATCGGCCAAACAATCGAGGAACGGTCGAAGTCGCAACAGATCCAGGTCGATCTGTGATCGAGCGAATAACAAATGCCGTAGACGCAATCCTCGAGCTCGAACATCATACGCATGGCGGAATTCCGATTTGCCGAACTCCCAGAGATGCAGCCCATGCTTGGTTGGGAATAGATCATCAAGGTCTAATCTCTACTAATCAAAAACAAAGGCAACAAATAGCACGTCGTACCACAATCACCCTCGAAGACGGTGACGGGAGATCAGGGAGAATTGTAACCGTCAAAGATTCGGGAATCGGGCTTCACCCAGAAGGCATGGGCTCGACAATTCTGAGCCTCAACGAAGGAAACAAGTGGCAAAAGCACTATCTTGCCGGCACTTTCGGTCAAGGTGGCTCTAGTACCTTTGCATTTTCAAAGCTGACATTAATCGCATCGCGTCGTTATAGAAGCGACGTAATCGGATTTACAATTGTTTGGTACAAGGACTTGCCGGCCGATGAATTCAAGTCTGGGCATTATGTGTTTCTCACCGAAAATAGTTTACCACTTTCGATACCATTCAAGTCGGATGATCCTCTCTCACCAAATGGCACTATCATCCGCCATTTTGGATACGAATTAACAAACTACCCATCCCCCTTCGGTGAACGCAGTCTATACGGCGCGATGAATCGCCTACCATGGCCGTCCAACCGACTTAACCCCTCCCCCACCGCACGGAGCCACCATGCCGAAAGCCTATTGGGTCACCTGCTATCGCGAGATCAAACATCCCGACAAAGTCGCCGCCTACGCCAAGCTGGCGGGGCCGGCGCTGGAACCGTTCGGCGCGCGCTATCTCTGCCGCGGCACCGCCAACGCCACCTTCGAGGCCGGCCTGAAGCAGCGCGTGGTGGTGACCGAATGGCCCAGCCTGGCGGCGGCGATCGCCGGGCACGACTCGCCCGCCTATCAGGCGGCGCTCAAGGCGCTCGGCGACGGCGCGGTGCGCGATATCCGGATCGTGGAGGGGTTGGAGTGAGCGCGAGGCGTCGCACGTTTTTCTTCCCTCTCCCCTTGTGGGAGAGGGAAAGCGAGCGAGCCTCGCGAATTCGACCGCCCTACTGCCCCAGCCGCTCCGCGAACAGCACCATGGTCTTGCGATAGACCTCGGAGCGGTTCCATTCGCGCATGACCTGGAAATTCGCCGTGCCCTCGCCGAACGGCTGACCGGCGCGCCAGCCGTTGACCTTCAACAGGTTGGCGGTGGAGGCCAGCACATCCGGCACCGAATGGCGCAGGTCGACATGGCCGTTGCCGTCCTAGTCGACGCCGTATTTGATGTAGGACGACGGCAGGAATTGCGTCTGGCCGATCTCGCCGGCAAAGGCGCCGACCAGGTCGCGCAACGGCAGGTCGCCGCGCTGGACGATCTGCAGCGCGGCGATGAGCTCGCCCTGGAACAATTGCGTGCGGCGGCAATCGTGCGCCAAAGTGGCGAGCGTGCGCACCACCGGCATCTTGCCCATGTCGCCGGTGCCGTTGTCGCTTTCCAGCGTCCAGATCGCCATCAGCAGCGTGGTCGGCACGCCGAATTGCCGCTCGATGCGCGACAGCAGCGCGGCGTGGCGCGCCATCAGTTTGCGGGCGCGGTTGAGGCGGGCCGGAATGACGCGCGTGCGCGCATATTCCTCGAAGCTCTTGGCGTGGAACATGCCGCGCTGGCGACGGTCGAAGGCGAGCACGTTCTGGTCGATGGTAACGCCGCCGAGCGCCTGCTCGGTCACGGCGCGCGATACGCCGGCGGCTTGCGCCTCGCGCGCCATCGTGGCGATGAAGGCGTGGAAGTCGCCGCCGCATTGCGCGGCAAGCGCGGGGGCGGCGAGGAGGAAGGTGAGGAGGAAGGTGGAAAGGATGCGGTAGAGCATCAGCGGACCTCTCTTTCACCTCTCCCATAGGGAGAGGTCGACGCGCGAAGCGCGTCGGGTGAGGGGTTATAGCCTATCGAGAGTGACTTGCCCCCTCACCCCAACCCTCTCCCCCATAGCTCGCCGGACGGCGAGCGCCCGCTCGCCTATGGGAGAGGGAGCGCGCTATGCGCGGGGAGAGGTCAATTGTCCAGGAAACTCCGCAGTTTCCTCGACCTGCTCGGATGCTTCAGCTTCCTTAGCGCCTTGGCCTCGATCTGCCGGATGCGTTCGCGCGTGACCGAGAACTGCTGGCCGACTTCTTCCAGCGTGTGGTCGGTGTTCATCCCGATGCCGAAGCGCATGCGCAGCACGCGCTCCTCGCGCGGCGTCAGCGAAGCCAGCACGCGCGTCGTGGTCTCGCGCAGGTTGGACTGGATCGCCGCGTCGATCGGCAGGATGGCGTTCTTGTCCTCGATGAAATCGCCGAGGTGCGAATCCTCCTCGTCGCCGATGGGGGTTTCAAGAGACAAAGGCTCCTTGGCGATCTTGAGAACCTTGCGCACCTTCTCAAGCGGCATTCCCAATTTTTCGGCCAGCTCCTCCGGCGTCGGCTCGCGGCCGATCTCGTTGAGCATCTGGCGCGACGTGCGCACGATCTTGTTGATGGTCTCGATCATGTGCACCGGGATGCGGATGGTGCGCGCCTGGTCGGCGATCGAGCGCGTGATGGCCTGACGGATCCACCAGGTGGCGTAGGTCGAGAACTTGTAACCTCTACGGTATTCGAACTTATCGACCGCCTTCATCAGGCCGATATTGCCTTCCTGGATCAGGTCGAGGAACTGCAGGCCGCGATTGGTGTATTTCTTGGCGATGGAGATGACGAGCCGCAGATTGGCCTCGACCATTTCCTTCTTGGCCTGGCGCGCTTCGCGCTCACCCTTCTGCACGCCGTGCACGATCTTGCGGAACTCGCTGATTTCAACACCAGTTTGCCCGGCCAGCTCATGCACCAGAGAGCGGATTTCCTTGATGCGGTCCTTTTCCTTGGCGACAAGATTCTTCCAGCCTTTGGCGGCGAGTTTCGAAATGCGGTTGAGCCAGCGCGGATCGAGCTCGTTGCCCATATACTGCTTGATGAATTCGTCGCGGGTGACGCCGTAGCTTTCGGACAGCCGCATCAGACGGCCCTCGTTCGACACCAGCCGCTTGTTGATGTCGTAGAGCTGCTCGACCAGCGAATCGATGCGCGCCTGGTTGAGCCGCAGCGACTTCACCTCGGTGATGATCTCTTCCTTCAGTTTTTTGTATTTGCGCTCCTGCGCCGGCGACAGCGAGGTGTTCTTCAGGCGGAATTCGATGTCCTGCTCCTGCAGGCGGCGCAGCCGCTTGAAGGCGTCGGCGATGTTGTCGAAGGTCTCCACCACCTTCGGCTTGAGCTCGGCCTCGATGGCCGCGAGCGACAGCGAATTCTCCATGTCGTCTTCGTCGTAGTCGCCTTCGGCGGCGGACTCGGCCGGATCCTTCGGCTCCTCGCCGTCGGCGCCCGCTTCGCCTGGCGCCTTGAACGGCGTCGCCTGCGGCGGCGCGGCCGGCGGGGCTACCGGTTGCACCACCTGCAGATGCGGCGCGCCCGGAACCGGCACGCCGACAGCCTGCGGAATCGGCTTGCCGTCGGGGCCGATGATGACCGGCACCTGCATCTGCTTGGCATCGGGCCCGGCATAGGTTGCTTCCAGGTCGATGATGTCGCGCAGGAAGACTTTTCCCTCGTTCAATTCGTCGCGCCAGATGATGACTGCCTGGAAGGTCAGCGGGCTTTCGCACAGGCCGGCGATCATCGCCTCGCGGCCGGCCTCGATGCGCTTGGCAATGGCGATTTCGCCCTCGCGCGACAGCAGCTCGACCGAGCCCATCTCGCGCAGATACATGCGCACCGGATCGTCGGTGCGCTCGGACGGCTCCTTCTTCTCGGCGACGGCCAGCGATTTCTGCTTGGTCTCGACCACCTCGCGGCCGGACTCGTCGTCATCGTCGTCGTCGTGCTCGTCGGCGGCTTTCTCGGTCTCGCCCTCTTCGGTCTCGGCGTCCTCGGTCTCCACCACGTTGATGCCCATCTCCGAGAGCATCGCCAGCGTGTCCTCGATCTGCTCGGAGGTGACCTCCTCCGAGGGCATCACCGCGTTGAGTTGTTCATAGGTGACGAAGCCGCGCTTCTTGGCGGCCTTGATCATTTTCTTGACGCCGGCGTCGGATAAATCGAGCAGCGGCAGGTGCGATTCGGGCGCGGCTTCGGCTTCCTTTTCCGGAGCTTCTTCCTTGACTGCCGTCGCCTTCGCCTTGCTCGCCATCTGCGGCTTCTCCTGGACTTTTGCTTGAATCTTTACTTGAATCTTTTCTTGGATCTTTTCTTGGATCTTTTTGGCCATTTCGCTGCCCGCGTGTCCGCGGTCCTCTTAAATCCAAGCGCACGGCCAAAAGGGCCGCGCCGGCATGGCGCCGCGCCCCGAATCAAGGCCGTCAGTGTCTCCGGAACCCGCTTAAGCTCCGATTAACCCTGAAGAAACCCGCGGGAATCGGCCCTTATTCCCACAGTCCGGCAATTTCGTTCCGCCAGCAAACCCGTAGAGCACGCTCATAAGCTACGGGCACCCCGACCGGAAGAGGCTCCAAAGCCCTCAATCAAGGCCTCGGTACCCTCAATCCCGGAAAGCCGCGTCTTCACGTCGCGCAGCCGTAAATAGTTGGCTTCGCTGGCGTCCTGCCCGAGCGCCTGCTCGGCGTCCTTAAGCTCCCTAGTTAGGGAATGCTCCTGCCGATGCAAGGCAACGAGCTGCTGCCAGGTCACCAAAACGTCCTCCGGAGCGGCGTCCGGACGGGCTCCCCAGACCGATGAGGTGGTGATGGCGGCTTCGATGCGCGCCATCACCCCGGTGAGGTCGCGGGCGGCCAGTTCCGCATGAATCGTCTCGGCATCCGGCGCCGCCGCGTGAGCGGCGATGTCGATCAGGGCGCTTTTAAGCTTTTCCGCGTCGGCGTAGCGGAACTCGAGCGAGGCCAATTCCTCCAGATGGTCGTGCAGCAGCCAGGGATAGTTGAGCGCGGCCTGCAGAATCAGCGCCTCGCGCAACGGCACGGCTGTGCGGTGGCCGCGATGCAGCGGGCTGGCGGCCAGCTGCTGGCTAACGACCACATAGGGGGTGTTGCGGGAGCCGACTTCGGGGCGTTGGCGGCCGCCGGGCCGCTGCTGCCATTCTCCTTTAGGCCGATCGCGCCAGTTCCCGACCTGCCCGCGCGGATTGCCGCCGCCGCGCGCGACTTGCGCCGGAGCGAAGAACTGCTGCAGCCGGGCCTGGAAATCCTGCCGGTAATATTTGCGCACCGCGTCGTCGCCGATGCCGGCGGTGACTTCGTTGATGCGCGCCTCCAGCGCCGCGCGCCGCTCCGGCGTGTCGAAGGAATGACCCTCGGTCTCACGCGCCCACAACATCTGCCCGAGCGGACGCGCGGCACCGATCACTTCGGCAACGGCCTCGCGGCCGGCCGAGCGCACCAGATCGTCGGGGTCTTGGCCTTGCGGCAGCAAAGCGAATTTCAGGCTCTTGCCGGGTTTGAGCCGCGGCATCGCCAGATCGACGGCGCGAAAGGCCGCGCGCAAGCCCGCGCCATCGCCGTCGAAGCAGAGCACCGGCTCGTCCGCCATCTTCCACAAGAGCGCGAGTTGGTCTTCGGTCAAGGCGGTGCCGAGCGGCGCCACGGTGGCGGGAAAACCGGCGCTGACCATGGCGATGACGTCGACATAGCCTTCCACCGCGATCACCGGCTCGCCCTTTTTCGCCCCATCATGAGAAGCCTGGCGCGCACTGGCGATGTTGTAGAGCGTTGCGCCTTTGTGAAAGAGCGGCGTATCCGGCGAATTGAGATATTTCGCCTGCGCATCCTTCTCCATGGCGCGCCCGCCGAAGGCGATGACGCGGCCGCGCAAATCCGCGATCGGGAACATCACGCGGTCGCGGAAGCGGTCGAACGGCACCGGAATGTCGCTACCGGAAATCAAAAGCCCGGCCTCCACCATGTCCTCGACCGATACGCCCTGCGCGCCGAGATGCTCTTTCAGCGCGAAACGTTCGGACGGCGCGTAGCCGAGCCGGAATTTGATCTGCGTCGCCGGATCGAGGGCGCGGTCGGCCAGATAGCCGCGCGCCTTGGCGCCGTTGCGCGAGGCCAGCGTCGCCTCGAAAAATTTTGCCGCCAGCTCCATAACGTCGTGCAGCGTCTTGCGCCGCGCGTCGCGCGCCTGATCCTCATGCGAGACTTTCGGCAACGGCACGCCGGCAAGCTGCGCCAGCCGCTCGACCGCTTCCGGGAACGCAACGCCCTCGGTCAACATGATGAAATCGAAAATGCTGCCGTTCTTGCCGGAGGAGAAATCGAACCAGGCCTCTTTCTGGTCATTGACGAAGAACGAGGGCGTCTTCTCCTTGTTGAACGGCGACAGCCCCTTCCACTCGCGCCCCGAGCGCACAAGCTTGACGCGCTTGCCCACGACTTCCGAGACCGGAAGCCGGGCTTTCAATTCATCGAGGAACTGGGGCGTGAAGCGCATAGGTCTGTCGGCGCGCTTTTGGGCGCGCCGCACTCAAGGTTAGCGGTCTGGCCGAATCGGTAGACCCATCATAGGGCGGGGAATAGAGAGATTTCAGGGCATGGCCCGGGGAACCAGGCTAACGCCTAAATTGAGGGGCTTTTCCTAGTTATTCACAGGCGGCGGTAGCGAGCCGGCCGGCGGCAGCCCCAATTTCCTACACCGGCTTTGGGGCCGGGTGAAATTTCTTAACCGCGAGCCACCCCAGCACGACAAATACGATCAGCACGATTGCCTGCACGGCCACAAACGGCGGCTCGGACTGGGTCGGCGCTAGCGCGCTTAAGGCCGGAATTTTCACGAAACCCTGTACCACCAGAACGAAGACATTGAGATAGAGCGCGAGCACGGCGGTGCCTACATAGATCCAGCGCCACGCGCCATCGAGATGGCGGCCATAGCGTGCGAGCAGCGCGACCGCCAGCACCGCCAGCGAAATCAGGCCGACGATATGGGACGGCAACAGCTTTGCGAACGGAAAGATAAATCCGGTCACGCTGGTGAGGATGGTGGCGAGCAGGAACAGCGCGGTCCAGCGTCCCATCATGCTTGAACCGAGCATGCCGTAAACGACGACGATCCCGGCAATAATTCCAAACAGGCTGATGACGACGTGCAGGGCAGTGAAGGTTGCGAGCGACATTCCCAAGATCATAATTCCCTCCCTCCTTGCCGTAAAATTTTCCCAGCTTCGCTCCCATGGCCGCATCGATCAAACCGGCCGGTGAACCGAACGACTTACTGCGGCTGCAGCCCGCTTTCCTGCACCACCTGCTTGGCGGCGATGCGGCCGGCCTTGACGTCCTTGTCGAATTCCTCGGGCGTCCCGATCGCCGACACCAGGCCGCGGCTGGTCAAGTATTTCTCGCGGAAGTCCGGATTGCTGACCACCTTCACGATCTCGCCGTTGAGCTTGTCGATGATCGCCTTCGGCGTGCCCGGCGGCGCGAACAGCCCATACCAAGTCTCCGACGCTGCGCCTTTGTAACCGAGGTCGGCCAAAGTTGGCACGTCCGGTAATTGCGGCGTGCGGATATTGTTGACCAGCGCCAGCGCATTCATCTTGCCGGCCTTGATATGCGAGATGACATTGCCGAGCCCGATGAGGCCGATCGGCGTCGAGCCGCCCAGGATGGCGGTGACCGCATCACCGCCGCCGCGAAACGGCACGCGCACCCAGTCGGCGCCTTTGTCGCGCTTGAGGCTGTCCATATAGACGACGCAGGGCACCGAGGCGGTGAGATAGCTCAGCGTGGCGGGCTTTGCCTTCGACACCGCGACCAATTGGTCCACCGTTTTGGCGTCGAGCTGCGAATTCACCACCAGCACCTGGATCAGGTGGAACAGGTTGACGATCGGCGCGAGTCCCTTGTCGGGATCGAAAGCGATCTTCTTGTACAGGTACTGGTTGTACATGATCGTATCGGCATTGATGATGCAGATGGTGTAGCCGTCCGGCGGCGCGTCCTGGCAGGCGCGCGCGGCGATGTTGCCGGCGCCGCCCGGCTTGTTCTCGACGATCAGCGGCTGGCCGATGCGCTCACGCAGCGCGTCGTTCAACACACGCATGAAGATGTCGCTCAGGCCGCCGGCGCTCGAAGTGGTGAAAACACGGATCGGCCGGTTGGGATAATCGTCGGCCGAGGCCGGACCTGCCACCACCGCAAGAAACGCAGCAAATAAAAATGCCAGCCGCACGAGCGCCCTCCCTGACCGTTGGCCCGTTCTCCGTGGCCATTCGCTGCGGACTTTAGCGGAGGAAATTAGCGCCGTCACCGGCCCGGGCGCCCTGGATATCAGGCCTCGACCACTTCGTCGGTATAGATCTTGAAGCCGCTCAGGATCGTGCGCCCGAAGCCGGTGGAAAATGGCACATCGGCGGCGTCGCGGCCGCGCCCCATCAGAATGCGCCCGATGCGCGGTTTGCTGTGACGGGCATCGACGGTGTACCAGCGGCCGGACAGATAGACTTCGAACCACGCGCTGAAATCCATCGGCGTGTCGTCGGGTGGAACGCCGATGTCGCCGAGATAACCGGTGCAATAGCGCGCCGGAATATTCATGCAGCGGCACAAAGTCACTGCCAGATGGGCAAAGTCGCGGCACACGCCGCGGCGCTCGGCGTGCACGTCATGCGCGCTCTTGGTCGCGCCGGCAAACTGGTAGCCGAAGGTCACGTGATTATGCACGTAGTCGCAAATCGCCTGCACCCGCCCCCAGCCCATTGGCGCGTCCTTGAACAGGTCCCAGGCTAGATCCATCATGCGATCGATTTCGCAGTAGCGGCTGGGCAGCAAGAACAAGATCACTTCGTCGGGCAGGTTCTCGACCGGAATCTGCTGCGCGTACGGCGCCACCTCGTCGAGCAGACCGCTGTCGCGCACGGTCGCGCGATTGCTCAGCACCGAACGCCCGCTCGGCAGCACCAGCCGGCCGCACCAGTTGCCGAAACTGTCGTGGTAATAGTGGATCGGCGTGGGCGGGTCGCAAACGATGTTTTCCGGCGCCACCAGGTCCGCCACTCGCGACGGATGCACGTTCAGCATCAGCACCATCGGCGTCGGCTGCGGCGCGGTATAGGCGATGTCGAAGCCGATTTTGATCAGCATGGCGGCGCCTGCGCGATGACGTCGATGTCGACTTTCATGCCGATGGAATCCGAATGCAGCCCGGTGAATGTGCCGTACAGCGGAACCGCCTGGCGCGGTTCGCGCGCCACCGCGACACGGATGAGGTCGTGGTTGCCGACGATGCCGTTGGTCGGATCGAATTCGACCCAGCCGGCGCTCGGCAGATAGACCTGCACCCAGGCGTGGGTCGAGCCGCCGCCGATGCGCCCGGAGCGGGCGCGCACATGCAGGTAGCCGGAGACGAAACGCGCGGCGAAGCCGAGCGAGCGCACGGCCTCGATCATGAACAGCGCGAAATCCCGGCAGGTGCCGGTGCCGTGCTGCAAGGTCTCTTGTGGGCTCTGCACCCCGGGATCGACCCGGCGCCGGTAGCGAAACTGCTGCTTGATGGTGTGGGTGATATCGGTCAGCAAGTCGCGCGAATTGGTCGGCTGACCGGTATTGACGAACTGGCGCGCCCAGGCATCGATCGTACCGTCGGGGTCCGGGTATTGGCGGCTGATCGAACGCCAAAGGTCCGGCATCTCTTCCTGCGCGTATTGAAACGGATAGACCAGCCCCTCGTCGTCGTGCGGCAGATCGATGCCGTGCTTGGGTTCGTGGTCGATCGTCACTTCGCTCTCGAAAATCAGGCGATCAGATTGGCCGGCGAACTTCGCGATGCCGACGCTGTTGCCGAAGACATCGTGAATCCAGCGCAGCGAAATCGGCGCCGGATCGATGGTCATGCGCAGATCGATCACCCTGAGGTCATGGCTGTCGCGCGGGCGCAACATCACGCGATGCTCGCCGAACGATACCGGCTTGGCGTAGCTGTATTCGGTCTTGTGGCGGATCGTCAGCACTGGCATGTCAACTTTGCAGGATCCTGCAACTCATCCGGGGCATCTAGGGTCGAATCTGCCCCAGCGTAATGGCAAATCGACCGGGCCGCTGGTCAAATGGTAGGCAGCGAATGGCGACCGAAGAGGCAGCAAGTTCATGACGCCGGCGACAGAAACCCTTCTGGCGCCGGACGAACCACCTGCGGTTGCCGAATATCGCGCAGCCGGCGCCTCGCCTTTCCTGCTGGTGTGCGACCATGCCGGGCGCCGCATACCGCGCCGGCTGCACAATCTCGGACTGGGCGAGGCCGACCTCGCGCGCCACATCGCCTTGGATATCGGCATTGCCGGCGTCGGCCATTATCTGGCGGATCGGCTCGATGCCTGTCTCATCATGCAGCTCTATTCGCGGCTGGCGATCGACTGCAATCGCCCGCCGGGCACCCTTGAGTCGATCGTAGAAACAAGCGACGGGACGTTGGTCCCGGGCAACGCAAATCTGTCCGCGCACGACGCCGCGCTGCGCGCGCGCGAGATTTTCACGCCCTATCACGGCGCCATCACCCGCCATCTCGACGAGCGCAAAAGCGCGGGCCGTGAGACAATCCTGATTTCGCTGCACAGCTTCACGCCGGTCTATGGCGGCATGGCGCGGCCGTGGCAGGCCGGCGTGCTCTATAACCGCTACCGCGCATTGGCCGACGCGCTGCGCAAGGCGTTGAGTGCGCCGGGCGATCTCAGCGTCGGCGACAACGAGCCTTACACCGTGGACGACGAGACCGACTATACGATCCCCGTGCACGGCGAGGCGCGCGGCATTCCGCATGTCGCGATTGAAATTCGCCAGGATCTGATCGGCGAAGAGGCCGGCCAGCGGGAGTGGGCCGCGCGGCTGGCGGATGTTTTGCCGAAGGCGGCGGCGGGAATTGCTTTACCTCTCCCATAGGGAGAGGTCGGCGCACGAAGTGCGCCGGGAGAGGGGTTACAGACTACCGAGAATCACTTGCCCCCTCACCCCAACATTCTCCCAGTCGAAGTCGGATATATCCGACTTCGACCAATGTAAAATGCCCAACTCGGGTAAACCCGAGTTGGGATGGGGAGAGGGAGTCCGGCTGCGATATGCATCAGCCCGCCAACTTCGCCTTCACCAATCCGCTGGCTTTGCCCATGTCCATCTGCCCGGCATATTTGCCGCGCAAAGCGCCTATCACCTTGCCCATGTCCTTCATGCCGGCGGCGCCGGTGTCCTTGATGGCCGCCTCGATCGCCGCCGTCATCTCCGCCTCCGACATCTGCTTGGGCAGATAGCCGGAGATAATGGCGATCTCTTCTTCCTCCTGGCGAACCAAGTCGGCGCGCTCGCCCTTCTTATACATTTCAACCGATTCCTGGCGCTGCTTGATCATCTTTTGCAGGATCGACAGCACCTCGGCATCGCCGAGCGGCGGCTTTGCCGCCCCGCGCGCCTCGATATCGGCGTTCTTCAGGGTGGAATTGACCATGCGGAGCGTGGAGACCGTCCGCTCGTTCTTGGCCTTCTGAGCCTCGATCAGTGCTTTATTGATGTCGTCGCGCAGCACGGTTTTCTCCCGGAAATGCCCACAGTGGTTCTTGCCTTCCCATACATAATACGCAAGTAAGTGCCCATGACCCAGACGAAAGCCGCCCCCACCGGCGCTTGGGATGAGCCCAAGCCGACGGCGCTTTTAGTGCTGGCCGACGGCACCGTGCTGGAGGGCTTTGGCCTCGGCGCCACCGGCACGGCGGTCGGCGAGGTCTGCTTCAATACCGCCATGACCGGCTATGAGGAAATCCTCACCGACCCGTCCTATGCCGGGCAGATCATCACCTTTACTTTTCCCCATATCGGCAATGTCGGCACCAACGACGAGGACATCGAGACCGTCAACATGGCTGCGACGCCAGGGGCGCGCGGCGTGGTCCTGCATAGCGCCATCACCGCGCCGTCGAACTACCGCGCCACCCGCCCGCTCAACGACTGGCTGAAGTCGCGCGGCATTATCGGGCTTTGCGGCATCGACACCCGCGCGTTGACCGCGCTGATCCGCGAAAAGGGCATGCCCGATGCCGTTATCGCGCATGCCGCCGACGGCAAATTCGATCTCGCCGCGCTGAAAAAGGAAGCGGCGGATTGGCCCGGCCTGGTCGGCATGGACCTGGTGCCGATGGTGACGTCCGGCCAGCGCTTTACCTGGGACGAGACGCCGTGGGTGTGGGGCCAAGGCTTCGGCCGCCAGACAAGTCCTGAATTCCACGTGGTCGCGCTCGACTACGGCATCAAGCGCAACATCCTGCGGCTGCTGGCAGGCTCCGGCTGCAAGGTGACGGTGGTGCCGGCCAAGACTTCGTCGGAAGACATCCTGGCGCTCAAGCCCGATGGCGTATTCCTGTCGAACGGCCCGGGCGATCCGGCGGCGACCGGGCAATACGCGGTGCCGGTGATCCGTAAACTGATCGACAGCGGCATTCCCACTTTTGGGATTTGTCTCGGCCACCAGATGCTCGGCATCGCGGTCGGCGGCACAACGGTGAAGATGCATCAGGGCCATCACGGCGCCAATCATCCGGTCAAGGATCTGACCACTGGCAAGGTCGAGATCACCTCGATGAACCACGGTTTTGCGCTCGACAAAGAGAGCCTGCCGAAGAATGTCGAGCAGACCCATGTGTCGCTGTTCGACGGCTCCAATTGCGGCATCGCGCTGAAAGACCGGCCGGTGTTCTCGGTGCAGTACCACCCGGAGGCATCGCCCGGCCCGCGCGACAGCCATTATCTGTTCACCCGCTTTGTCGACATGATGCGGCAGGCCAAGCGCAAGATCGCGTGAGCGATAGCTCATGTCGTTTGCCAGCCTCAAACCTCTCGCCTTCCCATTCAAGGACGACGGCGCGGTGCCGAACAATCCGGCGCTGCCGATGCTAGTGTACAAAAATGCGATCGATATCGCCGGCAGCCGCGATCCTGAAGCGACCATCGAGAAAGTATTCGCCGACAACGGCTGGGGCCACGGGATGTGGCGCGACGGGATTTTTCCTTTCGTGCATTATCATTCGATGATCCATGAAGTGCTCGGCATCGCGCGCGGCCAAGCCCGTGTGCGTTTCGGCGGCGTGCAAGGCGAGGAGCTTACGCTCGAAGCCGGCGACGTGGCTGTGCTGCCCGCCGGTACCGGCCATCAACGGCTGTCGGGCGAGGCCGGCCTCGTGGTCATCGGCGCCTATCCGCCCGAAGGCCGCTATAATTTGTGCCGCGGCGCTAAGGCCGAGCACGACCAGGCACTGCGGACGATTCCGCTCGTGCCGGTGCCGAAAAGCGATCCGGTATTCGGACGCGGCGGCCCCCTCACAAACTTATGGCACAGCTAATGGCCGACTGGATCAGCTTCTACGATCTGCGGCATTCGCTCATCTACGTGAATGCGCGGCACCGCGACGTGCATTACCGCAAGATCGCCGACGACATCCGCGCGCTGGTGCCAAACCCGTCAGCCAGTGTGCTCGACTATGGCTGCGGCGAGGCCACCTCGGCCGATCATCTGGCCGAAGCCTGCGGCCATTTCACGCTGGTGGAGGCGGCGCCCAATGTGCGGGCGATGCTGAGCGCGCGCCATGCCGGCAACGGCAAGATTTCCGTGCTGACACCGGATGAGGCCGCGGCGCTGCCGCCGGGCTCGCTCGATCTGATCGTGTTGCATTCGGTGGCGCAGTATCTGAGTGGGTCTGAACTCGACGGCCTGCTGGCGGCGTTTCGCAAATTGCTCAAACCGGACGGCGTGCTGGCGGTCGGCGATATCGTGCCGCCGCGCCTGGCATCCGCCGCCGCCGCCTGGTCGTTGTTGCGTTGTGGCGCCGCTAATGGATTCTTCGCCGCCGCCGTGCGCGGCCTCGTCCGCATCGCGGTGTCGGATTATCTGCGGCTCAAAAGCAAGGTCGGCCTGTCGCATTACCAGGAAGCCGCCATGCTGGAAAAGCTTGCGGCCGCCGGATATGCGGCGACGCGCGCGGCCCGCAATATCGGCCACAATCAATGGCGCATGACGTTTCTGGCGCGGCCGGCGTAAGGATCGGTTAACCGCGAATGCGGTCCGCGACCGCCATATACCTTGCGTCAACCCTCGCGGCCTATGGCTGGCGATGGCCCGGTGGCGGAGTGGGTTACGCAGAAGCCATGCAAGGTCTTCCAGCCTGGTTCGATTCCAGGCCGGGCCTCCAACCGCCTTCGCTAAAGCTACGGCGGACAAGACCTTCGCGTAGCGGATGCCCGTCGCAGCGCGAAGATGGGCGACTAATCCCAGCCGCCGGGCACGCGGCCTTTCGGATCGGCGACGCGGCCATCGGCGCGCTTGAGCGCAGATAGGCGTGTCATCTCGTCGCCGGTCAGCGCGAAATCGAACACATTGAAATTGTCGGCAATGCGCTGCGGCTGCGACGAGAACGGAATCGCGGCGACGTTCTGCTGCATCAGCCAGCGCAACGCGACCTGCGCGATCGTGCGCCCGCGCGCCTGCGCGATTGCGGTCAGCACCGGATCGTCGAACAGCCGCCCGCGGCCGAGCGGACAATGCGCGACATAGACCAGCTTGTGCTTGCGCGCGGCGGCCAGCAGCTTGCCCTGATCGAGATAGGGATGGTACTCGGCCTGCAAAACGGCGAGCGGCTCCGGGCAAAGCTTGACCGCCTCGTCGAGCAGCCTGGTGGTGAAGTTGGCGACGCCGATATGCCGCGCCAGACTCTGGCGCTTGGCCTTGGCCAAAGCCGGCATGTATTCGCTCACCGCGATCTCCGGATTGGGCCAGTGCACCAGCAGGAGATCGAGATAGTCGACCTTGAGCGCCTTGAGGCTTTCATCCACCGAACGCGCGAAATCGGCGGGGCGCAGATTTTCGTGGCTGACTTTGTTGGTGATGAAAATATCCGTGCGCGGCACACCCGACGCACGCATGGCTTCGCCGACGGCGCCTTCCGTGCCGTATTTGCGGCCGGTGTCGATATGGCGGTACCCGGCCTTCAGCGCCGCGAGCACGGTGTCGGCCGAAAGCCCGCCGGTCAGCGGCGACGTACCGAAGCCGAGCGCCGGAACGACACCGTTGAGCGGTGCAATAGGGGAAGCGGCGTGTGCGTTCAAGGAATGGTCCATCGTGTGGGGCTAATGCGAGCGGGCCGCCACAGTAGCCAAGCCGATGCGCGAACTAAAGCCCGGCGATGTCGCCTTTTACAAACCGCCGATCTTTTCGTCAGGCGGCGCCGGTATGCCGTCCTCCGCGCCAATCTCCGAATTCAACTCGGCGCCGACCAGAACGACGATGGATGTCATCCACAGCCACATCATCAGACCGATGGCGGCGCCGAGCGAGCCGTAGGTCGCGTCGTAATCGGCGAAGTGACCGAGATAATAAGACAAGAGCGCCGAGCCGCCGAGCCAGGCGACGGCCGCAAACAGTGCGCCGTGGCTGAACCAGAGCCAGCGTGGATGTTCGAGATTGGGCCCGAAGCGATAGAGAACGGCGAGGCCGGCCATCAAAATTACCAGCATGACCGGCCAGCGCAGCCAGGCCAGCCAGACGGCTGCGCCGCTGCCGAACGGCAGATACGACAACACCAACGGCAGCACGACGATACCGCCGATCGCCAGCAGCAGGCTGACGACGACGCTGGCGGTGAACGCCAGCGAAACCGCGTTAAGGAGGAAGACGCCGCGGCGCTCCTTGACGGCATAAACGATATTGAGCGCATCGATGATGGCCTTCACGCCGGCGTTAGCGCTCCACAAGGCCAGCACGATGCCGGAAAAAAATGCCAAACTCAGGCTGCCGGTCGCCTGGGTGACGATACGGGTGACCTGTTCGTCGATAATCTTGTAGGGGCCGGGCGGCATGATGCCGGCGATCGACGCCAAATGGCTGTTGATGGTGGAGGCCTTGGCGAACAGCGCGTAGCTCGACACCAGCGCGGTGATGGCGGGAAATATCGCTAATAGGCCGTAGAACACCACGCCGGCCGCTAGCGCCAGAAGCCGGTCGTCGCCGATTTCCTGATAGGTGCGATAAAGCACATGCTTCCAGCCCGCCCAGCCACGGCGCGGTTTTGCCGGGATTTCCGGTGACGGCGGCGCGGCGCGTCCGAGAGCAACCGCCGCAGCATAGGTGCCAAGCAGCGCCAGTCCCGCGAACCAAGCGGGTTTGTTGCTGCGCTTGGCGGCGGTCAGGGCGCGGTTCATCAAGCTCATGGCTTGATAACGGCGCCGGGCCTTCATAGTTTCGCCATGCTCGCGGTTTCAACAGAGCTGTGACCAGGGGCCCTCGTGACCCTTCCCACCCTCCCGATTCTGGTTTAGAGACCGCTCGCGCGCGAGGCCCCAAACCTCGCGCATCCGGGGGACGCGCGCGAAGGCGCGCCCTTTTTTTGTGCCGATTGTCCGGAGTCCAATGCCCAAACGCACCGACATCAAATCGATCCTGATCATTGGCGCCGGCCCGATCGTCATCGGCCAGGCCTGCGAGTTCGACTATTCCGGCACCCAGGCCTGCAAGGCGCTCAAGGACGAGGGCTACCGGGTCATCCTGGTCAACTCCAATCCGGCGACCATCATGACCGATCCGGATCTCGCCGATGCCACCTATGTCGAGCCGATCACGCCCGAGATCGTCGCCAAGATCATCGAGAAGGAACGCCCCGACGCGCTGCTTCCCACCATGGGCGGGCAGACAGCGCTCAACTGCGCGCTGTCGTTGCGCAAGATGGGCGTGCTGGAGAAATTCAACGTCAAGATGATCGGCGCCACCGCCGACGCCATCGACAAGGCCGAGGATCGCGAGCTGTTCCGCGAGGCGATGACCCGCATCGGGCTGGAGACGCCGCGCTCGCACCAGATCAAGACGCTGGCGCAGGCGCTGGAAGCGCTCGACGATATCGGCCTGCCGGCGGTCATTCGTCCCTCCTTCACGCTCGGCGGCACCGGCGGCGGCATCGCCTACAACAAGGCCGAGTTCATCGAGATCGTCGAAGGCGGCATCGACGCCTCCCCCACCAGCGAAGTGCTGATCGAGGAATCGGTGCTGGGCTGGAAGGAATTCGAGATGGAGGTGGTGCGCGACAAAAAAGACAATTGCATCATCATCTGCTCGATCGAGAACGTCGATCCGATGGGCGTGCATACCGGCGATTCGATCACCATCGCGCCGGCGCTCACGCTCACCGACAAGGAATACCAGATGATGCGCGACGCCTCGATCGCGGTGTTGCGCGAGATCGGGGTGGAGACCGGCGGCTCCAACGTGCAGTTCGCCGTCAATCCGGCCGACGGGCGGCTGGTGATCATCGAGATGAATCCGCGCGTGTCGCGCTCGTCCGCCTTGGCCTCCAAGGCCACCGGCTTCCCGATCGCCAAGGTCGCGGCCAAGCTGGCGGTCGGCTACACGCTCGACGAGATCGCCAACGACATCACCGGCGGCGCCACACCCGCCTCGTTCGAACCGACCATCGACTACGTGGTCACCAAGATTCCCCGCTTCGCCTTCGAGAAATTCCCCGGCGCCTCGCCCGTGCTCACCACCTCGATGAAGTCGGTCGGCGAAGCCATGGCGATCGGCCGCACTTTCCAGGAAAGTTTGCAGAAGGCGCTGCGCTCGCTGGAGACCGGCCTGACCGGCCTCGACGAAATGACCATCGAGGGTTTCGATCCCGCCAAGGGCATCGACGACGCCGACAACAAGGCCGCCATCCGCGCCGCGCTCGGCACGCCGACGCCGGACCGCCTGCTCAAGATCGCGCAGGCCATGCGGCTGGGCGCCAGCCAAGAGCTGATCCACAATGCCTGCCGCATCGATCCCTGGTTCCTGGCCGAAATTCGCGGGCTGGTCGAGACCGAGGCCGAGATCAAGGCCAAGGGCCTGCCGCCGACCGCCGGCGCCTTCCGCCGGCTTAAGGCGATGGGCTTTTCCGATACCCGTCTCGGAAAACTCACGGGCGTTCCTGCCGAAACGGTAACGCAAAAGCGCCGCGCGCTCGGCGTGCGGCCGGTGTTCAAGCGCATCGACACCTGCGCCGCCGAATTCGCCTCACCCACCGCCTACATGTATTCGACCTACGAGACGCCGTTCGCGGGCAAAGTCGCCGACGAGGCGCGACCGACCGATAAGAAGAAGATCATCATCCTCGGCGGCGGCCCCAACCGCATCGGCCAAGGCATCGAATTCGATTATTGCTGCTGCCATGCCGCCTTCGCGCTGAAGGAGGCTGGCTACGAGACCATCATGATCAACTGCAATCCGGAAACGGTGTCGACCGATTACGACACCTCCGACCGGCTCTATTTCGAGCCGCTGACGCCGGAGGATGTGCTGGAGATCATCGACACCGAGCGCGCCAACGGCACGCTGCACGGCGTCATCGTGCAGTTCGGCGGCCAGACGCCGCTCAAGCTCGCCGAACATCTGGAGAAGGCGAATGTGCCGATCCTCGGCACCTCGCCCGACATGATCGACCTGGCCGAGGACCGCGACCGCTTCAAGACGCTGCTCGACAAGTTGAAAGTTCGCCAGCCCAAGAACGGCATCGCCACCTCTCTCGGCGCCGCCCGTGCCATTGCCGACGAGATCGGCTATCCGGTGGTAGTCCGGCCGTCCAACGTGCTGGGCGGACGCGCCATGGAGATCGTGCGCGACGCCGCCCAGTTCGACCGCTACGTGACCAAGCTCGCCGGCGATCTCGACCGGCCAAGCGAACTGGTCATCTCCAAGCGCAGCCCGCTGCTTGTCGACCGCTACCTCTCCGACGCCACCGAAATCGACGTCGATTGCCTGGCCGACGGCAAGGACACCTTCATCGCCGGCATCATGGAGCACATCGAGGAAGCCGGCATCCATTCCGGCGATTCGGCCTGCGCGCTGCCGCCGCATTCGCTCGACGCCAAGACCTTGGCGGAACTCGGACGGCAGACCCGCGCGCTGGCGCTGGCGCTCAATGTCGGCGGGCTGATGAACGTACAATACGCCATCAAGGATGGCGAGATCTACGTGCTGGAGGTCAATCCGCGCGCCTCGCGCACGGTGCCGTTCGTGGCCAAGGTGATCGGCATTCCGGTGGCCAAGATCGCGTCCCGCATCATGGCCGGCGAGAGCCTGGCCAGCTTCAATCTCAAGCCCAGCACCTTCAAGCACAAGGCGGTGAAAGAGGCGGTATTCCCGTTCGCGCGCTTCCCCGGGGTCGATACCGTGCTGGGGCCGGAGATGAAGTCGACCGGCGAAGTGATGGGGATCGACTCATCGTTCGAAATCGCCTTCGCCAAGAGCCAGATCGGCGGGGGCACCAACCTGCCGCGCTCGGGCACGGTGTTCGTCTCGGTCAGGGACGCCGACAAGCCGCGCATCCTGCCGGCGATACGCCTGCTCGCCTCGCTCGGCTTCAAGACCATCGCCAACTCGGGAACCCAGCGTTATTTGGCCGAACAGGGGGTCGAAACGGCCCAAATCTACAAAGTGCTGGAAGGCCGGCCCCATATCGTCGATGCCATCAAAAATGGCGGGGTTCAGCTGGTTTTCAACACCACCGAGGGGGCCGCCGCCCTGGCCGACAGCCGCTCGCTGCGCCATGCCGCCCTCTTGCATAAAGTGCCGTACTACACCACTCTTTCAGGTGCCGTCGCTGCGGCGCAGGGCATAAAGGCCTATCTCGGGGGCGACCTCGAGGTTCATACGCTGCAGAGCTATTTCAGCGGCCAGGCCTAGCGGGCGTTCCCGCCAAGGCCTCGCCGCGGTGTTTGCCGAAGACAAGCGGCGGCGCGCGTGAGGCCGGGAATTCCACGGTCGCGGTGCTTGTGAAACTGTCCGCGGTCGGGATTTTTTTGAGCGGTCCTCGGTTCACATGACTCCGGCCTCACGGCAACCCGTGGCCGGAGTCGTATTGCGAGTCGATTGGACGGCTGTTTCGAGGGTGGAAGGGGCTTGGCGGCGCAAAGGCGCGCACAAGTTGTATCTAGCGCCCGCCAGGAGGAGACTGAGACGATGGACAAGATTCCAATGACCGCGGCGGGCTATACCGCGCTGGAAGCCGAGCTCAAGCACTGCCAGCAGGTGGAGCGTCCGCGCATCATCCAGCAGATCACCGAGGCGCGCACGCACGGCGACCTGTCGGAGAATGCCGAATATCACGCCGCCAAGGAGCAGCAGTCGCTCAACGAGGGCCGCATCGCCGAGCTTGAGGACAAGCTGGCGCGCGCCGACGTAATCGACGTGTCGAAACTGTCGGGCGACACCATTACCTTCGGCGCCACCGTGACGCTGGTCGACGAGGATACCGACGAGAAGAAGGTGTGGCAGATCGTCGGCGAGCCGGAAGCCAATGCCAAGGCCGGCAAGATTTCCATCACCTCGCCGCTAGCGCGCGCGCTGATCGGCAAGGCCAAGGGCGCGCAGGTCGAGGTCAATGCACCTGGCGGCGCCAAGGGCTATCAGGTCAAGAAGGTTGAGTGGCGGTAACGGCGCGGCTCGCGCCGGCCGCGTCATCGTGCAGCTGCCAGAATTGAGCTGACGATGGGATCCACATTGCTGTTTCCGACCGACCTCGCCTCGTTCCTCGATCTCATTCGCCAGCACGGCGATGCGGCCTACAGTTTCATGTTCGCCTATGCGTCCTCGCACAGCCTGCTGTTTGGGCTATTCGCGGGCTACGCCGCGTATTCAGGCGCCTTGAAGCTGGGCACTCTTATCGCGGTCTGCTGGTTCGGCAGCTTCGCCGGCGATGTGTTCCGCTTCTGGATCGGGCGGCGATTTGGCACTCGCTGGTTCAAGCGCTTTCCACGGCTTGAACGCACCGTGCACACCGCGGCCCGGCTGGCGGACCGTCATTATGTCTGGATGATCATGTTCCATCGTTTCCCGCACGGCATTCGCGGCGTCGCGGGCTTTGCCTATGGAATCTCGCGGCTGCCTTGGTCCACCTTCCTGGCGCTCAATTTTGTTGCCGCGGGCCTGTGGTCATGCACCGTTGTCATGGCCGGTTATGCCTTCGGCCAGGTCTCCGAAAAGCTCATGAACGACGCCTCGTCGGGCATTGGCCTGGTGATGCTGGTCGCATTCCTCGGCCTCTCGTGGATTTTAAGCAAAAAGCTCGAACGCGTGGTCGAGCGGAACTGACGGCTAAAACCGAATCGTTTCGAATTGAATCAGGGGCAAACCCTGACATTTTTTTTGAGCATAATCTTTTCCGAAAACCGGTTCCCACTTTTCGGGATCATGCTCAGCCTTCCGCGCTCACTCCATCGGCACCATGGCGGCGTCCTTGGAATTGCGCAGCGTCAGCGAAGTCTTGACGTTGCGCACATTGGGCGCGGCGGTGAGTTTCTCGACGAAAGCCTGGAAGGTCTTCAGGTCCGGCGCCACGCATTTCAAGACGAAGTCGATCTCGCCCGACAGCATCCAGCATTCGCGCACCAGCGGCTGCGCGCGCACGAACTGCTCGAAGGCATTGAGATCGGCCTCCGCCTGGCTCGCCAGATGCACCATGGCGAACACGGAAACCTCGTAACCGAGCAACTTCTCGTCGAGCAGCGCGCGGTAGCCCTTGATGTAGCCGGCTTCCTCCAGGGCGCGCACCCGGCGCAGGCAGGGCGGGGCGGAAATGCCGACCCGGCGCGCCAGTTCCACATTGGTCATGCGGCCATCGTCCTGCAGTTCCCTCAGGATATTGCGGTCGATGGCATCGAGGCGGGCGGGCAAGAAAAGCTCCATTCTGAAAAAGAAAAGGCCCTAGTCGGGGTATCCATACCTCGAAATAATGTTTCGCGAAAGATTATTGCGCACTGGGGATACTAGGCGCGACACGTTGACCCGCAGAAACCAATACTGTGGGTGCGGGGGGTTGCGTATCTTGCATGGCTCCGTCGAAAGCCATACATCGGGCCAGGCAAAAGAGCCGGAACATCCGGCCGCCGCGGGCGATAGACGCCCGACGACGCCCGCCAGGGGGGCGCAGCAATGGCCAAGACTACCCACGCCAAGGTTGTCATTATCGGTTCGGGTCCGGCCGGCTACACGGCCGCGATCTATGCCGCGCGCGCCATGCTGGAGCCGGTCCTGATCCAGGGCATCCAGCCCGGCGGCCAGCTCACCATCACCACCGACGTGGAGAACTATCCGGGCTTTGCCGAGGTCATCCAGGGCCCCTGGCTGATGGAGCAGATGGTCAAGCAGGCGGAGCATGTCGGCACCAAGATCGTCACCGACCATGTGTCGAAGGTGGAACTCGGCGACCGGCCGTTCCGACTGACCTGCGATTCCGGCGACGTCTATCTCGCCGACAGCCTGATCATCGCCACCGGCGCGCAGGCGCGCTGGCTCGATCTGCCGTCCGAGCAGAAGTTCAAGGGTTACGGCGTCTCGGCCTGCGCGACCTGTGATGGCTTCTTCTATCGCAACAAGCAGGTGATCGTGATCGGCGGCGGCAATACCGCGGTCGAGGAGGCGCTGTTCCTCACCAATTTTGCCTCCAAGGTCACCGTGGTGCACCGGCGCGACGCCTTCCGGGCGGAAAAGATCCTGCAGGACCGGCTGTTCAAAAATCCCAAGATCGACGTGATCTGGGACAACGCGCTCGACGACGTGCTCGGAACCGAGAACCCTCCAAAGGTAAACCGGGTGCGGCTGCGCAACGTGAAGACCGGCGCCACCACCGAACGCAGTGCCGACGGCGTATTCATCGCCATCGGGCACTCGCCCGCCTCCGAACTGTTCGTCGGCCAATTGCAGATGAAGCCGTCCGGCTACATCGTCACCGCCGGCCATTCCACCGCCACCTCGGTGCCCGGCGTGTTCGCCGCCGGCGATGTTACCGACGACATCTACCGGCAGGCGGTCACCGCCGCGGGACTGGGCTGCATGGCGGCGCTCGAAGCGGAGAAATTCCTGGCCGCGCACGAACACCGGCGCGCGGCGGCTGAATAAATCATGGTCGGAACAAGCAAATCGATGGACTGGGACAAGCTGAAGGTATTCCACGCCGCGGCGGAAGCGGGATCGTTCACCCATGCCGGCGAGCGGCTCGGCCTGTCGCAGTCGGCGGTGTCGCGCCAAGTGTCGGCGCTGGAGTCCGAGCTGTCGGTCTCGCTGTTTCACCGCCATGCCCGCGGCCTGATCCTGACCGAACAGGGCGAGATGCTGTACCGCACCGCGCATGAAGTGTTCATGAAGCTGGAGGCCGCGCGCACCAAGCTGACGGACAGCCGCGAGCGGCCGAACGGCGAACTCAAGGTGCAGACCACACCCGGCATCGGCGTGCATTGGCTGACCCCGCGGCTGGGCGAATTCCTCGATCTTTATCCCGACATCCACATCACGCTGATCACCACCGACGAGGAGCTCGATCTGGCGATGCGCGAGGCCGATGTCGCCATCCGCCTGCGCCAGCCGACCCAGCCTGACCTGATCCAGCGCAAGCTGTTCTCGGTGCATTTCCATGCCTACGCTTCGCCGGATTATCTCAAGCGCTTCGGTACGCCGCGCAACCACGACGATCTCGACAAGCACCGCATTATCCTGCTGGGCGGCAATGTGCCGGCGCATTTCTCCAACCGGCGCTGGCTGGTCGAGGTCGGCCGCGAAGCCAAGGACCCCCGCGCGCCGACGCTGACCATCAACAATGTGCTCGGCCTGTTGCGCGGCTGCCAGCGCGGCTTAGGTATTGCGCTACTCCCCGACTATCTGGTCGAGGAAAACGGCGGGCTGGTGCAGCTGTTCGGCGACGCCGACACGCTCGCGCTCGACGCCTATTTCGTCTATCCGGAAGAACTCAAGTCGGTGGCGCGCATCCAGGTATTCCGCGATTTTCTGGTGGCCAACGCGCAGCGCTGGCATTTTTAGCCGGCTGACTTTTCGAAATGCAGGCGTGAACGTCCCAATCCGGACATGATTTGCCCGTTTGCACCCGGATTGCGGGTCGGCGCGTGCTTACGGTTTAGGCATGGCAGTCATGCGGTCTCGGGCGTTGCCGGACTTCCGCGCCGCTCGCATATTGCAGCTTCGCTGTTACGCCGGAGGTATCCTCCCAGAATCGCCGGTGCACAGCATGTTCCCCTCTGGAAGTAGTTGCCGGCCCCCCACGCCGGTATACTGAAACCGGGCCCTTCGCGGGGCCCGGTTTTTTATGGGGCGGCAATTGCGATTCTGTCTTACCTAAACCGCGCGATGACATAGGCCAGATCGACAATCTGCGCGTCGGAGATCGGCGTGAGCACCTCGGCCATGACGCCGTCGTAGCCGTGCCGGGTATTGCTCTTGTACTCGCGCAGCGTCTTGACGAGGTAATCCTCGCGCTGGGCGGCGATGTGCGGAATATTTTCGCGGCCGGCCAGGTCCAATCCGTGGCAGCTATTGCAGCGATGCGCCGTGATCAAGGCGCGGCCGGCCTGCACGCGCGCGGCATCGCCCGCATCCGCCGGCGGCTTCGGCGGCGGCAGCTTGGCAAGGAAGTCGGAGAAATTGCGCAGGTCGTCGTCGGTGAAGCCCTTGGTCATGTCGTTCATAATTTCGACGGTGCGCTGCTTTTCGCGGAACAGATAAAGCTGGATCAGCAGATAGGGCGCCGGCTGGCCGCCGAGCGAGGGAATTTCCGCGGTTTCCGATTGGCCGGTCGCGCCGTGACAAGCCAGGCATGGCGCCGTGCGCTCCGCCATTGTCTCGGCCAAGGATTCGCTCACGAGCGGCTGACTTGCGGCGCATGCCAACAGACCCGCGGCGGCAATACGACGCGTGAAACGAAGTATGTTAATGATCGTCCACTCAAATAGAAACGGCCGGGGGCGCTGCCCCCGGCCGCATATTTGGCATTACCGGCTGGCGGTCTTCGACTTGCCGTAGGTGATGCGGTAGATCGCGCCGTTCCAGTCGTCCGACAACAGCATCGATCCGTCCTTCATGAATTCCACGTCGACCGGACGGCCGATATATTTGTTGTCCACCAGAAAGCCGGTGATGAACACTTCCGACGATTTCACCGAGCCGTCTTTATTGAGATGATAGACGATGATGTCGCCGCCGAACTTCTTCGACCGGTTCCACGAGCCGTGGCGGGCGAGGAAGATCGCGTTCTTGTATTTCTTCGGGAACATATTGCCGGTGTAGAAACGCAGGCCCAAGCCTGCCGAATGCGGGCCAGTCAAGGCGATCGGCGGCGTGAACTCGCTGCAGCTATGGCCCCAGCCGAATTCCGGATCCGGCAGATTGCCCTGATAGCAATAGGGCGCGCCAAAATGTTCGCCGGTCTTGGTAATGCGGTTGAGCTCGTCCTCCGGAACGTCCTCGGACATCCAGTCGCGTCCGTTGTCGGAGAAATAAAGCTGCTTGTTCACCGGGTTCCAGTCGAAGCCGACCGTGTTGCGCACGCCGCGCGCGACCACTTCCGCGCCGGTGCCATCGAGATTGATGCGGCGAATCTGGCCGTGATCCTTGTCGTGCAGTACGTTATTGCCCGGCTGTCCGACCGGAATGTAGAGCTTGTTGTCGGGCCCGATGGCGATGAACTTCCAGCCATGCGCCTCGTCCTTCGGCAGATCCTTGTAGATCACCGTCGGCTTGTTCACTTTGTCGAGATTGGCTTCGACATTGTCGATCTTGGAAATCTGCGACAGCTCGGCGATGTAGAGCGTGCCGTTGCGATAGGCGAGACCGTTCGGGCGATAGAGACCCTCCGCGATCGTCTTGATCTCGGTCTTGCCGTCCTTCTTGACGATGGCGCTGACCTTGTTGCCGAAGCGGGTGCCGACGAACACGGTGCCATTGTCGCCGATACGCAGCGAACGCGTATTGGCGATGCCGCTGGCATAGACTTCGATGTTGAAGCCAGGCGGCAATTTGAGCTTGGCGGTCGGCAGCTTGTCGGCAGCCGCCGGCAGCGGCGGGGCAGCGACCGGCGCGAGCTTGCCGGCGGCTTCATTGCCGTCGGGGCGGCCGAGCAGCGGCGAGCCGGGCGGCAGCGCCGGCGCGGCGGCAGGTGGAGCGGAAGCAGGCGGTGTCTGGGCAAAGACCGGCGCGGCCAACAGCAGGCCGGCGATCGTGCCAGCGAGCATGACGCTACGCTGAACCGAAAGACGCGGAATCATCGAAGTCCTCCCTGATGTGGAGGAGCTTGTCTCCGGCGACGTTAAGAGAACCGCCCCGGAGCGCCCCCCATCGACACAAGTTTCCACCATTTGCCCCATGGGTTGCAATCGGGGGGTCTGCCGATTCCGGGGGGTCAAGAATGCCTGTAGCTGTAGGCCATATCCTCGCGTATGGCGGCCAATTGCTCGACCAGCCCATGGTGCGGCGACAGATGGCAGACCGGGTCGGCGGCGCGCGCGTCGCCCGCAATCAAGTAGGCCTGGCAGCGGCAGCCGCCGAAATCCTGCTCGCGGCGGGCGCAGCTCTTGCACGGCTCCTGCATCCATTCAGTGCCGCGGAACGAATTGAAGGCCGGCGATAGCCGCCAAATACGCTCAAGCGAATGCTCGCGCACGTTCCAGAATTCGAGGCCGGGAATGACCTCGGCCGCATGGCAAGGCAGTACCTTGCCCGCCGGCGTCACATTGAGCGAGCGGCGGCCCCAGCCGCCGACGCAAGGTTTTGGGAAGCGCGCATAGTAGTCCGGCACGACCGCGTCGATGACGATGCGGCCATGATGCTTGGCGCGCAGCAGCTCGACTTGGGCGACCGCCCGATCGACCTGTTCGCGCGTCGGCATCAACGCGGCGCGGTTCTTCAGCGCCCAGCTATAATATTGCACATGCGCAATCTCCACGCGGCCGGCGCCCAGGCCCAGCGCCAGTTCCACCATCGGCTCGATGCGGCCGATATTGGCGCGATGCACCACCATGTTGACCGTGAGCGGCAGGCCGAGCCGCACCACTTCGGCGGCAAGCGCGCGCTTGCGCGCCGAGGCGCCGTTAAAGCCTGCGATATGGTCGGCGGATATCTGCTCGCTGTCCTGGATCGATATCTGCACGTGATCGAGGCCGGCATCGGCGAGCGCGTTCAAGGTTTTCGGCGTTAGACCGACGGCGGATGTGATGAGATTGCTGTAAAGGCCAGCGTCACGCGCGGACTTTACAATCTCGACAAGATCGCGGCGCGCCGCCGGCTCGCCGCCGGACAGATGTACTTGCAACACGCCGAGCCCCGCTGCTTCGCGAAACACGCGGGCCCAAGTCGCCGTGTCGAGTTCGTCACTGCGTTTGTCGAGCGCGAGCGGGTTCGAGCAATAGGGACATCCCAACGGACAGCGATGGGTCAGCTCGGCGAGCAAGCCGAGCGGAGCGGGTAGCTTCTTCTCCCTCTCCCCGCTTGCGGGGAGAGGATCGGGGTGAGGGGCACTTTGCAAGCGCTCAGGTGCGGGAGAGGCCCCCTCACCCGACACGCCTTCGCTCCGCGTCGGCGTGTCGACCTCTCGCCGCACGCGGGGAGAGGTGAACGGAGTGCGTGGCTCGTCCATCACTCCAGCTCCAGCAATTTCTTATCCGCCAGCCCGCCGATCAGCTTCACCACATCGGCATGGATGCGATCGCGCGGCGCGCCGGGAAACGTATTGGCGAGGTCGTCAACGATTGCCTCAACGCTGGCCTCGCCGGTGCAACGCTTGAGGATTTCCACCGCGATGGCGTCGGCCTTGAACACCCGCTCCGGCGCCAGCAGAACCCAGCCGCCCTGCGCCTCGTTATGCACCAGCCGCACGCCGCGCGGCAGCCGTGGATGCGAGGTCGGCAATACCTGGGCAGTCGGTTCGGTCATTTGCATTCTTTCTTGCGCATGATCTTGTCCGGTTACCGCTTCCCACCCTCGGATCAAGTCCGAGGGCAGGCTTTTTCGGGATCATGTGCTCGGCACAAACGCGCCCGGCGGTATCTGCTTGGGCGCCACATAGGCGTGATAGAGAGCGTCCAGCATAGCCCACAGCACGCTGCATTTGAATTCGAGCGCCGCCAGCACGGCCTGCTGCCGCTCGGGCGTTTGGGCGTGCTGCTTGACGTAGCCAAGCGCGAAATCGGCGTCGCGCTCGGCCTGCGGCGGGCGCTTGTCGAAATAACTCAGGGTCTCGCGCGTGACGAAATCGTAGTTCGCCAGCATCCCGGCCATGCGCTCGCCGATGATGACCGGCGAGAACATTTCGGTGAGCGAAGAAGCGATCGCTTCCAGCAGCGTCTTTTCACGCACGAAGCGCACGTAGGCCTCGACCGCAAAGCGTGTGCCGGGCAGCAGGCCGCGCAGCGAGGTGACGTATTCGCGGTCGAGGCCGAGCCCGTCGGTGAGCTTGAGCCAGCGCGCGATGCCGCCGTCGCCATCGTGCGCACCGTCGTGATCGACCAGACGCGAGCGCCATTCGCGCCGCACAGCGCTATCCTCGCAGCGCGCGATCAGGCTGGCGTCCTTGATCGGGATCATTGCCTGGTAGTAATAGCGATTGAGCGCCCAGGCCTGCACCTGGCCCTTTGTGCATTTTCCACCGTGCAGCAGGCCATGGAACGGATGCAAGCGGTGATAGCGCCGCGCGCCGATGTCGCGCAGTGCCGCTTCCAGTTCGCCGGGAGAGAGCAGTTTCACAACACGATCTCCATGCCGTCCTCGGCCACCTGCCAGCCGGCGGCCGCGACCTTGGCGCGCTCGGGCGAGCCGTCGATCAGGATCGGATTGGTGTTGTTGATATGTACGAAAATACGTTGCGCGGACAGCCCGTCGAGCGCCTGTAGCGTACCGCCCTCGCCGCCGATCGGCATGTGGCCCATGCGGCGGCCGGTTTTTTGACCGGTTCCGGTGCGCTGCATTTCATCGTCGGTAAACAGCGTGCCGTCGAACAGGATGGCGTCGGCACGGCGGAAACGTTCGCGCATGGCCGGCGTTACCGCGGCCGCGCCCGGCACGATGACGAGCCGCGCGCCCTCGCGCTGCAATTCGATACCGACATTGGCGGCGCTCTCGGCGCCGATCTCGGGATCCTCGCCCTCAAGATAGAGCGGCAGCTTGCCGGGCACCATGAACAGATTAGCCTCGATGTCTCCCGCCAGTGTGAAGCGCTCGCCCGGATTGACCGCGCGCCGCGTCATCGCGCCAAGCGCGCCGAACATGGCGTTGGCGGCAACCGCCGCATGGCTCGACGGCGTGCCATAGAGCGTGAACGGCGTGCTTTCGCGCAACGACAGCAGGCCGGCGATCTGATCGATCTCGGCGCCGGTCAACACCACCGCGTCGATCGGGCTGCCGCGCAAATCATTTTTCGGATGCAGCGCGGACGTGGCGCGAATCTGCTGGCCGAGATCGGGTGACGCGTTGATCAGCGTCCAACGTCCGTCGCCTGACGAAACAGCGAGCCCTGCTTGCGTGCGGGACTTGACGCGCGGATCGCCGGCCCATGCCAGTTGGCAGACCGGACAATTGCAATTCCATTGCGGAAAAGCGCCGCCTGCCGCCGAACCGAGCACGATGACGGTGAGGCGCCCCATCTAACGGGGTCGTGTCAGCGTGGTGAGAGGATCAGAACTCTGCCGGCAGATAGCCGTTGATCTCGAGTCCGATGCAGATCTCGATAAGGGTTGGGGTCGTCCAAACCATGGCGTTTCCTTTCGGCCGCTGTTAACCGGCGGCTCATTGCCAAGATTAGCGCACGGCCATAACGCCGCAAGGGGGGTAGCGGGATGCCCCGGCCTCCCGGCATGAGCCAGGCATCGTGGCCGGCTCATGCCGCGGCGTTAACTTTACCGCCCAACCCCGCCCGTATTTCCAGCCGGCATCACGAAAAAGTCATTGGGATAGTGCCCGCTAGAACCGGCGCGGGAACAAGCCGCCCAGCCAGCCGTTGCAATACGCCTCGGCCGCCGGATAGGGCTAAAACCACGGTGGATTGCGGTGTTAAGCTACCCGTGCAAATTAACCACACCCGACGTTCGTTCGCACCGTTTTGTTGGGAAAAACGTAACAGGCGCATGTCTATCGGATAGGATAGCCCGGTAATATATGGCAGTGTCCGGCCCTGGCACCCTTTAGGAGACGACCTCGTGGAAAGCGTTCGATTTGACCGTCTGTTGGCCTCGACCGCCCTCGGACTTGTGCTGATTATGTCCAGCCATGCTGCAATGGCGCAGCAATCCGAAAAGCGGATCGAGTCTGCGGTCCCGATGCCGGATACCTCCCTGCCGCCGCCATTGACGGCGAAGGATATCGCGGTCGCTCCGATCCAGCCGGCGCCAACCAATGCCGGCACGGATGCAATCAAGGGCGCGACCTCGGACACAGCCAAGCCGATTGCCGCCGCGCCCGCGGCCGAGCCGGTCAAGGCTGAACCTGCAAAGACCGCGAGCGAGCCGGCCGCGACAATGATTTCCGACAGCGCCGTCGCCGACAAGCTGCGCGAATTAATCACCGGCAAGCTCGACCGCGTCGTCAGCCGCAAGACCGACATAACCGGCATCGCGACATTCTACAGCGCGCGCAACTACGCCCCGCTGTGGGTGAGCGCCGGCGCCGCCAACGAGCGCGCCAAAGCGGCGATCGCCTATCTGGCTCAGGTCGACAGTGTCGGTCTCGATCCCAGCTCTTATCCGACACCGGAATTCAAATCGGCCGCCTCTGCCGATGTGCTTGCCGAGGATGAGATCAAGCTAACCGCCTCCGTCCTGACCTATGCGCGTCAGGCGCAGATCGGCCGCATCCACTTCAGCCGCGTCGATGCCGATATCGCCTTTAATCAGGCGCCGCCGGAACCGGCCGAGGTGCTGGCCAAGCTCGCCAATGGCGCCGATGCCGGCAAGACGCTCGACGGTTTCAATCCGCCGCAGCCGGGCTTCAAGGCGCTTAAGGCCAAGCTCGCCGAACTGCGCCATGGACCCGCGCCCAAGGCCGCGGAAGCCAAGCCCGCGCCGGTGAAGATCGGCGACGGCAAGATCCTGCGCCCGGGCATGAAAGACCCGCGCGTGGTGGATCTGCGCAAACGATTGAACGTTGCCGGCGACAAGGAAAATCCGCTCTATGACGACGCGGTATTCCAGGCGGTGAAGGCATTCCAATTGGGCGCCGACATCGGCGCCGACGGCATGCTCGGTTCCAATACCGTGCGCACGCTGAACGGCGAGCGGACAGCCGCCCATCGCCCGTCTGCCAATCCGATCGACACCATCGTTGTCAATATGGAGCGCTGGCGCTGGCTGCCGCGCGATCTCGGCAATCCGCATGTGATCGTCAACGTGCCGGATTACAGCTTGACGCTCTACAACGACGGCAAGGTGTTCTGGCACACCAAGATCGTGGTCGGTAAGCCCGGCAAAGCGACGCCGATGATCAGCGCGGAGATGAAATTCATCACCGTCAATCCGACCTGGAACGTGCCGCCCTCGATCATCGAGAACGAATACCTTCCGGCGCTGCAGCAAGATCCGCAGGCGCTCGAGCGCATCGGCCTGCAACTGACACAGGACGCGGACGGCACCATTCACGTCTCGCAGCCGCCGGGCGCCGGCAACGCGCTTGGACGCATCCGCTTCAACTTCCCCAACAAGTTCCTGGTCTACCAGCACGACACGCCGGACAAACAACTGTTTGCGCGCGAAAAGCGCGCCTACAGCCACGGCTGCATGCGGGTGCAGAACCCGCTCACCTACGGCGAGAAGCTTTTATCGCTGGTGATGCCGAAAGAGCACTACACCGAGGCGAAGCTGCAATCGATGTATGGTGGCAGCGAGATCAACATCAATTTCCCCAAGAACGTCTGGGTGCACCTGACATATCAGACCGCCTTCGTTGACGAGGACGGCAAGCTGCAGCTGCGCGAGGACGTCTACGGGCGCGACGCGAAGATGTTGTCGATCCTCAAAGGCAGCGAGCGCAAGGTTGCCGATATCGCGATCGAGCGGCGGCCGGATTCGTCGTCCAAGCCGGTGCGCATGCCGGTCGGCATGTATGGCGGCGGCGGCGGTTACGGCAACAGCGGCCCCAATTTCTTCGACTGGCTGTTCAACGGGCCACGGGCCGAGCCGCAGCCCTATCGGCCGCGCAATTACATCGGGCCGCCGAGCAATAACCGGCGTAATAACGGCCGGGTCAGCGAACGCTGAAGCGCGCATCGGCTTGAAATACCAACGCCGGCGAAATGCTTCGCCGGCGTTTTCGTTTGCGCATTGCCGGCGCGGCCAGCCATGCCGCAGCGGCGGCGAGCGCATGACGCGGATGGAAATTGGTACAGGCGGGTGGACTTGAACCACCGACCTCTGGTTCCACAGTTAAGGTCGGGGCTAGCAGCATCAACGACTTACAAGTCTCATCAAGGCTATCTTCCGGCCGTTTCCTGTAAAAGTCTCACGGCACCTTGCTGAGCAGCGTCTGTACACCGGTCCAGCCGGCATGCAACGCACCCAGCACGGCGATGCCGACGGCGGTCAATATGGATTTGCCGACCAGGCCCTCGCTGCGCTGCCGCGCCCGCCGCAGCCAGTCCAGGTCGGCACCGAACTCCTTGTCGTGTGTGAGATCGCGCAGAAAATTGAAATCGCGCTGCGCCTTCAACGGCTGCGTCGGATCGAGCCCCATGCGCGTGAAAGCGCCGCACACGGCCTTTTCGGCGGCCAACTCGGCAACGTCGCGCAGCAGCGCCACGTCGCCCGGCTTAAGGCCTTCCATGAAAATGCGGTTGGCTTCGCCCTCCGATCTTGGCTCGGACATTATTTTCTCGCCGTCATTTTCTTCGCGTCACGATGCTTGCTATCTAATTCAGCGGGCCGTTTTTTCGGGCGCGGTTGTTTACACCCCCGCACCAAAGCCTCGGTGGTGTCATCAATCCAGCCCTGGTCATAGGTGGTCTTGCCGCGGACTGCATAGGGTGGCGCGCTGGTGAGCTTGCATTCCCCGCCGGCCACGCTCCCGATGGGTTGGCTTGCGCAGGCGCCCAGCAACAAAGCGAACCAGAGGATCATGAAAGGTTTCATTTGCAGCTCCCATCGGTAACGTCCCACGTTCCACCACCAGCACGGCAGTTCGCAATGTCGCCTTTGCCTTCTTCCACGCGCTTTACCGCCGCTTCATTCAGCGCGGCGACCTCGCGCAACGCTACCGCATGGCCGCTATTAAACCCGCTGGTAAAAAAGTACCCGGATGCGAATGCAAAAACCGTTGCCGCGACGGCGATGTGCAGAAGCTGTGTCTTGTACGTCAAGAGAATTGACGGACAGAAAAACCACAGCGCCCATGCCGCGACAGCGACGGCCGAGCTAATGCCGCCCCACCCTATGATCCACGAGGTAAACCAGTGCCAGCCGAGTGTGAGCAAGACATCACCCTCCAAATAATCTCTGCCACCAAGACTTGACCGGGAGCGGGACTTTGGCCGGAGGCGCGGTGATTTCCGGCACGTCGGCCTTGGCTTCCGCTTGCGCGGCGGGCGCCACTGACTTACCGGGCCCTGGCTGCGGCGTCGTCGGCACATAGCGAACGAAAGCATTGTCGGCCGGCACTTGCAGGCCAACGGCGTCAGCGATGGCCGGCGTGCCCGCCATCTTCAACGAAATCGCCTTGACCGAGGCCACGCGCTTATCCCAGCCGCCACAGAACCTCGGGCATGTCGCTAAGCGATGCAGAAAGGCGGATCGCTCGTCATTGACCTGACGGATGACGGCGGTGATGGCCCTTTTATTCAATGCTTCCAAGACGCCATTTGTGACGTGCCAATCCTCTGTCGGTAGGCCAAGCACCTTGCGCAGCACGCGCCCCGAGCGGGCAACGCCCGAATTCACACCATAATCAACGACGGTGTAATCAAGGCCGGCCGGAAGCGCATCGCCGCTGAGCGCGTCCCAATACTTCGAACCATAGATGGCAATGGCCTGGTCCTTGGTCAGCGCCTTGACGTCGGCCGCCGTGGCGTCCTTTTTGACGTAGAGCCTGACGTCGAAAATTGTGATCCCAAAATTAGTCGGGCCACCTGGGTCCAGCCGATCGTTGGTATAGCCGCCCTCGCTCTTGAGGATATTGGTGATGCTTGGATTTAGGTCAACGTGGATCGCAAGCACGACCCCCGATACGAGGACCGCGACGACTGCAAATAGTAAAGCGCGGAGCTTCGTCATTTACGGCTTCGTTGTAGTCGTCGTGCTGCTGGTGTCGGTTGTCTGAGTCGTACCCAGCTCTACAGCCGGTGTCGCGATCGGCACGGCCGGCGCCGCCGTCACCATGGCGAGCTGCACTTTTTCAATCGTCTGGAGCTTTTGCGAGCTCATATCGTGCTTGGCGTTCAAATCAGCCGACAGAAGATCGTGCTTGGAGGTCAACTCGCTCTTAAACTGTTTCCAATCCTGCCGCAGCGTTGCATCGATCTTCGATGTGTAGCCGAGGATCTTGGTGGAAAACATATGCCAGCCGACAGCGCCGACGACGCAGATAAGTATGAGGGATGCAAGTGAAAACTCGAACATGGGTGTTCTCCTTATTTATCCTGTTGGCCCGGGCGCCAGATCAAGCGAGCCGGTGATGGTGAAATTGCCGCCGCTGCCCTGGTTGGTGGCAAAGTCCGTTGCCACGCCGCCGAGCGGCACCTTTTGATAAACCAGCGGCGTCGAACCGAGCGGGCGTTCGCCGTTGGCGCCGAGGTAAACCGGCTTCTTGGATGCGTCGATGAATAGCCGCCGATTGGCGGTCACGGTTAGGTCGAGGTAGGTTGGGTTGAACCACAACGCCGCCAAGGTTGCGTTGAGTTTCGATGCGGCGGCGCTATCGGCGCCGATAAACATATTGCCGGTGGTGTAGTCGATCGTGTCGTTGGTGAGCGTCGTCACGACCGAGGTAGCGTCGGCGTCGTCGATGTATATTTTACAGGCGCCCGCGCCGAGGTCATAGGAAATCAGGATGTTGTGCCACAGCCCGTCGTTAGTGATCGCGTTGATGGCGGTGCTGACGGCCAAGATCGATGTGCTGGCCGCGTTGCGCCCATTGACCGTTAGACCGTTGTTGGCGGCTTTCTTAAAGCCATATTTAATTGTGGAGAAAGCCTGGTTGCTTCCGGCGATGAGCTGCGTCGTGCCATCGCCGCCCGATTTGATCCACGTCGACCAGGTGCCGAGTTTTCCGTCAGCGATGCCGGTGGGGTCGGCGCCGCGCGCCATGTAGTCATTCGTGCCGTCAAAGACAGCGGCGCCGATCCGATAAAGATGCCGGTGGCCGGGATGCGGAAAGGTCATGGCTTAGACCATCCGCTTGACCGAAAGGTGCGAGCCGAGATTGCCGACCGTGATAAAACACCGGAAAGCGTGCGTGTTGGTGGTATCAAACGGATCGCCATCGACAGCAGTAAAGCCTGACGTTGTGATCGCACCGGCCAATGCGTTGTTTGTAATGTCCAAAAACATCGAGCCGTGCCCGGTCGGAGGTGCGAGCGTGAAGGCCCCGCCGTTGACGCAATGTTGCACACCGCCGGTGAACATCGCCGGGGTGAAGGTGCCGGATGATTTTGTCCCCTGATCGAGCGAGGTGCAGGTAAAGCCGCCCGTCAGGTTTTGCCCGCCCGCGAGCGCCGCCGCATCCGTGATGCCGTAGCCCGATAGCGTCGTCGGTTTGCTGGTGTTGTTAGCGAACACCGGCGCGATACTCGAATTCAGCAGTGCCGATTGCGCGGCGGCATTGGCCGCGCCCACCATAGAAATGCCGGCGGCGGTGAAATCGGTCACAGCCAGCGCGGCAGCGCCAGTACCATAGGCGATTTTGTTGGCGGCGAAGGTCAGTCCGGCAAACGCCGTCAGGTTGGCGTTGCCGGCCTGCTTAGTGTCAGCGTAAGTCTTGACCGCCTTTTGCGACGGAAGTCTCGTATCGCTGTTTGCCGCCAGCGTTCCATCGGTGTCGATCGTGGTTGAGCTGTTCTTGATCAGCTTTCCGTTCGTGCCGTCGAACAAGGCCACGGCGGTATCGGTTGAGCTTGCGGGTCCAACCACGGCGCCGTCAATATTGACTTGAATGATGTTCCAGGCGCTGCCGACCGCCGCTTGCGTACCGGCGGCCGTGCCGTCTACCTTGCACAGCAAGAGATCGCCAGCCTCAACCGCCGCACCGGACGCGCCGCCGATTTTGCCGGCGACGCCGACGACGTAAGTATGGCCGGCATTGGCAGCCGGGTAGTTTGGATTACCGGAGCAGTCGATCGCGCCCTTGTATTGGAATGCGTTGATGCTATCGGCCAATGCGTCGACGTAGGTCTTGGTCGCCTTTTGCGAGGCCACCATTGCGTCGCTGTTGGCCGCCAGCGTGCCGTCGAGGTCGAGGGCGAAGCCTGCACCGATGTTGAGACTCGCGCCGTCCGTGCCCGCCAGCGTCATCGTGTTGCTGAGTGTCAGCGTCTTGCCGAGAGCGACGGTGAGCACCCCGGTTGTCTTTGTGACGGTCAGCCCGGCGATCTTCGACACCCCTGTTCCGTCCAGCCTGCGGTTGTTGTCGTCGATCAGCGTCAGGCCGCCGCCGCTGGTATTGTCAAAAATAAAGCCGTTGGTCAGGTCTGTGCCGACGGGAGTTTTGTAATCGTTGTTGCTGGCAACCACTGTGAACGTGTTGGCGCCATTGCCGTCAATCTTGATCCATTGTGGCGGCAGAGGGTGTGCTGCCAGCGTAGTGTTGTCATGGTAAAACACGTTGTTCTTAATGCGCGTCGATGAGAAAAACCCACTGTTCGAGTCGTATCCTGCCGTGCTGGCTTCTATGTAGATGGCCGCGACCGTCGGGCCTGTTCCCGCCCCCGACGCCCCGGCGACGAACCTGCTGTTGATGATCTCGGCTTCGCTGTAGCCGCCGAGCAAATGAATATATTGGCCTCCTGACGCTTTGTAAAACTCGCAACCTCGCACCATGATCTCTAAAATATCAGTGCTCTCAGCGCGGATTGATGAGCCCGACACTCCCGCAAACTTGCAATTGTCCAGAGCAAGAGAAATCGTGCCTTGGCCTCCACTATAAGACGGCGGCGGGATATAAACGGATCGCACGGTGTCCGAGGCTGCGTCGAAAAACGCGCCGTAGACTTTCATGTTAACGCAAGGCGTTGCAGCCGAGAGTGGATTTACGACCAGACCATAAAGGCCCTGGCCGGGATGCCCACCGTTGACGTAGAGGCCGTCACATCCCTCAACATAGATATTGGCGTAGGTGCGATTTGCAGCATTGCGCCAGTGGCAGTTAACCACATAGACCATCTCGTTCCAGAGATATTCGAAGCCCGTGGTGATCGTTTGGCTTGCGGCCGTGCTCGCAATGTTCAACAAATATGTTCCGGTGCTGCCGGCGATGCCGGTCAACTGAGACAAAATTAATGTACCGGCTGCGATACCGCCGTTTCCGCCGCCGGTTCCGCGCACGGCATGGCCGACTAGGATGGTGCCAGAGCCAACATCCGTGACGGTGAGCGTGGTGCCGGAAACGCTGCCGGTGACCGATGCAGTTACCGGATCCTTCCCTCCATTAGTAGCGCCGACCGCTTGTGGGAGGAGGCTCAGGTGCCGGGTATTTGCCGCGAACGAGGCGTCATTACTGTTCTGCCAAAATTCAACTTCGGAAACCCAAAATGGGGAGCCAGAGGCGATCAATCTTATATAGCGAGAGAAGTTTTCAATGCGGAGATTTTTTGCCGAAGAATGAGCGCACATTGTAAATGAAATTGCGATGTTATTCGCATCGTAGACCGCGTTACCGTTGCGCCGTAGATGCAGGTCGCGAACGCCATTGTTCGAGTTGCTAAATCCGAGGGCTATATTAAGAGCAGATGGAGTGAAAGAAACAAACCCTGCCAAACTCGCTTGGCCGTCGATCTCGGTTGCGTTGCGGCCAGCTCCGACGATCTCAATGCCGGGGTCTGTGACCGTTGTGAGCGTTAGGTAGGTCCAGTAACCAGCCGGGATATAGATGGAAATTGCTTCGACTGCGTTCTTGCTGGCCAGCGGCATCGGCCGCAAGAATTGCGCGAGTGCGACGGCGGCCTGTAAGGCAGCGTCAATGACATGCGCCGTCACCGTTCCGTTGCTGGCGACAGGGCTTTCAACTGCACCGAACCATGTAATATCGAAAAATGACGTGGATGCTCGCGCGCGCACCCATGCGCCGCTAAAGCCCGTGGCATCGGTTGAGGGCGCGACATAGATACCCTGCTGCGGATCGTTGGTGACATTGGCGCTGTTGTCATCACTCGACCACGAAAAGAAGCCGCTGCGGCCGGTTTCCCGCAGATAGGCAATCGTTTGCCGTTGCAGCGCCAGCGCGGCAAGTGCGGTCCGATCGGCGGCAAAAACCGTCAGGTGAGGCGTTGCGATGGCGCCGACACGCTGAACCTCATAGGCCGCCAGATCTGTCGCCGAGCCGCCGAACATGGCGGCCGACGGGAAATCCTCGGCCAGCTCCCACCAGCTGCCCTCCGCCGACTGTACCTTGCCGTTATGCGCCGGCTCGCTGCTGACGCGCTTGTAGAGTGCGGCGCCGCCGTCTCCGACCACGGCAAAGCCGGCGGTGCGCAGAAAGTTTATCGCGGCGGCGACAAATAGCGTCTCGATGTCATCGCGCGTTTCAACCACCGCGATTTCGCCTTCAATCACGGTGACGCGGTCGGTGAGGTCGGTGAGGACGCCTTCGGTTGCCGTCTCCCGGCTGTCGAGGTTTGAGAGCGCGTCCTTGACGGTGCCGCCGGGCGCCGCGCTATCATTGCCGACGCCGGAGGCGAGCGCGCCGCTCGGCAGGTTGCCGCCGACCAGCGCATCCATATCGCGGCGAAGCTCCTGCAGCACCACGCTTTCGCGGTCGAGCTCGCTTTCCAGATCCTCGGAATTAACCGAGCCGCCGGCGGTCACGTCGAGCAGCCGCTGCTGCAGCCGGGCGCCCTTGATCCAGACGCTGGTGTTGAGCGCCACGCCGGCATCGAGCACTATCTTGAATGGCCCCGGCAGCGTGGCGGGTGAGCCGGTCGGCGTTACAGTGTAGGCGCTGGCATCGAGCAGCGTGTAGATGGCAGCCGGGGGCACCTTGAGCCAGACCTGCACATCGGACAGATCGAACAGGTCAAAATTGTCGAACGGGCCGAATTGCGTCTGCAGCGCGCTCGCCAAAACGATGCGCTGGCGCGTGTCGCGGGGAATGGGATAGGCGACGCTCATGGGACGGCAGGATGCCGGGAGCGCCGCCGCGTTGCGTGCGGGATTGCGCATGCGGCTTACCGCATGCGCACCAAGGTAAAACCGCTAATGCGGCAGCGCGGGTGCCCGCTCGGGTGCCATCTGGCCGGGCGGCCAGAAAAATTCCTGGCGGGTATCGCGGCGCAGGCGCTGTTCCTGCTCTCGGAAGTTCTTATGTGCCTCCGGATCGGCTAGATATTGCAGCTGGTCGAGGAACATCCGACGATAGGCTTCCCGCGTGACCAGCAGCGAAGACAGCACCGGCGTGTAGCGGCCGGCGAGGTTGACCGCTTCGCGGCCAATATGCGTTGGTTTGCCCTGCGACAGTTTCTGCGCGTTTTTTACGACAAATTGGAACGCAGTGTCGTTAATCAGGCCGACCGTCGGCCCCATCAGCGTCGAGGCCAGGCCCTGATCCTGCCGCGTCACATCGGAAAACAACAGGTCGCCGATAGTGCCGGCGCCACCGCCGGTCTGGAAGGCGTGCATCCAGAACCGCACATCGTCCATCGGCTGCACATCCTTGCCGTTGATGACGTGCTTGATCTGTATCGCCAAGGCGCCCCCGAAGGTCATCGCGAGGCCGACGGCACCGGCATAGGCCGCGCCTTTGGCAAGGCCTTGATGCAGCTCCTGCTGCAGCGCCTGCAGCTGCAGTGTGGTGAAGGACAGCGTGAACGACTTGAATTGCAGGCCACTTTCCATCAACTCGCCAAACACCGTGCCGCGCGGCGCGAAGCCGGTCACCAGCGAGCGCGCGCGACCAGAGCCGGTCGGCACCGCCCGCTCGGTTTCGCCGTTGATCATTTCCAGATATTGCTCGGCCACGCGGCGCATGCCGGCGCGGGTTTGCTCGGCTGCCAAAGCCTCATCGGCGGTATCGATACCAAGCAACTTCTGCAGCTTTGGCAGCGCTGGCCCTTCCGCCGCATTGGCGATGTCAATTGGCCGCATGAAGCCGGCGCCGCCGTCCGGTGCGTGGGCCGGCACCGCGCGCATGGCGTCCCATGCCGTCTGATCGATGCCGTAACCCTGCATCGCCCGTTGCGTGTAGGCCGGCAGGTCCGCCATCCCCTTGTCGGCATGGTCGGCCAGGTGCGCCTGCCAGTCGAGCGCAAACACATGCCGGCGCGCCTGCGTGATTGGCTCCAGGCCGGACAGTTGCACCGTGCGGTCGGCCAGCCATTTCGACCATTCCGAACCGCCGAGCATGCCGACATAGCGGGCTTCGTCGCCGAGGATATGCAGGAAGTCGTCGAGAATGATGCCCGAGCGCACCGCCTGTTCGCGCGTGCCTTTTGAGAACACGGAGGCAATGCCCCACAGCGCCTTTGTCATCGGCAGCCCGGATAGGTAGCGAGCCGACATATCGATAAACGGGTCCGTGGTGGCCGCCAACACCGAGGCCGATCCGAGGATCGCCGACGTGAGTACGTTGCGGACGTTGCTGACGCCGGCGGCGAGCTGGTTGGACACCACCTGCCGGCCACGCACATATTGATAAGCGCTGTCGATGCGCCAGGGCAGATAGCGCAGCTGGTCGAGCACGCCTTCCGCCCCCCTCGATCCGGCATCGTACAGCGACGGCCGGCCGGCGATCGACTTGGCCGCTTCGTTTTGTACAATCTGCTTGACCCACTCGATGGTCGCATTTGGGTTTGGTCCGAGCGCTTCCATCGCGGCGATGTCGCGCGTCATGCCGTTGATGTGTTCGAAAATCGCTTTCAGCGGATCGCCCTTGCCAAATTCCCGATTATATTCGAGCCAGCCGTTGGCATCCTTGAACATCAGAAAACGCTGCTCGGCGCGCTGGTTGGCGAGTGAGCCGCGCCCGAACGGCTGCGTCTGCGGCTGGCGCTTGATCCAGCCGTCGGTCGTTACCGCGTCGAACGCCGCATCGAGCGACTGCTCCAGCCGCGCCGGTGTCAATTTGTCGGCGGTCAACGGGTCCTTCATGCGATCGACATCGAGCCGCGGGCGAATGAAGTTTTTCCACTCGTCACGGCCGGCCTTGAGTAGCGCGCGGGCATCGTGGAATTGCGGCAGATAGCCGCCTTCGATCTTACCGACCGCACCACCGGCCGCGTTGAAGCGCTGCCGCAACGCCTCATTGACATGCGCGATTGACTCGCCCATGGCGGTGGCTTCCGGGTGCTCCTTCACGTCGTCGATCACCGCGCGCACCACGTCGTCGAGCAGTGGCTTGTTGAAGCGCGCGCCGGTCAGCTTGCTGCGCCGGAACGCGAACAGCACGTCGGCCAGCTCGCCATGCGCCAGCGCCAGCATCGCCTTGGCGCGGCCGGCCATCGACGACGTACCGGAAAAGCCGTAATGCTCGATCAGATTGAGCGCGGCGCCGAACACGTCTGCGTTGCCCTTGAGATTGCGATGGCCCTGCAAGTATTCGGCAACGCGATCCTGCGCCGCTTCCTGCAGCAGCACCGTGCGCCGCTTTTCAATCGCCTCGGCACGCAGGTCCTTTTCCAGCTTGGTCTTGGCGGCGGCGGCGGCGGCATCGTCGCCGAGCGACAGCTTTAGCTGCGCATGGTCCTCATCAAAACGGCGCGCCAGATCCTCGGCTTCCGCCTTGGTGATGGCGCCCTGCTGCACGGCCGAGATCAGGCAGTCGCGAAAGCTCATCGCTAGTCCTTACAGGCTTTGACCAGATCGGCATGAAACGCCGATCGGTCGGCTTCTTCAAGAGCGGCCGCCCGGCTTATGAACCGCACATCCTTGCCGTCCTCACGGGCGGCGACGGCGATGCTGTCGATCAAATCGGTTTGTTTCGTCGCGTTCCGGTCGAATAGCCCGCCTTCTGGCGGCGGGGCGTTGCCGCCTTCCAGCGGCTTGCCGGCCTGGATATCAAGCTTGCTCTTTTCGCTCACCGGCTTAACGCCGGGCAGCAGCGTCTGCTCGCCGGCGGCGGTCTTTTCGCTTGCCGGGGCGGTAATCTTGCGCTCGGCCGCTGCCACTTCCGCCACTGCCAAGCCTTCCGCCGTACCGGGCTCGACCACCGCACGCGGTCTCAATTCCGGCGTCGCCAGTAGCGCCGGCAGACCGTCGCGATCGAGCAGGTTGCGCAGCTCGCCAAGAAAGGCATCTGCGGCCGCGGCCGGTTTCTCACCTTCGGCCACGCGCGCAGCGGCACGGTTGAGAGCATCCGACACCGGCCCGGTGCGTTGCGCCAGCCGTGCCACTAGATCGGATAGCGCCGCCGCGTCGCTGGCGCGTTGCTCGTTGACACCACGCGCCAGTCGGTTCCCGGCTTCTTCGATCGCGTCGGCTTTCTCGGACAGCGTGCCGAACAGTTTCTTGTCCTTGACCAGCGCCTGCAGCGCCGCGTCCAGCGTCTTGACACGTTCGCCCATCAAGGATCGCGTCGCCTCACCCGCGCCGAACAGATTGATCTGATGCTCGGCACGAAAGCCAGCGCCCATGATCTCAGTAATCAGCAGCCGCGCCTCGCGCTCGGTTTCTGGCCTGAGCCGCGCCAGATCGGCCATCACCGCCGCGTGTTGCAGCGTGTCTGGCACCATGGCGCCGACCGCCGCCGCCTGTCCCGGCGGCACCACGCCATTGACCGTCATGCCAAAACCTTCGTCGGACAACCGTGCCAGATTGATCGCCGTTTTCATCATCGGCGAGGACACCGGCAGCGCACCGTCGAGAATGTCGGGGCGATCGCGCAGCATGCGCGCAGCATCAAGCGCATCGCCGGAACCTTCCTGCATGTTTTTCTTGGCCGCCAGCGCGCGCACATTGGCCGGCGTCCAGCCGTCCGCTTCGCGGAACAAAAAACCATCGAGTTTAGGCCGCGCGCCAGCGTCGTTTTCCGCGATACGGTTGGCGAGCCCGAGCCGCTGATGGCCGTCGGCGACAATTTGCGTGCCGTCGGCGCGCTCGAATATAAAGGCCTTGCCGGATGCGGTAGGGTCCCATTGCGTCACCGATCGCAGCCGGTCAGTGAGACCGCCGAGGTCGGCGCCACCCTTGTATTGGAAGGTTGTGGCATCGGTCGTGAGTTTTTTAGGATCAAATCGCTCGAAGGTCACCGGTTTGCCGTCGACCATCTCGCGATCGCCGGTCTTTGCCGGCTCGGCCTCGTCGATGATCTTGAGCTGATCGGCTGGCCGCTTGGCCGCAGTAAAAGGCAAATCGGGCGCCGGCTCGTTGACCGGGTCCTCGCTGTGGCGGATCGCCTGCACCACCGCAGCGGCGTGGCTTTCCGTCTCGCGCGCCGGTTCACCTGCGGCGGCGGCGAGCTTCGGCTCGACCTCACCGACATGCGCGGCGGCCGTGTCCTGCGGCGTCATCGGCATCTTGAGCGCTTCGGTGGCGGCTTCCACATCGCCCGCCTTCGGTTTGCCGGCCAGCACGCGCGCCAGTGCCTCGCGCGCCGGGCCGCGCAATTCCTTGAAGCCCTCGATACCGGCGCCCGGGATGGCGCCAAACAAAAACGACAGGCCGACGTTCTCGATGGCCGGCATAACACCATGGTCTTCGCCGAGCTGGCGGCGCCAGTTCTGCACCGTCGGCTGCTCCAGCGCGGAAAGGCCGGCATTGTAGAGCCCCTGCTTGATCGCGCCGGAGGCGATACGCGCCACCGCACTGGCGCCGGCGCCGCCGCCCGGGCCGGCGAACAATGCGCCGACCATCAACGGGTCGCGGCGCGCGCCCCACAAGCCGCCGGCGAGACCGAAGCCAAGCCGAGCGATCGGGTTAACGTCGAGATTACCTGCTTGCTTGCTATCGGTTGCCACGCTTTCGCCGATCGCGCGCGCCTGGTCCTCGATCGGCTGGTAGAATTGCAGCGCCGGCGCTTTGTCCGGAAATTGTTGGGCAACGTCGTCGAGCTTTTCGTTAAAGATATTGCGCTGCAACTTGGCCACGGTCGGGCCGCGCGGCCCAACGTCCTCGCCGCGCGCGCGCATGTCGTCGTAGCGGCGCTGGGCGTCGAGATAATAGCCTTGCGCGAACGGGTTATGCAGCTGGACACCGGTCTGTTCCTGCACCGTAGCAATGCGGCGGTCGGCGGCTTCTTGCATGGCGTTGAGCTGCCCGACAGAATTATCGACGAATTGCGTCTGCCGATCGGCCGCGCTGAAAATCTCCGCATAAGGTTTTGGATGCACGAGAGGATCTATAAACGCACCTGCGGCTGTCCTCGCGCCCGACAGAATGTTGCGGTTGGCGCGCCCGGCCATATCCATGCCTTCCGCCAGCTTCTGCGAGAACGACGACGACGCGCCTGGCTCGGCAAATGTCACCGGCCCTTCGCTCGGCTCGGAAAGCAGCGGCAACGGCATCAGCGGCCCCCGAGATAGGCGCCGGGCACGCGCTGGCGCAATGTCGGGGCGAGGCTTTCGAGATCGAGCACGAAGGGACGCCCGTCGGCGCCGCGGATGTAACGCGGATCGTCCGAGGTCGGATCGCCGAGCGCCAGTCGGTAGCCGCCGCGCACCGCCACCGGTACGGCGCCCGCGATGTCGCTGGCACGGTAGAAGCTGCCGGCCGCCGTCTGCGGCGGCACCGGCAAGCTTTTCAAATCGTCGTCGCGCACCGAACGGATCACGTCGCGCAGGCGATCGGCGCGCACATCGCCCGGCACCAGCACCTTATAGTTTGTCCAAAAATCCGGCTTGTAATCGCCGACGCCGCCATATTGCACGCCGCCCTCGAAGCGCGCGCCGGCCGCCTCCTGCAGCGAGCGGTTATAGATGGTCACGGCGGCGCTGCCGGTCGGATCAAGGCCCTTGCCGGCAATGCGTGTCGCGGCGATCGAGGCGGCGGCGACGCGCACGCGCTGGCCGTCGTCCGGCTGCAAGGCGAAGGCGGCGCCGATCTGGCTGCGCAAGGAAGATAGCGCGCGGTCGTCATGGATCTGCGGCAACTCCTTGCCGGTCTCTCGTTTGACTTCGGCGGCTTTCAGCGCGTCGCGCGCCGCCTGCAATGAGCCGCCGTTAGCGAGGATCACGCCAGCCTGCGCCATGATCGGCGCATCGTCGCCAATCTGATGCAGGATCGCCGGCGCAGCGTCGCCGCCGCCCTTGACGATGGCGCCGGCCAGCGCCAGCGCGCGATCGCCGCCCTGATCGACTATCTCCTTGAGCCGGGCTTTTTCCTCCGGCCGCAGATATTGCGGCGCCCGCTCCAGCGTACCGGCCACCGCCTGTGCCTGTGACACCCGCGCCTGCACCTGGCCGGCCAGCGCCACGGTCGCCTGCCCGGCGTCGGCCGACTTGGCGAAGCCGTCGAAATCCAGCGGCACCACGTCGGTGACCAGGCCTTTCTTTTGCGCATAGCCGAGCTGGTCGGTGTTGATGTCCTTGCGCTGTTCGTCGACCAGCTTTTGCCCGAAGGTGATCAGCTTGGCGCGCTGCGTATCGGTGCCATCGCCGGCGCGGAAATCCTGCCGCAACTGGCTGACGACGCGGTCGGCGTTGATCACCGAACTGGCGCGCAGCTGCTTGGCGAGGTTGAGCTTGGCTGCACCGAGCGCGAGCTGATCGTCGCCATTCGGAATGTTCTTGGCCTGCATCGCGAGCGCATTCCATTCGTCCGGTGGCGGCGCGTTGCCGTTGGCGGCGCGCGTCACGTAGTCGTCGATCGCCTTGCCAAGCGCGCCTGATGCGGCGCGGTCACGGGTCACCATCTTACCGGCGAGCGAGGTCAGATTAGTCTGCAACTTCTGAAAACCGTCGCCGTCGAGACCGGGATATTTTCCATTGGCGTATTCGCCCTGCACCTTTTCGAGATAGCTCTGCACCTCGGAGGCATTGCCGAGCGAGAGGGCGCGGCCGGTTAACAGACCGGTCCAGCCGTCGTTGCGCGCGGCGATGGCGGCCGTCGTCGCCGCCGCTTCGCTCATCGCGCCCTTGTCGGCCGCGCTCTGATACATGCGCACGCGCTCGTTGACGCCGCTCAGCACCACGCCTTCGGTCGCCGGATCATTGGGATTAAGGCTCGCCAGCGCGCGCTGGGTCGATGTGGTGTTGTCGGACAGGTTCTTGATCAGCTGCGCCTTGTCGGCGTCGGCAGCGCCAGCCTCAGCATTGCTCTGCGCCATGCGTCGGTAAGCGGTGGACAAGATAGCGAAGTGTTTATTGAAATGCCCCTGCGCCTCGGGGAACAGGTCCTGTGCCGACATCTGCGCGTGCAATTTATCGAGGTCTACTTTGAGGCCGGCCGGATCGTCGCGGTGCTGGTCGTAGACGTCCTGCAACGACAGTCGCGTCTTGGTTTCCAGCGTATCGAGATAGGTCGCGGTGGCCGCCTTGTCGAAGCTCTTGCCGTACAGCGTACCGGATGCCGTCTTGTCCGGGCGGAAATTATCATTGAGCCCTGCCCTGGCGCCGGCTTTCCTGCCTTCGTTGACCGCTGCCTCGTCGGCGTAGCGGCCGAGCTGGTTGGCTACCGCTTCGCCGGCAGCGCTGGCCGCCTCAAAGCCGCGCCCGGTCGGACCCGGCATCGACGGCACATCGCCGGCGACGCGGCCTTGCGGCTGGAAGCTGGTATCGACCGCGACTTTGCCGGCCACAGTGTTCGGCATTGATGCCCTTTACCAATTGATTTGCGGGTTGCCGCGCCGCAACAGCGACGCCGCGCCGGTGAGGCCGAGGCCGGCCGCCTTGGCGAGCCCGCCCTGGCGCGCTTCCGCCGCCATGGCGCGCAAGTTTGCCGCCTGCTCGGCCAGCACCGAGCGGTTGTAGTCCGTGGTCGACTGATCGAGATCGAGCGCGCGCGAGCCGGCCTTGACATCCTCGGCGCGCGCCAGCGCCGGCGTGCCAAACGACAGATCGGCGCCCGACGCCGCCGCCGATACGTCGCGTTGCCCGATCTGCGTAATAAGTTGCTGGCGCAGGCTGTTGCCGCGCGCCAGGCCCTGCACGCTTTCGGCCCGCATGCTGGTTTCGGTGTCGAGCGCGCGGCTATCGAGCATGGCACCCTGCTGGTCGCCGCCGCGCTGGGCGTTGATGACCGAGCCGACCGTGGCGGCGCCCGATAGGATCGAACCGACGGTTGAAGCGCCCCCGAGCCAACTCATCAAGCCACCGCCGGCGGCAGCCGTGCCGCCGACCGCGGCGCCGACGCCGGACAGCGTGAGCGGCGCCAGCGCCCCGGCCGCAGCGATGCTTTCGGTGCCGACTGCGGCTGCCGGTGCCACAACGCTGGCGATACTCGCGAATGCAGCCGCTGCGAATTCCATCCTACTTCCTCGCCTCGATAGTCACGTCGCGCCATTGCAGCGCGCCGGGCTTGGTTTGCGTGATGCGGACCGAGCCGGCATTGCTGAAGCCGACCAACCCGCTCGACGCCACCAGGCCGGTAAAAGGCGGCGGCGGTGCATCGGTTGGCTGTCCGGCAAAATAAAGCGGCACGTCGCGCGGCGGTTGATCGTTGGCGCCGACCGCCACCGAGGTAGTGCCGATCAGATCAAGCCGCACGGTATGCACGCGCTTCGGCCGCTTCACGACGATGCGGTCGGCCACCTCTTCTGGCAGTGGCAGCGTGTCGGCGACCGGCGGCGTCCAGCGCCCGACGCTGATGTGCGTCGCCTTGCGCTGCAGATTGATGGTGCCTGCCTGCACCGTGAACGGACCGACGACATAGCCGTCGGCCTGTGCCCACACTTGCGCGCCCTCGTGCATGTCGAGCCCCGACACCAGCGTGCCCGGCTCACCGAGCGTGATGTCGACGGTGCCGTCGAAGATCAGTCCCTGTTCGAGCCGTTCCAGGTGCAACTCCTGGCTGGCGCCGACCGTGCGCTGGACAATCAAATGCGGCTGGTTTTTGCCGTCGACGGTGGCCGCCTTGACCTGCCCCGCGGTCTGCCAGCGCACAAACGCCGTGACGTTTTGGTTGCGGATCATGATGCCGAGCGCGATGGTGCCGTCCGAGCGCACCAGGAACCAGCGCGCCGCCGAATTGGCGCGGGTCGAGCGCTGCAGCGCGGCATCGATCACGTCAGCGACGATATGCGAGGCCAGCAGCGAGATCGGCGTCGAGGTGTAGGTGTCGCGCAAAAAGTCGAAGGTCATTTCATAGGCCAAGATGCCCTTGCGATCGGGGTCGCCGGGGTCGGACGCCAGATAGAACAGGCTGGTTTCGCTCGATGCGATTGGCACCCCCGGCACCGCGCCGTTGCGCGAGGCGTTCACCAGATTGAGCGGCGCGCCGCGGCTCATCGGCCGCGAATAGACAAAATATTCGCCGAGCGAGGTGAAAACCACCAGATGGCGCGCACGCGCCAGCGCCTGGATTTTCTCGGCGCCGTCGGTGTCGATGTTTTCCAGGATGGCGCCAGAGGCCGCCTGGATTTTGATGTTGAGGTTGAAATAGTCCCCGCTGTTGGCCGCCAGGATAGCACCCTGCTTCGAGTTGAAGCCAGCCTGACATAGCCGGTCCTCATGGAAAACCGCGCATGCGGCATAGCCGCGCGTCGGCGACATCAGTGGCTCGCCGCTGGCCTCGCCTTGCGTGGTGTTCGAGGTGACGATCGACGCTTGTGCCGCGTTGGTCACAGATCCGGTCACCGACCAGTGGCCTTCGTTGCCTTTGCCGGCAAGGCTTAAGGTGAAGACGGTCTGCCCGCTGCTGGTGACCTGCGTCACCGTGACCCCGGGTGATAGCGAGGGCAGCGCCTCGATCGCGGATTTCAGCGCCGCCGCCACGGTGTCCCAATTTGGCGACGATGCGCCGGTAAAGACATTGGCTGTTTGCTCGCCGCCGACGTCGACCTGTAGCTGCAGGCCCTGGCCATTGGCGTATAATCCTGTGGTCGGATAAGTCAGCGTTAGGTCCCACACGTCGACAATGCCGTTATCGTAGACGCCACCGAGATCGACCTGCGGAATGTTCTCAAACGGGATGGCATCGACCGGCCATTCGTTGTCGGCCCCGTCGCGCATGATGCGGATCGAGCCGGCGATGCTGTGAAACATCAGCATGGTGTCGAGCCGCTGCGATACGTCGAGCAGCTTGATATATTGCGAACTCAAGCCGGTATAGGCGGTGCCGACGAACACACCGTCGCGCCAGAAGTCGACGATGAGGCCTGCAAATGTTGCGGTGTAAGTTTGATCGACCGAGAATGTGAAGGGCCTTATCTTGGTGGTGGGCAGATTAGCGGTTTCCTCCATCGCGAATAGATTGGGGATTGTGAACGTGGTGGCGGCGGTGGGCGCCACCGACAGCCGCAAGCGGACGCCGAAACAGGCTATTGCGGCATTCGGGGCAACCGCCGCAACGCGGTTTTTTTTTGTGCTGGATACCTTGAAGGGTGAGCTAAAGGCCGCCCAAGTGCCGCGCGCCGGATCGATCAGGATTTCCACCTGCATGACTTGCATCGCAACCTCCGGGCTCGCCTTGAGCCCGGGAAACACGACCAGCGCCAACTTTTTGCGTGAAGGGAAAAGCGCGCTGGCGACGATGCCGACGTCGGAAAATGGATCGGTGACCAACACCTTTTCGTGCAACGTGATGGCGCTGACGACGCGGCGCACGCGGCCGAGAAAGCGCGTGCGCGGGCTGAGCCGCGCGCCGCCCTGCGGCACCGGCTCGATATTCAACGCATAAGCCAGCCCGGCGTAAAACTGTTTGAGATCGGTGCGGCCGTGCAGCTCCGGTCCGAGTTCGCCGGAATTGTTGGAGGCGGTGTAAATACCCGGGCGGGCTGTCATCGTAAATCAAACGGGCCGGACAGATGGGCTTGTGTCAGTGGGTCTTCCCACATCGGTGCCGCGCGCCGCGCGCTGCCTGCGTCCTTACCGATGGCGAGGCCGACCAGACCGCCGCGGCCCTGCATTTCGGGGGTGCCGAAGGCCTGCACATCGAGGCGCGCGGCCAGGTCAGCATCATGTGAGACCGGCACGCACAGATCGGCGGCCACCGCGACGGTTGCCGCCAGCCGAAAATAGCCGGGCCACGACGACGGCACCGCGCGCACGGCAAACACCGCCCACACCTGCTCGTTGTTGCAGAGCAGCCGATCGGCCTCGATCTTGAAGTCGCGCAGACGATCGCTGGCCCGCAGCGGGAAACCGGTATCGGACGACAGCGGGTCGCTCATCACCGAGCGCGGCACGTTCGACAGTTTGCCGCCCGGCAGGCCATAGGCAAATTGAAAACCGTTTTGCGGCGTCTCATCGAGCCGATCGAGTTTGAAGGTCTGCCCGTTGAACGACCAGTCGTAAATTCCAAGCAGGGCATCGATGCGGTCGTAATAGACCGCCTTGGCCTGGGCGCAGAGCGAGGTATCTTCGCTGAGCGAACCGATATTGGGCGCGCCGATGCGCGCCAGCGCGTTGTTGATGATGGTCCGGTCGTCGATCGTGTCGGCCATCGCTGCCTCGGGTAAAGGCCGGCGCCGCGGACTGCGGCGCCGGCAAGTCATCATGGAGCAGCACTTAGGCGGCGGCGAGCAGGCCGGAGGCCTTTTCCATATCCAGATCGGCCTTGATCTTGGCAGCCAGCGACGCGATGGCATCGGCGGTATCCATGTTCTGGATGCTGATCAGCAGCCAGCCAGTGCCTTCCGAGAATGCAGTGACGCTCGCCGCCTCGACCGAGAGCTTTTCGGTCGCCGTTCCGATATTGGCCGCGGTTACCGCCGTCCCGGCCACCGCCGCGCCCTTCGGCGTGCAGTTGTCCGAGGTGAGAGCTACCACGCCGCCCGTAACATTGGTGGTTTCAATCTCCAGGTTGAGGCTGGCGAGCTTGGCGGCCGTGGTGACCGCTTTTTCGACCCGGAAATCAACCTTGAGCACCTTGAAACGGTGGCCTGGCACGTATTCGGTGAGGACGTCGCCGTTAGCCAGTTCAGCCAAGTTGACGAACAGCGGCAATACGTATTTGCCGACACCGGCCGCAAGCGTGCTACCGGCGCTGCCGCCGCTGCTGTCGGTCAAGGCGGCAATCACGGTCTGATTGCCACTGATGCCGTTGTCGTCGGTCACCGTCGCCACCGTGATATCGGCCGAGGCCGGGACGGCGGTTACGATGCAGCGCGACGGCACCGGTGTGGTCGCCTGTGCCGAGGCAATCTCGATCAGATCGCCCTTCGATAGCCGGTTACGCGCGTTGTTGAAGTAGCCGGACGCGATGACTGTCGCGACCGCGTCGTCGGTAACGTAAAGATACATGCTCTTGGCATTACCGATGCCAGTGGAGAGCGGCGCGGAGCCGATCAGCACGAGCGAGCCGTCTTTGTATGCCATGGTCTTGATCCTCGTTTGACTTAGCTGCGGTGCTGTTCAAGCCCGCGATGAAAATGGCGACGGCGACCGCGTTGCCGCGGCCGCCAGTCGGTTAGGCGTGCGTCAGGTCGAGCGTGTTGTCGACCTTGATGCGAATGCGCTTGATGCCGGTGTCCTGCAGGTCCTTCCAACCGCACGAGATCGTGTTGTTGTAAAGCCACGAGGTCATGATGTTTTCGTAGGTGATGCAGGCATTCAGGTCGTAGTTTGAGCCGAAGCCGAGCTGCGACTTGTGCCACAGGTAGGTATCGATCTTGCCGGCCGACGGCGATGAGAACACGCTGTCCTCCAGCAGGTTGCCGGAACCGTCGAAGCCGCCCGGCATCACGAACCAGTTGACGCCGTTCCAGGTCTTGGCCTCGGTGTTCTTGATCAGCGGCAGATCAGGGCCAATGTACTGGCTGTTGGCGAAAATCTTGAACATTTTCATCTGCTCGAACGCGAACGACGGCAGCGGGCAGAAAAATTCGTTCATCGCCGCCGAGCCGAGCTGATTGATCAGGGCCTTGGCTTCGGAGCCGATGCCGGGGTCCATGGCCGCGGTGCCGTCGCCGATGGTGTCGATCGCGCCGGCAGCAGTATCGAGTGTGGTGAACAGCAACTTGTCGAAGGCACGACCGAGCGCCATGGCGCCGGCTTCGGCGACCAGCGATTGCTCGTTGACCGACATCTGCTCGGGCTCGCCGTGCGGGATATATTCGGCGGCCTGATAGTTCTTCATGGTCAGGTCGATGTAGCTCTTGCCGAGGTTCATCGGCTTGACCGGCTGGGCGATCAGCGGACGTTCCACGGCCTTGCCTTTGCCCATCACGAAGAAGCGGGCGACATTGCCTGTGACGTTGATCGGCGATTGCGCCATGCCGCGGGTGAGAAAGCCTTTGCTCTGCAGCGTGTGCTGCGCCGTCTTGTTGAACTGGGTGACGTACCAGTTGGGGGCGTCGGTCGACATTGTGTCAGCCTCTTGGGTGTGGCGCACTTAAGCGCCGTGTTTACGGTTCACCCGCTCCAGCCGATTGCCGCGCCACCCGACGGTCGAGGCTTGCACCTCAATTGCGAAGGGCGGCCGCGGGTCCATCCTCGCGGTCGCCCTGCAATGTGCCGCCGTCGCCACCGCGTTGCGTGCGGCGGCGTTGAACTCGTCAGTTGCCAAATTTTGTCATGAACTGCTTGCGCGTTTCCTCGGCGAAGCCCTTATCAAACTTCGACGAGTTCGGGTCGTTGCGCGGATCGGCGACGCGAGCATCGAGATCGGCCTCGCTGACACCGCCAGCCGACTTGCCGCCCATCGCCGGCTTGATCTCGCGCGCCTGCGCCCTGATCCACTCGATGGCTTTGTTGCCGACCGCATCGTCGCCGAGCCGCGCGGTGAGCGCGGTGGCAACGTCTTCCGGCATGCCCTGCTTGCGCGCGCCTTCGATGAAGGCGAGGTTTTCGCTGATGCGGGCGCCGACCGCGGCCTTGCGGCCGGCGTCGTCGAGGCTCTTGGCGGCTTCCGGCAGCAGCGCGGCCATTTCCTTGGCATAATCGACCGGCTTGACCATGCCACTGTCGAGCATCTTCTCCATCACGTTGTTGATGAATTTTGGGAATTGTTTGTCGGTGACGCCGGCGGCCAGCGCCGCTTCCTTTACACCTTTGAAAAAACCGTCATTGGCAAGATCGCCGACGAAGGGCTTGATCTTCTCGCTCGGCTCAAAAGCGTAGCCGGCTGGGTCTTTCGGCACCGCGCCGCGCTCGCCTTCCGCCTTGCGGAAGCCGTCGGCGGCCTTCCACAGATTATCGATCGTCGTTTTGTCGTCGGGGCCGGCCAGGTGATCGGGGATGCCATCGGGGCGGTAGCCCGTCGCCGCACCGGCTGCAGTTGCCGATGCCGCTGCGGCGGCGGGGTCGATAGCTGCTGGCGCCGGCGCGACTGCTACGGCGCCGGCCGCGGGTGCCGCGGCCACCGGTGCCGCCGCTGTTGCCGAAACGCCGGCCGCTTCCGCTAATCCTGGCATGTTACGCTCCCTCTCGTGCTGGCGGCTGCTCGCCGCGGCCGCCCGCGATCATCGCGAGCAGCATGTAAACAGTATCGTTCTGGCCTTCGCGTTTGGCGGCGTAGAGTGCTGCCTGCTCGATAGTCAGGCCGCGCACCACCACCATCACCGGCCGGCGGATCGTGGCGTCGCAGATTGCCTCCAGCAGCATGCGGCCGGCATCGTCGGAGAATTTCTCGGATGCAATGCGCTTGATTTCTGCCTGCGCTTCCATGGCGGCGCGCGCCAGCGGCGGCATGTCTTTCGGATCGGGCGGCGCGAACAGGCCCTGCAGCACGTCCAGGGCGCCGGGAATTATCTGATCGAGCGGTTGCGCATTGCGCGGTCCGAAGTGGGCCGGCGCCAGAGCCGGTGATGTCATGCTGCACCCTGTTGCGCCGGCGCCGCGGCGGCAGCGCCTGGCTGTTGCGCGCCCATCTGGCTTTTGACGATGGCCGCCACCGCGGCCTGGATTGTGGCCTCGATCGATTTCTGCTCGTCGACCGTGCGCAGCAGCGACGGCGGCACCATGTCCTCGCCGATCAGGCGCAGCCCGTCGTCGACCTTGCAAATCAGGTCCATGGCCTGCGGTCCCTTGAGCTGCCCGACCAGCTGGAAGAAGTCGATGATGCGCGAATGCGCGGCTGACTTTACCGCGGTGGCTATCGGTGAGAGCACATCGACCTTGATCAGCAGCGTGTCGATATTGATGTTCTGCGGGATGAGCTTGCGGCGGTAGAGAATTTCCAACACGCGGCGCACCACCACCGGGATGATCTCGTTCACCAGGCGGCCATAGGCGCCGAGATAGTTTTGCTGGATGCGCTTCATGCGCGCCATGATCTCGGTCGCCGATACCGGCGTGGCGCCCTTGTCGGGCAGCTTGTCGTCGCCGAGCATATTCTGGATTTGCGTGCGCAATTCCGTGGTGATCAGCGAGCCGACATCGATCTTGCCGGCCGAGACATCGAGCCGCGTCACATCCGGGCCGAGCACACCGCCGGTGCCTTGCATTGGCCAGAATTCGCCCGGCGCCAGCCGCGCGGTGTCGGGGTTGAAGGTGCCGCCCGGGCGATAACCCCAGATGCCGAGCATCTGGATCGCCGCCGATTTCAGTGTGAGTTCGGCCGCCTTGTTCAGCGTCTTGATGGTCGGCAGTGCCAACAGGATCGGCCCGCGGCCATTGGTTTCGCCGGGCACGCGATGATAGCGGCCGACCGCCATCGGCTGGGTGCGGTAGCTGTCGGTGACGATGGCTTCGGCGCTCTCGGTGATGTGCGCACAGAAAATCCACTGCTTGCTCGCCGGGTCGAAATAGAAATCCTGGTGGATCTCGATTTCCTGTTCGGGATTGCTGGCCAGCGCCTCGGTGAACGCGGCCGGATAACTGCCGTTCGGGAACGCACCATCGATGGCGCGGCGCGACAGCCGCGACTTCCAGAAGATCGCGACCACCTTGCCGTAGGCGTCGACCTCCAGCGCGATCTCATCGAACGAGATGCAGACCCAGCGGATCGGGTTTTCGTCGTCGCCTTCGACCGGAAACAGCGTGCCGGTGCCAACCAGCAGGTCGATGCAGGTTTCCGCCGAGGCCATATCGAACTCGCCGGTCTGGAAAAACGCCGAGGCGATGTTGGTAATCTGCTCCAGCGCGGCGGCCAGGGCATCGACTTCCTGCGGCTGCAGCTGCGCCTTGGCGACCGGCCCGGGCGACAGCTTCCAGAAGCCGGGCGCAAACAAATCCTGATGCAGTTGGCCGGCGGCGCGAAATGCACTTTCAATCGCGGTGCTGTCGAACAGCCGCTGCACCGTCTGCACGCCCTTGCCGACGCGCGACGACGGCCGGCGATAAGGGATCACGAATTCATAGGCGTCGAGGTAGATGGCGTCCCACACCGCGCGGTCGGACCATGCGCGCTCGGAGCGCTTCTTGTGCGCGGTTAGATCGACCTTCGGCTTAGCGGGGGGCGCCGCGGTGTCCTGGACACCGGCCGGTTCCTGCTCGTCGGGTGAGCCGGCGACATCGGGCTCGTCCGGCGACGGTTGTCCACCGGTTTTATTCGAACGCTTTTTCTTGGAGGCCACGGATCAGCCCAGCGTGCTTTGCGCGGCGGGACTTTTGTTGACGCCCTGCTCGCCGGTGGCCGCCATCAGCAGGCGGCGGCCTTTAGGTGCGCGGGTGAGCTGGTTGAGCTGCGCCTGCTGCTGCTGTTGCTGCTGCTGCAGTTCTTGGGTCTGCCGATCGAGCTGCAGGTTTTGCTGCTCGCGTTGGTCGGCGGCAAGCTTGTTCTGCGCGTCGATCTGGCTGGTGTCGGAGGTCTTGCCTCCGAACAGAGAACCAATCCCTTTGATAAAATTGCTCAAAGCCAGCTCCACATTCGTACACGCCTTGAGCGCCGGTCATCGGGACCGGAACCATGCCGCATAGCCGGGCCAGGCGGCAGCCTTCCTCGGTGCGGACATAGGCGCGAATGCGAGCATCCTCCGGGATTGCCGCCCGCGTTGCGTGCGTGGCGCGGACGATCGCCAGCAGGGCTTTGCGGGCCGCCGGCCGACACACAAAAATCAGCTGATGCACCGGATCGCCCGGCGCCGTGAGATCGCCCGGCCACAGTAGCCACGCGGCCAGTAGATCGTTGCCGTCATAGCAGCCGAAGGTGATCGAGCGCGCCGCCTGTAGGGTCGCCGCCTTGCGTTCCAGCGGCTTGCCGTGGCCTTCGGCCGCATAGAGATCGAGCAGATCGAGCAGCGGCACCGGCGACACGATGCGCGGCGTCACGGGTTGAAATCCGAGTTGACCCGCACGCTGCCACGGATCGGTGTCACGTTGCCGAAGCGGCCGGCGCGGGCGGCGTCGTTGATCAGCCCGGCGTGGCCGCGATCGCCATAGGCGCCGTATTGCAGTGCCTCGTGCGGATGCGAATATTTGTTCTTGAGAAAACGCACGCGCGAGGCGGTATCGTGCGGGTTGAGCACGATGGTGAAGCCGCCCTGAAAGCCGCCGACGATCATCTTGCAGATCGGGCTCACCTGAAAATACGGTGTGCCGTCGCTGTCGCGGCCGCGGCGCAGGAACCAGTCTACCGCTTCCTGCCGTGCCTGCGGCTCGTTGGTGGGCGTCGGCAGTATCGGCTTGCCGAGCGCGGCCGCCACTATTTCCATAAACGACAGCTCTCCGGCCATGCGGTCGGCGCCGTAGAATGCCGACGGATCGCCGAAGCACTCGCCGACCGGCAGCCCGCGATATTTAGCCTGCAGGAAGTCGATCATGTATTCACAGAAGCGACCGACGCCGGTGCCCGCCTCCGTCACCAGCTCGTCGAGCACGCGCAGGTGACCTTTTGGCGTGAACTGCCGCACGATCATGGCCGGCGAGCCGCCGGCATCGAACGACAGCCGGATCGGCAGATCGAGCGGCGCTAGCGGCGCCTTGGCGACGTGGATGGTGTGATCGAACGATGAGTAAACCAGCGCGCCATCGCCGACCAGGCCAAACTCGCCGTGCACGAAGCGGCGCACGTCATCGGGCGACAATGTCAGCGACATCTTTTCGTAATCGTCGCGCGACACGTATTTGCGGTTTTCCGCCTGATCGCTCAGTCCCGACGGCTGCCGGCGCAGCGTATAGCCGGGCCGCGGCTTTTCAACAAACAACTCGTGCACCCAATGCGAGATCACCGGCGGGTTGAGGTCGCCCCACACCGTTGCCGGAATTTTTGCGTCCTTGTCGGCAAGGATGGCGCGACCGGGATAGCGGCCTTGCGCGGCGCGGCCGTACATGAAGCCCGGCACTTTTTCGCTCAGTAGATCGGCTTCCGAGCAGATGCCGAAGTTGCATTCATAGCCGCGCAGCAGCTCTTCGATCGCGTGTTCGCCGATGCCGAAGCCGTCGAGGATGATCTGCAGCGCTTTGCCCTTCGGTGTGCGAAACCGCATGGTGAAGCGGAACGGGCGGTCCTGGCCGCCCTCGAAGGTGAAGCCGGGGAAGTCGCGCGGGAACGAGCGGAACAGGCTCGGCAGCGTGGTCCGGTAGAGCGCGCGGAAGTTGGCGTGTAGCATGGCGCCGCGCACGCGGATCACGCCGTCGGCACAGACCGGCGCGCGCAATGCCACCGCCGGAATACGAAAGCCCGAGCAGGTCGTCTTGGCCGAGCCCATCGGCCCCATGATGAAATCGATCGGGTCGAGGCCATAGACGTAAGCCTCGCCGATCGGGCCCGGCGGCTCGAAGCTGATCGGGTTGACCTTGACGCCTTCGAGTTCCTTCAGCTCGGCACCGCGCGGCAGGCTGAACTCGTTCGGGATTTCCCACTCGCTCATACCCGACCCCTATTCCCCTGCCCGCCGGGTTGCGCACTGCCCCGCCCCGCGAGGTAAAATTCTTTTCGCGCGTGAGTGACTAAATCGGCGTGTGTGTGCGGAATGGGTCCCCGGGCGGGGAGGGCAGGTGCCGTTTTCCAAGGTCGCGGCGCCAGGCCACCGCGCCGCAGGAGCCAGGGGGAGGGGCAGGATTTCCCGCGACCGAGCGGCCAAAGGGTTTGCGGGTTCTGGTCTTTCGATCCTGCCCATCCGCGCGAGAAGCGCAGTATTCGCAGCGCGTTCCTTATGCGTGAGACTTATCGCCGTGAGACTATTTTTGGGCGGCATCGCTAACCCCTTGATCCTTCACACCTTCAATCGGTGAGGCTTCGATCTCGATCATGTCCTCCATCGATCGCAAAGTCGTGCTGCCATCGGCTCGCCGCTCGGCGCGCATCAGCCCAATCATCGCCGGCACCGCTTGTCCTTGCTCGGTCTCGGGCGCGCGCTTGGCGTGAATGAACGGCAGCGCGCGGTTACGCGCCTCGCCTTGCAGCCGCAGCAGATCGCCGACCGTGAGTGCCATTTCCATCCCGCAATCGCTGGCGATCTTGCGCAGCGTCGGGATGAGTTCTCTCAGCGGCATCATGCCGAATGCCACATCGCCTTCCAGCGGATCGCCATAGCGTTCAACGAGATAGCGCGCCACCAGATCGGTGCGGCGATTGTGCGCACCGCGTGGCCTCCCCACACCCGTAGCTTGCGATTTTGTTTCCGCGTTTGAGCCCAGCGGCATCAGCTCATCGCGCTCGCTGTCCGTCTGCCCAGGCAGCAGCGCCAGCTGCTGACCGCCTGGCGCGACATCGGCGTGTGAGCCACTGCCCGGAGCCTCGTGGCCGTCTTTCGCCTTCGTCATTGCGCGCAACCCTCTATTTTATTGACCTATTCGCCGTAGATCAGCACCTCGATCAGCCTCCGGTTACATCAATTGTGGCAATGTAACCATTTTGTAACCGCTTTTCTTTCATCAAATCAGATACTTAGCCCTATTAGTTACATGTTACCCGGTTACATAGTCCTCCATCCGCGCGCGCGCGCGCGCGCGCGCGTAGCGAGGCCTCCCAGTGTAACCGGTAACCGCTCGCCTTAAGTCTATGATTTATCTGATAGATTGTGGTTACATCACCTGTAACCGACCTGTAACCCGGTAACCGCTCGCGCCGCCGGTAAAATCTATTCGTGTATCTTGAACGACGCGCAGCGGAGTTGTGTGCTTTAAAATTAGGGTTCGGGTTCGAACGCAGACGGGCGCGCGGCGCAAGGGTGCGGGCGGCGCTTATGATGCGCAACGTCATAGGATCAATCCGTGATCGTTTGAGGAACGGAAGGAGATGCGGCGCGGCCTGCGGCCGCTGGTTTATGCGCGCTGTTCGGCGCTTCGCGCCGGCGCGCTTGATCGCAAACACCGAGATCTGCGCGCACATGGCCAGCGCGCGCAGTCTCAGTTGGCAGGTATGCCACCATCACAGGCACTCGCCCAACACCTCGCGCGTGAGCGCCGCGCGATGTCGGATCGCGCTTCACCAACATGCGCAGGACGACGATATGTCGGCCGTTGAGGCGTTCCCTTGTCGGCGCGGCCATCTAGGCCCCCATCACTTCGTCGTATTTCCGAATATCCACCAGCAGACAGCGCGAGCTGACGCGGTTGATCTTCACCACCCGGTCGCCGGCTCGCACCACGCCGTCGCTGCGGCCTTGCTTGAGTGCTCCGGACCACACGCCGCCCTTCCAGCGCGTCGCTTCGAACAGTTTGTTGAGCGCCGGTGATGAATGCGGCACCGCCAGCAGGAAGCGGTGCTGGCCGTGTGGCAGGCTGGCGTCCGGCTCGTCCAGTACCGCGCAGCCGGCCGTCGCCAGCGAGGCACGATCGTGATCCAGCACCACACCGCCCTTTTCGATCTGTTCGATGATGCCGCCTATCGACAGCCGCTCGCCGCCTTTGTGCGCATCGATACCACTGCCCAACAGATGCTCCAGGCAGGCGCGCCAGTTCTCCACCTGCTCGGCGCGCTCGTCGGCGGTCGCCAGCGCGATCGCCGCGCCCAGCCGAGCGTGATCGGTCACCGGCAACCCTGCCTCTTCCATCGCTTCGATGCCGAGCAGCAGCTCGGCCACAGCGAACAGCGTGCCGTAGGTGTCCTGCGCGCGGCTGGATAGCCCGGCATTGTGCAGCGCCAGCTTCCAGTCGGCGAGCGCGCGCGGAAAATCATGCCATCCGTCCATCAACTGACGCAGCAGCATGCGCCCATCGGCGACACGCACCACCGGCGGCGCCTTTGGCTTGCCGTCGGCATCCTCCGCTATCTTCAGCTTGTTGAGGTTCAACACCGCGAAGCGCGATTTGTCCTGGCTTTTCATGGGCGGCAGATTGATGCCCGAGCAGAAAAACGAATTGCGCGCGATGAATTCGACGCCCTTGTGATCCTGGCCGCCGCGCAGAATGCGGCCGCCCGAGTAAGCAACGCGCGCCAGCTCGATGATGCCGTTGACGCGCCGGTTGTCTTCCGAGCCCTCGAATTCGTCGATCGCCACCGGCAGTGCGTCAAGCCCCATGTGCTGGCGCACGCCGGCTTCCGTGGCGTTGGCGGCATCAATCAAGGCGGTATCGAGCGCGCCGCGGATCACGTCGTTGAGCGCCGACTTGCCGACACCGAAGTCGCCGGTCGGCGCCAAATGCGGCCGCGCGCGCAAGGCGCCGCACACAAACATACTGCCGATGCCGCCGAAGGCGATCAGCGCGTCGAGCGGCCCGCGTTCCCAGTTCCACGAGCACAGATCCTCGAACATCGATTGCGCCGGGCTGTCGGCGACGCTCACTGGCTCGGCCCATGGCTCCAGGATCGCCGGCCGGCGCGGATAGAACAGCCCGTCGATCTCTCCCGGCAGCGAGGCTTTCAGTTTGCCGCCGTCGACCGTCCACAACCGTTCGCCGGAATGCCAGATCAGCCGGCCATGCTTGTCGAGCCAGGCGCCGCGGCCGCGCACCCTGTTGGCCGGGTCGAACAGCCCCTTGGCGGCGGCGGCTTTCAGCAGACAGGCGCAGGCATCGTCGACATCGACGCCGTTGATCACCGGCTTTTTGCCACCCTTGCCTTCGCTCCAGCGCGGCCAAGCATAGCCGATAAAATTAGGCCTGGCGCAGAACAGCTGCACCAGCATTTTCTTGCCCCACTCAGAAGTGGAGACATCGATCAGCTGGTGGATGCTGTCGATGAAAAACGCCGTCTTGCCGTCGATGCCGAGCGGTGACACCGGGCACGACGGCGGCAGCTGATCGTAAGGCGCGCCCGGCCACGCGCCCGGTCCATAGCCGTCGCGCGGCTCGATCGACGCTGGATCGTCGCCCAGCATCGAGACAGGCTTAGCCGTGGCGTCCGCGAACGAGGCGCGGACGCTCCTGACACCGCGAGGAGCCATGAAAGTCTTTCGTTAGAACCGTTATTGCGTCGCGTCGAAACTCAGCGCGTGATGTGCTTCACCGCCCACATCACGCCTTCTTCGATCTTGGTCTGCGCCACCGCCAGCTCGCGCGAGGCCAGTTGAACACCGAGAGGATCGGTACCGCCGATCGCATGCAGCTCCTGCACAAACAGCAGCCCGAGATCTTTGACGCGCAGCATGGCCGCCTTCTCGGCATTGTCGAGCACGCGATAGCTGTGCCGCATGATGTTGTTGACCGTGCGCGCATCGCTGGCGCTGTCCACCACCTTTGGTGCGGCCTTGGTGGTCGCAGCTTCGCTTGCCGCGACCGGCGCCGACGGCTCGGGCGCGGGGGGCTGCGTTTCTGGCGGGTCGGCCGGCGCTGCTTGCGTCTGTGCCAGCATCGGCCGCAGTCCGCGATGATCGCGTGGATCGTCCATCAGATTAGTCCCTCCTTTTTGGCAAACCATTCCGGCACCATGATGGTGACGGTCTGGTTTCCCGGATCATCCTCGCGCCCGCGCAGGTGGCCGTAGGGCACCCAAACGTCGCGCGTGCCGTTATTGAACAGCAGAGCATGGCGGCCCGTCGCCTTGACCGTCCCAGCCAGGGCGATGTCGCCTTTGTGACTATTATCGAGCGCCACAAACTCGGACGCGCCATCGTCCTCATCGAGAAAGCCGCGGCTCATTGCTGCCGCGCGGGCTTAGCCAACTCTTCATCGCAAGCCGCACGGATTTCCTTGAGCAATGCAGTCGGCAGCTCATCCATGGCTATCTACCCCCTGGTTGTGCAGTCGGTTTCGGCGCCGTCGCCAGCGTTCGCGGGATCGGTTTGTCACGCTTGACCATGGCGCGGTCCTCGCGCCCGTCGAGCCGTTCGAGCGCGTGCCCATCCTTGCTCGGCCGCACCGCCTGGCGCCCGGATGGAATGTGCTCGGCCAACCGCGCACTTTCTTCCTTCAGCATGCGGTCGGCCAGCAGCAGCGCCTCACGAAACGCCGAATAGGCGGCGCGCACTGCGAACGGGATAGCTTCGTGAAAAATATCCACTGTCGCGCTATGCACATGGGTCATGCGCGCGTGCGCAAACAAAGCCTGCACCGGTGCATCGGGCGCCGAGCGCACAAACGGTGCCAGCAGATCGCGGCACGCCTTGACCGCCGGCTCGGGCTCGTGGGAACCGAGCTTGATCTGTGGCCAGTTCAACCGCAGCAGATTGTTCGGCCCTTCCGAACAGAACACATCGGCGATGGCCGCGGCGCTCTCCACCGCGAAGGCCAGCGCGCGATCGGCGGCGACGGTGTCGAGATAGCTATAGGGCTTTTCGCTCATGCGCTTTCCTTCATCACGTCGTTGAAATCCTTGGCGCCGTCCGGTCGCATCACCGACACGCTTTTTCCCCGCAGCGTCAGCGCCTCGACCACGTCGTCGAGTTCACGTTCCGCCTTGGCGCTGTCGTCATTGTCGGCGGCGATCACAATGCGGTCGATGCAAGGGTGATCGAGTGGCGCGAATTCGAAAAACCGGAAGCCGGTCGCCGCCCACACGCGCGCTTCCGGCAGCGCCAGTGCGCAGCTCAAGGCGGTCTCGATGCCTTCGGCCAGCACCAGCGTGTTGAGCACGCCCTGTTCGGCCGCTTCCTCCGGCGTCAGATTGTCCGGGCCGCGCGCGATCCGCACCGCGCTGCCTTTGACCAGGCCGCGCATCAGCTTAGCCTCGCTCACATCGGCCTTGCCTGAGCCGTCGGCGCGCAGGAAGGTGCAATGCACCGCCGTCAGATCGCCGACATGGTTGCGCACGGCCGCGATCATCGCCGGCAGATGCGGGCCATCCTCGACCTTGCGCTCGCCGTCCCACTTCGCGCTCTTCCAGTGTTCCAGCCGCGGCAAAAAGCGCAAATCGTCCTCGCGATTTTTCACCAGCACCAGCGGAATGCGGCGCGAGGCCAGATAATTTTCCGCCACCGAGCCGGCGATCGGCAGCGTCTTGCGCCATAGCGCGCTGGCGCGCGCGATCTTGGCCGCCGCCGCGTTGCTGGTCGCCGCTTGCGTCGCCGCCACATGATGCCGCGCCGTCGCCTTGGCGCGCGCGATCTCGGCACCGTCCATCGCCTTGATGCCGAGGAAATCGCGTGCCCAGCCCAGCGCGAAGCGGCGGTCGCGATGGTGGCCGTGCACATAGCCGATCAGGTCGATGACATCGCCCGAGGCCGGTGGGCCGTTCGGCGAATATTCGTTGAAGCCACCGGCCGCCGCACCCGCCGTCCAGATAACGAACGAGCCCGACGTCTTGTCGGCGCGGGTCGGGTTAAGCGGCGTGAAGCACGGCCGCGTCACGCTGTAGCCGGGGAAAAGCTTATGCAGCAGCTCATCGACCCGCTGCTGCAGCATCGCCCGGATTTCGCGTGCCGAGACTTCGCTCATGCGTCGCTTCCCGGAATGAATATACGAGCCGACGGAAACCGGCCGAAGCCCAGCCGCGGCGCCACGTCGCGCTCGATCAGCTGATGCATAATACGCAGCGCCGCTGCCTGCTCGGGCCGCTCCACCGTGGCCGCGATCGCCTTATGAGCCATGTTGCAGATCGCCACCGTCACCGCTTCCAGCGTCACCATCGGCGGCGTCGCCCGCCTCAACTCGCCTTCCATGAACTCGACTAGAGCCGGCGAGAACGCCACCAGCGCGCGCGCCATCACGCCTTCGACATCGTTGCGCAGCGCATCGCGCTGCATGCGCTCGGCGACGCGCTCCCATTCGACCCGCAGCGGCGATTTAAAGGGCTTATTCTGCATGGCTTAGTGGCGCTCCATGATGCTTTCCGCGGCCGTGACCAGCGCATCGACCAGCGGTAGGTCGCGGCGGTCTTCGACCCGCGACAGCGCCCGCAACACGGTAGCCTTATCGACGCCGACCGCGCGGGCGATCAATGCCTGCGGCACATTGGCGATGGTGTTGATCAGATAGATCGAGATGGCGCGCGCGTCAGAGGCCGCCCGCCAAGCCGGATCGAGCGTGAGTTTGCTGCCATACATCAGCCGCGCCGAAGCTCGCCGGTGATCTACACCGGACAGATCGCACACCGTCTTGAACACCGCCGCGTAAGTCACCCGCAACAACGTCAGCATCATCGGCTCCAGCGTCGGCGGCACACTGCCGGCAAAGCGGCCATTGAGCCGGCGAGCGGTTTCAGGCAGGTGAGCGGTCTCGCTCATCGCGCCTGCTCCGTGGTCGAGGGCCGCGCCGCGCGCGTCAGTGCCAGCGCCAGATCGGTGCGCACAAATGGCAGGAATGACTTGGAAATGATCGCCCACTTGGCCGCGGTGTTGGCGTAGCCGAGCACGCCGGCGTCGTCATCGAGATGCATCAGGCATTGGTTGAGCATGATCGCGGTATCGTCGAAGCCGGGACTACCTTCAGCTAACGCACGCCGCCGCGTCACCAGTTCGCCATAGACCTGGCCGAGCATAACGCTGCGCTCAGGCTGCGGCCGCAAAGCATTCTCGCCGTGCAGGAGCAGCATCGTATCGGCGAGGCCGATCAGGCGAGACAGTAGATCGGGCACGCGCGGGTTCATCGCCTAGCCCTTCGCGGCGTGGTGAACGATCATCACGCACGAGCGCTCGACCACTGCGGTGGTGATCGATTGTAAAATTCGGGTCGGATTGCCGGTCTGCCAGCGGGCTACCAGGCTCGCCAGATCGTTGCGCACTCTCGGCGGCCAGCTCTCGAAGCGCAGACTGACTTTCTCGTGCTCGAACAGCCCTACCGTGATTTCCAGCCGGTCACAGCCGTCAAGATCGAGCACGCAAGGAGAGGCCAGATCGGGCTGGGCACCCGCAAGGTCGCGCGTCGCGGTCGGACGGATGCCGCAAGCGTCGGTCATGGTTAAAAGCTCCGTTGCGGGGCAAAAAAACAGGACAGCGCGCCGGATGCCGGAAAGCAGGCATGGAACTGCCCGTCCGGGCTCCATCGCGTTTCGGCATAGGATTTGAGAATTTTACCGTCGATCAGATAGCCCTGCGGCGTTTCCTTAACGCGACTTGCCGGCAGCGGCGCGCAGTCGCCGCCGACCTCGGTGCCGCGGCAGCAGGCCAGCGGATACCAATCATGCGCGGCGGCCGGTGCGCACGACATCAGCAGCGTAACGAGCAGGATGCGTTTCATCGCGTCACCCTCCGCTGGCGCGCAAGCACGCTGCGACCGCCGCTCCGTCGGACATACCTAACTCCGTGCCGAAAACGGCCTTCGTTGCGCAGCCCGGGCGCGCTGAGGTGGATATGCGCGACGCGCGGACCATCGACCGATAGCCCGTAGGGCCAATCCGCCAGCACGCGATAGGCGCAGGCGTAAGACCGTGGCCGGAAATCCACCGCCTGACAGGCGGCATGCAGCGAGACGCCGCCACCGGGAATGCGCGCGCCCGGCCGCAGCGTCGACAGCACCGCGACCGGCCCGCAGGCCGCGCGCACGCGGTCGACAGCGGCGCGGATAGAAGCCGGCAGGCAGTCCTCATTGAGGCGATTGCCGTTGACGTCCACCAGATGCGAGTAGCGACCGCGCGACACCCGGACGGAAACGCGCGGCCGCCTCTGCATCCGTTCGCCAGGAGCCACAGCGCGCGAATAGCGGTGATCATGCTCGGCACCCAACTCAGCGCCGCGCGCGGCCCCGATCAGCGCCGGCCCGAGCGTGATCCAGGTCGCGAGCAGGGCGACGAATAGCGCTGCAATCAAAGCACGCAACGCGGCGCGGTTGGCGGCGCGCACGTCGAAGCTGTGCCGTGGCAGGTGAAAGCCGCGCTCGATGCGGAAGCTCATGCCGCGCTCCGTTTTTCCGGGCAGCAGGCGGCGATGGCTTCCTGCGGATGTAGCAGCGCCAGGTGGCGCAGCAGGCGCAGTTCCTCGGCAACCAAGGCATCACCGAGCCGCGACGCCGTTGATATCTTCACGTCGGCACCGGCCTTGGCGCCGCGGTAAGCGGTCGACGGGTGCAGGCCGGCCGACTGTGCCAAGGTCTTTAGGCAAACATTGACCGCCTGTGCCCGCTGTTCGATCTGGCCAATTGAGAAGGAATATTGCATAGTTGCAATCCAAAGACTGATTTGCGCAACTACGTCAAGTGCAATGTTTCAAGCTGATGTGTTTCATACACAGTTGCATACTAGCGGTCGCATTCTCGCGACCGGAGTAATGCAATTGCCAAAAGGCGATCACGCCATGGCGCGGCTGCACCGGGACTGGCTGCGCCGCGTATCAGAGATCACCGGCTTGGCGCCGACGACGCTGGCCAAAAAAATCAAGATTGCGCCCTCTACCCTGACGCGCCCGATGGCCGAAGGCGACGAAGGCACCTCAACCTTGCATGCAACCACCATCGACAAAATTGTGGCCTTCACCGGAGTGGCGCCGCCGGGCACACCGGCCTCGGCCGTGGCTAAACCGCTGAGAGGGTTTAACGAGGATGCGGCCCCATTCTCTCTCGACAAAGCCGATCCGCTCACCAGCGCCGTCCGGGCTTTGACTGTGGGCCGTAATGGCATCGACCCCTGGACCATCAAAAGCCGCGCGTTGGAGTTGGCGGGTTATCTGCCCGGCGATGTGGTACTGGTCGACCTCAACGCCACCGCGCGCCAGGGCGATGCGGTCTGCGCCTATGTCTACGATTGGCCGAAAATGAAGGCCGAGACCGTGATGCGGATTTATCAACGCGCCGCGCCGGTCGATATTCTGGTGGCACGGTCACTTGATCCGGCTTTCGATCAAGTGCTGGTGATCGACGGCGAGCGCATTGTCATCAAAGGGGTGATTTTGCCGCACCGTTTCCGGCCGCAGGTGGTGGCTTAAGCCTCTATTTTTAGCGGGCGAAGCCAGCGGCCAAAACGATAAGCTGCCGTCAAAATACCAAAATCAATTACCCAGCAGCACAGGAAGGCAAAAAATAATAATTGCAGCGAAGGCTGCAGCATTGGCATTTCGATAAACCATGCGACCATTGCCGCGTCGATGATCCTATAAGCCAAAGCGTCGCGCGCGCTCATGGCACCAAAACGACCAGTTGCAATCCAAATTAAGAATAGCATCGCGGCCAGCCCTCCCTCACCGCGCCAAAACAATAATAACCTTAGAAAATAAAGGTTTCACGTGAAACTTCGCTCATTGTTGTGTGCGCCGTAGCACTCAATAGTTGCTTATTTGCAATCGTTCTGCTACGCCCCGCTTCGCCGCACCGTCGCGGCGCAAGCGGGAGAGCCCACAGTGCCGGCGCCGCACCCCCCCAAACGTCCCCCTGCGGCGCCGGCCAGGCCAGCCACCTATCGCTGCAGCGAGATCGCCAGCCTGCTGCGCCGCAGCACCCAATGGTTCTATGAGCACCGCGTCGCCCTGCACGCCAAGGGCATGCCGGCGCCGCTTGCGCTGCCCGGGCAGCCGCGCTGGGCCCGCACGCAGATCGACGCCTGGCTGGCCGGCTGGCACTTCGGCAACAAGGCTATCCTGGCCGCCAACGACCCGGCGCCGCAACCGGCGCCCGAGGGCGCTTTGTGGGTGCCGTTTCTGCAGCAGGCCTACCGCCGATGAGCAAGCGCACGGACAAATGGCCGACGCCGCGCTATGCTCCGCCCGGATCGGGCATAGTGCTCGCCGTCTTTTTAAGCCCGGTGATCTGGGCGATCATTACCCTGCTGGTATGGCGTTGGTGACATGGCTGACATCAAGCTGCCTTACATCGCCTGGCGCCAGCAACCCGATGGGACTGGCCGCCCGCGCTTCCAGCCCGGGCCGCGCGAGCGCGCCATCGGTTTCGTCAACGCCGACTTGAAGCATCCCGACGGCCGCTGGTTTTCGCTCGACGAAACCCGCGGCTTTGCCGAAGCGCGCCACGCCGAAATCCTGGCACAGCGCGCGAGCGGCAAGCGCCTGCGGCGGCCCTTATCGCCGAAAGGCCGCACCGTCGAGGATCTGCTGCTGTCGTTCCTGCAGTCCGGCCGCTTCCAGCGCAGCCGCGCCGAAGGCGGCTATGCCGACGGCACCAAGGCCGACTATCGCGACAAGGCCAATTTGATCATCTGGAAACCGTACAGCGCCGCCGACCGCAAGGCCGGCATCGAGCGCGTCAAGGAAGAATTCGCCCAGGCGCCGGCCGCCGCCATCACGCCGTCGCTGATCAGCAACGACGAGGCCGGCGGCTTCTACGAATATCTCGCGCGCGTGCGCGGCCGCACCACGGCGCGCAATTGCATCATGGTGCTGTCGGCCGCCTACAAGTGGCAGCGCCGATCAAGCGGCTGGCAGTTGGCGATCGACAACCCGTGCACGCAGCTCGGCTTGAAGAAGCCGGCGCCGCTGGTGCTGACCTGGTCGATCGAGGAAGTCAAAGCCTTCGTCGCCTTTGCCGATCACCCGCAGGTGAACGAGCCCGAGCTGGCCGATGCCGTGATTTTGGCGCTGTTCTCGGCGCAGCGGCCGGCCGATGTCATCGCCTATGACGGCGTCGGCACCAGCGACGGCGTCACCCGCTTGGTGCAGTCGAAGCGCGGCAAGCGCGTCGAGGTGCCGCAGCTGCCGCCGCTGCTCACCCGTCTGGCGCTGATGGCCGAGCGCCGCGCCCAACGCGGCTATCTCTGCCCCGAGCTGATCGTCGACAGCCACACTGGGCGCGGCTTCAATCAGAACACCTTCGAGCATCGCATCGCCGCCTTGCGCACGCGCGTCGTCGCCGGCGACGAAGCGCTCGGGCTTGCCGCCTGCCCGTCGATCGCCGACAAGGCGTTCCGCCATCTACGCAAGACCATGCTGACCTGGATCAAGCGCGCCGGTGCGCGCGACAACCAGTTCGCCGCGGTGTCCGGCCACTCGCTGCAGTCGCTGCCGCAGGTCATGGGGCACTACTACACGCCGGGCAGCGAGGAAGCCCGCGAAGCCATGACCATGGTGTGGGCGTGGATGCAGCAGAAGGGGATGAAGGTATGAGCCTCGAATTGCTCGATAAAGTAGGCGATTAGAAACAGGAGCGAAAGTGGTGGGACGCGGAGGCATTTACGGCGACATGCACGGCGACGGACAGCCGGGTATTGCTGATGAGATTTTGATGCACAACGAATGGTCCGATGGTTGGCCACATACGAAAGAGCAGTATGCCCGTTCGATCATTTGGGCGGCTTGCATCGGCGCGGCGATAGGTTCCGTGGTTGGTCCTCTCGTTGTCTATTTTGTTCTCAAGCAATTCGGTTAGCAGGAGCCAAAATGCAGACTTATATATTCCATGCTTATCCGGTTGACGCACACAGGTACTAGATGTTGATGCACGCCGCACAGCGCACGATTGAAACGACGCCACAACAGATAGTGGCCACGTCGCGCGCGAGCGGAATCGTCGCTGCGCTCTACGTCGCCAAGGGCGGCTGCTATTTCGGCCGGACGGATATTGAGCCGTGGGACCAGGCCAAAGACGCGCGCCTGTATGCCGGCCCGTGGCCGGTCGTGGCGCACCCGCCGTGCGAGCGCTGGGGACGCTACTGGGGCGGCGCCCCGACGACCTGGCCGCGCAAGGTCAAGGGCGATGATGGCGGCTGCTTCGCCGCTGCGCTGGCCTCTGTGCGCCGCTGGGGCGGCATTCTTGAGCATCCCGCGGCGTCGGCGGCATGGGCCGCATTCCGGCTGGCAGCGCCGCCGCATTCCGGCGGCTGGATACGCGCCGATTGGATCGATGGTCATGACGGCTGGACGTGCTGCGTAGAGCAAGGCGCCTACGGGCACCGAGCTTGCAAGGCGACGTGGCTCTACACGCACGGGATTGAGCCGCCCGCGCTGAAATGGGGGGCGACAGAAGGCGATTTCGTGAGGCTGGACGAAGGCTTCCACAGTGCGGAGGAACGCGCGCGCGCCGTAAAGACCGGCGCTTGCCAGCGGCTCTCCAAAAACCAGCGCGCGGCCACGCCAATTCCTTTTCGCAACCTGCTTATAGGCGTCGCACGCGGCGCGCGAGAGACGCCGAACACCACAGGTAGACCGTGATGGAGACATAAGATGTGGGGTCATTTTCCGCCTGTGTGTGTCAACCGGATAAGCACAAATGCAACATTAGAAAACTGAAATGCAGACTTACTTGTTCTTTCGTGAAAACCACTTCTACCCTGTCGAACTACGCGACGACGACGACGCAAAAAAGAACGCCGAGATAAATCCAGGCACCATCAAGGTCGAAGATGTTGCCGGGCGCGTTGTGTGGAAACCGACTATGAACTGAGGAACCTAGAACGCAGGGAGCACAGAAGTCTCACGTGAGACTGAAATCCAAGTCTCACGTTCTCGCGCCGTTCTCTCATAAAATGCCGGAATGATTGGTACAGGCGGGTGGACTTGAACCACCGACCTCTGGTTCCACAGACCAGCGCTCTAACCAACTGAGCTACGCCTGCACGCGGGAACGGCATCGTTTGATACACGAGCCGAGCGGGCGGAACCTAGGTGCCGCCTGCCATTTTGGCAAGTTTCCATTTTGCGGACTGGCCCTGAAAATCATCGGCCACCGGCTCAAATAGCAAAAGCCCGGACGGTTGCCCGTCCGGGCTTTGTTACAAGTCGCGGCGATTGAGTGCCGCGGCAATGGCCTGGCTGCTTTAGGCGGCCTTGCCGAAGGTGCTGATGCTTTCCTTGATCGGCTCGGCGGTCTCGGTCGCCACCTTCTGCGCATGTTCGGCAAGATCCTTGGCCTGCGCGGTCATGGTGTCGAACTGCGTGCGCACATAGGCAGTGGTTTTCTCGACCACCTCGGAATAGGTCTTTGCGGTCAGCAATTCGCCGAACAGGTCGAAGGCGGCATTGCTGTTGACGCGCGCGGTCTCGATCAGCTTGACGCCGTAGCCGGAGGCGCCATTGGAGGCGGTGGTATAGGTGTCCTCGAGCATATCGGTGGCCTGCTCGGCCGCGCTCTTCATCTTATCGTAATTGCCTTTGGCCTGGGCGATGCCCTTCTCGGCAAGCTCGCGGAAGGCGGCGGGCATTTCAACGTTCGGCATTTCGAATTTGGGCATTTCGAACTTCGGCATGTCGAACTTCGGCATTTCGAATTTGGGCATATCGAAAGCGGGCGCGGCAACGGTGACCGGCTTGATTTTGGCTTTCGGTGTGGAGGTCTGGTTGCTGGTGGTTTCGGCCATGACAGTTATCCTCGGCTAGGAGGGCGGCTTCCGGCTGTATGCGAGCTGCCACCCTCGGCAAATCGGCTCGCGCCTGTTTCAAGACCCGCCGCCATGTACGGCGTCCTGAGGGCGCCTGAGCGAGTGCTGTAAACCCTATATAGCATATTTTTGGTGCGTTGCAACAAAAATATTGCAATGCACAAAACAGCAAATTTCACCTGGCCGGTGCGATACCGGCGAGTTCCCGATCGAACGGGACGCTTGATCCCGAAAAAGCCTGCCGGAACTCAAATTCCGCCGCCGGAAGGCAGCCGTCCGGCATGGATCAAGCGCCAAATTAATAGCGGCGTCAGTGCGGGGCGCCCAGCCCGGCGATTTTAGCCGTCTGCTGGCTCAATTCCTTGGCCTGGTCGGTGAGCACCGCCATCTGGCTCTTCACGTAATCGGCGTGCAGTGCCGCCACTTCTTGCGGATCCTTGGCATGCAACAGCCGCCCGGCGAAATCGAACGAGGCCACCATGTTGCGCTCGGCAAACCGCATAGCCAGCTCGCCCACCTGTTTCATCCCGGTGCGCGCGCCGGCAGCCTGATTTTCGGCCGTATTGACCGCCTGTTGCGCGGCCGAGATGAAGCTGTCGAAAGCCTGCCGGGCCTGGTCCACGCTCTTCTCGGCGAATGCGCGCATTTCAGCCGGGATCTCAAAATTCGTCTTGCCATCGGTCGCCATGACAACCTCCTGCTGGGTGCCCCCGGCCGCCGCCGGATCGACCTTATCTAGGCTGGCGCCCGGGACACGCCAAGGCTGGAACTCGCATTATTAAGGTTATCGGCGTTTGCCATTGCCCGGCCGACGCCGTGTCGTGGACGCAAGGCCGAAGCAGCCGTATTAAAGATTCATTAGCTGTAATTGGCGTGATGTGAGAATGAGCGGGACCGAGTTCCAACCTGCCTGGCTGAGCGATCCGCGGCTCGCGGCACATGCCTTGAGCCCGGCACCGGTATGGCTGTGGAGCGCAGCTGCCGATCGCGTTCTGTGGGCCAATCCCCCGGCCGCCGCGATTTTCGATTGCCGCTCAAGCGGCGCGCTGGCGGCGCTGCGCTTCGATCCCCAGCATCCAAGCGCCGCGCAGATCCAGCGCCTTGCCGGCACGCTGCCGCAAGGTGGCGCGCCGCGGCTCGAGCGGCTGCGCGGTTTCGGCGCGGCCATCGGCGGCACGCTCGTCTGCCTATGCTCGCGTATCGCCCTTGTTGAAACTTCTGCCGACAACAGCGCCGCCATTTTGGTGGTTTCGACCGAGCGTTCGATCAAAGACCTTGGCTTGCCGGAACGCGCGCGCCGGCTGCTGGCCGACTTCGAACGGCCGGCGGCGATCTTTACCGCCGATGGCGAGTTGATCGATTGTCTGCCGTCAGCACGCGAGCTCTTCGGCGTGCATCGCGATCTGACCGCGCTTGGCGCGGAGAAACTCGCCCGCGAGGCCAGCCATAATGGCCAAGCCGTAGGCGATATCCCGGCCGGACACATTACGATGCTGCGGCTCGGCGCCGGCGCAACCGTCACGCTGCTCGTTGCATTCGATGCGCAGCCAACCGCTTCGCATGCCGATACACGCGCGAGCGACGCCGCCAGGACAATCGCCGAATCCGCCGCGCCCAGGCTCAGCATCCCGGCGGCGCCGCCGCGCCACCTTCCGTTCCGCTTCGTCTGGCAGATGGATGCGGCTTCCCGCTTCACGCTCGGCACGCAGGATTTCGCCCGGCTGGTCGGACCGAAAACCGCCGCCGTGCTCGACCGGCCCTGGGCGGAAATCGCCGACACGCTCAAGCTCGATCCGCCAGGCCAGATCGCCAGCGCGCTGGCCGCGCGCGACACCTGGAGCGGCATCGTCATCCAATGGCCGGTCGACGGGCAGGACAAACGCCTGGCCATCGAGATGTCCGGCCTGCCGGTGTTCGATCGCCAGCGCCAATTCGAAGGCTTCCGCGGCTTCGGCATTTGCCGTGACCTTGAGCGTCTTGCCGAACTCGACCGCCGGCAAGGCGCGCCAGCGCCGAGCGAGACCGCGGGCAATGTGCTGGCATTTCCGCCGCCGCTGCCGCCCCCGACCGAACCGGCGCCGGCGCTCAGCCCGGGCGAGCACAACGCATTCCAGGAGTTGGCGCGCGAACTCAGCGCGCGGCTCAAGAATGTTCCAGATAAAACCGGCGCCGACAGAGCGCCGAACGATATTGCTGGCGAGCCCGCGGCCGCGGCCGAGCCGCCCAAAGCAGCGCTACCGCGGGCGGTGCGCAACGTGGAAACCAGGCGCGACTCGCAGGACGAGCGGCCGATCCTCGATCGCCTGCCGATCGGCCTGCTGGTCTATCGGCTCAACAACCTGATCTACGCCAACCGCGCGTTCCTCGATTGGACCGGCTATCCGACGCTCGAAGCGCTGGCCGAGGCCGGCGGTCTCGACAGCCTGTTCATCGAGACCAAGGACACCGACAATGCCGGCACGGACGGCGGCAAAAATGCCGGCAAGACTCTGACCATCGCCACCGTCAACGGTAATCAGAAGGCGGTCGAAGGCCGCCTGTTCAGCGTGGCGTGGAACAACGAGAACGCGCTGGTGCTAATGGTCAATACGCAAGCGGTTGCCGATCAGCGCCCGCCGGCAATGGAAGCATCGCTGCGCCAGGCCGAGGAAGAAAACAAGGAACTGCGGACTATTCTCGACACCGCGACCGACGGTGTGCTGATACTGGATCGCGCCGGCCGCGTGCTGTCCGCCAACCGCAGCGCGCAGGCGCTGTTCGGCTATGACGCCGCCGACATCGCCAAACTCGCCTTCGGCGATCTGTTCGCGCCCGAAAGCCAGCGCGGCGTCCTCGATTATCTCGAACGGCTGGCGCGCGGCGCCGCCGCCGGCTTGCTCGACTCCGGCCGCGAAGCGATCGGCCGCGTGCGCCAAGGCGGCCTGGTTCCGCTCTACCTCACCATGGGGCGGATCGAGGACGGCGAAAAACTCTGCGCGGTTTTGCGCGACATCACCGCCTGGAAGCGCACCGAGGAAGAACTGATCAATGCCCGGCAGCACGCCGAGCGGGTCTCCACCGCCAAGTCGGATTTCCTCGCCAAGATCAGCCACGAAATCCGCACGCCGCTCAACGCCATCATCGGCTTCTCCGAGGTGATGATGGACGAACGCTTCGGGCCGGTCGGCAACGAGCGCTACCGGCAATATCTGAGGGACATTCATTCCTCCGGCGGCCACCTGATATCGCTGCTCAATGACCTGCTCGATCTGTCGAAGATCGAGGCCGGCAAGCTCGACCTCACTTTCGTGAGCGTCAATTTGAACGACCTGGTGCAGCAATGCGTCGCCATCATGCAACAGCAGGCCAACCAGGAGCGCGTCATCATCCGCACCTCGCTGCCGGCCAGCCTTTCGCACATCGTCGCCGATGCGCGCTCGGTGCGCCAGATCGTGCTCAACCTGCTGTCGAATTCGATCAAATTCACCGGCGCCGGCGGGCAGGTGATCGTCTCCACCGCGCTGACCGACGACAACGAGGTGATCCTGCGCGTGCGCGACACCGGCGTCGGCATGAGCGAGAAGGAACTGCAGACGGCGCTTGAGCCGTTCCGCCAGCTCGCCACCTCCACGCGCTGGGGGTCGAGCGGCACCGGCCTCGGCCTGCCGATCACAAAAGCCCTGGCCGAAGCCAATCACGCCCGTTTCCGCATCACCAGCCAGGTTTCCGACGGCACCCTGGTGGAAGTCGCATTCCCAGCCACCCGCGTACTGGCGGAATAGACAAATCCAGCTAAGCTGGCGCGATGAGGCGGTTAGTCTTCGCAATCGCTTTGATGGGCTTGCCGGCGACCTTGCCGGCGGCCCCGCCGGTGCGGGCAGCCGAGCCGGTCGATCTGCTGCTGGTGCTGGCGGCGGACGTCTCGCGCAGCGTGGACAGTGAAAAATTCAAGTTGCAGCGCGAGGGCTACGCCGCCGCGATTTCCGACCGCCGTGTGCTCAACGCCATCGCTTCGGGCAATAACCGGCGCATTGCGGTTCTATTCCTGGAGTGGTCGGGACTCGGCAACCAGAAGGTCGTGATCGACTGGACGCCGATCGACGGGCCGCAGGCGGCGCAGAAATTCGGCGACCGGCTGGTGGAAGAACCGCGCTCCTTCGCCGACCGCACCTCGATCAGCGGCGGTATCGATTTCGCCGTGGCGCAGTTTGCACGCGCGCCGTTTACCGCCGAACGCCGCACCATCGACGTCTCCGGCGACGGCACCAACAATGCCGGCCGCGACGTCGGCCAGGCGCGCGATGAGGCGCTGGCGCTCGGCATAACCATCAACGGTCTGGTGATCTTGAGCGAACGTCCTTTGCCCTGGAACCCGGAGCACACCAATCCGCCCGGCGGGCTGGCGAATTATTATCGCGTAAACGTGGTCGGCGGCCCGGGCGCCTTCGTGCTGGAGGCGAAGGACTTTAACTCCTTCGGCCAGGCAATCATCAAGAAGCTGATCGCCGAAATCGCCGACGCCACGCCACCGGCCGGTTTTGCGCCGCCGGTCCGCCAGCCTTAATCCTTAATTCGCTTGCGCCTGATCTATTCTGAAAACCGGGACCAGCGCCGGATCAAGACCGGCGACATGCTTTTCTGGACCATGCGCAGGCCATGAAAGGGTCACAGAGGATACCCACAGTTGGCGGTAGCGGGGCCGATGGTATAGTCCGCCGGCGTCCGCATTCGAAATAACCGGAATTTCCCCTTTGACGGCCACTGCTGGCTTCAAACGCTTTGGATATGCCTTGGCTGCCGTCATCGCGGCCGCGGCCGGCGTGCTGCTGACCGCAGGCTACCTAATCTCGGCCGAGACGGTGCGCGATCAGGCGATGAGCGAAATCCGCGCCGTTACCGGCTTGAACCCGACCCTGCTCGGAGACGCCACCGTCTCGCTGTTTCCCTCCGGCAGCGTGAGCTTTGCCGCCGTAATCCTCGGCGATGCCAAGCACCCGGCGCTTACCGCAGAGCGGCTGACCGCGCGCCTGCGGTTTTTTCCACTGCTGATCGGCCGCGTTGAAATCGCCGATGTGTCGTTGGAGCGGCCGACCATCGCGATCGATCTGGAGGAGGACGGCCAATCGAACTGGTCGGGCCTGATCGACGGGCTGGCGCGCAGCCAGAAGCCGAACGCAGCGCGCTTGTCGGCATTTTCCGAGATGCGTATCGACAACGGCACCGTGGAGGTGCGCGACAAGACGCGCAAGCTAATCGAAACGCTGAACGACGTGGAATTTTCGCTGGCCTGGCCATCGATCTCCAAGAGTTTCGGCGCCACCGGCCGCTTCGCCTGGCATGGAGAACCGGTGGACGCCAGCATCACGCTGGCCGATTTCCCGGCGGCGCTGGCGGGCAACCGTACCGGCTTGAAGCTGCGTCTCGCGGGCGCGCCGATGAAGGCCGCATTCGAAGGCTCGTTCAGCGTCAAGCCGACCCTCAAGATTGAAGGCACGCTCGCCGCCGACTCCGTTTCGCTGCGCGATGCGCTGATCTGGACCGGACAGCAGCCGCTGCCCGGCGGTGGGTTCGGCCATTTCGCGATCAAGGCGCAGGCCAACGTGGTGGGCGGCACCATCGGTCTGTCCAGTGTCAATGTCGAGCTCGACGGCAACAACGCCGAAGGCGTGCTCACCTTCGCCACCGATGGGCGGAAGACCCTGCAAGGCACGCTGGCCGCCGACACGCTCGATCTGTCGCCCTATGTTTCCACCATCCGCCTGCTCACCAGCAATCAGCGCGAGTGGAGCAGCGGCCGCATCGCGCTCGACGGCCTCTCCGGCATCGATTTCGACCTGCGTCTGTCGGCTGCCAACGTGGTGATGTCCACTGCCAAGCTCGGCCGCACCGCCATCGGCGCAAACCTGCGCAGCGGCCATCTGGTGGTAACCGTCGGCGAGGCGCAAGGCTATGGCGGCGTGATCAAGGGCTCGCTGGCGCTGGCCATTTTCGATGCCGGCATGGATGTGAAATCGCAGCTGCAATTCACCGATGTCGATCTGGAAAGCTGCCTCGGCCAGTTGTTCGGGCTGCGCCGGCTGGAAGGCAAGGGCAATATGTCCCTGGCGGTCGAAGGCACCGGCGACAGTGTGTTGGGCGTGACCCGCACCATGAACGGCACAGCCACCCTCACCGGGACGAACGGCGCGATTGCCGGCCTCAATGTCGAACAATTGCTGCGCCGCCTGGAGCGGCGGCCGCTGTCGGGCGGCGGCGAATTCCGCAGCGGGCGCACGCCCTTTGACAAGATCACCGTCGCGCTGAAGATCGTCCAGGGCACGGTCACGGTCGATGACGTGAATATGGAGGGCGCTGCGGTAAAGGTGGCGCTCGTCGGTTCGGCCTCGATCCCGGCACGCGAACTCGATCTCAAGGGCACAGCCGCCCTGGTGGCGGTCGCCAAGCCCGGCGTGTCGCCGTTCGAACTGCCCTTCATCGTGCAGGGTTCGTGGGACGATCCGATCATGCTGCCCGATCCGGAGGCGCTGATCCAGCGCTCGGGCGCGGCGGCCCCGCTGCTTAATGCCGTGCGCAACCGCCGTGCGCGCGATGCGGTGCGCTCGGCGATCGAGCGGCTGACCGGGGCCCCTGCCGGCGACGCCATGCCGGCGGCCGAACAGTCGGCCGCGCCGGCAAAAAAGCCGGAATAACGGCCGGAACGCGCCGGCCAATACAGCCTGTACGAATGGTTAACGATTTCCTGCCATCGTAGCGCCCGCTGCGCGAGGCCTGCCGTCTCGCGCGCTTTCGGCTGGGACTAGCGCATGATCCCGAAAAGTGGCTACCGGTTTTCGGAAAAGATCATGCGCAAGCAAGATGTTAGGGAAGCACAGTGATTCAATCTAAACGGACTGTGCGATAGAGAACGGGCGGATGCTGCATCCCATCCTTCGCACGCTGGTCAAGGTCGCCGTCGCCTCGCTGGTGGTGGGAACGATCCTCGCCCATTTCGGCATTACCGCCGAACAAATGATGCGCGAATTCGGCCTCTCGGCCGACCGGCTGGAGGACTATGCGAAGCAGGGTCTTGCCTGGGCCTGGCCGAACGTGCTGCTCGGCTCGCTGGTGATCGTGCCGGTCTGGTTCCTGGCCTATCTGTTCCGCCCGCCCGGCGCCGGTCCAAGCAGCAGCCCTTAATCACACCGGCGCGCCCGGCGCCGCCGCGCGTTCGCGCCGCAACGTGGCGCTCAAACTGGGCATTCGCCGGAAATCGACCGGAGAGGGATCAGGCCGCGGTCAATGGCGTGTCCGCGGAGCCGGCATTCGACTGGACCATCGGACTGCGCGGCGCCGGGCCGTAATATTCGCCGAGCTGCACGCTTTCGCGCGGCTTGAGCAGGATCGAGATGATGCGGTCGAGCAGCGACTTGGCCGACACCGGTTTGCACAGGAACTCGTTGACCCCGATCTTGATCGACTCGAGGATGCGCCAGCGCTCGCCATGGGCGGAGAGCATGATGATGGGTATATCCGGCATCGGAAACACGCCGGGCGAACGCACAATTCGCACCAGCTCCGGGCCGTTGAGCAGCGGCATTTCCCAGTCCAGCACGACGATGTCCGGCGGCACCTGGCGGATCATTTCCAGCGCGGCGATGCCGTCGGCGGCTTCGAATATCTTCTTGACGCCGATATTGGCGAGCAGGTTGCGCACGATACCGCGCATGAACGGATTGTCGTCGACCACCAGCACGCTGAGCTGCTGGACCAGGTAATCGGCATGTTTGGCGTTGATATTCACGAGTCCGGTCCTACGCGACCGCGCGATTGTGTTCGGCAATCCTCACCGGGCCGTTAACGTGCGCAAAACCGCGTCTTTCCAGCCGGAATATTTGCGCTCGCGCAGCGTTGCCGCCATGTCCGGCTCAAACCGGCGGTCGAGCCGCCATTGCGCGGCAAAACCGTCAAGATCGGGGCAGATGCCGGCGGCCCGCCCGGCCAAATAGGCGGCGCCCAAGGCGGTGGTTTCCATCACCACCGGCCGGTCCACCGGCGCGGCCAGGATATCGGCGAGGAATTGCATGGTGGCATCGCTCGCGGTCATGCCGCCATCGACGCGCAACACGGTTCTTGCATCGGCCGCCTGCGGCCAGTCGGCGCGCATGGCCTCCAGCAGGTCGCGGGTCTGGTAGCCGACCGCTTCCAGGGCCGCGCGCGCAAGCTCCGCCGCCCCGGAATTGCGGGTGAGGCCGAAGATGGCACCGCGCGCCTGCGCATCCCAATAGGGTGCGCCGAGGCCGACAAAGGCCGGCACCAGGTAGACCTGCTCGGCCGGATCGGCACGTTCGGCAAGCGGGCCGACATCGGACGACTTGGCGATGATTTTCAGACCGTCGCGCAGCCATTGCACGGCGGCGCCGGCAATAAAGATGGCGCCTTCCAGCGCATAAGTGCGCTTGCCCTCAAGCTGATAGGCGATTGTTGTGAGCAGCCGGTTGCGCGAGGCGACCCGTTCCGTGCCGGTATTGAGCAAGGCGAAGCAGCCGGTGCCATAGGTCGATTTCATCATGCCGGGCTTGAAGCAGCCCTGCCCGACCGTCGCCGCCTGCTGATCGCCGGCCATGCCGAGAATGCGGATGGGCGCGCCGAACAAGTCGGCTGTGGTGACGCCGAACTCGCCGGCGCAGTCGCGCACTTGCGGCAACAGGCCTTGCGGCACGCCGAACATCCGGCAAAGCCCGTCGTCCCATTGCCCGCGCCCGATATCGAACAGCAGCGTACGCGCGGCATTGCTGGCGTCGGTCGCATGCACCTTGCCGCCGGTGAGCCGCCACAGCAGGAAGCTGTCGATGGTCCCGAAAGCGAACTGACCGGCCGCCGCCTTGGCGCGCGCGCCCGCCACGTGCTCGAGCAACCAGGCAATCTTGCTGGCGGAAAAATACGGATCGAGCAGCAGCCCGGTCTTGGCGGCAATCTCCGGCTCATGACCCGCGCGCCGCAGCGCATCGCAAAAATCCGCGGTGCGGCGGTCCTGCCAGACGATCGCATTGTGGATCGGTTTGGCGGTGGCGCGGTCCCATAGAATCGTGGTTTCGCGTTGATTGGTGATGCCGATGCCGGCGATATCCTTCGCCGCCAGGCCGGCCTGGGCCATCGCCGCGCGCACGGTGGCAACCGTCGCCGCCCAGATCTCTTCGGGGTCGTGCTCGACCAGGCCTGGCGCCGGATAGATCTGGCGCAATTCCTGTTGCGCGCTGGCAAGCGGCTTCAAGCCGGCATCGAACACGATCGCGCGCGTCGAGGTGGTGCCCTGATCTATGGCAATAAGTGCGGTCGGCAATTGGCTTCTCCCGGCCCTGCGCGTCGAACGGCGGCAGTCGAGCGGGAGTTTAGTTCACCAAGACCAGATTGGCGATTGCCGCGTCATTGTCGGCATTGACGGCCGTGACCATATTGCGCGGCACTGGGCCGTAATAGCCGCCGGCCTGCACGACCGGACGGGGCTTGGTCAGCACCGCCACCAAGCGGTCCTGCAGCGCCTTCGACGACACCGGCTTGAGCAGGAATTCGTTGACGCCGATCTGGATGGCCTCGATCACGCGCGAGCGCTCGCCATGACCGGTGAGCATGATGACGGGCACGTCCGGGAGCGGGAAAGTGTCGGGCGAGCGTACCATGCGCATGAAACCGGCACCGTCGAGCCCGGGCATTTCCCAGTCGAGAATGACGACATCGGGCGACATGCTGCGGACAGTCTCAAGGCCGGCCGGGCCGTCGGCGGCCTCGTAAATGGTGCGGATGCCGACGCTCATGAGCAAGGTGCGCACGACCTTGCGCATGTAATGCTCGTCGTCCACCACCAACACCTTGGTGGCTGCAAAGCGCGCGGCAAGTGCTTTCGATTCGACCATCGGTCCGGCATCCGCGTTGCAAGCAATCGACCGGACAACTAGAGCACAAAGGTATGGCGGCGCGATTAAGGCGCAGTCGCGGAATTGCAGCGATCACGGTAACAATCCGTAAACCGTAACGCCTTGGTTCCGGCATTCCCCGCGTCAGCGGGGGAAGCGCTCAGGGCGCGCTTTGCAGCGGGAACTTTAGTCAAGCCAATCCGGCGAGGTGGGGCGATCAAATCGGGTCATTCCCGGAAAACGGGTCTATCGCAGATCGAATGGTATTCCGGGCAAGATAGTGTCGCATTCACGGGCGTTTGCCGAAATTTGGAGACCGCTTACGCGGTTAATGCGACCGGATGACTGCCGCAATCTTACCGGATGACTGCCGCAATCTTAATGTTGGCCACCTGACATAAAGGTCGACTTCCCGCCCGTAAAGGCGCATCGTTTCCGCAATACGACGCTCACATGAAGCGTCCCGGCGTTCGCGCCATCCTGACGAAAATTCGCGCTATATAGGGTAGTGGTACAGTTTGAAATTCAGACCCACTCGCGCCGTGACGCGGCAGGTGGCATACTGCCATCATGACACCGAAGCGCCTTAAACGCCCCCGTGACCCCGTCCAGCTAGGCAAGCTGATAGGCGACATCCTCACCGGCCAGGTTCAGGATTCGCCGCCCAAGGCCGCTATCCCGGAAGCGCATGAGTTTGCCCGCAAGGGTGGCCTCAAGGGCGGAAAGGCACGGGCAAAGGCGCTGACCCCGAAAGAGCGGTCAGAGATCGCCAGCATCGCCGCGCAAGCCCGCTGGAAGAAGCCTTAGCCCGTTTCGTCTTCTTCGTCCGAAGCCCGGCGGATGTCGATGTCCAATGTTAGGTCCATCGGCAAATCAATCTGTTCCTCGTTCGGATTTATGGCATTCCAATGATCTTGGTCGTCCTTAACAAGGACGCCATCGCTGACCATCTGTTCGCGGCGATTGACCAAAGACATACGCATCTGTCTCGGCGTCGCATCTTCGATATTGATGTAAACGAATAGGTTGAGCTGCCCATTTACCGGCAATGCGTGGTAGACCCGGTAGGGTCGCCCAGTCGTCTTGTCGATTTCCTTTTCGGCCTTTGCATCGTCGGCAAATTGCTTTGCCAATAAGTCGATCTCAGAGGGCGGCGCCGGCATTTGCCAACCCATCTTCTTGGCGAACTCAGCCACCTTATGCATGTCGATTTCTTTTTCACCAGTGACTTCCTGCCAATGGCGAATGAACCGCTGCCGTTCTTGCCTTTTGCTCATACGATTGCCCTCACATATCTACCGGAGCAATATCGCCCCAGCCATCTTTGATTGCATTTGGCGCGATGGCCGCGCGGACCTTGACCAAATGATCGCGGAAGCGGTCAAAGCGATTAGTTTTTCTCTGCAATTGTCCAGCGACGATACCCGGATGGACTTTCAAAAGGCGCGCAAAACCAACTAGATCGCGTTCCGAAAAGAACGGTGCCTTGCGCGCTATGAATGCGTCCATTGTCTTATCTGGCACGCAAAAATCTTGAGCTGCTTGGTTTGCCTGCCGTTCCTCTTCCGTCACGACCTCGCCAGTGCCGGCGCGATCACCCTCTAGTTCCGCGTCCAACATCATTTCGGTGCGACCATGAAGCCTCAAGACGTGCTCAAGTTCGTGTCGAAGCACAAACCAAAAATTGTCGATGCGGTCGAATCTAATCGTCATCCCGATAACGGGAGAATTGTCATCGAGCCAGAAACACACACCATCAATCTTTGCTGATGCCAAAGACTCAACAAGGACAAACCTGATTCCGCACTCGGTCATTATTCTTGGAACGCCAGCGACGCCATCCGGTGATGTCAGAAGAGGCCGCAAGCGCGTAAGCGCACGTCTCACCGCGTCCGGCGAATATGATGCGACAAGCATTTCCTTCGCGATTTGTTTCACCCGATAAAGCCATGCCAATTGAGCAGGCGACGGGTTCGAACTTGGTGCCGTTTTCTTTGCGGCGTGCGGCAACACTTCAATATCTTCCGGCCTGTTCGCGCAGAAAAAGCGCATAAGCTCGGCCTCGACCTTCTTTGTGTCGCGAGCATTATCGGCGTTGATCCATCCGCGCTTTATCAGTTCAGCAATTGGCAGGTCACCGTACAAAAAAGCCCGTGTGGATCGGCCAGGATCAGGCCGCGTCACGATGCGTGCCTTCGCAAGATCAATTGACGTTTGCAGGTCGAGGAACTCGCTGGCAGTGACGCCGAAAACTTCCTCCAGAACCAACGCCAATTCCGCGTCTATCGGGGTTTTGCCGGACACGAAGCGATTAACGACCGACTCCCCAACGCCCAACACAATTGCCAAGGTTTTTTGCGTCCAGTTTCTTTCCGCCAAAAGAGCGGCGATGAATTGGCCGGGCGTCTGAAACTGCTTTGATTCGACTTCCATTTCTCCAATATACCATAACGGCGCAAAATCGCAATCTGGTATTTTATGCTTGACACTCAAGCATGGAAGTGACAGTTTATGTCCATGAACAGGCTGACACCCGAAAAACGCGCCCAAGCACTCCAAATGATGGCAGAGGGCATTTCCCTCCGGGCAATGACGCGGCTGACCGGCATTAGCCGGACCACCCTGATTAAGCTCCTAGAGGACGCCGGACAGGCATTTTTTGAGTATCAGAACCGCACGCTGGTCAATCTTCCTTGCAAGCGCGTACAGGTCGATGAGGCATGGGCATTTTGCTATGCCAAGCAAAAGAACGTCCCGACCGCAAAAGCCGCCCCCGAGGGCGCTGGCGACATTTGGACGTGGGTTGGGCTGGATGCGGACAGCAAACTTGTCGTTTCTTGGTACGTCGGCGGCCGGGATAGCGAATCTGCGATGATATTTATGGACGATCTAGCCCCGCGTCTTGCCTCACGCGTCCAACTCACCAGCGACGGTCACAAGCCCTATCTGGAAGCGATTGAGGGCGCGTTCGGCGGCGATATTGACTACGCCATGCTTGTGAAGGTGTACGGCGCGGCCCCGGAAGGTCAGCGCCGCTATAGCCCCGCGATCTGCACTGGCGCGCATAAGCATCGCGTCGAGGGCAACCCCGATCCAAAACACGTCTCAACGTCATTTGTTGAGCGCCAAAACTTGAATATCAGAATGGGCAACCGGCGCATGACGCGGTTGACGAATGCCTTTTCAAAGAAGGCTGAAAACCACGCTCACATGATGGCGATCTATTTCATGCACTACAATTTCGTTCGCATCCATCAGACGCTGAAAGTTACCCCCGCGATGGCGGCTGGCATTACTCCCAAGCTTTGGGAAATGTCTGATATGGTCGCGGTGCTAGAAGCGTGGGAATTGGCTAAATGAAACGGCAAAACTATTGGACCGCTGACAGAACTGCCAAAGTCGGCCGGCTCATTCAAACTCTGTATGGCGTTGTGAAGGAGTTGGAAGTTGAGTTCATCGACGAGAAACGCAAATTCACTCTTGACGGCCATCTTGTTGGCAGCATTGGCGAGGTCGTCGCGGCTTATTCGTTTGGTCTAACGTTGCTTCCTGCGAGTGAAAAAACTCATGACGCGGAAAAGAATGGTAAATTTATCCAGATTAAGTTGACGGGCGGAAATAGAAGCGTGGCACTATCTAGCAAACCAAAACATCTAATTGTATTGCAGCTTTTGGAATTTAAATTTCATGAGATTTATAATGGTCCTGGCGCTGCACCATGGGCTAAGTGTAGAGGTGATCTAGAAAAACGCGGGCAGCGTCCGATTAGGCTCGCAACCCTTAGAATGCTTCAGGCGAATGTCTCAACTTCCGAAAAAATCAAAATCGAGCGACCGTTGCCAGATTTCTCTATTCCGGGCGTTGCCTGATCAAACTGTACCACTACCCTATATAGGCCTCGCTAGAAATCGAGGCAGAAAGTCCATATGTTGAGTTCGACCAAATCGACGGTTGCGCCGTTTGCCGTCGTTCCAGACGCGGCCGCTCTCGCGCACGCCATCGTCGATACCGTTCGCGACCCTCTGCTGGTGCTCGACCACGACCTGCGCATCGTCGCCGCGAGCCGGGCCTTCTATCAGACCTTCCATCTCGCCGAACAAGACGTCCGCGATCGTCTGATTTATGAGATTGACGACAGTCAATGGAATATCCCGGAGCTTCGCACCATTCTGGAAACGATCGCCAAGGATGACGCGACCGTCGAGGGGTACGAGGTAAACCGTGATTTTCCCCGCGTTGGGCGGCGCATCATGCTGCTGAACGCACGCAAGGTTTTCTATGAGGCAGGCAACCATACCACGACATTGCTGGCCTTCGAGGACGTGACGGATCGGCGTATCGTCGAGGAGCAGGTGCAGGAACTGCTGCGGGAGAAAGACATGCTGCTGCAGGAGATGCAGCACCGTGTCGCCAACAGCCTGCAGATTATTGCCAGTATCCTTCTCATCAAGGCGCGGACCGTCCAGTCGGAGGAAACGCGGCTGCAATTGGAGGATGCGCATCAGCGCGTCATGTCGGTGGCCGCCGTGCAAAAGCATCTGCAAGTTTCCAGCCGCGGCGCGACAATCGAGATTGGCACTTATCTCACGAAACTATGCGAGACTTTGGCGCAATCGATGATCGGCGACAGCCGGCCAATCTCTCTTAAAGTCGAAGCCGATTCCGGCACCGTCATCTCCCATCAGGCGGTCAGCATTGGGCTGATCGTGACCGAACTGGTGGTGAACGCCCTGAAGCATGCATTCCCCGGCGAGAAGAAGAACGCGGCCATCGTCGTTTCATACCGAGTGTCGGATACCGACTGGAAATTGGCGGTATTCGATAATGGCGGCGGCAAACCGAACCTGAGCCAAGGTGAAAAAAAGGGCGGATTGGGCACCAGTCTCGTCAAATCGTTGTCGAAGCAGCTTGATGCCGGCGTCGAGACCGTAAGCAATTCCCACGGCACAGCGGTCACGATTACCCACGCGACATTCAAATCCCAACCGCTGAAGGTAGCCTAAACCATGCGCACCACGGATCCGGTCGTAATGTTTCTTCTGGTCATCGTCGTCGGCATTGTCGCCGGCATTCTCTTCGATCGGCTTGCCGGGCCGTCGTGGTTCGCCCGTCAATTCTCCGGATCGACGCGCGCCATCGTCACAAGTGCGCTAGTGGGTATTGCCGGTGCATTCATCGGCTTTCACATCGGATTGATGCTTGTACTGGGCGGCGGGCTGCTGATGTCGGTCATCGCGGCAGCGGCCGGCGCGGCAGTGGTGCTGTTCGGCTGGCGGATGGCGAAGTAATAATCTAGGGCGGATGCCGGCATGCCGGGCGATCGCAATTTATGAGTCCCTGAACTAGTGCCGGATCGCTTTGAATTGAACCAGAGGCAATCCCTCAAGTTTTATTTGCGCACAATTTAATCCAAAAATCGGTACCCGCCCTCGGATCAAGTCCGAGGGCAGGCTTTTGCGGGATCGCGCGCTGGATTATTTCTTCAGCTTGGAGGGATCCTTGAAGTTGGCAATCGTCGCAAACTCGACATTGTACAATTCGCCGTTCACGCGCTCGACTTTGCGGATGTAGATGTTCTGAATCATCTCGCGCGTCTCAGGATCCACGGTGACCGGACCGCGCGGACTGATCCAGCTCATGCCCTTCATGGCCTCGACCAGGGCGGTGCCGTCGGTCGAGCCCTTGGTCTTTTTCAGTGCCTCATAAATCAAATGCATGCCGTCATAGCTCTGCATCGCCATCAGGTTCGGGCGCATGCCGCCATTGGCCTTCTTGAATTCGGCGACAAAAGCCTTGTTTTCCGGGCTGTCATGCGCGGCCGAATAATGATGCGACGTGATGACGCCAATGCCGGCATCGCCGATCTGATTGACGATGTCGTCTTCCGTCATGCTGCCTTCGGCGATGAACTTGATGCCCGATTTGTCGAGCCCGCGCTCGACGAACTGGCGCATGAAAGTCGAACCGAAGCCGGCCGGCACGAAGCCGAGCAAGGCGTCCGGTTTGGATTCGGAAACGTGCTGGAGGTAGGGCGCGAAATCCGGATTGGCGAGCGGCACGCGCATGGACTTAACCACCTTGCCGCCGAGCGCCTCGAAGCGCTGCTTGAATGCATTCTCGACGTCGATTCCGGGCCCGTAATCGGAGACCACGGTTACCACCGTTTTGATGCCGTTTTCCCACGCCCAGGTGGCAAGCGGCACCGTGGTCTGCGGAACCGAGAAGCTGGTCCGCACGATGAAGGGCGAGCGCTCGGTGATGATCGAAGTGGCGGCCATCATAACAATTTGCGGGACTTTCGCCTCGGTGGCGACCGGCGCGGTGGAAAGCGCGCCGGGTGTGAGCCCGAATCCGGCGAGAAAGGCGACTTTGTCGTGCACGACGAGTTCTTGCGCCAACCGCTTGGTCAGGTCGGCGGTGCCGGCGTCGTCCTTGATCACAAGTTCAATTTTCTTGCCTGCGACGGTGTTCCCGTTGAGTTGCATATAGAGGCGAGCGCCGGCGACAAGCTGTTTGCCGGTTGAGCTGAACGGCCCGGTCGCAGGCACGATCATACCTACCTTGACAATATCCTGCGCCAGACTTGGCGATGCAATTGTACAAGCCGCGGCAACGAGCCCGGCGGCAAAGCGGCGAGCGATGGTCATGAATTTCCTCCGAATACGGGCTTCGCCCGGCATCGAACGATACGACCCGGGCAGCCAGCCATGACGTGACGCACTTCCTATATGCCGATTGCGCGCAGGCCGACCCCAATTAAAGCAAGACTGGGGGACCGCAGAATTTTTTTTCTACGCCACGATCAATTGATTCAAATCAATGCGAGCGCCGCCGCTTTGTAGGTCGGCGTCAGCGGCCGGCAATGGACCGGCCACACCGGGCCCCGGCAATATGCGCGGCGGAAATCGTGCGCGGCGCGGCGAACCACAATTCAGCGCAGGCGATAGGCCGCGTGGCAGGCCTCGCAGGCCGTCGTAACCTCATGCAAAGCCTGGTTTACCTTGCGCATGGCATCGACGGTCGGCGCCACCGATGCATCCTGCAGTACGATGACCATGCGGCTTGCCGCCCGATGCATGCCGGTGCCGATGTCCTGCATCGGCTTGGGCAGATAGGGCGCCAGATGGGCGGCGCCATGCAGGCTGAGCGAACTCATTCCGAGGCGCCGCTCGGAAACCTTTGCGGCGTCATCGAACTTGTCGTTCGCCAGGTCGCCAATAATTTCATTCAACACCGCCAGATGGTCGCGCATATTGGCCAGCATGTGTTCCTGCATGGGCGGCGGCAGGCGAACAAGCTCGCGCGTATCCTGCGCCCTGCCGGCGCCTGTTCCCGCCAGCAAAAACAGCAGCACCGCCAAGTAAACTTGCCGCATAAAACAATCTCCAATCCGGGCAACCCGTTACACGTCCAGCAACCATAAATACAAGCAACGTGGCAATTTCTTGCCAGCATAATATGCCACGGCCGATGACGATATATTCGACGGCTACGCCGGCTTTCCGAGCGACGCGATGAACTGGCCGATCGCGTTGCACTCTTCGTCGGTGGCCTTGAGGCCAAGCTTGCTGCGCCGCCACAACACGTCATCGGCGGTCTGCGCCCATTCATTGGCGACCAAATAGCGCAATTCGGCGCCGGTCAGGTCGCCGGCAAAGCGCGGCCCGAGATCGTCCATGCTGCGTGCTTCACGCAAGAATCGCTCGGCGCGCGTGCCATAGGCGCGCACCAGGCGGCGCGCATGCGCCTCCGGCAGAAACGGCCAGCGCCCGATCGTCTCGGCCACCAGCGCATCGAAGCCGTCGGGGGCAAAGCCGCCGCCCGGCAGCGTGGAACCGGCGGTCCAGGGCGGACGGGCGTCGAAGAAGTGGCCGATTCGCGCCATCGCCGCCTCCGCCAGCTTGCGATGGGTGGTGATCTTGCCGCCATAGATCGTAACCAGCGGTCCTTCGCCATAGCGCTCGTCGAGCACCAGTTCGTAGTCGCGCGTCACATTCTCTGGTTTACCGGCGCCGTCGTCGTAGAGCGCGCGCACGCCGGAGAACGACCACACCAGCTCGTCGGACGCCACCTTGTCGCGGAAATACTCGTTCACCGTGTTGCAGAGATAAGCGACCTCGGCCGGATCGGGCGCCGGCGACCTGAGATCGCCGACGAAATTCTCATCGGTCGTGCCGATCAGGGTGAAATCATCGGCAAACGGCAGCACGAACACCACGCGCCGGTCGGCCGCCTGCAGGATATAGCCGCTGTCATGCTCGAAACGCCGGCGCACCACGATATGACTGCCCTTGATCAGGCGTACCGGCGCCTTCAGCCGCTTGCGGATCACCGTTTCCGCCACCTCGCCGATCCAGGGCCCGGCGGCGTTGATCAGGACGCGGGCGGTCGCGGTGTTGCGGTGGCCGCGGCTGTTGAGCACCAATTCCCAATCCTCGCGCCGTTCCACCCGCACGCAGCGGGTGCGGGTGCGGATGTCGGCGCCATGCTCGGCCGCATCGAGCGCGTTGAGCACCACCAGACGGGAATCGTCCACCCAGCAGTCGGAATATTCGAAGCCGTAATGGAACGTCCGCTTGAGCGGCTGGCCGACCAAATTGTGGGTGAGATCGACCGTGCGCGAGGGCGGCAGCAATTTGCGAGCGCCCAGCATGTCGTAAAGCCAAAGCCCGAAGCGCAGCTTGAGCGGCATGCGCATACCCGGCATCGGCGGCAGCACAAAGCGCATCGGCCGGATCACATGCGGGGCCATGCGCAGCAGCACTTCGCGTTCGGATAACGCCTCGCGCACCAGCCGGAAGGCGCCACGTTCGAGATAGCGCAACCCGCCATGGATCAGCTTCGAGGAGGCCGAGGAGGTGCCGGAGGCCAGATCGTTCATCTCGACCAGCAGCACGCGCAGGCCCCGGCCGGCGGCATCGCGCGCCAGACCGGTTCCGTTGATGCCGCCGCCGATGATGGCGATGTCGAAGTCGGCCATTGCCTGCTGATTCGCCTGAACCGCCGCAGATTGGGCGGCTTCCCCGGCACAATCTAGCGGCTGCGCGTTAACGCCGCTTAAAGCCACAAAAATTGGCGAAATTGCAAAATTGCCTTAGCATGGCCATACCCAGGTTGTTCATTGGGACTCGCAATGCCCTCCCCCCGCCTGCTCGTCATCGAAGGCAATTCCCCGCAGACCATGGCCGAACACGTGGCCGCCGGCGGCGTGCCTGCCAGCAAGGGCTATTCCGATCTGCTGCGCGAAGTCTTGCCGGGGGCGGTGGTGGACATCTGCTATCCGGGCGACGCGGCCGCGGTGCTGCCGGAGGGCGAGTCGCTTGCCGGCTATGATGGCATCGCCATTACCGGGTCGAGCCTGCACATCTATAACGGCGGCACCGAAGTGATGCGGCAGGTCGAACTGGTGCGCACAGCGCTGTCGACCGGAACGCCTGTGTTCGGCTCGTGCTGGGGCTTGCAGGTGATCATCGCGGCGACCGGCGGCAGCGTGCGGAAAAATCCCAAGGGGCGCGAAATCGGTTTCGGCCGCGGCATCAGACTGACGGAAGCCGGGCGCAAGCATCCGATGTATGTCGGCAAGCTCGATGTGTTCAACGCGCCGACCGTGCATCTCGACGAGGTCGAGGCGCTGCCGGCCGGCGCCACGGTGCTCGCCACCAATGCGGTGTCGGATGTGCAGAGCGCCGAAATCCGCACCAATGGCTCGGTCGCCTGGGCGGTGCAGTATCATCCGGAATATCCGTTGCGCGAGATCGCGGCGATCGCACGCCGCATCGGCATGCGGCTGATCGAGGAAGGTTTTTTCAAGGACCCCGCCGACATCAAGACCTTCTCCGACGATCTCGAGACGCTCGACCGCGATCCGGAATGCAAGCGGCTGGCCTGGCGGCACGGCATCAGCAAGAACATCCTCGACCGCAAGCTGCGCATTAGCGAGGTCGCCAACTGGATCGAATTCCAGGTGCTGCCTACGCGGGTCAAGCGCGGGCGGGGCTAGAGATTTGTCGTGGCCGGGCATAGCCGTTCGAAGAACGGCGTTCTTGTAGAACGCCTATGTCCCGGCCATCCATGCCTTGCTTCAATATAAGAAAAACGTGGATGCCCGGCACAAGGCCGGGCATGACGGAGTACAAATTATGGATTTTTCCAGCAAGCACATTGTGGTCACCGGCGGCACCGGCGCGCTGGGCAGCGCGGTGGTCGGCATGCTGCTCGATGCCGGCGCAGCCTGCACTGTTCCTTATGTGCATGAGGCGGAGGCGCAGCGCTTTGCCCATCGCGACAACGCCAATGTGAAACTGATCGTGGTGTCCGATCTGGCCGACGAAGCGGCGGTTGCGAAAGTTTATGCCGGCGCGAAAGGACTTTGGGCCTCGATCCATATTGCTGGCGGCTTTGCGCCGGGCAAGGTCGCCGACACCGCCAAGGCGACGCTTATGAAGCAGATCGACGGCAATCTCGTCTCATGTTTTCTGTGCTGCCGCGCCGCAGTCAACGCCATGCTGGCGGCCAATGGCGGCGGCCGCATCGTCAATGTGGCGGCGCGGCCGGCGCTGGAATGGCGCTCGGGCGCCGGCATGACCGCCTACACCATCGCCAAGACCGGCGTCGCCGCTCTCACCGTGGCGTTGGCCGAGGAAGTCGCCAAGGACGGCATTCTGGTCAATGCGGTGGCGCCGTCGATCATGGATACGCCGGCCAATCGCACGACCATGCCGAAGGCCGATCACGCCGCATGGCCGAAGGTCGAAGAGGTGGCGGCGACGATTTTGTTTTTAGCTTCGTCGGAGAACAAGGTCACACGCGGCGCCGTAGTGCCGGTATATGGAAAATCCTAACTGTCGTTCCCGCGAAAGCGGGAATCCAGAGCCAAGATCGCAGAATTCTAATAAGGACTGGGTCCCCGCTTTCGCGGGGACGAGCGGTGTGAGTCTTAACCCGCCACCGGCACCAGTTCGAGCGGCGCACGCAGCAGGCGCTGCACCGCGCTCGCCGCCACCACGCTACGCCCTTCCGCATAGGCTTCGTGGTTCTTCTCGATGTCGCCGAGGTCGTAGAGGTAGTTCACCATCAACCCATCCGCCTGCGCCATGGCCTTGTCGGAGGTGTCGGCCAGCCAATTGATGCGCTCGAGCCGCGCGCCGTTGCCGAGATGGAAGCGCGCCACCGGGTCGACCGGCAGCCCGCGGTCGTTGCGCGCGCGCAGGAAATACCAAGCAGCCGCTCGCATCAGCGGATCCTGCAGCAGCTCCGCCGTCTCCGGCTCGCGCCACCAGCCCGCTCTATCGAGCGCGGCAAGCGCCGCCTTGTCGGCTTCGGAGAGCGCCGCGGAGTTTTCCTGCGCGCGTTCGTGCTTGAGCCAGGATGCAAAACCTGGCGCCGGCGACAGCGTGACAAAGGTCGCAAGCTTCGGCATCTCACGGCAGATTTCCTCGACCACCTGCTTGATCAGGAAATTGCCGAACGACACGCCGGCGAGGCCGCGTTGGCAGTTGGAGATCGAATAGAACGTGGCGGTGCGCATCCTGTCGGGTTCGGCCACCTCGCGCCCGGTGGCCAGGATCGGCGCAATCGCGGCCGGGATGTCGCGCGCCAGCGCGATTTCGACGAAGATCAGCGGCTCGTCCACCAGCGCCGGATGGAAGAAGGCATAGCAGCGCCGGTCGGGCGGATCGATGCGCCGGCGCAGATCCTCCCAGTCGTGAATTTCGTGCACCGCCTCGTAGCGGATGATCTTTTCCAGCACGATCGCCGGCGTCGACCAGTCGATATGGCGCAGCACCAGGAAACCGCGGTTGAACCATGACGAAAACAGATGCACGAAATCGTCGTTCACGGCGGCAAGATCGTCGCGATGGTCGAGCGCGTCCATCAGCTGCTCGCGCATGCGCACCAGCGCGGCGGTGCCGCCGGGCGCCAGATTGAGCCGGCGGAAAAGTTCCTGCCGGCGCGGCTCGGAGGCGGCATGGACTTCGGCCGCGGTCCGGTCGTCTGGCTTGTCGCGCCAGGCGGCGATCGCCCGTTCCATGCGGGCCGGATCGGAGCGGAAACGCTGTGCCAGCGCCTCGAAAAAGGCGATGCGCGGGCCGGTGGTGAGTTCGCCATAGCGGCCGAGAATCTCGCGCGCCAGCGCCACGCCGGAGGCCTCGCCGCGGCCGGACAACAGGTCCTCGCACAACTCGACTAGGCTCTCGGAGCGGGCCGAGGCAAGCCCGCGCCGGTCACGGCCACGGTCGAGCAGCGCCCGGCCGCGCTCGGATATCGTCTGTAAAAGCTCCCCGAAGAACGAGGTGTTCATTTAGGCCCTACGGCAACGCCCATCAGATGATCAGGCAACCATGTGGCTATTTCCGGGAAAATGCACAAGATCACGATCGACAGCATCATACATAAGACGTAGGGCAGCGTCCCCCACATGACCGTCACCAGCGGGACGTCGGGCGCGATGGCGTTGACGATATAGATGTTGAGGCCGACCGGCGGGTGGATCAGGCCGATTTCCATGTTGATGGTCAGGATCACGCCAAACCAGACCGGGTCGAATCCGGCGGCGACGATGATCGGCAACAGGATCGGACTGGTCATCAGGATGATGGCGGCCGGTGGAATGAAAAAACCGCACACCAGCAGGAACAGGTTGATCATTCCCATCAGCACCCAGCGATTGAAATGCGCATCGGCGATGGCTTGCGCCAGCATCTGGGTCAGATAGAGCGAGGTAAGCATGTAGCCGAACAGCACGGCGGCGGCGATGATGGTCAGGATCATCACCGATTCGCGCATGGTGTCGCGCAGGATCAGCCAGATCTGTTCCGGCTTCCACAGGCGATAGATCAGGATCGCCAAAATCAAGCACAGCGCGGCGCCGACGCCGGCCGCCTCCGACGGCGTCGCCACGCCGCCATAGAGCGAATACATGACGCCGCCAACGATGGCGAGGAACGGAGCAATCTTGGGTATCGAGGCGAATTTTTCCTTCCACGAATAGCGGAAGCCCTCGGCGTGCGACTGGAATCCGCTGCGCCAGATGGCGAAAATGGTCCACACAATGAACATGCCGGTGAGCAACATGCCGGGCATCACGCCGGCGATGAACAGCCGCCCGATCGAGGTCTCGGTGGCGATGCCATAGAGAATGAAAGTGATCGACGGCGGAATGAGAATGCCAAGCGTGCCGCCGGCGCAAATCGAACCGGTGGCAATCCCGTCGGGATAACCGCGGCGCCGCATTTCCGGAATGCCCATCTTGCCGATGGCGGCGCAGCAGGCCGGCGACGAACCGGTCAGCGCGGCAAAGATGGCACAGGCGCCGATATTGGAAATCACCAGCCCGCCGGGCACGCGATAGAGCCAGCGGTCGAGTGCCTCGTAGAGATCCTTGCCGGCCGGCGACGAGCCGATTGCCGCGCCCATCATCACGAACATCGGAATTGCGACCAGGGTGAATTCGTCGAGGCCTGAATAGAACGTTTCGGCGACGACCTGCATGCTGTCGATGCCGTGGAACACCAATAGAAAGATGATGGCGACCGCGCCCAATCCGAACGCCACCGGTATGCCCGACACAAGCATCAGAAGGGTTGCGATCAGAACGACCGAACCCTGCATACCTGGGCTCATGGGACTTCTCCCAGCGCCTGCTTGGCCTGAGCGCGCGCGAATTCCACCGGGTCGACTTTTGGTTCAAGGCCGAAAGGCTGCGCCCGCCCGGTCAGCAATGACAACAGATCGGCGATATATTGCAGGACCAGAAGCCCCAGCCCTACCGGCATCGCGAGATAGGGAATCCACAGCCGCGCGCGCCAGACCGTGTTCGAGCGCCAGGTATTGGTCCAGGCCTCATACCAGAATTTGGTGCAGAGAATGAACAACACGATGCAGAAGGCCAGCGCCAGCAGGCCCGTGAACAGCGCAAGCCAATAACGGGCGCGCGGGCCGCAATGCAGCGGAAGGATTTCCACATTCACGTGGCCTCTCGTCATCAGCACATAGGCGCTGCCGACGAATGTCGCCGAGACGACGCCGTAGGTCACCACGTCGATTTGCCAGATCGTCGTCAGGTTAAAGATGTAGCGCTCGATCACCATGTCGCAGATCACCAGCACCGAAAGGCCGATGAGAAACGCCGCGGTCACGCCGGCGACACGCGACAGGGCGCTCACGACGCGGATATAGAGGTCCATGGGACAATTTTTCCAAATTGTTCTGAAGTTCAGGTCATTGCGCGGCCGGACCGCGGCCTTAAGCAACCGGCCGGCGAGAGGCTCGCCGGCCGGCGCCATTTCATCGATCGCTATTTAACGGCGAGCGCTTCGTCGATCAGCTTCTGACCGTTCGGCACTTCCTTGGCGAACTTCGCGTAGGAGCTCTTCTTTGCCTCGGCGAGCCAGGCGTTGTAGTCGGCATCGCTCAGCGTCACGACCTTCACTTTGTGATCCTCGAAGGCCTTGATCGCCGCGGTATTCACCGAGTCGGCCTTGCTCTCGTACATGGCCTGCGCATTCTTGCCGGCTTTGACGATGACGTCCTGCTGCTGCTTGTTGAGCTTGTTGAAGCTCTTCTTCGACATCAGTACCGGCTCATACATGAACCACAGCGCATTGTTGCCGGGAGCCGTGAGGCAATCGGTCACTTCGTAGAGCCGCATGGACTGGAACGTCCCGAGGCTGGTGTCGGTGCCGTTGACGACGCCGCTCTGGAAGGCGTTATAGATTTCGTTCGACGGCGGGCTGACAATGCTGGCGCCGGCCGATTCCCACATGCCGGCGAAGGTCGGTCCGGCGGCGCGGAATTTGCGGCCCTTCATGTCGTTCGGATGAACGATGCAGCCGCCCTTGGCCGCAACACCGCCGGCAAACCAGGCGTCGGACAGCACCATGACGCCGTGCTTCTCGATCTCGGCGCGCATATCCGTCATGAACTGCGAAGTGTTGATGCGTTTTGCGCGATCCTGGCTGCGGATCAGCCCCGGCATCAGCGTCGCGCTGAAGGCCGGCACCTTGCCGCTGGCGTAATCGAGCGGGAACAGCGTGATGTCGAGCTGGCCGTTGACCATGGCGTTCCACTGGTCGTTCGGCTTGAACAGCGAGGCGCCGGGATAGACCTGGACATCGAGGCCGACATTGGCAGCCTTGGCCTCGGCCGCGATCATCTGCACCATGTCGTCGCGGATGTCGTGCTTGCCGCCCGGAAACTGGTGCGAGGCCTTCAGCGTCACTTGCGCTTGCGCGGATGCCGATAGCAGAATGACAGCCGCGGCGCTCGCAAGAATTGTCGTAATCTTCCTCATTTTGCGTTCCTCCATTTGGGTCTTTTTTAGCAGCGGGAACCCCGCCGCGTTTGATCTGCGTCAGAACAATAGCCGAAAAACACCTCGCCGCTCCCTTTGCCACTTTAGCCGCCGCTGCAACACAGCGCCATAGCCGCGCCATTAATTCGGCCGCAAGCCCATGCGACAAATGAGCAATCGCCGCTCTGGTAAGCCTGGAACGATGCAATTATAACCCCGGTCATTACTGTTCATTCCGCGTTGCCCGGAGGTTCCAAAAAATGACGAAGCCGCTTGCTGGCCTGCGCGTCCTCGAACTTGCCCGCATTCTGGCCGGGCCTTGGGCCGGGCAATTGCTGGCCGACCTTGGCGCCGATGTCATCAAAGTCGAACGCAAAGGCGCCGGTGACGATACCCGCGGCTGGGGACCGCCGTTCGTGGAAGGCGCCGACGGCAAGCACATCGGTTCCGCCTATTTCCATTCCGCCAACCGCGGCAAGCGCTCGATCGAGATGGACTTCGAGAGCGAAGACGGCCGCCGCATCGTGCGCAAGCTGGCGGCGCGCTCCGATGTGCTGATCGAGAACTTCAAGGTCGGCGGGCTCGCCAAATTCGGCCTCGACTACAAGAGCCTGGCATCCGAATGCCCGCGGCTGATCTATTGCTCGGTGACCGGCTTCGGCCAGGACGGTCCCTACGCCAAGCGCGCCGGCTACGATCTAATGGCGCAAGGCATGGGCGGCATCATGGATCTGACCGGCATGCCGGACGGTCCGCCGACCCGTGTTGGTGTTGCCATTTCCGATATCTTCACCGGCTGCTATTCGGTGATCGGCATCCAGGCAGCGCTGGCGCAACGCGAGAAGACCGGCAAAGGCTGCTACGTCGATACCGCGCTGGTCGATACCACCGTCGGCGTGCTGGCCAATCAGGCGCTAAATTTTCTGGTCTCCAACGAAGTGCCCAAGCGCATCGGCAACTCGCATCCCAACATCGTGCCCTATCAGGAATTCCCGGTCGCCGACGGTCACATCATCATCGCCACCGGCAATGACAATCAGTATTTCAAGCTCTGCCATGTGCTGGGCGCGCCCGAGCTCGCGCAGAATCCGGCCTACAAAGACAATATCGGACGGCTGAAGCATCGCGGCGAATTGGTCGCCAAGCTCTCCGCGCTGACCTCAGCGATGAAGCGCGACGATCTGCTCGGCAAACTCGAAACGCAGCAGGTGCCGGCCGGCCCGATCAACGATCTGCGGCAAGTGTTCGACGACCCGCAGGTCATCCACCGCGGCATGAAGCTAAATCTGCCGAGCGCCGCCGCCAAGGCCGGCAGCATCCCGGGCGTGCGTACGCCGATCGTGATCGACGGCTGGAAAGCAGCCTCCGAACTTCCGGCACCCCGCCTCGGTCAGCACACGGCCGAGATTCTGCGCGAGATCGGGGAAGCGTGACGGGGCGTCGAGAGCCTTGACTTGACGCCAGCCGCGGGAGGACGCTTGCGCCCAGGCCGGTGCGCGGAGCAACGCGCTGCGGCTAATTCGGGGGGAGACAATGAGGACCATCGTCACAGCGGCCATTGCCGCCGCGCTGCTTTGTGCTGCCTGGCCGGCGGCTCCCGCTAACGCCGCGGATGTTCCGCGCTTCGCGGTCGATCCGTCCTGGCCGAAAACGCTGCCGAACAATTGGATCATGGGGCAGGCGTCCGGCGTCGCGGTCGACGCGCAGGATCATGTCTGGGTAATTCAGCGCCCGCGCACGCTCACCGATGACGAAAAATCCGCCAGTCTGAAGCCGCCGCGCACCAAATGCTGCGTACCGGCCCCGCCGGTGATGGAATTCGATTCCGACGGCAAACTGATCCAGGCCTGGGGCGGACCCGGCGAAGGCTTCGATTGGCCGGAGAACGAACACGGCATCAATATCGACCACAAGGGTTTCGTCTGGATCGGCGGCAACGGGAATAGCGACGGTCAAATTCTGAAATTCACCCGCGAGGGAAAGTTCGTGCTGCAGATCGGCAAGAAAGGTCCGCTCAGCAATAGCAGCGACCTCACCCGTCTCGGCCGTCCGGCCGACACCGAGGTCGATCCCGCCACCAACGAAGTCTATGTCGCCGACGGTTACCACAATCACCGGGTGATCGTGTTTGACGCCGATACCGGCGCGTTCAAGCGCCAATGGGGCGCCTATGGCAAGCCGCCGACCGACCAGAAGCTGCCGGCCTACAGCCCGGCCGCCGCGCCGCCGCAACAGTTCGGCAATCCCGTCCACTGCGTGAAGATCGCACGCGACGGCCTTATCTATATCTGCGACCGGCAAAACGACCGCATCCAGGTTTTCCATAAGGACGGAAGCTTCGTGAAGGAGTTCCTGGTCGCCAAGGAAACATTGGCGGGAGGCTCGGTCTGGGATCTCGATTTCTGGATCGATCCGGCGCAGAGCTTCCTGTTGAATGCCGACGGCGCCAACAACGAGGTGCGCACGCTGGTGCGCGAAACCGGTGAAGTGGTCGCAGCCTTCGGCCGCAATGGCCGCAACGCCGGCGAATTTCACTGGGTGCACAATCTCGCCATCGACAGCAAGGGCAACATCTATACGACCGAAGTCGACACCGGAAAACGCGCGCAGAAATTCCGCTATGTCGGTCCGCCGCTGAAATAACCGCGGTTCACGCTACCGCGGTCGGCGCCAGCGCCTCGATGTCGGTGACCACGTCGATCACCGCCGGACGGTTGGCGGCCAGCGCGCGTGCCAGCGCCGGCGCGATATCGCTTGCGCGTTCGACGCGAATGCCGAGCGCGCCCATGTCCTCGGCCAGCCGCGCGAAATTCATCGGATTGTAGGTCCATAATTCGCGCGACTTCGCGGTCGCCTCGCCGCCATAGGCGCGGTCGAAACCGCGCTTCGATTGGTTGCCGCCGCCATTATTGTTGACGACCGTCACCGAATTGATGTTCCAGCGCACCGCGGTCTCTATTTCGGCAATGTGATACCAGAAGCCGGCATCGCCGGTGAAAACCACCACCGGCCGATCCGGGCACGCCGCCTTGGCGCCGATGCCGGCGGGGAACGCCCAGCCGAGATGTCCGGCGCTGCGCATGTAGCTCTGGTTCGACGTGCGCAAGTCATACATGCCGCCCATCCACATTCCGGCATGGCCGGTATCGACCACGACGATGCCGTTGTCCGGCACGGCCTGCGTCAGCTCATGGCAGATGCGCGCCGGATGGATCGGCACCGCATCGGATTCCAGGTCGGCCTTATATTTCGCGGCCCACTCGCCGCGCAGCGCGGCGACTTCCTTGATCCAGGCCGCGCGCTTGGTCGCGCTCGACTTGTCGATCTGCCCCAGCATGCGGGCGAGCACCGCCTTGGCGTCGCCTAGCACGCTGGCGGCCAACGGATAATTGCGCCCGAGCGATTCCGGCTCGATGTCTATCTGGATCGCCGGCGTGCCGATTTTGGGCACGGCCCAGAAATGCGTGGTCATGCCGCCGGTCTCGCTGCCGATAAAGCAGACCAGATCGGCGCGGTTGACCGCGCGGTTGGCGGTCTCGCGCGAATAGCTGCCGACCACACCGACCGACAGCGGATGCGCGCCCGGGATGACGTCCTTGCCGTTGAGCGAGGTGGCGACCGGGATCTGCAACGCCTCGGCGAGCGCGATCAGCTCGCGGCCGGCGCCGGAAGCGCGCACGCCGCCGCCGGCGATGACGATCGGCCGTTCGGCCTTTTGCAGGATATCGAGCGCGATCTTCACATGGGCCGCTTCCGGCTCGGGCCGGAACGGCGGCACGTGCGCGAACTGCGCCTCCACCAGCGCTTCCATCTCGGCTTCTTCCAGATCCACTTGGCCTTCATTGCCGCGGAACTGGAGATGCACCGGCCCCGGCGCGCCGGTGGTGGCGACGCGAAACGCCTGTCGCAGCATGTCGGGAATACGCGACACCTCGTCGATGGTGACATTCATCTTGGTCACCGGCTCGAACGCCGGGACGTCGTCGATCTCCTGGTAGACCTTGCGGAACTTGGTCTTCGGGTCGCGCCCGCCGGTCATGGCGATCACCGGCGAATGCGCCAGCCAGGCATCGCGCAGGCCGGCGGCAAGATTGAGCGCGCCGATCACCTGCGCCATGCAGATGCCGGGCCTGCCCGAGGCGCGCGCATAACCGTCTGCCATATAGGCGGCGGATTTCTCGCCGTGACAGTGCACGCGCGCGATCTTAGTGCGCCGCTCCATCTCGGCGAAGCTGCGCCGCAGCACCGCCGGCACCATGAACACATGGGTGACGCCATAGCCCGCCAGCATGTCGGCAAGCACTTCGGCGCCGGTGCGTTTGGTGTTGTGGCCGATATTGGTCATTGTCGGTTCCAGATAGCGTGGTTCATTCGGGAATAAAATTCATGGCCACGCCATTAATGCAATAGCGCAGATGTGTCGGCGGCGGTCCATCCTCAAAGACATGCCCGAGGTGGCTGCCGCAGCGGCTGCAATGAACTTCATCGCGCATCATGCCATGGCTGGTGTCGGCGGATTTTTCGACCGAACCCGCGACCGGATCGTTGAAGCTCGGCCAGCCGGTACCGCTTTCGAATTTCTTCTTCGACATGAACAGCGGCTGGCCGCAACCGGCGCAGGAAAACGTGCCGTGCCGCTTCTCGAAGTTCAGCGCGCAACTGCCAGGCGCTTCGGTGCCGTGCTCGCGCATGATCGCGTATTGCTCGGGCGTGAGCAGCTTGCGCCATTCGGCTTCGGTGCGGGTGACCGGGTATTGCTTTTGCATGTCCGCGTTGCCCTATTTGATTGCCAGCGGATTGACCGGCGAGCCGACCGCGCCGGTGATCGGGATCGCCGGCGCCACGAACATGAATTCGTACACTTTGTCGGCGGCGCAGTCGTCGGCCAGCGCCTTGAGATTGAAGATTTCGCCCATGGTCATGCCCATGATCGGGATGGTGATCCAGTGCCAGGGCTGGTTGATGCCCTCCTCGCTTTCGTTCGGGCGCACCTCGCAGCCCCAGGTGTCGCTGGCCAAAGCCGCCAGTTCGGTGCGCTTGATCCAGGCCAGCGTCTCGAACGCAAAACCCGGCGCGTCGCCGCCCGGATAGCCGTCCCAGCTGCCGGCCTTCTGGCAGCGCTCCATCTGGCCGGTGCGCACGATCACATAGTCGCCGCGCTTGAGCGCAACGCCCTGCTTCGTGGCGGTGCCGTCGAGATCGGCGCAGGTCATGCCGTAGCCGTCGTCGAGCGACTCGACGCCCTTGTAACGCGCCACGTCGAGCAGCACGCCGCGGCCGACCATGCGGTCCTTGGTCTTCTCGATGCCGCATTTCTGCGCGCCGGCGCTGGTCACCTCGCGGCAGTCGTAACCGTTCCACATGTAGTTCTCATAGAACACGTGGCCAAGCCCGTCCCATTGCGTACCGCATTGCAAAGGCATGGTGACCATGTCGTCGGCGGCGCGGATGCCGCGCTTGTCGAGCACGCCGGAATAGGCGTCGGTGCCGGTGCGCAGCATGGTGTGAATCGGGTTGGTACGGCCCATCGCCGGATATTTGCTTTTCGCACCTTGCGGCCCGGTATGGTCAAAATTGAGCGCGAGCGAAATCACCTTGCCCTTTTTCACCAATTGCGCGGCGGCGATGATATCCGCGGGACTTGTGAAATTGAGCGTGCCGACCTCGTCATCGGGGCCCCATTTGCCCCAGTTCTTGTAGGTCTCAGCGGCCTCGCGCATGTCCTGGCGGGTAATCTTTCGTGCCGGCATTGAATTTCCCCTGGTGAAAAACGGGTCGAGTGACGGGCTGCAGGAATACAGCCCGCGCCAGCCCGCGGCGCAAGGCCCTTGACCTGCCCCACTGGCTTAGACCCGACGCAATGCTACGATGCGCGAAACATCGAGGAGGAAATTCATGCGTTCATACGTTCGTGCATTGCTCACCGGCATCGCCATGCTGCTGCCGGCCTTTGGCATGGCGCCGGCCATGGCCGCCGGCTATCCCGATCACCCGGTCAAGATCATTGTGCCGTTTGCGGCCGGCGGGCCGACCGATGTGATGGCGCGGCTGATTGCGCAAAAACTATCGGAGAATCTGAAGCAGCAATTCTTTATCGAAAACCATCCCGGCGCCGGCGGCAATATCGGCATGACCCAGGTCGCGCGGTCGACACCCGATGGCTATACCATCCTGGTGGCAAGCTCGAGCTTTGTGGTCAATCCGAGCCTCTATGCCAAGAACCCGTACGATGCGTTCAAGGATTTCGCGCCGGTCACGCTAGCCGCGGCCTCGCCGAATGTGCTGGTGGTGAACCCTGAGATTCCGGTCAAGACCGTGAAGGAACTGGTCGATCTCTTGAAAGCCAACCCCGGCAAATATTCCATCGCCAATCCCGGCATCGGCACGACGCCGCAGCTCGCCGCCGAACTGTTCAAGCTGACGCTCAAGCTCGATGCCACCAGCGTGCCGTTCGGTGGCGCGGCACCCGCCGTGCAATCGACGGTGGCCGGCCATACGCCGATCGCCTTCACGGCCTTGCCGCCGACCGCGCCGCAAGTCGCCGGCGGCAAGCTGCGGGCGCTCGCCGTCACTTCCGGCAAACGCTCGCCGGCCCTGCCCAATGTGCCGACCCTGGCGGAAGCCGGCATCACGGAGCAGCAATCGGAAACCATGCAGGGCATCCTGGTGCCGGCCGCGACGCCGAAAGACATCGTGGCGTTGCTTAACCGCGAGGTGGTCAAGGTCATGGCGCTGCCGGACGTGCAGGCAAAATGCGCCCAGCTCGGCTTCGATGTGGTGGCGAACACGCCGGCCGAATTCGCCGCCTACATCAAGGCGGATGTGGAGAAGTGGAACAAGGTGATCAAGGACGCCAAGATTCCGCAGATCAAGTGAAGTGGCGTGCCCCGGATGCGGCGCAGCACGAAGCGTCAGCGGAGTGATGCGCCGCTGATCCGGGGCCGTACCAAATTCCAAACCTGTAACGGTCCCGGGTCTGCAGCGCACCACTTCGTGCTGCGCTGCGCCCGGGACAAGGGCACTAAATGGGCATTGTCGATATCCGCGAGACCGCGATCCCGCTCAAGTCGAAGCTCGCCAATTCGAGTTTCGATTTCACCGAGATGACGACCTCGGTGGTCGCCGTGATCACCGACGTTGTCCGCTCCGGCAAGCCGGTCTGCGGCTTCGCCTTCAATTCGACCGGCCGCTATGCCTGCGGCGCGCAGATGCGGGCACGCTTCATTCCGCGCATTCTCGCCGCCGATCCGGCGACATTACTTGACGACAACGGAGGCAATCTCGACCCGGAAAAGATTTTTGCCCAAATGATGCGGCGGGAAAAAGCCGGCGGGCACTCCGAGCGCTCGATCGCCATCGGCACCATCGAGGTGGCGGTATGGGACGCGGTGGCCAAGATCGCCGACAAGCCGCTGCACGTCGTACTGGCCGAACGCTTCAACGGCGGCAAGGTCCCGGAAAAAGTGTTCTGCTATGTCGGCGGCGGCTGGTACTGGCCGGGGCAGACGATTCAAGATCTGCAGGACGAGATGCGCCGCCATCTCGACGCCGGCTATACGCTGGTGAAGATGAAAGTCGGCGGCCTTCCGCTTGACGAGGACGTGCGCCGGCTGGAAGCGGTGCTGAAAGTCGTCGGATCGGGCGAGCATCTGGCGGTCGACGCCAATTGCAAATTCAGCCGCGAAGAGGCCTTGCATTACGCCAAGGCGCTCTCGCCGTTCAAGCTGCGCTGGTTCGAGGAGCCGTGCGATCCGCTCGACTTTGCGCTGATGGCCGAACTGGCGAGCGTCTATACGCCACCGCTGGCGACCGGCGAAAATCTCTACTCGACGCAGGACGTGGAAAATCTGGTGCGCTTCGGCGGTTTTCGTGCCGGTCACGACATCATCCAGATCGACCCGCCACAGGCCTATGGCATCGGCCAATATGCCCGCACGCTTCGTATGCTGGCGCACCACAAATGGCCGCGCACGTCATTGTTTCCGCATGGCGGCAACCAGATGTCGCTGGCGATGGCCGCCGGCTTCGGACTGGGCGGCGCGGAGTCCTATCCCGGCGTGTTCGGCGATTTCGGCGGCTTTGCCGACGACGCGCGCATCGAAAACGGCGCCATCACACTGTCCGACCGCCCCGGCATCGGCTTCGAGGGCCAGGCCGGGCTTTATAAGATCATGCGGGAATTGGCCGGGATTTGACGGCTCGTCGGTAAAAGCGAGCCACCCCGCGGTTCGGCAAATTACCGCTGACGCTGTCGCGGAAATACCACAACCGGAACTAATTCGGGCTTGCGAGTTATCCACAGGCGGTTGCCGGCCGGGCGACTCAGATAGGTGTTGGTGCGGTTCGACGGGGCAGCCGGGGGAAAACGATGCGCTTGGACACGGTCGACCACCGATTGCCTCAGTCCGATGTGCCGCCATCGCAAGGTGAGAACGACCAGCAAAACTTGATGACGCCCGCGCGCCGGGCCGCGCTCGATGCGCTGGAGCGCGAATTCCACGAACTGTTGAACACGCCGCCGCGTTAGCGGGCGGCAACTTCATCGGCTATCTTGCGGCGGCGGCAACAAGCCGTCGCCGCTGCCGTTTCGGACACCGCCAAGATGGACACCGACGCACTCCGCCGCCTGCACTATGCCGCCGCCATCGCCTGCGGCGTGTTCGCGGCGCTGGTCGTGCATATCGTGCTCACGGTATTCGGCGGAGGGATCGATTCGGTACTGCGCGCGGCCTCCGCCGGCTACTCCCAGCAGCTTGCCTCGGCGCTGGCCTGGTGGGCGATCGGCGCCGCCGGCTTTGTCGGCGGCTGGGGAACCGGCGCCTATCTGATCGCGGCGGCGCGCGAGCGTGAGTTTCTCTACCGGCTGGCGCAGCGCTTTCTCATCGCGGTGGTGTTCGCGGTCGCCACCGCCGGCGGCATCATGAGCAAAAGCGGCAATCTCGGCGGCGCCGTGGACGTGATCGCCGGCTTGACCGCGCTGGGCCTGGGCCTGTTCTGCGCGTTCTGTGGCGCGCGGCTGGCCTATCTCAACGCCGAGCAGGTGTAGTGCGCCAGAACCGGCCGAGGCCATGCGGCGGTCGATGCCGCGCGTAAATAAATCATGGCTGGTGCACGCAATCGTGCGAACCGGATGGCGCGGCTAGGTGTTATCAATCGGTAACGGCTGTATTCAGGAGGAGCATCATGGGCAAGGCGCTGTTTGGCCTCACCGTCGCCGCCGGCCTGGCGGCCTGGTTATTTGCCGCTGCCGGCACGGCCAATGCCAACCCGTATAAATGGTGCGCGTTCTATAGCGGCGGCCGCGACGGCGGCGGCACCAATTGCGGCTTTGTCACCATCGAGCAATGCCGGGCGACGATCGCCGGAATTGGCGGGTCCTGCGGGCTAAACCCGTTCTATACCGGATCCGAGCAACGGCCCGCCAAAAAGAGCCGCAAACGCTATCCGAGCTGACGGCGGCGGCGCATTGCAGGCTTGCGATAGGAATCAAACGCGGGCCAGGTCAATCTGCCGGCTATTTCATCGGGACATGACGCGACGAATATCCGTCATCGAACGGCGCGTCTTAGCGCTCAGGCGCCTCTTGGCGCTCAGGTAACCAGACATGGCGACGCCGTGAGCGGGCGCTCGCTCCGGCTCGTGGCTCCACTGAGCACGATGCGCACCAGGTCGGCGGCATTGCGGGCAGCAAGCTTCTCCATGATGCGGGCGCGATGCACCTCAATGGTGCGCGGACTGATGCCAAGCTGGCGGCCTGCTTCCTTGTTGGATGCGCCGCCTGCAATCAGCGCCAGCACCTCACGCTCGCGTGGCGTGAGCAGATGGTGGCCTGAAAAATCGAACACCACGCCATTGCCGGCGCCATTGGTATTGCGCTTGGCAAAATTTGCTATGGCCGTGCCGACCCGGGCGACAATGCCATGGCCATCGAACGGCTTGACGATATAGTCGAATGCACCGTTCTTGATCGCCTCGACCGCGAAGTCGATATCGTCGTCCCCCGAAATAATGAAGATCGGCGCCGGGTGATGCTGCGCATTGAGTTCCTTCAGCAGCGCAATGCCGGAACGGCCTGGCATGTGCAAATCGAGTAGGACGCAAGCCGTGGGGTGTGCGCGCGCGACGGCAGAAAATTCTTCGCCATCGGCGAAGCTGGTAACGCGATAGCCGGCCGAGTTGAAGACGGCCGAAAGCACGTCGCGCATGGTCGGGTCATCATCGACAACAAAAATATCGCTACTGGGCGCAAGCGGGAGAGCCATGTTTGCGTATCCTTCACACGATCGGCGGTTGTCGCTTTCTTTTTCGCACGGAAGATACTTTTATAGTATTAAAACGCATTATTTATCAAAGGCTTATGGTATTGCAGGGTTGGATTGTCACTACCCCGATGGGGAATGACCAAAAAAATTTGGCGGCCGTGCCGCTCAATCGACCGGACGCGTGAGACGGGGTGACAACCGCAACGCAGCGCGGCGCAATTTCTTGCCGCAACGCATCGCGGGTGTAGCCGTCATTAACGGCTCAAGCTTTCATCGAATTCTTTGCGAAGCCGCAAAATTGTTGCAACGCTTCGAAAAGCTCACGGGTATCGAACGACTTCTTGAAAATCCGAGCCGCCCCGGGCCGGCCGCAAATTTCCCGCTTTAGGTTTTGCTCGGTCAATTCGTCAAGCGTCCTTCCGCTGATGACAAAGACAGGAATATGCTCGGTCGCAGGAGTACTGCGCAAGCGACAGAGAAGGTACTGCGCATCTCCGTCCGGCATGTAGTTGTCGGTAATGACGACGCTCGGCCGCGCTTTGCAGGCAATACGATAAGCATGCACGGCATTGGATGCATAGAGCGTGTCGATACCGAATTTTCCGAGCCGGCTCGCGAGGAACATCTGTATGGCCGGATCGTCATCGACCACGAGCACGAGCACGCGCGGGCGCTCATGTACTTCGGCGCCTGTCAACTGCATTTCCTGTTGTCCAATCTTGTCGGCCATGTTCGGATAAATTTCAACCAATGCGGCTTCGATGCTTTTCCAGAAGTCAGGTCCCTTGCGTCCATAAAATAACCCCAGGCTATCGCAGCGCTCGGCCATCTCTGGGTCCGCACTCCCTGTCACAACGACGACATCGATGGGCCGGCTGCCAGGATCCAGCAGACGCGTGCAAACCGAAAGTCCGTCCAGTTCAGGCATGTTGATATCGACGATCATGACGTCGGGATGACTCTGGCGCGCCTTGATCAGCAATTGCATTCCGTTGGTCGCGGTTTCGACCTTAAATCCCAGCTTCAAGCAGCGATCGGCAAGCAATCTCACAATGTCCGGATCGTCATCGGCAATGAGCATCTTGGGCGGCGCTTTTTGGCTCGCCTCGGTTATGTCCGTCATGTCCGCCTCCGCTTGGTTTCATCACAACCCATGGCAATTGCGCGCCGGCAGGCTGCATGCATCGGCTGTTATTCGTCAGCTCACCTAATTGCGCTCGATACATTCAAGAAGCGCATCGAGGTGGGCCTCAACCATTCCCGCAGCGCCCCGGCCGGCGCGCCGCTCGATAACGGCTTCTTCGACGGCTGACGCGTTAAAGCTCACAGCCTGGAAACCGAAAATGCCAGCCGCGCCGGCAAGCTTATGGGCGCACGATTGCAGGCCCTCCAGCTTTGCCGATGAATCGGTTTTGCCGCGAAGGTCCTTCTGAAATCTCGTGAGCGTGACCGCATCCGCCCGCAAGCGTTGGCTAAAGCCATCGCCGACTTTGGCAAACTTGTCGGTGCCCAGATGGCCGCGCACCATGCCGGCAAGCTTCATTGGATCGAATGGCTTTGTGATAACGGCCGCGGCGCCGAGCGACTTCAATTGCTCCAGCTCGCGAGGTTGCGCGCGGGCCGTCATGAAGACGACCGGGGTCCTCGCCGTGCATGCTTTTTCGCGCAGGCGCGCGAGCACGGCGGGGCCATCCATGCCAGGCATCATGACATCGCAAAGGATCAGGTCCGGTGCTTGATCGGCCGCTATCGCAACCGCATCGTCTCCGCTCGCGCAGCTCATCACCGCGAACTCAGGATCGAGACCGAGTGAAAGCTGTACGACCTCCCGGATGTCGGAATCGTCGTCGACGTGAAGAATATTGAAAGACATCAAATCGATTTCACTATGCCAGAGTACGCGGCTGACCGGTCTACATGCACTTCGATTTCGAAACCGGCCCCATAGCGGCATCATCCAAAACGAAACTCGCTAATGTAGTGCTAACCTTTTGCTAGTCACAAATTCGTACGTGTATTCACGCGCTGGCCAACCACAACGGCAAAGACCGTTCGTGCGCCGGGCCTATTGCGGCCGCGCTGCCGAATAAAAATAAAATCGTTGCCGATGCTGCGTGCTGCCGCTCGATCAGGCGCGAGCTTTTCCGTTTTGCCGGATTATATCCTCGACGACACGATCTCTGGCATATCCTGAATAGTGATGACGCACGCCATCAAGCACGAACAGCCGGATGGCGGACGACAAGTTGCCCTGCTGGCGGCGCGTATCGATATCGCTCACCAAATTCGACAAGGTCATGTGCCGAACATGCGCAATTTCTTTCAATTCGCTCCAGAATGCGTCCTCGAGACTGACGCTGGTCTTATTTCCGGCAATAATGATCGAGCGCTTGGCGACCGGCGATTTCATATGCGTTTCCTCTAGCAGGTCCGTGCATTCAATCCGGCGATTTGGTCTTGCACCAATCCACCGTTGCCTGCACGCCAGATTATTTTCCAACGCAAACGAAAAGAAGTTTCATAGAATCGATTTCAGTATTCGATTACATGCGCATGCCATGAAATCTAGAGTTGCGCAGTTCAAAATTGCTCACCGTCAAAACAATAATTCACGGTAGCATCGTGCCGGTCATTGAGCGATTCAGATTGTTTCAGTTGTGAATGCACGCTCAAGCTAGAAGCTAATACCGATGAGCGGTACTCCGGTCCCTTAATATTGATTGATCGATAACCAGCAGAACGAAGGCAGCCGTCATTCTGTGTAGATCTACTTCGGAACTTTGCGCAGCTATGGTGAAGAATGAGTATCGTCTGCCGTCGTGGCGGCGAACGATGCCGGCGCGATTGTTCCGCTTAATGTTCAGACCGGAAAGCTGTTCGACTAACGCCGCGACAAACTGTCCGGGCAGAAGGTCAAAAAAATCTGTTCCGCAAGGCATGTGTTCCGCAAGCCTTGTGTTCCGCAAGCCTTGTTTTCCGCAAGCCTTGTTTTCCGCAAGCCTTGTGTTCCGCAAGCCTTGTGTTCCGCAAGCCTTGGCGGAAAGGCCAAGCGCGCTGGACGATTTCGGGACCGAATTTTCGGCGAAGGGTGAATGGTGCCCAGGGGCGGAATCGAACCACCGACACTGCGATTTTCAATCGCATGCTCTACCAACTGAGCTACCTGGGCGCCAAATCCGCTCGACGTGAGCGGGTAACAGAAGCGCGCGCGTTATAAAGGCTCGATTCCTCACTGTCCAGAACGGCGCCGAAACGGCTTAATCCTCACGCTTTAACCCCAATGGCGGCACGGAACCGCCGTTTCAGCACGGTGCCGTCGCGCTCCGGCAGCACCCGCGGCGGCTCGCTGGCCTCGATCGTAACGCGGGCGAACAGGGTCTCGCGCAAGTCCTTCAACCGTCGGGCGAGGTCGGCCAGACCGGCCTCATCGCGCACGTCGAGACAGGTTCCGATGCCGCAGGCGCCGGCCACATTGATGAGATCGACGCCGCTCTGGGTGTGGCTCGGCTGCATGCCGGTCTCGCCATAGACGCCGTTGTCGAACACGATAATGGCGAGATTGCCCGGCCGCTGGATGCCGATGGTGGCGAGCGAGCCCAGCCCCATCAGCATCTCGCCGTCGCCGGTGATGACCGCGACGCGCCGGTCGGGCTGCGCCAGCGCCAGCCCGAGCCCGATCATGGCGGCGCCGCCCATGGCGCCCCAGAGATAGAAATTGCGATCGTCGTCGCCGAGCGCGGCCAGATCCCAGGTGGTCGAGCCCAGCCCCGGCACCACCAGCAGATCGTCCTGCCGGCCGGCGAGCAGCGTGGCCATGGCGGCGCGGCGCTCCAATCCCCCTTTGCTCATTTGGTCCACACCTTTTTGCCGATCAGTTCCTGCGACAACACCACGGCGGCGATGCGCTCGTCGCCGAACGCCAGTTGCACAGCGCGCTCGGCCGCGCCTTCGACTTCGTCCGGCGTACGCACGCGATAGATTTCCGCCTCGCACAGCCGCAGCACCGGCTCGACGATCGAACCCATCGGCTGCTGCCAGGGATTGAACTCCTCCCATTCGCCGCGCATCGTGATGAACACAAGCAGCGGAAACCGGCAGGTCCTTGCCAGCGACAGCATGTTGACGCAATTGCCGACGCCGCTCGACTGCATCAACAACGCCGAGCGTTCGCCGCCCAGCCAAGCGCCGGCGGCGAGCGCCACGCCCTCCTCCTCGGTGGTGAGCACGATGTCGCGAATATCCGGATCGGCGCGGCAGCGATCGATCAGCCGGGCATGACCGGCATCGGGCACATAGCCGACCTGACGGATGCCGGCGCGCTTGAGCGCGTCGAACAACCGGTCCGGCCAATCGGGGCTTATTGCGGCGGCCTGCTTAGTCATGATTTCTCGCTTGATTTTTCACTTGATCTCTCACCTGCATCGCCATCCGCCGGGCGCTCGCCATCCTCGTCTTCATCTTCCTTGGCCGGGATAGCATAGACGCCGGACAGCCAGCGATTGAGGTCGATGTCGGCGCATCGTTTCGAGCAGAACGGCTTGAACGCCTGTTCAACCGGCTTGCCGCACAGCGGACAGCGCGCGGCTGATGTTTTGCGGTCAATCTCATTCATGGTGCGCCATTTTGCTTTCGCATGATCTTATCGGAACCGGCCGCGTCCAAATCGCGCAGTTCCCGCTTCAGGATTTTGCCGTAGTTGTTTTTCGGCAGCGCATCGACAAAGACATAATCCTTCGGCCGCTTGAAACGCGCAATATGCGCCAGGCAAAGGGCGTCAAGCTCGGCGGCGTTGGCGGCACCGACGATATAGGCCACCACCACCTCGCCCCATTCGCGGTCCGGCCGGCCGATGACCGAGACCTCGCGCACTTGGCCGTGGGTAAGCAGCACTTCCTCCACCTCGCGCGGATAGACATTGGAGCCGCCCGAGATGATCAGGTCCTTGGAACGGTCCTTGAGGGTGAGGTAGCCGTCTGCATCGTAGCTGCCGACATCGCCGGTGTGCAGCCAGCCGCTGCGCAAGCTGGCGGCGCTCGCCTCGTCATTGCGCCAGTAGCCGGCCATGATCACGTCGCCGCGGCAGAGAATTTCTCCGGTCTCGCCCGCCGCCACCGGCGCATCCTCGCCGTCCGCGACCATGACCTCGACGCATGAATAGGGCTTGCCGGCGGAACCCAGGCGCTCGCGCCAGCGCGGATGATCGCGGTCGGCGATGTCCTGCTTCGACAGCGTCGTGATGGTCATCGGCGCCTCGCCCTGGCCGTAGATCTGGGCGAGCCGCGGCCCGAAGCGATCGAGCGCATGCAGCGCGTCCTCGACATACATCGGCGCGCCGCCCCAGATCAGCGTGCGGATATTATCGGCCCGGCATTCGGCCGGACATTCGACCAGGCGCTTGATCATGGTGGGCGCAGCGAACATCGACACCCGCGGCCAGGCGTCAAACAGCGCGAAAATTTCCTCCGGCTCGAAACCGCCGCTCTCCGGCACCGTCTGCACGCCGAGCCGCGCGACATGGGCCATGATGTAAAGGCCGGAGCCGTGGCTCATGGGCGCGGCATGCAGGATGGTGTCGCCCGGCGTCACCGGATCGACTTCGAACGCATAAGCATGGCTCGCCGCCGCGATATTTCGGTGGGTGAGCATGGCGCCCTTCGGCCGGCCGGTGGTGCCCGAAGTGTAAAACAGCCAGGCCAAATCGTCGGCGCTGCGCGGCGTCACCGCGATTTCGTCGGCCGCAAACAGCGCCTGGTATTCGGTGCTGCCGATGACGATCAGCCGTTCGAGACTTGGCGGCGCGTGCGCGGCGATCTCGGCGTCGACGCCGGGCGAGGCAAAACAGACGCGCGCGCCGGAATGTTCCAGGATGTAGCCCAACTCGGCGCCGTGCAGCTTGGCGTTGGCCGGCACGGCGGCCAGGCCGGCGTGCCAGATGCCATAGAGCAGCGCGATGTAGTCGGGCGAATTCTTGGCCACGACGGCGACACGATCGCCGGGCGAAAGCTTGCACCGATCGCGCAGCGCGCCGGCCAAGCGCGCGGCGCGCAAGGCCAATTCGCCATAACTGGCGACAATGCGCGTGCCGGATGCCGTAGCCGGCAGGGCGGGATGACTAAGGCCGGAACGATGGAGCCATAGCGCGATATTCATGACCGCATCCGGACCACAGGTCGCCGGCTTGTGCTCGCTAGCCGCTGTTCTTCCGCTCGTCCCCGCGCAAGCGTGGAGCCAGGGATGCACATCAATAGCTTTATAGTTGTAACCCTGGATTCCCGCTTACGCGGGAATGAGCGGATTGTGGAATGGCGCTCCGAGAACACGCCTCAAACCGCGTTGAGCCAGCCGAAGCGGATCGGGAAACCCTCGCCGCCGAGCAGGCTCACGGTTTCATACAGCGGCAGGCCGACTACATTGCTGTATGACCCGACGAGCTTCACGATGAAGGTCCCGGCAATGCCCTGCGCCGCGTAGCCGCCGGCCTTGCCGCGCCATTCGCCCGAGGCGAGATAGGCCTCGATATCCTCGGCCGACAGCCGCTTGAACCGCACGCGCGTTTCCACCAGCCGCTGGCGGAACGCTTCCTTGGCAGTGACCAGGCAGATCGAGGTGTAGACGCGATGAGTGCGGCCCGACAGCAGGCGCAGACATTGCGCCGCTTCGTCGAGCAGTTCGGCCTTCGGCAGAATACGCCGGCCGACCGCCACCACGGTGTCGGCGGCCAGGATGTAGGCGCCGCGCAATTCGTCGTCGAGCTTCACGTTATCCAACGCCGCTTCCGCCTTGGCGCGGGCCAGCCGAGTGGCATAGGCGCGCGGAATCTCGCCGCGGCGGGGGGCTTCGTCGATATCCGCGGGCTTAAGCGCATCAGGGTCGATGCCGGCCTGATTGATCAAAGCGAGCCGTCGCGGCGAGCCGGACGCGAGTACGAATTTGGGACGGCCGATCATTGGTCTGCGGCACCGAGATGGGGATTAAACCGTTGCGAATGCGCGCGGAAACTAGCGGAACGGGGCTGGTTTCGCAAACCGACGGATTTGTCGTCACCGGGCTTGTCCCGGTGACCCCGCTTAGAAGCGCAACGCGGTGCCATCCTAAGCGGGATGGCCGGGACAAGTCCGGCCATGACAACGCCTTGCCTCACTCATTCCCCTGCCCGGCCTGCCCGAACCGCTCCTGGATATGCGCCATCAACTGGTCCCGCACCGCCCGATAGGCGTCGAGCCGCTGCTCGCGGCTGCCCTCGATTCCCGTGGGATCGACGGTCGGCCAGTATTCGACCGCCGCCGCGTTGGTGCGAGTGAGTTCCAGCGCCTTGTGGTGCGCGGGCGGCGACAGCGTCACGATCAGATCGAAATTGAGGCCTTCCAGCTCGTCCAATTCCTCGAAGGTGATCGGCTTATGGCGGGTAATGTCGATGCCGATCTCTTCCATGGCGGCGACCGCGAACGGGTCGAGTTCGCCTTTCTGCACCCCGGCGGAGGCGACATAGAGCGTCTTGCCGAAAAACTGCCGGAACAGGCCGGCCGCCATCGGCGAGCGGATCGCGTTCATGCCGCAGGCAAACAAGACCGCGTGGGGACGCGAGAGGCGCTCGGGCGCGGACACTTATTCCCCGCTCGTCCCCGCGAAAGCGGGGACCCAGCGCTCAAACGCACCGGTTGTTTTCGTGGCCCTGGATTCCCGCTTACGCGGGAATGAGCGGAACTGGGATCGACCAACCTGCGACATGGTCTAGCCCTTCCAGTGCAGCACGCAGATCAGGGTGAACAGGCGGCGCGCGGTGTCGACATCGACCGTCACCTTGTCCTTGAGCCGCTCGATCAGGATGTCCGAGCCGTCGTTATGGATGCCGCGCCGGCCCATGTCGATCGCCTCGATCTTGTCGGGCGTGGCGGTGCGGATCGCCTGATAATAACTGTCGCAGATCATGTAGTAGTCCTTGACGATCCGGCGCAGCGGCGACAGCGAAAACAAATGCGCGACCACCGGCGTGCCGTCTGGCAGGCGGATGTCGAACACCAGACGGTTGCCGTTGATGCTCAGATGCAGCGCGTATGGACCGCCGCCGTGACCGACCGGCGCGAAAACGTTTTGCTCGAGCAGATCGTAGATCGCGACTTCGCGTTCATGCTCGACGTCCGCATTGGCGCGGCCGATCGTTTCCTCGTCGAGGGTGACGGAGACCAGGCGCTGCTTGCCGCCAGCGGGCGATGTTTTCGCCGGGCTCATTGCCGATTGAGGCGGATCGCCACCGAGCGGGCGTGGGCGCTGAGCCCCTCCGCCTCGCCGAGCGCGATCGCGGCCGGCCCCAGCGCGCGCAGCTGCTCGGGTCCGCATTTGAGGATCGAGGTACGCTTCATGAAATCGAGCACGCCGAGGCCCGACGAAAATCGCGCCGAACGCGCGGTCGGCAGCACGTGGTTGGAGCCGGCGACGTAATCGCCTATGGCCTCGGGCGTATGCGCGCCGATGAAGATGGCGCCGGCATTGCGGATACGGCTCGCCAGCTTCTCGGCATCGGCGGCGGCGATTTCCAGATGTTCGGGCGCCAGCCGGTCGACCAGCGCTATGCAGTCGTCGAGTTTGCGCACCATGATGATGGCGCCGAAATCGCGCCATGACGCGGCCGCGATTTCCGCGCGCGGCAATGTCTTGAGTTGCGATTCCACCGCCTTCTCGACCTGCGCGGCCAGATCGGCATCGTCGGTGATCAGAATCGATTGCGCGCTGGCGTCGTGCTCGGCTTGCGCTAGCAGATCGGCGGCGATCCAGTCGGGATTGCCGGTGCTGTCGGCGAGGATCAGCACTTCGGACGGGCCGGCGATCATGTCGATGCCGACCTGGCCGAACACCAGGCGCTTGGCCGCCGCCACATAGGCGTTGCCGGGTCCCACGATCTTGGCGACCGGCGCGATGCTCTGCGTGCCATAGGCGAGCGCGGCTACGGCTTGCGCGCCGCCGATGCGATAGATCTCGTCGACGCCGGCGAGCTTAGCCGCCGCCAGGACCAGCGGCTCCAACTTGCCGCCTTTGTCCCCTTGCGCCGGCACCACCATCACCAGACGCGCGCAACCGGCGACCTTGGCCGGCACGGCGTTCATCAATACCGACGACGGATAGGCCGCGGTGCCGCCCGGCACGTAGAGACCGACAGCTTCGATCGCGGTCCAGCGCGAGCCCATCTCGACGCCGAGCGCATCGGTGAAGCGTTCGTCTTTCGGCGTCTGGCGCCGGTGATAGGCTTCGATGCGCTCGCGCGCGAGCTTGAGCGCGGCCAGCGCCTCCGGCTTGCATTGGCCCGCCGCCGCATCGACTTCGGCCGCCGTCACGCGCATGCCGAGCTTGGCCAGATCGACGCGGTCGAACTTGAGGGTGAATTCGGCTAGCGCTGAGTCGCCGCGCGTCCTCACCGCGTCGATGATGCCGCGCACGGTCGATTCGACGTCCTGCGCCGCCTCGCGCTTGACGCCGAGGAAGGCGTTAAATCGCGCGGCGAAGTCGGCGGCTTGGCTATCCAGTCGAAGCGGCATGGCCTCATCCTACCGGACTTAAGCCCGGATCACAGGTCAATGGGTGATGCGCCGGTTGGCGTCAACCCTTTCGCCGGACAGGGCCGTCCGGCCTCGCGCTGCCGCAGACCCGCGCTCAAGAACAAAGGCTCCGCCGCGATTGATATTGCAATCAAGCACGGTGACCGTACAGACCGCGGGCGCGCCAAGTCGCACGCAGTGACACCCGATATCGGCCTTGGCCGGCGTACCGGCAAACAGCGCGGCGGCCGTCACCTGCGCTTGGAATTCGGCGGCGTTTCGTCGGCGAGCACGTGGGCCGGACAGGCCGCCGTTGTCCAGGACGGTCCTAGGTCGGCCAGTTCGGCTTCCAGGCATTCGACCTCAAGCCGCAAAGCGGGGCCGCCCGAAAAAGTCAGCGTAACAATGCCCGATGGCTCGTCGGTCTCGGAAAATTCGACCGCCAGCAGGTTGAGCACCTCGTCCTTGCCGGCCAGGCTTACGTCGCGGCCTTTGCAGGACAGCACGCGCTCGAAGCGCAAGGCCGCGCGCCGGCGGCGATATTCGGGATTGGCGGATTGCGCGCTTTCCCAATCGAAGCGGTTGAGCGCCAGCACCAGACGTTTTTCCTGCGGCCGCCACAGCACGTCGGAAACCTTGACCACCGCGTCCTGCAAGTGGGTCGAAACGATTTCCAGATCCTCTTCGTCGAGGACGACGAATTTCAACTGGTCCAATGTCCGGTTCATCGACTTGATCCGCTCCCGTCACGCCGTAGTTAGGCGTGCGTATGCGGCCCTGCAAGGTCGTGCCGGCCCCGGGTCAGGGCCGGCTACGGAAAAGCCGGCTCCAGGCCTGCCGCCGTCCAGCGATCGCGGGTGCCGGCATCGGTCAGCTTGCGCAGCAGGCCGATAGCGCCCTCGCGCGCGGTGCCGCGGGCGGGGATGGCGGCTGTATATGAATTGACGTTCTGCAAGTCGCCCGGCAGCGGCCCGACAACCGTGACCCCCTTCTGCGGCAGCAGTTCGCTGATAAAGGTGGTGCCGAGCTCGGCCCGTCCATCGGCGATCGACAGCGCCACGTCGTGGCCGCGCTTGCCCAGCACCGCTTTGCCATTGACCGCATCGGCAATCCCCATCCTTTCCAGCAGGCCAGCGAAGAATGTGCCGGACGAGCCGCCGGCCTTTGGATCGGTGTAGGCGACCGTCTTGGCCTTGAGCAGCGCCTGCTTGAAGGCCTCCGGCGTGGAAATGTCCGGCAGCGCGGCGCCTTCCTTGACGGCGACGCCGGTCACGGTGCGGCCCAGCTCGGTACGGCTGCCGGGCAGAAACATGCCGGTCTTCTCCAGCACGTCGATCGCCGAAGCCGACAGGATGACCAGATCGGCGGTCTCGCCGCCCTGCAGCCGCTCGCGCAGCGAACCGACGGTGCCGAAATTCAGATTGAGCTTGTTGCCGGTTTCGCGTTCGAATTCGGCGCCAAGTGCCGTCACTATCGTCTGCACGGCGCCCGCGCTCATGACTTTGATGTCGGCCACTTGCTGTTCCCCGTCATGCGTTGGCTAGAGCCGTATTGTTTTGAATTGAATCAGAGGCTGGCCCTAACGTTTTGCTTGAGCATGATCTTTTCCGAAAACCGGTTCCCACTTTTCGGGATCATGCTCTTAGTTTGCTCCGGCATCGCCGCACAAGACAAGCGTCATCGCCCGTATTATTGAGCGGCCCCGGGTAGGCCGTCGCTTTATTTCCATTTCCGCCGCCCCGAAAAAGAGCCGAGGGCGCGCGGGACGCCAGGGTCCTGACGGACCCGCGGACCTCGACGCCTCGCAGCATCGAGGCGTGCCGAAGTCCGAATAACCGCAAGTCCGCCGTTTCCATGGCGTCCCGCGCGCGATGTTTGAGGTTTGCTCCGTCTCGCCCCCGGTGGACTGACCTTTTCAGGCGCTCTCTTGCTCTAGAAACGCCTATCCACCGCTATGGGCCCAGGTCGGGCGCGGCGAACCTGTGACCGGTTGCCGTTCCCGCCATCACGGGGCCCGTGGCGCGCGGTTGGCGCGCCGGGACGAGGCGGCTTGGACCGCCGGCTGGGGTGATCGGTGCCGCATCTCCAGCACCCCCAACCGGCCACCGCCTCCCGCCCCGCGTCAGAAGACGCTTGATCAGACGCCTCTCGGTAACGGGACGGGATTTGGACATTTGATCCTACAATTATGGCAGGAATATGATCCTGAAGTTTATTTTTTAGGGTATTGAGCGCTGGCCAGCCCTATCGCAAAGTCGCGCAAACGAGGTCGGACGATGAAGCTTACCACCCTGCACAAGAAATTGATGAAGGACCCGGCGTACCGCAAGGAATACGACGCGCTGGAAGAAGAATTTGCGCTCATGGCCGAGGTCTCTAAAGCGCGTCAGCGATCCGGCTTGAATTATCCTCAACTCGTGCGGCGCATGAAGACAACGCGGCGCACGATGACCCGGTTGGAAAACGGACGCGATGTATCGGTTCAAACGCTCTCGCGCTTCGCTAAGGCGACCGGGCACCGGCTGAAGATCAGCTTCGAGCCGGTGAAGGCGAAGAAGAGTGGCCGGGGGCGGTGACAAAGACATCGGCATGAACGAGGCGACACTGCCGCCATGTCGGCGTCCCGGAACGTCATCATCAAATTCGAAAAAGGCCGCCGTTTTCCGACGCGGAATAATCTGCAACCTATTCGACACACGCTTGAAGCTGTCGGCGTCACTTTCAACAACGGCAACGGGCCGCGAGTAAAACTAACAGGAAAGAATACAAAGCTGTAGGATGGGTTGCTGTCACAGGTCCTACAGGCCTGCGCCGTGCACCGGCACTGGTAACCACACGCCGGCGACAATCAAGATCGCGAAGCCATTATCTAAATCGCAGATTTTCACGCGAGAGCTGATCGATTGCACTACAGCCCATCAGCTTCATGCCCCGCTCGATCTCCGCCCGCATCAGGCCAAGGGCTCGCTCAACGCCGGCCTGGCCGGCCGCCGCGAGCGGATAGAGATAGAAGCGTCCGACCCCAACGGCTTTAGCGCCCAGAGAAAGCGCCTTTAAGACATGGGTGCCGCGCTGGATTCCGCCGTCCATCATCACGTCGATTCGATCCCCCACGGCATCGACGATTTCAGCCAGTTGATCAAATGCCGCTCGCGAGCCGTCCAACTGCCGGCCGCCATGATTGGACAATACGATGCCGGTGCAACCTATCTGAACCGCGCGTTTCGCATCGGCCACCGACATAATGCCCTTCAGACAGAACTGGCCATTCCACAGCCGAACCATTTCCGCCACGTCGTCCCAGTTCATCGAAGGGTCCAACATCTCGGTAAAATACCGGCCGATAGATACGGCGCCACCGCTCATGTCGACGTGCTCGTCAAGCTGAGGCAGCTTAAAGCTTTCATGAGTGACGTAATTGATGCCCCACATTGGCTTAATGGCGAATTGAAGCATGCCGCCTAGAGTCAGCTTGAACGGAATGGAAAACCCAGTGCGCAAGTCGCGCTCGCGGTTGCCGCCGGTGATGCTATCCACAGTCAACATCATGACCTCGACGCCAGCTTCTTTGGCGCGGTGCATCATGGCGCGATTTAGACCGCGGTCTTTGTGAAAATAGAATTGATAAACTTGCGGCGTATCGTGGGCCTTGCGTAATGCCTCCAGGCTAACCGTACCGAGCGAGGACACCCCGAACATTGTGCCGTACTTCGCCGCCGCCGCTGCGACGGCTTGCTCGCCCCGATGGTGGAACAGACGCTGCAGTGCGGTCGGCGAGCAATAGAACGGCATTGCCAGCTTCTGGCCCATAACCGTCACTGACATATCAACGGCTTCGACACCGCGCAGGACATTGGGCACCAGGTCGCAGCGCTCGAAGCTGGCCGTATTCTGGCGATAGCTCACTTCGTCGTCAGCCGCACCGTCGATATAATTAAAGATCGGGCCCGGTAGCCGCCGGCTGGCCAGCCGCCGGAAATCATGAAAGTTGTGACAGTCGCGCAAACGCATATTGTACTCCGCACTTTGATCAACCGATCGAAATTGGCTGTCGCAGCAGGAGCGCGCCTACCCGCTGATCCGCTCGATCGCAGCACCACAGGCCGCGAGCTTGTCCTCGACCCGCTCGAAGCCGCGGTCGAGGTGATAGACGCGGTTGACCATGGTCTCGCCTTCGGCGGCCAGCCCCGCGATCACCAGCGACACCGAAGCGCGCAAATCGGTAGCCATCACCGGCGCACCCTTGAGCCGCTTGACGCCTTCGATGGTAGCCGTCTCGCCGTCGAGGTGGATGTGAGCGCCGAGGCGCGCCAACTCCTGCACGTGCATGAAGCGGTTCTCGAAGATCGCCTCGGTGATATGCGAGGTGCCTTGCGCGCGCGTCATCAGCGCCATCAATTGCGCCTGCAGGTCGGTGGGAAATCCGGGGAACGGCGCGGTCGTGACCTCGACCGGCGCCAGACCGGCGCCGTTGCGGGAAACGCGGATGCCGTCATTGGCCGGCGTGATGGTGACGCCGGTCTGCGCCAGCAGGTCGAGCGCTGACTGCAGCAGTTCGGGCCGCGCGTTCTGCAGCAGCACGTCGCCGCCGGTCATCGCCACCGCCATGGCATAGGTGCCGGTCTCGATGCGGTCCGGCAGCACCGCGTGGCGCGCGCCATGCAGGCGCGGCACGCCGTCCACCACGATGCGCGAGGTGCCGGCGCCGCTAATCCGGGCGCCCATCTTGTTCAAGCAGTCCGCGACGTCGCCGATCTCGGGCTCGCGCGCGGCGTTCTCGATCACCGTGGTGCCGTTGGCGAGCGCGGCCGCCATCAGCGCGGTATGCGTGCCGCCAACGGTGACCTTGGGGAGCACGATGTCGCCGCCGTGCAGACCCTTGCGCGCGCGCGCGATCACATAGCCGCCCTCGATCTCGATCTCGGCGCCGAGCTTTTCCAGCGCCATGATCAAGAGATCGACCGGCCGCGTGCCGATGGCGCAGCCGCCCGGCATCGAAACCTTGGCCTCGCCCATGCGCGCGAGCAGTGGCGCCACCACCCAGAAGCTCGCCCGCATCTTGGACACCAGATCGTAGGGCGCGGTGGTGTCGACGATGTGCTTGGAGGAGATGTGCAGGGTGCGGCCGCTATTGGGGTCGTCGCCCGGCCGCTTGCCGGCGATCATGATATCGACGCCGTGATTGCCGAGAATGCGTTGCAGCAGTCCGACGTCGGCGAGTTGCGGAACATTGTCGAGGATCAACGTGTCCTCGGTCAGCAGGCTGGCGATCATCAAGGGCAGCGTGGCGTTCTTGGCGCCCGAAATCGGGATCGTGCCGTTGAGACGCTGTCCGCCGATAATGCGTATTCGATCCATGTCGCCCCGCCCGCTTACTTATTGGCGCATGATCTTATCCGACAACCGGTCCCCATCCCCGATCAAGTCGAGGACATGCTTTTCGGGATCATGCGCTAGCCCACGCCAAATCTTGCCCGATCTATGGCCCGCCGGGCACCCTCCTGCAAAGCCAATTATTTGCGAAGGTTACCACCCTCGCCGCGATAATGCGGCGAAAGTCAGCCCAAAAGTCTCCGCGCGTCCCCGCGCGAGCGGGAACTCGGGCGAAAATCGCCAACTTTGCGAACATAGCCCTGGATTCCCGCTGGAGCCTGCACCCGCGCAGGCGGGCGCGGGAATGAGCGGATTATGGGACACTCAGCCGCGCTCATTCTTGCTGATAGCAGGCTTGCCCTGTTCCGCCTGTCCGCGTCCGCGTTCCTGCGCCTTGCGCCGGAGCAGGTTTTCCCGCAGCGCCGCCTTCAGGCGCCCGGCTCGGCTCTTATCGCTGATATTTTTGCGTTTGACGGTCATGCGACCAAAGCCATAAAAGGCCCCGGCGCGTCCGGCAAGCCTGAGCGCTCGACATAGGCCTGGTGATCGGATATTCGCTCGCGTTAAGGCTGCCGTAGCTCAGTGGTAGAGCACCCCCTTGGTAAGGGGGAGGTCCACAGTTCAATCCTGTGCGGCAGCACCATTTTTCGGCTTCGACTTCGTTCCCAAATCGCGTCGGTGAACGATCCTGCCAAAAACTTTGTTTTGGTCTTTTCCGATGAGGATTATGTTCTTTATCCTGGTCTGCCCAACGATAACGGATACGGCGATAGAGGCAGGAAATGCGCAACAATAATTTGCGTGCTCTGATGATTGCGATGCTCGCACTCGCCGTGAGCATCGGCGTTGCTTTTGCCGATCCGTTCGATGATTCAATCGCCGCCTATGACCGCGGCGATTACCCGACGGCCATCCGGCTGTTGCGACCGCTGGCCGAACAAGGCAACGCGCAAGCGCAAAATGCTCTTGGCGCAATGTATTATAATGGCACGGGTGTCGCTCAGGATTTCAAAGAAGCCCTCAAATGGTATCGGGCGGCTGCGCAGCAAGGCTATGGAAGCGCACAGGTCAATCTTGGCGCGATGTATTACGAAGGAAAAGGTGTCGCTGAAGATTTTATTCGCGCATACATGTGGTTGAGCATACCTGCTGCAAAGGGCAACCCCGATGCAGTCCGCCTGAGGAATGCTATGTTCAAATATATGATTGACCCGCAAATCGTAGAAGCGCAAGCGATGGCGCATAAGTGTGAGACATCGCGTTACGCGCAGTGCGATTGAATGGCTGCGGTCGCGTTTCGCTTAAGCGCCGGTCGAGCGCGATCACCTCGCGAATGACGCCCACATTTTTCAGCGCGGCTTGAGAAACGCGAAATCGCAGCCCTGGTCGGCGCCGAGGATCTCCCGGGCATAGAGCTTGGCATAACCGCGCGTGGGTGCATCGGCCGTAGGTTTGGCCGTGGCGGCGCGGCGTTTGAGTTCCGCGTCATCGACCATGAGATCGATGCGGCGCTCTTTGACCGAAAGCTTGATCCGATCGCCGTTGCGCACCAGGCCGAGCGGCCCGCCGGAGGCTGCGTCCGGCGTCACGTGCAGCACGATGGTGCCGAAGGCGGTGCCGCTCATGCGCGCATCCGACACCCGCACCATGTCTTTGACGCCTTTGGTCGCGAGCTTTTTCGGAATCGGCAGGTAGCCGGCCTCCGGCATCGCCGATTCCGAATGCGGACCGGCATTTTGCAGTACCAGAATGTCGTTGGCCTCGACGTCGAGC
>JBBRAL010000001.1:0-206889 GCA_038206805.1 Hyphomicrobiales bacterium | reverse complement strand
ATTATGGGATTCGAGGACGAGGCGGAACAATCTTTGGGTCGGCCTTGCCGTCAGGGTGACGGTAGGTCCAAGCGGACATGCGAACTCACCTCATCCATCGTCCCGCGAGGGACATCATTCCACCGCTCGGTGGAGCTCGAGGTTTCTCCTATTACGTCTGATCCTGCACGATTTTCATGCTGCTGCGGCGACCTCCCGAGTCCAGCGGAACTCGGTGCCGTCAACCCATATGCGGTGCATGATCACGGCCAACCGGCGCGCCAGAGCCACGATCGCCTTCTTCATCCCGCGGCGCCTGGCGATCTGCATGGCCCAGGCCTTGAGCCATGACCATTTCTTCGAACGCAGCATGCTCTGAGCTGCCTCGTAGAGCATGACCCGCATCATCTCGTCTCCGCAGCGTGATATTCTGCCGCTCCATTCCACCTCGCCCGATTGATACTTGGCACACGTCAGCCCAAACACCGCCCCGACTGACTTGGATTTATGGAAGCGGGCCGGCACATCGACGGTGGCGCGATAGGTTAGCGACACCACGGGGCCAACGCCCGGGACCGTCATCAAGCGCCGGCACACCTCATCATCCCGCACGATGGCCAGCAAGCGGCGATGCTGGATGACAAACTGCTCGCGAAGAACCCGCCGGACGACAAGAAGCGGTTCAACCAACTCAGCCAAGTCGGGCAAGTTCTCGACAAGCTCCTTGATGCGGGCCTCGAACTTCACCTTCCCAACCATGCCCACCTTGAGGCCGAAGTTGCGCAAAGTGCCGCGCAAGTCGTTGTCTGTAGCGATGGCCTTCGACTGCAGCAGCTTGCGGTGGGTCAGCAGCATCCGCAGTTTCTGGCTGCGTAACGTCTTCACATGCACCGGGCGATAAAGCCCGACCCGCATCATCTGCGCGATGCCGCGTGCATCGTTGCGGTCGGTCTTGTTGATCTGTGCCTTCAATACCGCCCGCATGTGCCGCGTCTCGACACAAATCACCGGCAAGCCCGCTTCGGCCAGTGCACTGAACAGCCACTGCGATAATGGTCCGGCTTCCAGCCCGATCCGCTTGAAGTGGTAGGCAGAGTTCTTCAACACCGCCAGCAGTTCCTCGGGTTCGCTTGCCACCTTCACTTCCCGCACGATCCTGCCTGTGTCATCCACAATGCAGACGCTGGTCTCCTTGGCTGATACGTCTAGTCCGGCAGAATGGTCCATGGCTCACGCTTCTCCTTCTGATGCTTGAGGCTGCAAATGCAGACCTCGTTTCACCATCAGCCTGAAGCGCAGCACCCAAAATCTCCAGCGATCGAAACGCCGGCCGGCCGATTACCCCATCTTCGGGTCATTCACGTCATTTTGCGGTGCCCGCGCCATTTCCGCTTTACCCCCGTAAGCGACCAAAAACAGGCCCTTAGCGACCGTCCATTAGCCGCTGTCGCTATGCCGGATTCTTTGGTCGGTCTTGGGGGTAGACCGGACATTGCGGGGCGTCGCAAAAGTGCAGCGATTTGACACACAACGGACATTTGCACGCACCACGCCGCAAAACCCTGGCATTGATCAATCGCTGCGCTATAATTTCTCATCGCTCATGAAACGCCGAACTAAGAGCGCCGTTGGTGAGCGTCGGGGAGATGTTCCATGCGTGGGAATGGGCGATTTTTAGCTGCCATAAAAGGCAATGCGCGGTACAAAAAGCCGAACCGCATCAGGCGTAATTCCGCAAAGCGACAAGTAATCCTTAAATCAAGCAGTTGGTACGAGCGAGCGGCATTGTCCATTAGCGCCGCATCGAGCCGATAGGCGGCTTCAGCCGGTATCACTTGTTGTCTGCTTTAGGGGAGTAAAGAAGCGGACATGGACCGATCTGCGCCCTCTGACCGATTAATTAAGACACGCCCGAGCCATCGAATTATATTATCACCGATTTAGCCAGTGGAGTATGAAAATGCAAGCTGGGTTCGATTTTTCAAAATTGAAGACGGCGCTTGAGAAAAGTAACGCAACGTCGTTGCTTGAACTTTATACTGACAACGCAACGATGAAAATCGTTGATCGTAACCGACCGCCAAGCTCGCCCATGGTTGTTGACGGCAAGAAAAATATTGATGCGTTTTGGCATGACGTCTGTTCTCGTGAGATGACACATAAAGTCACCCACGAAGTGGTGGGTCCTGATCGGGTATCTTTTATCGAAGAGTGTCTTTACCCGGACGGCTGCAAGGTGCTGTCCGCAATGACACTCAGCCTGCGCGGCGGACGTATCGTTGAACATGTGACGGTGCAGGCCTGGGATGAAGTTAGTTGTGCGACGAGCTGATCGGCAGCACCTGCAATAAAATTTGCTTATGTCGCCTTATGGCCTAGGCTGTGTGAAAACGCTGCAAACAGTCGCCAGCGCGCAACAAAAGAATCGAACTTGTGGCCTTGGCGAATCTTTCATGCGCGAGTGGCATTCTGCACGAATCAATCTTGCGCCAGAACGACTTGCAGAATGGTTTTCACAAAGCCTGGGCCCATCGCTACCGTTCGCGGCAGTGCAGCGAATGTCCCTCTTCACCCAACAGCGACCAAAAAAGTGGGAATAGCGATCAAATAAATGGACATCCGTTCCAGGACCTCTGGCACAGAAGGCAGACTGCTTCTCCTCTGCAACAGAGGAGTAAGATCATGCAAAACGATGGCAATTCTCTTCTACACGTGCCGAAACGGGCCCCTTGGAACAAGGGGAAGCTAACAGGCGCCAAGCCCCCGTTACGGCAGAAACACGTCTGGGCGATCCGCACCAAACTCCAGATTGAACAGCGAGTGCGTGATTTGGCGATGTTCAATCTAGCCATCGACAGCAAGCTGCGAGGCTGCGATGTCGTCGCCCTAAAGATGGAGGATGTCGCCCCCAGTGGATACTCAGTCGATCGAGCGACCGTTCGCCAGAAGAAGACTGGGCGGCCGGTCAGGTTTGAAATAACCGAACAAACCCGACAAGCAGTCGATGTTTACCTGAGAGCCACCGGCAAGAAGCCCGGGGAGTTCCTGTTCACAGCCGGACGCCGGCAGGAACGCGTCATGACTACACGGCAGTATGCTCGGCTGTTATCCGAGTGGATTGCCAGCATCGGGCTGGACCCACATCTATTCGGCACCCACTCCTTGAGACGCACAAAGGCCACGTTGATCTACCGCCGAACCGGCAATCTACGTGCCGTGCAGCTATTGCTCGGCCACACCAAGATCGAGAGCACTGTCAGGCATCTCGGCATCGAAGTTGATGATGCCCTTGCCATAGCGGAGCAGGTCGACCTCTGATCTACCCGGGCGGAGCAGGTCCGCTCCGCCCGACTCGCCTGCCCCCAATACGAACCGCGCTGCCTAGGCAGCGAAGCGCAACTCCCTGATTTCTTCCAAAACCCGCCTAAAGGCGGGCTCTGGAGCGCGACACATGGTTCGATATGTATCCAGGAAGGGCAGCCAGATTTTTCCGTTCTAAATCAAGGTATTGCAGGCGCAGGGCGCCAAGGATTCAAACTCGCCAATAGCGCGTGACTAGCTGGATTGGAAGCCGGCCGAGCACACGCACTTCGACATCGCCTCTATCAAAGTGCAACCCTGAGGCGTATATTTTTCCTGCACCTCGTGTCACGCTAAATTGGTCGCGAGCGGGCTTGGTCGCGCGGCAAGCGCAATCGAATTCGCGTGCGGCGTTCTGCATACAAATAAATGAGCGCGGCGCGGCACCGTTGCGTCCGTACTAAATGGGAAAGATCGTGTCATGCAACTGACCAGCTTTGGGCTGCCCGCCTTCATCGAAGACTTCCCGCCAACCAGTCTCGACTACGCCAACCTGAGCAACCGCTGGACCATCGACGTGAACGGCTGGATCCAGCAAGCGACGCCGGATCCGGCGTATTTCTTCTACAATCCGCTCGACGTCGACATTCCCCGGGACACCGCGGCGGCGCTAGTCTCGTGGGTGGCGTTTTCCGGGCGCATCGATCAGTTCTATTCGTCGACGCCGCCGGTCAGCCCGCCGAACCCCTACAGACTCACCCAGGATCAAATCTATCAATTGGCGGACACCGGCTATTACATCGCCGCCGGACAGAATACGACGTTCCAAGACATTCCCTCTCAACTCTGTCCGCAGGCCACTTGGAGCGGAACGCTGAAGACATTTGGGCCCTATGGCCCGCGTGGGTGGATGGACGAATATTGCGAGTGGACCACAGTCAGGAATGGCGACAGCAAGCTGGTGCGTGTCGACTTCGCCTGCGAGAATCCGGAATACTGGAACACGTTATGGAAGGTCAGCCCGGAAAAAGTTCGCTCGCTCTATGAATTCACGCTCAACGCTGGCGCGCCCGCCGCTAATCAGATCAAGGTCGCGCTCGACGATCTCGTGCTCAAGGATGCGAATGGCAATCCGGTAATCGATCCCGACACCGGGCAGAACGCCTATAACCCGCTCAACAAATGGAATTCGGGACCGATCGCGATGCGCGACGGCGCCAATTCCTATGGCGGCGTGATGCACCTGACCAGCACGCCGAACACCCTGCAGACCGAGTTGGGTCTCGCCGGCGCCGCCACGGTGCAGTACCAGCCGCCCGGCGGCACCGGCAACAACGACGCCCAGGCGCTGATCTGCTGCGGCAATTACGGGCAGGAATACCGCCACAGCGATCCGACCATCGGCCAGACCGTCAACCAGGTGGTGGGCGGCCAATATGCCGGCGTGCCGCTGCGCGCCTGCCTGGCCAATCCGGTCGGGCTCTACATCCAGGTTCCCGACCCCACCAGCTTCGCGTTCGGCTCGAGCATCACGGTGGGCATCGACGTGCCAGCCGACGCCAAGCCGATCGACATCTACCAGGTCGTGCGCGGCTCCGCCGTCGTCGTCGACCCGGTCACCGGTCAGCCATTCGGCGGCAACATGGTGCTGCATGCCGTGGTGCAGATTCCGGCGAGCTGGCTCGCCATGAACCCGAACCTCACGCTCGCCGACATGCTGATCAACAGTCAACCGATTCAATGGGGCGGCCAGATCGCCAATCAGTTCAAGATCGGCCTCTATGCGCGACCGTTGTCGGCCAACCAGAACCCGCCACCGGCGCCTTGCAGCAGCACCACGCCGACTCCCGGCGCGCCGTTGCAATGCGTGTGGGCAGCGCTGTGGAACGCCATGAGCGTGATCAACGAGCCGTGCCCGACCGGCGCCCAGATGCCGCTCACCAGCAACAGTACCTTCATCGCGCCATGGCTGCCCGCCAACGGGTCGTCGCAGCAGCTGGTGCTGACCTGCAATCCGACCACCGAGCCGTTGACGGTGCAAATCCAGCTTGCCGACGGTTCCGGGCCGGACCCGAGCATCGCGGTCACGCTGAACAGCGCGACGGCGACCTTCTACGCCGTCCCCGGTAATTCCTATCCGGGAAACTACACCGCACTCGCCATCACCGTCACAGTTGCGTCGGGCACGGCATCGGGCTTGCGCGGCATCCAGATCACCAGCAGCGGGGCCGCGATGTCGCTGCCGGCCGCCGTCTATATCAATGCGGGGTAGCGCCATGATCGAGATGTATCGACGCACGCTCGTCGCGTCGCTTGCCGCCGTGCTCTCGCTCGGGCTCGGCGGCCCCGCCGTCTTGGCACAGACGGCCAGCGTCACCAATCCCTGTAGCGCCATCGGCGTGACCCAGGTGCAACTGAAGCCGGTGCTGCCGGCTTATTTCAGCACGGCGATGAAGAACCAGACCGCCGCGGACTGCTTCGCCTGGCAAGAGTTCATCTACGCCAACTGGAAGGCCGACCCGAACAATCCGGGCCTGCCCGATCCCAACGCCCAGCCCTCGAGCTTCGGCACCCCGAACGACACCGCGGCGACGGTGTGGGAAAGCTTTCTCTCGGCGACGCAGGTGTTCTCCCAGCCTGCCGCGCGGGCCCGGACCGCCTGGATGGCGAAGCGCCCGGTGGTGAAGATGCTGACCAAGCTCTCCAAGCTCGGCGACGCCGTGCTCAATCTCGCCAGCATCGGCCAGGCCGGCGACGGCAAGTGGATCACCGATCAGCGCGGCGTGCCGGCGTTCTACGAGATCCGGCTGAACCTGGATGAGTACGCCTACATCACCACCAATGTTTTCAATGGCTCGGATTTGGCCACCTTCGCGGGTCAGCGTGCCTGCGCTTCGCAGCCAGGCAAAAACGGCCGCGGCGGCTTCAATCTTCCCGCCGGCAATGCGTCGGGCAACACGGACGTCGATTGCCTCGGCAACGTCGCAACCTATGGACAGGGGGTCGGCGCGATCGAGATCAAAGCCGCCTGGGTGGCGCTGCCGGCGGACGGCTCGCTCAACTATCGCTACAAGACTTCGCTGGCACAGTACACGCTGCCCGGCGGCGAGACCGTGCAGGCGACGATGGGCCTCGTAGGTCTGCACATCATCCACAAGGTTCCGGGCGCCAACCAATTCATCTGGGCGACCTTCGAACAGATCGACAACGATCCTGACGATAACAACGGCAACCCGGTGGCGCCGACGCTGCCGGCCAATCCCAATCGAAAAGCGTCTCCGGGCTACACCTTCTTCAACACGAGTTGCAATCCGCAGACTGACACCTACTATCACTGTGTGCCCAATACGCTGCCGGGAGATGCGTGCCCAATCGGCAAGCCGCCGACACCCGGCTGCTTTCCCTATTCGGCGCCGATGCAGATCACCCGCATCACCCCGGTCGACTCACAGGCGAATTCGGTCAACGGCTATGCCTGGAGCCTGCAGCCGGCCGACTCGGTGTTCAACTACTACCGCCTCATCGACGTGCAGTGGCCGAACAGCTCCTCTCCGGTGCCGCCGAAGAGCACCGTGCCGCTCAGCACTGGCGACATCACGCCGTCGAGCGCTAACCGCATCGTCGCCAATACTACGCTGGAGACCTACATGCAGACTAAGAATTCCTGCATGGATTGCCATCAATATGCCAGCATCGCCCAACCTTCGCGGCAGAGCTTAGTGCTTCGCGCCGGCCGCTACGTGCGCCGAGTCTTGATTATGGGGCCGAATAAAGCGCCAGCGGCAACTGGCAACCCTGCCTATGCTTCGGATTATTCATTCGTGTTCCCTGCAGAAACGAGGCAATGACCTGTTTAGGATCGGCTATTCTTACACGGAAGGTAGTTGCAGGGTATCGAACGCGCCAAAATCGGCGGCGGCTTCGTCGTTATCGATGGATAGACCCTGCCAATCGATATCGACAGGCGTTTTCTGTGCGAGCGACCAGCGACCGCTGGCATAAAATTGAGCGATCCCCTCGAACGAGGCCGATGCTGACAACCGAGCATAACGACAAAGCTGAGCATTCAGCAGGCCCCCGCAAATAACGCCATTGCTGTAAACGCCAACCGCGTAGCGCTGACCGAGAATGCTTCCGATGCCGGAGAAATATGCTTTGGCATTGTTTACGTCGCGTTGGGTGTAGGCGTCTGGAAGACCTTCCGCGGCGAAATGGATGGCACTCCCTTGCGGCTGCCCGAGTGCCACGGCTGCGCCAGAACTTTATCGGACTTACTCAGTCCCTTGGCCCGGATAACCCGCATCGCCAGTTGCCGGGTATCGAGTTGGCCTTCCTTAGCTAGCGCGTCCATGCAGATTTTGGTCGTCGCGCCGCGTCGCAGCACTCGGTTCAGGTCAACATAAGGCGGCAGATTGGCGGCCTCCCCGGTGGCTTCAAAGAGCCTGAGGAACGCATTGACTTGCGCCAGGTCGTGCTGGGCTTCCCTTAGCAGCCTTTCATAGTGCGCTATCGTCCCTGATATTTTGTCGCGCTTCCTGCGAAGCGCCAAAACTGCAATTGGTTAGCCCATAGGGCCAAGATAGGGGGCAACCGCTTAGATTTCTTGTGGCCTTTGCGCCATAATACCGCACGCCAAAATATCGCGCGCCGGATAAAACCGCGCCGCCGGACCGCTCTCGCGGCCCGGCCGTCGCCCTAAAGACAAAGCCTCAGAAAAACGCCTGGATGCCGGTCTGCGCGCGGCCGAGGATGAGCGCGTGGATGTCGTGCGTGCCTTCGTAGGTGTTGACCGTCTCCAGGTTCGCCAGCACGCGCATCACGTGATATTCCTGGCTGATACCATTGCCGCCGTGCATGTCGCGCGCCAGCCGCGCCACATCGAGCGCCTTGCCGCAATTGTTGCGCTTCATCAGCGAAATCGACGGCGGCGCAGCCTTACCCGCCTCCAGCATGCGGCCGAGCCGCAGCACGCCTTGCAGGCCGAGCGCGATCTCGGTCTGCATGTCGGCGAGTTTTTTCTGAACGAGCTGATTGGCGGCGAGCGGCCGGTTGAACTGCTTGCGGTCGAGCGTGTATTGGCGCGCCGCGTGCCAGCAGAATTCGGCCGCGCCCATGGCGCCCCAGGCGATGCCGTAGCGCGCATTGTTGAGACAGCCGAAGGGGCCGGCCAGCCCCTTCACATTCGGCAGCAGGTTTTCTTCCGGGATGACGCAGTCCTGCAGCACGATCTCGCCGGTGACCGAGGCACGCAAACTGAGCTTGCCTTCGATCTTGGGCGTGGAAAACCCTTGGGTCGCTCGCTCGACGATAAAGCCGCGGATCACGCCGTCGAGCTTGCCCCACACCACCGCCACGTCGGCGACCGGCGAATTGGAGATCCAGGTCTTGGCGCCGTTGAGCTTGAAGCCGCCGGCGACTTTCTCGGCGCGGGTGACCATCGAGCCCGGGTCGGAGCCGTGGTCGGGCTCGGTCAGGCCGAAGCAGCCGATCATTTCGCCGGTCGCAAGCTTGGGCAGATATTTGCGCCGCTGCGCTTCGCTGCCATAGGCATAGATCGGGTGCATCACTAGCGAGGACTGCACCGACATGGTCGAGCGATAGCCTGAGTCGACGCGTTCGAGTTCGCGCGCGATCAGGCCGTAAGAGACGTAACCCAAGCCGGCGCCGCCATACTCTTCCGGAATGGTGGCGCCGAGCAGACCGAGCTTGCCCATTTCGGGCAGATTATTGGGATCGAATTTTTCCTGCGCATAGGCCTCGATCACGCGCGGCATCAGATAGTCCTGCGCAAAGCCGCGCGCGGTGTCGCGCACCATGCGCTCTTCCTCGCTCAGCTCGCCTTCCAGGTCGAGCGGGTCCTGCCAGGTGAACTCGGAGTCCTTTAGCATCGCGGGCTTGCCCTCGCGCTTCTCGGCCGGTTGCGACAAGGCTCACTCTCCCTTGAAAAAACGCGGCGCTCGGCCGCAAGATCGCCGACGCGGTTGCCCGCTGCCGGCCATCGATTTCGTTGACTGTCGCCTATATTGGAGCATTTTTGAACCCGGCAATGCCTTGATTTCGATCAAATCCGACCGCGCCGGCCGGCTCTAGGTTGCCGGCATGGCCGCCTCCCCTCGTGCTGTCCCCGCCGCCTCGCCGTTGCGGGCGCTTTTGCAGAATATTCCCGGATTGCTGCTGGCGCCGGTGCCGCTGGCTGTGATCCAGCCGATTCTGGGTCACATTGCAACGCACGTCGCGCTGACGCGTCCGCAACTGTTCGCACGGCTCGGCTCGCATGCCGGCAAGCGGTTTTTGATCGATCCGGTCGATCTGCCGTTCGTGTTCATCCTGACGCCGGAGGCTGCCCGCCCCAACTTAAGAGCCTATCGCCGTTACGAAAATCCCGCTTATGACGCCGGCATCGCCGGCAAGTTCATGAATCTTCTCGACATGATCGATGGACGTCTCGATGGCGACGCGCTGTTCTTCAGCCGCGATCTGAGGGTAACCGGCGACACCGAGGCGGTCGTCGCATTGCGTAACGCGCTGGACGATTTCGAGGGCAGCGCGCTCGACAGCGTCGCCGGCGCATTCGGACCCCTGGCAAAGCCCGCCGCGCTCGCCGTTTCGGCGATGCGCAGCCTACGATCGAGACATCGGCATGCCTGACAACGATTACCTGCGACCCGAACTGGTCTGCCCGGCCGGAACGCCGGCGGCCTTGCGCACGGCGGTCGATGCCGGCGCCGATGCCGTCTATTGCGGCTTCCAGAATGCGACCAACGCGCGCAACTTCCCCGGCCTTAATTTCACGCCTGCCGAGCTCGAACAATCGGTCGGCTATGCCCATGCCCGCAAGACCAAGGTTCTGCTGGCGGTCAATACTTTTCCGCCGGCCGGGCAATTCGATCTGTGGCGCGACGCGATCGACGCCGGTGCCAAATTCGGCGTCGATGCCGTCATCGTCGGCGATATCGGGGTGGCCGATTATGCCGCACGCACCCATCCCGGCCTGCGGCTGCATCTCTCGGTGCAGGCCGGCGCATCGTCGCCCGAAGCGATCCGGTATTACTGCCAGGAATTCGGCGTCAAGCGCGTGGTATTGCCGCGCATCTTGACGGTCACGGAGATCGCCGAGCTGCACCGGGAAATACACTGTGAAATCGAAGCCTTCATCTTCGGCAATATCGGCATGATGGCGGAAGGCCGTTGCAGCCTGACCAGCTACGCCACCGGAATGTCGACCAATATGGACGGCGTCTGCTCGCCGGCCGCCGATGTGCACTACGAGGACGATGCCGAGGGCAATCTGACCATCAGGCTCGGTCCCTTCATGATCGATCGCTTCGCTTGCGGCGAAAGCGCCGGCTATCCGACCATCTGCAAGGGCCGTTACACCTGCAGCGCCAAGCCCGATCCGTATTATGCGTTCGAGGAGCCGGTCAGCCTCAATCTGTCGGCATTGCTGCCCGATCTCATGCGCGCCGGCGTGACTGCGCTCAAGATCGAAGGCCGCCAGCGCAGCCGCGCTTACGTCAAGGCCGTGGTTTCCGCCTTCCGTAAGGCGGTGGACGATCTCATGGCGGGCCGCGATCCGGCGCTCGCCAACCTTCTGGCGCTGACCGAGGGGCACCGCGAAACGCAAGGCGCCGCCCGCAGCAAGGCATGGAGATAGACATGCACGAGCGCGCGGGCAGCATCAATCTCGGACCGGTTTTGTTCAACTGGCAGCCGGAAAAATGGCGCGACTTCTATTTCCGTATTGCCGACGAAGCCCCCGTTGCCACCGTCTATCTCGGCGAAACGGTGTGCTCGAAACGCGCGCCGCTGATCGAGCCGCATTATGAAGCGGTCACCGAGCGGTTGACGGCGGCCGGCAAGACCGTGGTGTTTTCCACTTTGGCCGAAGTTCTGAGCAAACTGGACCGCAAGCTGGTCGAGCAAATCTGCACCGCCGAAAACTTTCCGGTGGAAGCCAATGACGGCTCCGCGCTGCTGCGCCTGCAAGGAAAGGCGCACCACATCGGCCCGCTCATGAACGTCTATAACGAGCGAACCGTTGCCTTTCTCGCCGGCAAGGGGGCGCGAAATTTCTGCCTGCCGGCCGAAATGCCGGCCGCCGCCATCGGCAGACTGTGCGAGAGCGTCAAGGACCTCGATACCACCATCGAGGTGCAGGTTTTCGGCCGCCAATCCCTGGCCTTGTCGGCGCGCTGCTATCATGCCCGCGCCCACGACCGCACCAAGGATAGCTGCCGCTTCGTTTGCGAGGACGATCCCGACGGATTGGAACTGAAAACCTTGGACGGCCGGCCGTTTCTCGCGGTCAACGGCATCCAGACCCTGTCCTACGAATATCTCAACCTGATCCATGAGGTGCCGGCGCTGCGCGCCATGGGCGTTTCGCGCTTCCGCCTGTCGCCGCATAATATCGACATGGTCGAGGTTGCCACGATCTTTCATGCCGTCGCCGGCGGGCAGCTCGCCACGCAGGAGGCGGCGGCGCGGCTAGAGACAATCAAGCCCGCCGCCCCGTTCTGCAATGGATTCTATTACGGCAAGCCCGGCTATAGCTGGAATAGTGTGAGCGGTTAAACGAAACGCATCCGCGTCAGAATTCGTAACCGACGATGAACCGGTCGAGCGAATAGGCACCGCCGCCGTGCACGAGAAAGTAAAGTGCGGCAATCGTCCACATCAGCGTGTATTCGAGGCCGAGCTGGTTCCAGAAATAGCGGCCGACGCGCCAGCGCTCGATATTGGTGACCAACAGAAAAAGCACGATCGGCACGGCCGCCGGCCGTGTGAACAGGCCGAGAGCCAGCAGCGGTCCGCAGATAAGTTGCGTCGCGGATATGGCCAGCGCCAGGACCTTGCCGGGGCGATAGCCCTGTTTGTCCAAATAAGCAGCGAGCATCCCGATATTGCGTAGCGGCTGCCCGGTGCTGGGAAAAAATCCGAACGTCATGCGTAACCCGTGCGGCACCAGCGCCAGCCCGACGCCTGCTCGCAACAGCGCCTCGCTGAAGGGCCCAAGCGTCCCGTAGAGCCCGCCAAGTTGCTCGAACACCAGCGGGAGCGGCGATCCGGGCATGACGGGTTGGCGCTATTTCCGCCGCTGCGGCGCGCGCGTTGCAGCGGCGGCGCGATCAAGCCTGATTTCGCCGAGACTGATGCTGACGCCGAGCTTGGCGGAAACCGTCTTTTTCGCTCTTCCGGCGGCTGAAATCTCCACGGCGTAGTCGCCCGAATTCTCGTCCAGCCGGTCGAATTTGAAGTCGCCGTAATTATCGGTCGCGGTTTTCGCGATGACCGCGCCATCTTTGAGCAGGCGCACGCTGGCGCCCTCGACGCAATCGACCGCGCCCTTGGCCTCCATCGACACGGTGCCGGCGATGAAGCATTTCGAGTAGCGCCACATGTTCTTGTAATAGACCCGCGGCTTGGTGCCGAGTTCGGGCTTGATCACTTCGAGTTCCTGCTCGCGCGCGATCCTCGCCATCTCCGCGTCGTCCACGCAGAGCGAGCGCATGGCGCCGGTGGGACACGATTGCTGCCCGCGCGTCTGCTTCCAGCCCTGGTCGATCAGGTGGGCGTCAAAGGTCCAGGCCTGCGGCAGCGACAGTTCCTCGTTCCACCAGATATGCCCATAGGGACAGGCCTCGACCAGATCCTTGCGTCCCTTGGCCTTGACCGGATCGATCAGCACGATGCCGTCGCCGCGTTTTTTCACCGCGCCGCCGCCCTTGGCGACGCAAGGGGCGTTGTCGCAGTGGTTGCACATGGTCGGCACGTAGGCGATGTCGATTGCCGGGATCCGCCCGCGCTCCTTCTGCAGGATGTCGATCCACTTGTGGCCGTGCCTGGGCATCGGCGCCGAATAGCCGGGAAACTCGTTGCCGACATATTCGTCCATGGCCGCGAGCGTGCACAGATTGCAATTGGTGCACTCGGCGACGTCGACGATCAGGTTCCATTTATTCATCGTCTATCTCTTAATCTTTCGGGTCAGTTTCATGCAGACCGGGCCGGGGCCGATCGTCACTTCGGCATCTTCGGCACGATCAGATGAAACAGCTTCAGCGAGGCGCCGCTCGCCGCCTGGATGGTCGCGGTTTCGGAAGGACCGAGATAGATGCCGGCGCCCTTCTCGACGTTGTAATCCTTGTCGTTGAGCCGGATATTGCCCTTGCCTTCCATCAGGTAGATGAGCTGATGCTTGGGCGATGCTTCCGGCTTGAACGTCTCGGCCGATTTGAGCCAGCGCAGCGAACCGTGCACATTGTGTGCGCCGCAGAGCGCCTCGTTCAGCACGTCAGTGACTTCACCCTGGCCGGCCGAGGGTTTTTTGGGCAGCTTGCTGGTTTCGATGAATGTGAGCGACATAATTTGTTTCCTATGTTGTCGGGCTAAATTCAGGTCTGGATCCAGGCTTTGCCGTCCTTGCGCGTCCAGCGCAGGTCGTCATCGGTGCCTTCCAGGATCGTGGTCTTGAAACGGTTGGGCGCCTGCCACTCGAAATAAAACAGCGGCGTCGTGGCGCGCAGGCGGTGCTTCTCCTCGGCCGGAATGAAGATCATGTCGCCGGGGCCGACCGGCCGCACGCCGTCATCCGATTCGACCGTCGCCTTGCCGTCCATGATAAAATAAAAGTGCTCGCAATTCTTGTGCAGGTGCAAAGGCGAGGCCGCGCCCTGCTTGTAGTGCATGACGCCGGCCAGCATGTCGTCGATATTGGCGAGTTCCTGGTTGACGAAGAAAATTCGCTCGCGCGCCTCTTTGGCGTCGATCAGCGAGGGCAGATCGCCCTCCTTGAATACATAAGCCATTAGATGCCTTCCTCCGTTTGCATTGGATCGTTGGTTACTTTGCCGGCACCAGCGGCGCTACCTTGCGCTTGGTGCGAACTTTCTTGTCTTTCGCCGTTACATTCTCATTCGACTTGGACTCATTCGACTTGGACTCATTCGTCTTGGACTCATTCGTTTTGGCGGCGAAAGCCTCCGAGATGTATTCGGTCTTGCCGTCCCACGGCACGATTTCAACGAGCCCTTGCGAACCGGCGAGCGCATGCGTCGACTTTGTCTGCGAGCGATGCGGCATCAACAGGTTGACCACGCCGCCACGGTCCACCGACCGGCCGGGCTCGCCCATCGGCTCGTACAGCGCCGAGGATTCGTAGCTGTGCGCGACGCCGCGCGGCAGCCGCTCGGTGAGCACCGCCGCGCAGATCACCGCGCCACGATCGTTGTAGACCTTGACCAGATCGTGCTGCTTGATGCCGCGCGCCGCGGCATCCTGCGAATTCATGCGCACGGTCCAGTAGTACCAGTCCTTCACCTTAACCCGGTGGTCCGGGATGTTGAGCAGGAAGCTGTCCTTGCCGTCGTTCTGGGTGTGGAAGCTGTATTTGCTGTGCGGCGTGAGCAGCTGCAGCGGATAATCCCGGAATAGCTGGCCCGAATGCGGGCCCTCCCAAGACGGCACGTATTCGACCACCGGCGGCCGCTCGGGGTCATTCACGCGCTTGAGGCTGTTGCTCTCGAACTCAAGCTTGCCCGACTGGGTCTGCAGACCCTTGAGGAACTCCACCGAATAATCGGATGGCAACGGATGCGGCTCGGGAACGTCCTTCTTGCGGCCTTCCCAGAACCAGCGGAACGAGACCGGGATGCGCAGGTGCTCCTTCTCCGCCGGTACGACGTAATAACCGCGCTTGATGAACTTCTTCCAGGAAATCGCTTTCGGCAGGTCGGATGCATCGAACAGGCGCTTTACCCAGTCGATCTCGTTGACGCCCTCGGAGAAGTAGTTGGCGAGCCCGAGCCGCTTGCTGATCTCGTTGAAGATCCAGAAATCGGATTTCGACTCGCCTAGTGGCTCGATCGCCGGCGCCTGGAATATAATGACTCGATGATTGAGCTGCTGCTGGCCGTGATGGCCGTAGCCGCCGAGACCGGCCCATTCGCTGATGTCTGCCCGCTCGAAATTGGTGCAGGCGGGCAGGATGACGTCGGCGAACTTTGTGTCGCCCTCGAACCAGATCGCCTGGCTGACGATGAACTCGAGGTTCGGCGACTGGAACATCTTCACGTGGCGGTTGGTATTGTTCATGGTCGGGATCAGCGAACCGCCATATTTGAACATCATGCGCACCGGCGCGTGACCGGCCGCCGGATAGCTGAACTTGGCGAACTGCATCTCGATCGATTTACCGTTCCACGGGTAGCCGCCGTCGGCTTTCCCTTCGATAATCGCTTCGGGCAGGAAGATGCGTGGAATCCTCTGATTCGGCGTGTTCACCGTCGGCAGCTGCGGCATGCGCTGAAACAGCTCAACCGCCATCGCCGTCTTCTCGATGTCGCCGGACATGCCGCCGTCGGCATAGCCCGGGAAATAGAAGTTGAGATCGACCGGTGAGCCCCATTGCAGATTGCCCATGTTGACGCCGGGCTTACCCAGTCCCTGCATCGCAATCAGGCACACCATGGTGCGCGCCCATTGGATGCCGGTTTGGTTACGGCAGGCGCCGCCGTGGCCGTTGCCCCAGCCGCCGCAACCGAGATAGGTGCGCTTGGTGCCCCATTCGCGCGCCAGCGCGCGCACGTCCTTGGCTGCAACGCCGGTTTCGTTCTCCTGCCATTCCGGCGTCTTGGCCACGCCGTCGCTCTCGCCCATGACATAGGCCTTCCAGGCGTCGAAGCCGGTCGTGTGCGTGGCTACGTATTTCTTGTCGTAAAGCCCCTCCTTGATCCAGACATAGGCGATCGCCAGCGCGAGCGCGGGCGAAGTGGTCGGCTTCGGGCAGATCCATTTTCCCGGCAGGAATTGGGCGGACGAATTGTAGTGCGGGTCGATGTGCACGATCTTGATGCCGAGCTTCTTCAGCCACTGCCGGCGCACCGTGCCTTCCTGGGCGCCGTATGAACCGCTGTTGGTTTCCGGATCGGCCGACCAGAACACCACCATCTCGCAGTTCTGCAGCAGATCCTCGACGGTGCCGTAAGTTTCACTCTGGCCGACGCGCATCGTGTAGCCCCAGTGGTGCGCGGCGCCCCAATACCAGCCTTCCCAGCTATCCGGATTATGATGGACGGGCGTGTGACCGACGGCATTGGCGAAGCGGTACAAAGCGCTGAGGTAATAGCCGATATGGCCCCAGGTATGATGCGAGCCGTGCGAGACGGTCATGGCGCCCGGGCCATGATCGTGCTTCACGCGCTTGATTTCGCCGGCGACCAGGTCGAGCGCCTCCGGCCACGAGATGCGGACATATTTTGACTTGCCGCGGTTCTGCGGATTGCGCTTGCCCTTCGGATCGAAATCGACGCGTTTCATCGGGTAGAGCAAACGGTCGGGTGAATAGATCGTCGACCGGCTGGTCTGCCCGTGCGGTGCGAGCGTCGTCTTGCGCGGCGGCGTGAACTCCATGCCGTGCGCGCGAATGGTCCAAGGTTGCGGATCGCTGTCGTCAAAATCGATCGGCGTGGTGCGGATGATCTTGCCGTCCTTTACGGTGACAAAGAGCGGCCCGCCGTTCGCCATGTTGCAATAGCGCATCGAGCCGTCCGGCATCGGCGTGCCGAATTTCCAGCCCGCGGTCTGCATCATCATCAAAGTCTGCGCGAACCAGTTGGTCAGGTCCTCCGGGCCATCGACGCCAAGGGTGAAATCCTTCTGCGCGTTGATCTGGTTGAGCCAGTTGATCGGCGGCGTCAGCAGGGAGACGCCGAGCGCGGCATTCTTGAAGAACAGCGTGATATCGGGCTTGGCATGCTGGCCGGCGCCCGTGCTGATATTGCCGTCGCGGATCTCGATCCAGCGGCCGACGCCCTCGTCGCGCGCCGTGATCTGGGCCACCAGATTGCGCTCCTTGAGACGCGCGGCAAACCGCGGATGCCGCCAGGCCGCGAGCTTAAGAACCTGCGGGAGGGCGAAGAGAATGACCGTGAATTTCAGCCGCGAGAACATCGTGCGTTTCCTCAACTTGATCGATGCGCGTAACCGTCGTCGTTCGTCAGTTGCCCTGGAACACCGGCTTCTGCTTGGCGACGAAGGCCTCGTAGGCGCGCTCATAGTCCTTGGTCTGCATGCAGATGGCCTGCGCCTGCGCCTCGGCTTCGATCGCCTCGTCGACGCCCATGTTCCATTCCTGATGCAGGCACTTTTTGGTCATAGCATTTGCAAAAGTCGGGCCGTCCGAAAGCTGCTTTGCCAGCGCCTGTGCGTCGGCAAGCACGGTCTCCGGTTCCGAGAGCTTGTTATAGAAGCCCCAGCGCTCGGCCTCGACGCCGTCCATGGCGCGGCCGGTATAAAGTAACTCCGACGCGCGGCCATGACCGATGATACGCGGCAGAATGGCGCAAGCGCCCATGTCGGCGCCGGCAAGCCCGACGCGCACGAACAGAAAGGCGACCTTGCTGCGCGCGGTGCCGACGCGCAGGTCCGATGCCATGGCGATGATCGAGCCGGCGCCGGCGCAGATGCCGTCAATCGCGGAAACGATCGGCTGCGGACAGGCGCGCATCTCCTTGACCAGTTGCCCGGTCATGCGGGTGAAGGCCAGCAAGCCGGCCATGTCGTCCTTGCGCTGCATCTCGACCAGCGGGCCAATGATCTCGTGCACATCGCCGCCCGAGCAGAAATTGCCCCCGGCGCCGGTGATCACGATATTGGTGATGCCATCGGCGTATTGCAGGTTGCGGAACAACTCGCGCAATTCGGCATAGGACTCGATCGTCAGCGGATTCTTCCGTTCCGGCCGGTTCAAGGTGATGGTTGCCACCTTGCCCGACACCGACCAGAGGAAATGCGTCGGCTTGTAATTGGAAAAATCCAACCCGGCGGGCCGAAAGCGCGCCGCGGTTTCGGCGGTGGTGGCGACATTAGCCGTTGCAACTGCAGTCATGATGACCTCCATGGAAACTTGTGAGCATTAACCTGCGAATGTGAGCCCGCCGCTCACGCTGATCACCTGGCCGGTGACGTATGCGGATTGCGGGCTGGCGAAGAACAAGACGGCGTCGGCGATTTCGTCGGGCTTGGCAAAGCGGCGGAACGGGATCGCCTTGAGGAAGGCCTCGCGCAGCTTCTCCGAGCGGGTGGCGAGCATCGGCGTATCGGTCGGGCCCGGGCACACGCAGTTGACGTTGATCGAATAGCGCGCGACCTCGCGCGCCAGCGACTTGGTGAAGGCAATCAGCCCGCCCTTGGCGCCGGCGTAAACCGTTTCGCCGCCGCTGCCGACGCGGCCGGCGTCGCTGGCGATATTGATGACCTTGCCGCCATTGGCGGCAATCATCGGCGGCAACAGAGCCTGGGTCAAATGCGCCGGGCCTGCAAGGTTGATGGCAATCACGCGATTGATGAATTCCGGCGTGTTCTGCATATAGGGCTGAATATCGCCCCAGCCGGCGGCGTTCACCAGAATGTCGATGCGCGGATAGCGCTTGAGCACCTCGGCGGCGGCGGCGCGGATCGAGTCGGAATTGCCTAGATCGATGGCGAGGAAATCGACCTTCAGGCCTGCGCCGGCCGCTTCCTTCTTCAAGGCTTCGCCAGCCGCGGCGTTCACGTCGCCGCAGATCGCCGTCGCGCCCTCACGGGCGAATGCCATCACCGTCGCCTTGCCGATGCCCGAGGCGCCGCCGGTGACCAAAACTGTCTTGCCCTCGAATTTCATTACGCCGCTCCACTCTTTGTCTGTATCGAAGTTTCGGCCGCGCCTGCAAGAAATGCGTCAACGCGCTGGCGCGTCTCGGCATTGTTCAGGAGCTGCCGGGTGAATTCCAACTCGTCGCTATAGCCGCCACGGCCGGGCTGACCGGCGGCGGCAATGCAGGCTTTGCTGGCGGCCAGCGCCGCGGACGGAAGCCCGGCAATGCGCTTGGCAATTTCGGCGGCGCGCGCCGGCAGTTCGGCACGCGGCGCCGCCCAATGCACCACGCCAAGCGCGGCGGCATTGACGCCATCGAGAATCTCGGCGCCGAGGATCAGCCGGCTGGCGAGCGCCGGACCGCAAAGCCGCGTGAGACGCTGGGTGCCGCCAGCCCCCGGAATCAATCCAAGCCTCGCTTCCGGTAGCCCCAGTTTGGCTTCGACCGCGGCAATGCGCAGATCGCAGGCCAGCGCCAGTTCAAGCCCGCCGCCCATGGCCGCGCCGCCGATCTCGGCCAGCACGACTTGCGGCAGCCGCTCGATGCGCGCGTAAAGCCGCTGGATGCCCGCCACGTAGGAATACATTTGGTCGGCGCCGCTGCTTGCGTCCATGCGCGCGCGCACTTCCTTGAGATCGGCGCCGGCGCAGAACACTTTCTGGTCGGAGCGGATATGCAACACGGTGCAACGCGGGCCGCCGGCCAGCTCGTCAAGCTTGGCTTCGAAGCCACGCACCCATTCCTCGCTGATCGCATTCACCGGCGGCCGGCTCAGCATCAGCGTAGTCACGCCATCCTTGGTGCTCGTCAGAAACATCGTCAATTCCGCTTTTCCTGCTCGGCCTCGGTAACGAGCGCACGGCCGATGACCAGCCGCTGAATGTCGTTGGTGCCTTCGTAGATCTTGCTCCCGCGCACGGCGCGGAAAATCCGCTCGACGCCGAAGTCGGTCATGTAGCCGGCCCCGCCCAGCGTCTGGATGGCGTCGGAACAGATGCGTTCGGCGGCTTCGGTGGCGAACAGTTTCGCCATCGACGCCTGCTTCAGGCATGGCATGCCCTGGCTTCGCAAGGCGGCGGCATGCAGCACAAGTTGACGCGCCGCTTCGAGCTGGGTCGCCATGTCGGCAAGGCGAAAGGCGACTGCCTGGTGTTCGATGATCGTCTTGCCGAAACTTCTGCGCTCCTGCGCGTAGGTCAGAGCGATCTCATGGGCCGCGCGCGCCATGCCGACGGCTTGCGCGGCGATACCGATGCGGCCGCCTTCCAGGTTGGCCAGCGCTATGCGGTAGCCTTGGCCTTCGGCGCCGAGCCGGTTTTCCTCCGGCACGTGCAACTCCTCGAAGTTGATTTCGCAGGTATCCGAGGCCTGCTGTCCCATCTTGTTCTCGGTCCGGCCGACGCAATAGCCCGTCTGTTTGGTCTCAACGATGAAGCAGCTGATGCCATTCTTGCCCTGCCCGAGCTCGGTCGCGGCAAAAACCAGCGCAACGTCGGCATTCTTGCCCGAGGTGATGTATTGCTTGGTTCCATTGAGAATATAGCCGCCGTTGCGCCGTTCGGCGCGCGTGCGTATCGAACCGGCATCCGAACCGCTTTGCGGCTCCGTAAGACAGAAGGCGCTGAGCATCTCGCCGCGCGCCATCGGCCGCAAATACTTTTCCTTCTGTTCCGGCGTTCCATATTCGACCAGCGGCATGCAGCCGACGGAATTATGGCCGCTCATGATGGTGGAGACCGCCCCGTCGCCGGCGGCGATTTCCTCCAGCGACACCGCATAGGCGATGTAGTCGGCGCCGGCCCCGTCCCATTCGGCGGGAACCGTCATGCCCATAAAGCCGAGCTTGCCCATTTCGCGCAGCGCCGCGCGCGGGAACACCGCCTGGCTATCCCATTCGGCCGAATGGGGCGCCAAGGAAACTTGCGCGAATTCACGCGCGCTATCCCGAATTTGTTCCTGTTCCTCGGTCAACAGCATTTTTCTACTCGGCCGCCCGACGCCGCGTGACTTCGCGCGCCTTCAACAGTTCGCGCGCGATGATCACTTTCTGTACTTCGGTGGCGCCCTCATAGATGCGCAACGCCCGAATTTCGCGATAGAGCGCCTCGACTTTGACACCGACGCGCACGCCATTGCCGCCGAAAATCTGCACGGCGCGATCGATCACGCGCTGCGCCATTTCGGTCGAGAAGGCTTTCGCCGTCGAGGACTCACGCGTGATGCGCGCCGTGCCGCGATCCTTTTCCCAGGCCGCGCGGTAAACCAACAAGGCCGCGGCATCGATGTCGATGGCGCTGTCGGCAATCGCCGCCTGTGTGAGCTGCATGTCCGCCAGCGGCGCCCCGAACAGATTGCGCGTCGCCGCGTGCTCGATCATTTCATCGAAGCCGCGCCGCGCCATACCGAGCGCCGCCGCCGCGACGGATGACCGGAAGATGTCGAGCGTCGCCATCGCAACCTTGAAACCCTCGCCTGCCCCGCCGAGCCGGTTTGCCAAGGGGACGCGACAGCCGGTGAAGCGAATGGCCGCCAAGGGATGCGGCGCAATAACCTCGATGCGGCCGGCAATCGTAAGCCCCGGCGTATCGGCGTCGACGATGAAGCAGGAAAGTCCCTTGACACCGGGCGCCTCGCCTGTGCGCGCGAACACGACGTAATGATCGGCGATCCCGCCATTGGAAATCCAGGTCTTCATGCCGTCGATGCGGACATGCGCCGGGCCGTCCTGGCTGGCGGTGGTGGCCAGCGCGCTGACGTCGGACCCGGCTTCCGGTTCCGACAGCGCGAACGCCGCGATATGACGGCCGGCGCAAACCGGCGGCAGGTATTTGGCCTTGATCGCATCGCTGCCGAACAGCGATATCGAACCGGTGCCGAGGCCCTGCATGGCGAAGGCAAAATCTGCGAGGCTGTCGTGCCAGGACAGAATCTCGCGCGCGGCGCAGATCGTCCGCACGTCGAGTTTCTCGTTAAGGCCGCCATAGGCCGCCGGCACGACGGCCTTTAGCCAACCGGCATCGCCCAGGGCGCGGACCAGCGCGCGACAGGAGCCATCGACATTGGCGTGATCGATATGCTTGCCGACCTCGCGGCCAGCCCATTCGGCCAGCGCCGGGCCGAATTGCCGGTGGCGCTCGTCGAAAAACGGCCAAACAAGATGAGCAAGCGACGGCATCAGCGGCCTCCGCCATTTGATTTCGACGGCATGTCGCGCAGCAGGAAACGCTGGATTTTTCCGGTCGCGGTCTTCGGCAGGCTGTCGACGAATTCGATCCAGCGCGGGTACTTCCAAGGGCCGATTGCGCGTTTCACATGCACCTTGAGCTCTTCATAGAGCGCCCGGCCGCCCTCGTTATCTCTGCTTTCCTTGAGCACGACGAATGCTTTCGGCTTGATGATGCCGTTGGCATCTTCGACCGGCACAACCGCAGCCTCAAGGACCTTCGGGTGGCTAACCAATGCGCCCTCAACCTCGAATGGCGATACCCAAATGCCGCTGACCTTGAACATATCGTCGGTACGGCCGCAATAGGTGTAGACGCCGTCCGCGCGCCGCAGGTACTTGTCGCCGGTGCGGGTCCAATCGCCGACGAATGTGCGGCGCGATTTCTCGAGCTGGTTCCAATAGCCGGCCGCCGCCGACTGACCGCGGACTAAAAGTTCTCCCATTTCGTCGTCGGCGACTTCCTGGCCTTTTTCGTCCACCAGCCGGAGATCGTAGCCTTCGACCGCCACGCCGGATGTGCCGTATTCCACCGCATCCGGAAGATTGGTCAGAAACAGGTGCCCCATCTCGGTCGAGCCGACGCCGTTCACAATGTCGAGACCGAACCGTTGCTTCCAGGTATCGCCGATATGCACCGGCAACGGTTCGCCGGCCGAGAAGCAGAGCCGCAGCCGGCTCGACATGTTTTCCCGCTTGCATTCCGGCTCGGCAAGGATGGCGGCGTAAAGCGTAGGCACTGCGAAAAACATGGTCGGCTGGTATCCGCGCAGCGTCTCGAACACGGTCTGCGGCGTTGGCCGCTCCGGATAGAGGACCAAGGTCGCGCCGACCGACATCTGGCACAACATGGTGCCGAGGCCATAGGCGAAGAATAGCTTGGCCGCGGAAAAGATCACGTCATCTTCCCGGATGCCGATGCGAGCCTGTCCCGACGTGCGCGCGATGTTCATCGGCGTCGAATGCACATGCATCGTTCCCTTCGGCGCGCCCGTCGTGCCCGAAGAATAGAGCCAGTAGGCGACCTCATCGGTGCAGGTTCGGGCCGGCGCCGAGCCTTCGTTCTCGGCCGCCAAAAGCCTGTCCAGCCGCGGCACCGACGCGGGGCCTCCGCCCACGACTACAATCTCCTTCAGGCACGGCAGGTCCGTGGCCGCTTCCTGAATCTCGGCGAGCAGCGCGGCCGAAACAAACACCGCCTTGGCGCGCGAATCCTCGAACAAATAGCGATACTGGTCGATCGTCAGCCGCGTATTGACCAGAACCGGCACGATGCCGGCGCGGATGGCGCCCCAGAACAGCACGGGAAAGTCGACCGTATCGAGCAGCACGAGCGCGATGCGGTTTTCCGGTTCAATACCCATGCGGGCGAGCATCGGGCCGATGCGCGCCGCGTTGTCGCGCAGTTCGTCATAGGTCAGGTTGCGCGACGGATCGACAAACGCGGTCTTATCGCCGCGCCCTTCGGCGACGTTGCGATCCACGAAATCGACAGCGGCATTATAGTCGCGAACGTCGGTCATTCCCGTGGCTTATCCCTTCTTGGCCTTGGCGAGGATGATGCGCGCGTCCACCGCCAGGCAGCCGTCGTCGAGCGCCAGGCAGGGATTGATATCCACTTCGTCGATCCGCGGGTGCTGCTCCAGCATCCGGCCGAGCGCGACCAGCATTGCGGCGATGGCATCGACATCGAGTGGCTTACGGCCGCGCGCGCCGGCGATGATCTTCGGCGACAATGTGTCGTGAATGAGCGCGCGCGCCTGCTCGATGCCGAACGGCGCCAGGCGGAAGCCGACGCGCTTGAGCACTTCGACATAAATGCCGCCAAGGCCGAACATCACCACCGGGCCGAACAGTCTGTCGCGGATCGCGCCCAGCACCAGTTCGGTCGCCGCCGGCATCATTTTCTGCACCAGCACGCTTGGCTGGCTTATGGCGGGCGCCGCCTTGCGGACGTTGTCGATAAGTTGCCCATAGGATTTTTCCAGCGCCGCGTCGGAACCGATGCCGAGCATGACGCCGCCGATGTCGGATTTGTGCAGGATTTGCGCCGACACCACTTTGATCACGACCGGGTAGCCGATCTCCCTGGCGGCCGCCAAGGCGCCCGGCAGCGAGTCGACCATTTTGAACGGCGGCACCGGGATGCCGTACTGCTTGCACACCGCATAGGCTTCCGGCTCAAGCAGACTGGCGCGCCCCTCTTTGGCGGTGTCGGCGATCAGTTGCGCCGCCGGCCCTTGCGTTGGGGCGCCTTGTGTCTTTCCGTCGGCAAGCGCCGCCGCGGCGCGAACGCTACCGTAATTCGACAGATTGGCCGCGACCCGCGCGACCGTGTCCGGGTAATCGAAGGTCGGCAGGTGAGCGTCTTCCAAGCCGCGGCGCAATTCGTCCGCAAAATCGCCGAAGGTAATGACATTGAGCAGCGGCTTTGGCGTGGCGCCCTGCGCCTGGAACGCAGCCGAGACCTCCTTGGCGAGCAGCGGCTGATCGAGGAACGCGCTGGGCGCCAGAATCTGAATTACCTGATCGACGTTGGGGTCATTGAACAGGATCGTCAGTACCTGGTGATGCAGGCGCTCGAAATGCGCGGCGGTGAGATCGATATAACCGGGCGGATGGCCGATATTGGCGGCGGGCGACAGGATCGCCTTGAGCGCTGCGTCGGTTTCCTTGCTGAACGACGCCATCTTGAGAGCGGGCAATTCGGAAATCTCGTCGATGCACATCGTGCCCGGCCCGCCCATATGGGTGAGCACGGCGACGCGGTTGCCCTTTGGCACCGGCTGCATCGAGAAAGCGCGCAATGTGTCGTAGAATTCCGCCACGCTGCGCACGCGCATCAATCCGAACTGGCGGAATGCGCCTTCATAGATCGCCTCGGCGCCTGCAATCGCGCCGGTGTGGGAGAGCGCCGCGGTGGTACCCAATTCGCTGCGGCCGCTTTTGAGCACCACCACCGGCTTGACCGCGGCGGCTTCGCAGGCCGCCTGGAAAAAGCCGCGCGGATCGGCCAGGCCTTCGAGATAGATGCCGATGACGCGCGTCGTTACATCGTCTTTCAGGAAGGCGAGCAGCTCGGCCATCTGAACGTCGGCCATGTTGCCCATGGAGACGTATTTGTTGAGACCGACCCGGCCGCTCGTCCCCGACGCAAACAGAAACGAATTGCCGAAGGCGCCGCTCTGCGTGAGCACGCTGATGCCGCCGCGCGGATAGGAGCCGATGTCGAAATTGGTGTTGAAGCCGCTCACCGTATCCATGACGCCGACGCAGTTGGGACCGATGAGCCGGATCGAGGCAGACTGTAGAATGTCGATCAGATCCTTCTGCCGCTGCTTGGCATCGGGCGAGTCAATCTCGCCGAAGCCCGCCGACATGCAGATCGCGCCCTTGACGTCATTGAAGTGTTTTTTCCGCTCGACCAGTTCCCTGGCGACCCCCACGGTCAGTTCGGCCGCCACCATCAGAATGCACAGCTCGACAGGCTCTGGGATGTCGCTCACGTTTTTGTAGCAAGGCAGTCCCAGGATGCCCTTTTCGCGCGGATTGACCGGATACAATTTCCCTTTGTAGCCCATGGAAATCATGTGGCGCAGCGCGGTGTTGCCGGGCTTCTTCGGGTCCGACGAGGCGCCCACCACGGCGACGCTCTTCGGATTGAAAAACACGCTCAGCGCGGAGACGTCTTGCACTGCCTGTTCCGGTTCTTTGCCGGCACGCGCCATCTGCATCAGCATGCCCATCTCCGAACGACGCAAGATTTAAAGTTCGCGGCGGCGCGCCGCGTCGGCACGCGGCATTAGTCTTGCCGATGAATTCCTTAAGCCGCAAAAATACTGGCTAATCGCAAGCCCGGCCTTGACTTCGGTCAGGTAGCTCGGCCGCGGCTAGTTCCTTGATTTTAGTCATGGAAACACCGCGCCAAACGGCGCAATTTTTTCAGCGAGGAGCCTATCGATGCATGCACCGGGCCCGCGGCCAAACAAGCGGCTGCTGAGATTGAAACTTAATGGACGCTGGCGTGAAGACGCGGTGTCCGAAAAGGCGCTGCTAGTCGACTACTTGCGCGACGTCGCCCATCTCACCGGCGTGAAGACCGGCTGCGATGGCGGTGAATGCGGCGCCTGCACGGTTTTGGTCGACGGCGAGGCGGTGCCATCCTGCATCACACTCGCGGTGCGCTGCGAGGGCCGCAGCGTCGAAACGGTCGAAAGCCTGGCGAACCAAGGCCGGCTCAGCAAGTTACAGAACGCTTTCCACGAGAAACTCGGCGCCCAATGCGGCTTCTGCACGCCGGGCATGATCATGGCGGCGGAAGCGCTGCTGCGCCGCAATCCGGCCCCGACCGACAGCGAGATACGCACCGCGTTGTCGGGAAATCTTTGCCGCTGCACGGGCTATGTGAAAATCATCGAGTCCGTCAAGGCGGCCGTGGAGTGATTTCATGACGGCTGACCCGATCGCAGACGGCAAGCTGGCGCGCCGCGGCGTTCCTCTCATCGATGGCATCGAAAAAGTCACCGGGCGCGCGCGCTATACCGCCGACCTCGACCATGCCGATGCGCTGGTTGGGCGCATCCTGCGCAGCCCCGTCAGCCATGGCGACATTATCCGACTGGATGTGTCTAAGGCGCGCGCGCTCGATGGCGTCGTCGCGGTCGTGACCGGCGAGGATTGCGCGCACACTTACGGCGTCCTGCCCATCGCCATGAACGAATATCCGCTGGCGCGCGGGCGCGTGCGCTATCGCGGCGAGCCGATCGCGGCTGTGGCCGCAGTGGACGAGGAGACGGCCGAGCGGGCGCTTGCGCTGATCGAATTGGAAATAAAGGAGCTGCCGGCCTATTATACGTCGGCCGATGCACGCGCCCCGGGCGCGGTGCTTCTGCACGACGACAAGCCCGGCAATCTCGAACGCGACGTCCATCATACGTTCGGCGATGTCGCGCAAGGTTTTGCCGCCGCCGACCTGGTGCGCGAGCAGCAATTCAGCTGCGCCGAGATCAACCACGCCCAGATCGAGCCGCACGCAAGCCTGTCCGAATTCGATCCGGCGACCGGCCGCCTCACGGTGCAGACCGTGTCGCAGGTCGGCTATTACCTGCACCTCATGCTGGCGCAATGCCTGGAGTTGGATTCCTCGCGTATCCGCGTGATCAAGCCGTTCATCGGCGGCGGGTTCGGGGCGCGCGTCGAAGCGCTCAATTTCGAGATCGTCACCGCTTTGCTGGCGAAGGCCGCGCAAGGCAAAGTGATGATGCAGTTGACGCGCGAGGAAACCTTCATCACGCATCGCGCGCGTCCGCAGACCGACATCAAGCTCAAGCTCGGCATGAGCAAGACCGGACGCCTCACCGCCTGCGAATTGCAGGTGGTGCAGCGTGGCGGCGCCTATGCCGGTTATGGCATCATCACTATTCTTTACGCCGGAGCGCTGTTGCACGGGCTGTACGATATTCCCGCGGTCAAGTATGACGGCTATCGCGTCTACGCCAACCTGCCGCCCTGCGGCGCCATGCGCGGTCACGGCGGGGTCGATACGCGCCATGCCTTCGAATGCCTGGTCGACCGGATGGCCCGCGAGCTTGGGCTCGATCCGTTCGCGGTGCGGCGCGCCAATCTGTTGCAGGCGCCGACCCGCACCTTGAACGACCTGGTGGTCAATAGTTACGGACTGGCGGAATGCCTCGACAAGGTCGAGCGCGCCAGCGGCTGGCGCCAGCGGCTCGGCAAGCTGCCGCCCGGCAAAGGCCTCGGCATGGCCTGCTCGCATTACGTCAGCGGCGCCGCCAAGCCGATCCACCGCACCGGCGAGCCGCACGCGGTCGTCTATCTCAAAGTGGACTTCGACGGCAGCGTGACGGCGCTCACCGGCGCCGCCGATATCGGCCAGGGCTCATCCACCATGGTCGCGATCGCGGTGGCCGAGACGCTGGACATTTCGCTTGACCGCATCCGCGTCATCGCCGCCGACACCGCCATCACGCCCAAGGACAACGGCGCCTATTCGTCGCGTATCACGTTCATGGTGGGCAACGCCGCCATCGACGCCGCCAAGCGGCTGAAGGCGGTGCTTGTTACCGCGGCGGCCCGCAAGCTGGAAGCGCGCCCGGAGGACGTGGAATGCGTCGGTGAAGTATTCCGTGTCGGCAGCGGCGATCAATCGAGCCTCTCGTTTGCCGACGTGGTTGCCGAAGCGCTGGTCGATGAGGGCGCGATCACCATCAAAGGCACGTTCACCTGCCCGCCCGACTTCCACGGCGGCAAGCACCGTGGCGGCGCCGTCGGCTCCACCATGGGTTTCAGCTACGCCGCACAGGTGGTCGAAGTCAGCATCGACGACGCGACCGGACTGGTCACGGTCGACAAGGTCTGGGTGGCGCTCGATTGCGGTCACGCCATTAACCCCTTGGCGGTCGAAGGCCAGGTCGAAGGATCGGTCTGGATGGGCATGGGGCAAGCGTTGTGCGAGGAGACCCGTTACCTCGAAGGCCTCCCGGCGCATGCCAGCTTTCTCGAATATCGCATGCCGACGATTGCGGAATCCCCGCCGATCGAGGTGCAGATCGTCGAGAGCCACGACCCTTACGGCCCGTTCGGCGCCAAGGAAGCGAGCGAAGGCGCGCTGGCCGGCTTCCCGCCGGCTTTGGTCAATGCCATCGCCAACGCGCTGGGGATCGACCTCAACGAATTGCCGGTGACGCCCGACCGGGTCATGGATGCGCTCATTGCGCGCCGGCGGCAGGCAAGGCTTGCCAGCACCTTGAAGGCCGCATCATGAATACCCTGTCCGAGTTTCGCATTGCCAAGCCCGGCACCGTGCAGGAGGCGGTCGCGGCCTGCGCCAAGCATCCGGGCAGCCGCTTCATCGCCGGCGGAACCGATCTGCTGGTGAACATGCGGCGCGGCATCAGCAGCCCGGATCTGCTGGTCGATATTTCCGGCATCGACGAACTGAGCGAGATCAAGATCGACGCCAGCGGCACGACCATCGGCGCCGGCGTAACCATCGCAACGCTGGTCCGCAACACGGCAATCGCCGGCCAATATCGCGCGCTTGCGCAGGCCGCCGTGGCCATCGCCGGACCGGGTCACCGCATCATGGGGACGGTTGGCGGCAATTTGTGCCTGGATACCCGCTGCATCTACTACAATCAAAGCGAATGGTGGCGGAGCGCAAATGCCTATTGCCTCAAAAGTCGCGGGGATGTTTGCCATGTCGCGCCGCAGGGCCAGCGCTGTCACGCAACCTTTTCCGGCGATCTCGCGCCTGCTTTCCTTGCCCTTGGCGCCGAAATCGACATTGCCGGCGCGCAGGGCAACCGCCGCATTCCGCTGAGCGAACTCTATGTCGAAGACGGCAAGGCGCATCTGACTTTGGCGAATGGCGAACTGGTGGTCGCGGTTCATCTGCCGCCGGCCCCGCCGCCGTCGGCCTACGAAAAGGTGCGGGTGCGCGCGGCAATCGATTTCCCCTTGGCCGGCGTGGCGGTTGCGCTCGCGGCAGCCGGCGGCAAGGTTGGCGCGCTCCGCATCGCGCTCACCGGCACGAATTCGCGGCCCTTCGTCCTTGCCGGCACCGATGCCTTTTCCGGCCGCTCGAACGACGAGAAACTGCTGCAGGAGATCGACCGGCTGGTGCAGAAGCAAGTGCAGCCGATGCGAACCACGATTGCATCGGCCAATTACCGGCGCGTCGCGGCCGCGGCGCTGGCGCGGCGCCTGACCGCGCGGCTGTTCGCTGAAAGCGCGGGCTGAACACCGTCCGCTCGTTCCCGCGCAAGCGGGAATCCAGCAATACGATATCAGAGCCAGACTTTTAGCCCTGGGTCCCCGCTTTCGCGGGGACGAGCGGACATTATTTACGGTTCGGGAATGACGGCCGTTGCTTCCAGCTCGATCTTGGCCGGGCTGTCGAGCAGATCGGCCACGAAAATCATGCTCATGGCGGGGTAATGCTCGCCGATCAACGATTTCCAGATGCGTCCGAGCTCGCGGCGTCCTTTGAGGTAGGCCGGCTTATCGATGCAGAACGCCGTCATCCTGCAAATATGGCTCGGCTTGCCGCCGGCTTCGGCCAAAATGGCGATGATGTTCTTGAGCGCCTGCTCGAATTGCGGAACGATCTCCTCACTGTGAAATTTTTGCGCGGCGTCCCAGCCGACCTGGCCGGCAATGAACACGATGCGCCCGGCCGGCACACTTATCCCGTTGGAGTAGCCGACGGCCGGCGCCCAGCCGGGCGGGAGGAGAATCTTCGTTGACATTATCAAGGCCTCTATCGTGATGATGCGACTTATCGTACCCGCGCCGGCCGCAAGGTACCCCGCACCGAACTGCGATCGTCCGCCGCGAGCTGGCGCAGCTTGGCGACGTCACGCACCATGACATGCGACGCGTCGACCACCACGCCGATGGTCTTCAACCTCGCAAAGGCGCGCGACAACGACTCCGGCGTCAGGCCAAGCCGTCCCGCGATCAGGACTTTGTCATAAGGCAGCGCCAGCGCACAATGCCCATGCTCCGCCAATGAAAGCGAGGCGAGAAACTCGGCGACCCGCTGCACGCCGCTTTGCGCCTTGAGCTGTTCGACCTGTTGCACGAGATGATGCATGTGCTGGGAGATCGACGCAATCATGGCCAATGCAATATCGGGGCTTTCGCGGATGCAGCGCACGATATGATCGGCCGGGATACGAGCAACGCGCGCTTGGCTGACCGCTTCGGCGGTCGACATATACCGGCTTCCGGTGAAGGCAACCGTCTCCGCGAAACTCTGGCCCTTGGTCATGATTTCGATCACGGTTTCATCGCCGGCCGGGGTGCTGCGATAAAGCTTCACCCATCCGTCGATCACGATAAAAAATGCCGTCGCCGGATCTTCCTGGCGAACGATCCATTCGTGCGGCCGCAACATGACGGCTGTCGCGGGCGCAATAATGTGTTCGACGGTCTCGGCTTTGAGGCCGCGGAATACCGCGATGCGGGTAATGATTTGAAGATCGCCGGCCGTCAGTTTCGACGCCATAGGGAAAGCCTCACCAAACCAGCATTAGTCATGGAGCCGATCGGGCGGGCCGCTTTGATCTTGATCAAGGATTGCCGGGCGGCGGGCCATCCCTTGTGTTGCAGCGCAATATAAAAGTCCGATTGGCTGGCAAAACAGCGCCATTCAGGCTGCCGCAAGCGTTTCGCCAAAACGTGCCGATTGGCGCCCGGCATGCGTTGAGGCCGTAAGTCTAAAGACGCGCCTGGTTGCGCCGGCGAGACACGGCCGCCTTCGAACGCGGCCCGCCGCCATTGCCGTGGCGGTCCACCAGCTTGCGCATGGTGGCGATGGTGATCGAGCCGAGGGTTGCGCGCGCGATATCGTCGATTTCGTTGAGCACCTCGCGCAAGGCTTGGCCCTCGGGCGTTACATCGGCCACTCCGCTTTCCCGCTCATTGGAGTTGAGGTCTTCGAACGGCTGAACCACGTCCAATAGCGTTATCCGCTTTGCATTGCCGGCGAATTGATATCCGCCGCCGGCGCCACGCACCGAGCGGACGAGCCCGACACGGCCCATGACGTGCATGACCTTCGCCAGATGATGGCTGGAGACGCCGTACTTCTTGCCGATTTCGGCGACCGAGAGCTGAAGGCCCTCGCGCGCGGCGAGTTCCAGAACCGCGAAAATGGCAAGCCGGGTCGAAATCTGCAGTCTCATGACATCGCCATTGCTATGCCGCTCCGGTCGAATTGCCGCCCGCCGTGCCGCCGGTTCAATCGAGATCCTTCTCAAGCTGGATGTAGGGCCCAGCCATCATGCCTTCGCTACGGAAAAACAGCAGCGGGAGGCGGACGTCTCTTGCCACCATCGTTCGCATCTTGCCGACGCCGGCTTTCTTGAATTCACTGGCGATCGCGTCGAGCAACGCGCTGCCAACGCCGTCCAGACGCATGTCCGGTTCGACCGATAATGCGAAAACCCAGCCGCAGGGCGTCGACCCGAATTCCCAGGCGCGAATCTCGCCAATGATGAAGCCAAGCACGCGCCGATCCGCCTGGCCTTCGTCCCTCTCGGCCACCAGAAAGAACCGCTCGTGCAGCCGCTGTTTGCCGTAACGGCGGAAAACGTCGTCCCAGTATTCCGCCTTGGCAAGCTTGGTGACGCGGGTATCGAGCCCGATCACGTGGGGAATGTCGGCCGCTTGCACGCGCCGCACCCGCACCCGCACCGCGGTATCGGTATCTGTATCCGTTGCGCGCGGGTTTGCGGCTGTCGCCAAATGAGCTGCCCTTTGATTCTGATCAACGATTCATAGCGCATAATTAGGCATTGTGGTACCGATTTATAGCCCTGTTCGCCCATAGGAGCCTTGCCGTGAGCCACCACCATCATTCCCGGCCGGAGGATGGATCCCGGACGTGGCGGACCGCCGACGCCATTCATATCGACCTGCGCGGCCTGGAGCCGCCGGAACCCATGGTGGCGGTCTTGCGCGCAATCGAAAGCGGCGAGGTCGATAGCGCCCTGGTCGCTCATTTCGACCGCGAGCCGATCTTTCTCTATCCGGAACTCGACGACCGGGGCTGGAGCCACGAAATCCTGGATTCGCATTGCGGCGACGCCGACTGCGAAGATGGGGTCATGCTTCGCATGGTGCGCTGGGGTTCATGAGCATCGCGGCCACCTTTCTCGGCGGCGCCAAGAGCCGGTTATTGCCGGCCTCGATCCCTTTCCGATTCTTCGCGGCGGCGGCCGGCTTTCACGTCTTGATGTGGGTTTTGCTGCTCACCGGCGCCGATACGGCGATAGGTTTTCGCGGCGGCCTCGGCTCGCCGCTCGCCGCGATCCATCTGCTGACTCTGGGTGTCCTGACCACGACGGCGATCGGCGCGTCGGTCCAGTTGCTGCCGGTGGCAACGCGGCGCACGCTGCACGCGTTATGGCCGATCAAACTGGTGTTCTGGCTCACGGTGCCGGGCATGATCGCGCTGATCGGCGCCATGTACACGGCGCAAACGAACATCCTCATCGCGGCCGCGGTAGTGACGGCGGCAGGTTTGCTGCTGTTCTGCGTCCTGCTCGCCGACAATCTATACCGCGCCAGCAATCTTGCGGTTGTCGGCGCTTACGGCTGGTCGGCACTGGCGGCGCTTGTGCTGGTTATTGCGCTCGGGGTTGCGCTTGCGATCAATAATGACGTTGAAGTCCTGCCCGATCACGGCGCCGCCGCCCTCGCCCATTTGATCCTGGGCGGCTTCGGATTCATGGGGCTGCTGGTGCTCGGCTTCAGCCATATCCTGGTGCCGATGTTCGCGCTGGCGTCGGCGCCGGCCAAGCGGCCGAGCTTTGTCAGTTTCGCCGCCGCCGCCGTGGCGCTGATCCTCGGCACGCTCGGCGCGCTGACCGGCAGCCGCTCCCTATTGACCGCGGCCGCACTCCTGGGACTTGCCGCCGCCGCGTTGCATCTCTGGCTGATGGCTCGCGTGCTCAAGACCGGCATGCGCAAGCGGCTCGGCCTGTCATTCGTACTGGTACGCGCGGCCTGGGTCATGCTGCCGGCGACGCTGCTGGTGGGCCTCGCCGCGCTGTATGGCTTCGCCGGCAAAAACGGCGCAACCTTGTTCGGTTTCCTGCTGCTGTTCGGCTGGCTGCTCACCTTCCTGTTTGCCATCCTGCAGCGCATCATGCCGTTCCTCGCCTCGATGTTCGTGCCGCCGCCGGCCATTGGCAGTCCGGCTATCGTTTCAGAACTGGCCGGCGCGATATCGCTCAAGGTGCATGCCGTCTGCCACGCTATCGCACTCGCGGTATTTGCGGCCGCGATTGTTCTGGATAATGCCTGGATCGCGCGCCTTGGCGCCGCCGCCGGGCTCGCCGGGGCATTGGCCTTCGCCTGGTTCACGGCCGACGTCGTCCGGCGAATGCTGCCGGCGCGGCAGGCCTAAGCCACGGCAACGTCTTCAGATATTACGTCTTCAGATATATTGTCCAGCGTCGACGCGCAGCACTTCGCCGGTGATGGCGCGAGCGGCGTCGGACAGCAGAAACAACACCGCGCTGCTGACGTCCTGCGGATCGGCAAGCTCGCTCAGCGCCGCTTCGCTCAAAGCACGGCCGAGAATTTCTTCCGGCAAAACACGCGCCATATCGGTCATGACCATGCCGGGCGCGACCGCATTGACGGTGACGCCTTTTTTGCCGAATTCGCGCGCCGCCGTCTTGGTCAGGCCGATCAAGCCCGCCTTCGCGGCCGCGTAATTGGCCTGGCCAAACTTGCCGCGCAACCCGTTGATCGACGTGATGTTGACAATGCGGCCAAACCCCTGCCCCGCCATCAGCGGCGCCACTGCGCGGATCATGTTGAAAGCGCCGGTGAGATTGACATTGAGCACCGCCGCCCAATCGGCATCGCTCATCTTGGCAATCGAGCGATCGCGGGTGATGCCGGCATTGTTGACCAGCAAGGTCGGCGCCAGCGGAAACTCCGGGACGGCGGCGCGAACGGCGTTGCTGTCGGTAATATCGATGCGCATGAATTTATGCGGGAAACTCTCGGGCCGCTCCGGCTCGCCGACATCGATGGCATAAACCTGTGCCCCGGCCTCGCCGAGCGCGTCGGCGATCGCCCGGCCAATGCCACGGCTGCCGCCGGTAACGATGGCGCGGTGATCGTGAAAGTCAAAACGGGGCTGGCAGGAAAATTTGGCTTTGGCGAGCATCGATGAGGATTTCAAGCGAGGGGTTTGTCAAAACACAATTGCTGCGACGGCAGGAAGCCGCTGCGATCGAGATAGGCCAGCAGATCGCGGTCCTGCCAATCGACCTCGGTGCGCACCTTCTCGACGCGCAGCGTGCCGAGATTGGCCAATAGCTGCGACACCAAGGCACGGCCGACGCCCCTGTTGCGATAGTCCGGGTCGACGCCGATCGTATCGATGACCGCCGTGGTTTCGACCCGGCCGAATTCGCCAAGGTCGACGCGCGCCATGATAAAGCCGACCGGCACATTATCGAGCTCGGCGACGAGCGAGACACAGACGTCAGATTCCGTCAGCACGTCCGCCAGCTTGCGCTCGAAATAACGGGCCCGGTCGCGCCCGGTGATGCGGCGATCGATCGCCACCAGCGTGCGCAGATCGCCTTCGACCATAGAGCGCACCGGGATTCGGTCACGCGCGAGCGGCCCAAAATCCGCGACAGGTTCGCTGCCGTAATCGATCTCGGCGGCTTCGCCCACGTGCTGCGGCACGATAATGCCGGTACCTTGAGCCATGGTCCTCACTCCTTGATCATTTCGTCATTCGTCGTCGGCCGCTTCCGCCAGCGGCGTCAGAACAGACCGCTCCAACATCATGCGCGGCGCCAGGCCGAAGCCGGAAGCATCGAAGAACCGCAGCAAGGCGTGATTGGTCCAGTCGGCCTGCGATTGCAGTGATTTCACTCCCCTTTGACGCAGCGCCTCGGTGAGGCCGTCCATCAAAGCATGGCCAACGCCGCGCTCCCGGCTGTCATGCTCGACGCCGACCGCGTCAAGCGTGGCAATGGCCTGCTCGCGGCCGAATTCACCGCGCAGGATAAGGGCGAAGGCAAAGCCGACCAGCGCGCCGTTGCGGACAACGCCGACATGAACGTAATCATCCGGGTGCTGCTTGGCGTGCGCCAGCCGCTTCTCGAAGAAACGGCGGCGTGGCTCACCGACATGGCCCGAATCGATGACGATGACCCGTTCGAGATCGACAGAACGCAACGGGCGGATACTGTTGTCCAAGTTGGCTGCAGTATTGCTCATGCAAGCGCCTCATACATTTTCGACATAGTCCTGATAAAGCCGGGCTTCGGTCTCGGCATCCATGGTCTCTTCGATCACCGGCAGCAGCGCCATCTCTTCCTTCTGCACATGCTGAAGCATAAGGTCGCCGAGCTGCTGGCCCAGGCGCGTGAACTCTTCCCATTCCTCCGGCGTAAAGCCTTTTTTGCCGGCCGCGCGCGCCATAGTTGCGACACGCGCACCGAGCGGGCGCATGGCGGCGTGCTCGCTCGTCAGATGCGCGCCGATGCCGATATCGCCCATCTCCGCCAGATAGGTGAAGAGATGGTCTTCCTCGAAAGCGAAATGGCGCTCGGTCTCCGCTTCCACGCCGGTCGACAAATCCAACAACAAGCGCGCAACCGTGCTGTCGGCCGTATTCGGCGGACCGCCGCGCCGGCCGCGCGCCAGCAATTGCTCAAGCCGCTCCATCAGCGCGACCGTCGCGCCGTGCTCGTCATGCAGCGTCTGACTGATCCGATTGGTGAAGCTCATGGGATTTCCTCGGCGGGATGTGACCGGCTGAAATCGGCGTATCGATCGTCAGCCGTGCAACTGCTCGTATTTGGCAAGCAGTTCCTCCTGAGATTCTTCAAAATCCGGGTTTGGCGCGATGCAATCGGCCGGACAGACCAGCTTGCATTGCGGCTCATCCTCGGCGCCCACGCACTCCGTGCATTTCAGCGGATCGATGACATACATCGGATTGCCGGCGGTGATTGCCTTGTTCGGGCACACCGGCTCGCAGGCGTCGCAGGCCGTGCAGGCATCGTTGATTAACAGCGCCATAGCTTCATCTCCTCAAAATATTATGCCGCTTTCGACACACCCTTCGGCCCACCCTTGGGTACACCGGTGGTGGCGGCAAGTTTTTCAAACCGGAACGCGCCCCACAAGGCGGCCCCGATAGCGCCCGCATACATCGAATCCGGATGACTGCGGACTGTGACTTTCATGTCCTTGATATGCGAAATATCCTCTTCGATGGCGGCGACCAGACCCTTGTCGAGGGCAAGCCCTCCGGTCACCATCACCGCGCCATCGACCACGCCGATCGATTTCAGCAGCTTGGACAGCCGCGCCGCCATCGAAAGGTGGATGCCCTTCAGGATATTCGACGTCGAAATGCCGCGCGACACCATGTTGATCACGTCGGTTTCCGCCAGCACGGCGCAAATGCTGCTGACAACCTCGGGATTGTCGCCCTGGCTCGAAAGCGCTCCGATTTCCTCCTGCGCGATGCCAAGATAGCGCGCGATATTTTCGAGGAATTGCCCGGAGCCGGAAGCGCACTGGCTGGTCATCTTGTAGGTGAGCACCTTGCCACGCCCATCGATCTGGATGGCGCGGCCGTGCAGCGCGCCGATGTCGAGCGCCGCCCGCGATTCCGGGTCGAGATAGATGGCGCCGCGCGCATGCGTCGTCATCGAATAAAAATGGCCGGTATGGAACGGCACGCTTTCGCCTTCGCCCGTGGTCGCGACATAGTCGACGTCTTCCGGCTTGAGCTTGGCGTCTTCCAGTATCGCGTCATAGGCGACGCGCGCCAGTTCCATGGGATCGCGCTGCCGGATGCGCATCACGTAGCGCGACAGCCAGGTTTCCTTGCCGTTCTCGACCTTGAACAGCACCGCCTTGATGGTGCTGGTGCCGATGTCGATACCCGCCGTGATGGTCATGCTTGGCTCCCGTCCGCCTGTCCCGAATGCGCCCGTCGCGCGAACTCCGCCGCGCCGAGGGCGCCGGTGTAGATCGAGTCCGGATTGATGTTGATGGTCACCTCGCCGTAATTCTCCTTGATGACCTTCCTCAGCTCGCGCACCGCCGCCTCGTTCTTGGCAACGCCGCCGGTGAAGGTGAATTCGTCGGTAACCCCGCCCGAGCGCGAAATGATGGAGATCGCGCGCAATATGATGGCGCGGTGCAGCCCGGCCAGAATATCCTCGCGCTTTTCGCCGAGCGAAAGCCGGTCGCGCAGTTCGGCGCCGGCAAAGACCGTGCAGGTCGAATTGATGCGCGCCGGCTTGTCCGACTTCATGGCCATGGGGCCCAATTCGTGCAGACCCATGTTCATCTCGTCGGCGATATAGCCAAGATAGCGTCCGCAGCCCGCGGCGCAACGATCGTTCATCTGGAAGTTTGCGACGATGCCGTGCTCGTCGATCTGAATGCCCTTGGTGTCCTGACCGCCGATATCGAGCACGGTGCGCGTCTGCGGATACATCAGATGGGCGCCGAGGCCGTGGCAGAGGATCTCCGAGCGGATATGCTCCTTGGAGAACGGCAGCGTCACCCGGCCATAGCCGGTGCCGACCAGATAGGTTTCCTCCAATTCGACCGCGAGCGCATCCTCGATCATTTTCTGGATGTCGGCCGCCGCCGATTTGACCGAGTCGTCGGTTTTCAGCACGCGTCCGAGTGCGCGCCGGAATTTATCGCTCAACTCGCCCGCCGGCGGCCGGTTTTCCACCTCGATAATCGACTTGTCGTAGACGTTGAGCAGCAGATCGTAAGGCAGGCTCGCATCGCGTGCGACCTCCTCGGCATGGCTGTGATAGCGCGATCCCGCGATGTCTCGGAAGAAGTCGGATTTGCGTTTGGCGCCGGGCGCATAAAGTTCGGGCGCCTCCTCGCGCAATCGCCGGAACACCTCGGCGAGCGAGTCCTTTACGCCGGACCCGACCTTGGCAAAGCGTTCGCCTTGGATCTGGCCGATGCAGGTCTGCTCGAGATCGTCGAGCTGTTCGAGAAACTGTTCGAGACGAAAGGCCCGCTCCAGCGTGCCGAGGAACGCATCGAGGTCGATCAGCCCATGGGCCGCGGTCAGCGCCCGGCGGAACAGCGTGAACTGCCCGTCAACCTTTGCCTCTTGGCTCGCCACGCGCGCCGCGGTCGCGTAATTCGAACGCGAATTGGTGATGCCGTGGCCAATCACTTTGCGGTCCTCGTCGAGGAGAACAGCCTTGGTCGTCGTCGAACCAAGATCGATGCCGACGAATGTCTTCATGCTTTCCTCCTCAAGCCGCCGCGTCCACGCCGGCACGTTTCTGATCGACCATCTGGAAATAGCTCTCCAGACGGTTCTTGATGTTGGCGGCCGAGAAATAGCGCGGGTCGACCAGATCGGATTCGACGAACGCCGCCGGCTTGCCGGTGCGCTTCTCGACCTCGCGCATCATCAGCAATTGTCCGGCCGAGAAGCTGTTGCAGCTCTTAATCGAGTTGATCAAAAGGCCGTCCGCCTCGTATTCGTTGATGTAGTTGACCAGCATGTCGATGCGCATCGGCAGGCTGCGGTTGGTGTAGACGCCGAGGCAATATTCGGCCAGCGTCTCCAGCGGATTTTTTGAATCGTGGCGGAAGCCGAAATCGTAGACGCCGCCGACCTTGGTGTAGCTCGAAGCAACGACGACCGCGCCTTCGTCGTAGAACATCTTCCAGAACTGGCGGAAGCTGGTGTAATTGGGCGGTCCCTCGACCACCAGCCGGTATCTCTCTTTGCCCATGTCGCCATCGGGCGTGACCGGCCCGAGGCCGGCGGCCTGGCGGGCTTCGACCTCTTCGCGCAGGAACTTGTAGTAATCGACCGCGTCCTGGGTGCCGCGGAAGGCGCCGAAGATCGGCCCGATGTAATAAATGCCGCCGAAATAGGCGTCGATCGGCGATGGTTTCGATTTGGCGCTTTGCAGCACGCGCACCAGATCGTCCTCGGCCTTGCTCGATTTTTTCAGGTATTCGCGCAAGCGATCGATATCGAACTTGACCCCGGACACGCGCTCGAGCGTGGGGATGACCTCTTCCTTGAGCTGCTTGACCATGTAGTCGATCATGTTCTTGGTAACCTTGCCGTCGCCCATGTAGGGCGTGTGCAACATGATCGTCTCGCACTTGTACTGCTCGCGCAGCAGTTCGAACCACTTCATGAAGGTGAAGCAGCCGGTATAGGACAGCAGCAGCACGTCTGGATTGGGGAATTTCTTGCCGTTGGGGGCGAGATTGCCCTTGGCGATCATGCCGATGTCAGACTTCACATAAGTGCAGACATCCTCCGAATGGCCGAGCTTCTCGGCTTCGAGTACGAAGTTGCCGCTCGTGCGCCGCAGCCCGTTCTGAATAGCGTTGACCTCCGGCAAATTGTTCAACAGGTCGAAGCACATGATCAGTTCGTTGAGATTGCCGGGCACGAAGGTCGCGGCCACTTTGGCGCCGGTCTCAGGCACGCTGGTCAGGCGATCGTAGTGCTTCGCCATCATCTCCTTCTGCATCACCATGGAGGCGTCCTTGAGAACCTCCTTCGGGGGCGCCTTGGAGGCGACAATCTTTGTCTTTGGCGCTGTCGTTGTCGTCATGCTGCGCTCCACAGTTTGATTGAATCGGCGAAGGTGCCCGCTTGTTCTCTGATCGGCTGCATCTGGCCGGAATTCTCGGCGTATTTGAATGCGATGTAGGGAATGCCGGCTTCCTTGAGCACGTGCTGCAGCATCGGCCGCTCCAGCAGGGCCGGATCGCAGAAGCTGGGCGCGGCAAAGATCACGCCTTCGGCACGCGTACGTTTAACCGCGCGCACCAGATGCTGGCCCTTTTCCTTCTGGCTGGGCTCGTATTTGGCCGCCGTCGATTCGGAATGATGCAGGAAGGCGTCGGAAAGGTTGCGCAACGGGTCGCCCTCGATCGCGACGTCGCCGGTGAGCCAGCGGGTGACCAGCAGCAGGTCGTCGTCCACCACGTAGCAGCCGGACAGTTCGAGCGATTTGATCAGGTTGAGCGGCGGCTGCTCGCAGAACATCCCGGTCAGCACGATGCGGCAATTGTCGCGCATCGGCCGCTCCTCGGCGCGCGCGGCGGCAAGATAGTCGCGCAGCATTACCGTATGCTCCTCGACCGGGAGCACGAGACCGGCGCGTATCATCAGATAGACTTCAGCCGCCGGCGCCTGCCACGGCTTCTCCGCCCGGAAGGTGTAGAGATCGCGCACCAAGCGGCGGTTTTCGTTGTAGACGGCGATCGAATGCCGCAGTTCCTCGTCGGTGATCGGCTTGCCGCGCAGCTCGCCGAGATCGCGGCGCAGCTCGGCCATCTCGTTGACGTAGAAATTTCCCCCGATATCGTCCCGGTAGTTCTGCGGAACGTCGAAATAGTGCGAATAGACGTGCGGAAACATCATTTTCCACATGCCGGACAGATTGCGGATCACGTCGCAGATCGACGGGAACAGCATGCCGTCGACGAAATCGATGCGGCCGGAAACGCCGAGCTCGATGGTTGAGCGCGGAATGCGGCAGATATAGCTCTGGTAATAGGCATCGCCGTGGATGACCTCGAGCTGATCGCCGCCGCCGACAATGCCGAGCGGCAGCATGTCGGCTGCGTGAATGATCTCGCGCGGCACGTAGATCGGCATGTAGCCGATCACCTTGCGTCCGGGCTTGGCCGCTTTCCATTGGCGCGCCGTGGTAAAGGATAGATCGTCGAACAGCACATTGGCGCGTGCGACGATGTCGGCTGTAGTCGATGGATTCAACGATGTTGCCATTGCGGCGACCTCTTCGCGATAAAGGCTTCGAGTCCCGCCACCGCGTCGTGGGTGGCCATTAGCTCGTCGAGATAAAGCCGCTCAACCGAGCGAATCTTGTCTTTGACACGCGCGACATAGTCGAGCCGCGCCGCCTTGACCGCATGGCGCAATGAACTTGCGCTCTTTGGCTTCAGGTGTTCTTCGAAGTAAGCCAGCGCGGCATGTTCCGGATCGGCGGCCGCCTCAAACGCAATGCCCATAGCCGCTGCTTGCGCGCCGGTGATGCTGCGGCCGGACACCAGTAGATCGAACGAACGGGCCGGCCCGATCAATTCCGGCAATAGACAGGACGCCGCCGGCGCGAATACGCCGAGCTTCATTTCCGGCTGGCCGAGAACGGCATCCGGAGCGACGAACATGAGATGACCGGCAAGTGCGAGTTCCAGCCCGCCGCCGAGGCATTGGCCGCGCACGGCCACCAGCAGCGGCACCGGCGATTCGACCATGCGCAACACCAGGCCATGCAGGCCAGCCAGCATGGCGGCGCATTGATCCGGCAGATGTTCCTCGACGCTGGCGCCAAAGCTGAAATGCGGCCCTTCGGCATCGAGCAGCACCGCGCCGAGCTCGCCATTGGCCAGATGCTCGGCCAGCGCCCGGTCGAGCGCCGCGATCATGGCGGCATCGACCAGATTAGCCTTCGGACGATCCAATCGCAGCCGCAGCAAACGGCCGTCCGCCTCGTGCCAGATTTTGAGCGGCTGGTTCACAGTCTAAGACCTCGCCCGCGGCTGGATGCTATCGGTGAGCTCGTCGCTCCATGGGGTGTTGGCGGCGAGCGCGCGGCGCAGCGCCACGAAATCGGCTTCCCGCCCGGTCTCGCGGGTGCCTTCGTTGAAGGCGCGAAAACCCGCGCGTCCTTCCGTCATCATGTTGAGCGCCAGCCAATCGCGTGCGTTTTCCTTGTTGGCGTTCCACGCGATGAGCTTGGGCTTGCGCAGTTCTTCGACGGTCTTGGTGGTGCATTCGGGGAAGGTGTAGAGCAGCTTGGTGCACAGCGCCTCGACCCGCTCGTCGAGCAGGCTGAGATCGATGGTGCCGCTCTTCAACAGCGCCTGGCCTTCGGCGGCGGCGGCGCCGGTCTTGAACTCGCCGTGCACGATGCGGCCATACTCATCGAGGAAACGGTCGGTCACCACGGTCGGGTTGGCGATGAATTTTCCATCGACCTTCAGCGCCGGCACAATCTCGCTGACGATGCCGAGCCGATAGGCCTTGTGGGCGGAGAACGGCTCGCACAGCAGCCCTGAGACCATCGCCTGTTCGCAGCCGATCATGTAGGGGAGGAAGTCGGTCGCGCCGCCGATCGGCGCCGAGCCGTGCTTGGGGCCGGCCTGGCCGAAACGGGCGATATCCTGCGCAATCGAGAAGTCGCAGGCCATGCCAATTTCCTGGCCGCCGCCGATGCGCATGCCGTTCACGCGGCAGATAACCGGCTTGTCGCAGCCGATGATGGCCGAGACCATGTCGTTGAACAGCCGCATATAGCCGCGGTATTCCTGCGGATTGCCGGCATAGTATTCGGCATATTCCTTGGTGTTGCCGCCGGTGCAGAAGGCTTTGTCGCCGGCCCCGGTGAACACCACCGCGACGACATCCCGCGCCGTGCTGGCGGCGCGAAAGGCCAGAATCGTCGCCTTCACCATATCGGTCGTGTAGGAATTGAATTGGCTGGGGTTGTCGAGCGTGATCCAGGCGTTGCAGAGACCGGCCACCGGCTTGCCGTCGGTTCCCTTCACCGGACGCTTTTCGTAGTGCACGCCGTTTGAGACAGTCTCACGCACCTGCTCGGTCACAAGATTGTGATTCTTGGGTTCGGATTTTTGCACGGCGATCACGCGGGCGGCTTCGGCGGTCATGAGATTGCTCCTCACGGTGCTGGAACGAGAACGGCACGGCGCTTGAGCGCGCCGGCATGGGCTGCCTCGAACACCTGATTGATCTCGCTGAGGGGATGTTTTTCGACGAATGGAGTGACCTTGACGCGGCCGTTCATCACGAGTTCCAGGGCGTCAGGATAGAGTTCGGGCGGACATCCCCAGTTTCCGATCGCCCGCGCGTGATAGGCCATCAGGTTCGACAGCCGCACCTCGACCTTGTCCATGGTGAATCCGACGACGGCGAGCGTGGCGCCGTGATTGAGCAGGCTGAATGCCGTCTCCTGGCCGGCCCGGCTGCCGGAACATTCGAAAATGATCCATTCGGTCTGGCGCAGGCCGTGTTCCTTGGCGAAGGCCTGGATGGCGGTCTTGATGTCGCGCGTCGTCATCTTCTTGGAATTCAGCGTGAGCGCGACGCCCTGCCCGGTAATGGCGGCGAGCTTGTCATCGTTGACGTCGATCGCAACGACGATGCCGCCCATGGCGGCCGCGATCTGGGCGGCATAACCGCCGACACCGCCGACGCCGTTGACAACAACAAGGTCACCGGTGGTCACGCCGGCCTGCACCACCGCCTGGTAGGGCGTGGTCACCGCATCGGCGATAACTGAAAGATCGGCTAGGTCGATCCCGGTTGCCGCCAAGCGGTGCTCGTCGACAACACACAGTCCGCGCGAGGGCACGACGATGTGAGTGGCGAAGCCGCCCTGAATATCGTTGCCCGGCATTTTCTGGTTCGGGCAGATCGTCGCCTTGCCGCGCAGGCAGGCATCGCAGTGGCCGCACGGGATAACGGCAGGAATGATAACCGCGCGATCGGTGTACCAGAGCGCGTCGGCGCCGGCATCGATGACGTGACCGCTGATCTCGTGACCGAGCGCCAGCGGCAGCTCGTGCTTGGTACGCACGCCATCGTAGTAGTAGCCGAGATCGGTATGGCAGACGCCGCAGCCGGCGATTTCGACCAGCACTTCATCGGCCGCCAGGGTTCCGACTTCGAATTCCATCGGGACAAGGGGCTTGCCTGCGCCCGTCATCATCCAACGAACCGGCTTGACGCTCATCGGTCTGCCCTCCAGATCGGACGGAATGCCCATCGCTTTTCGCGGCCTTCGGTTGCATTCTTCAATCGCCGACAGTTCGATTGCCTTGATCAAGGTCAAGGAAACCCAAAAAAACGTATTCTAGTACTTAAATACATATTGGAGCCGCGCATGAGCGAAGCGGGCTCTAATCAGAGGAAAATGACCATGGGAGCTTCGCCAAGCATCTCGATTGCAATCATCGGCAGCGGCGGCGCCGGCGCGCTGACCACCGTCGATACCCTGCTCGAAGCGGCCAGCACGGCCGGCTGGCATGGCCTATTTAACCGCACCATGGGTCCCCAGATCCGCGGCGGTGAAGCCGCCGGGCTGCTGCGCCTGGCGGTTCATCCGGTCGAAAGCCTGCCCGACCAGTTCGACCTCGTGATCGGCATTGACTGGCTCAACGCCCATCGTTTTGGCGCGGAAATAAAGGCCGGGCCGCAAACCCTGGTGATCAGCGATCCGCGCGGCGGCGAACCGCCGCCGATGGTGACCAAATCCGGCGCCCGAGTGCTCGAAATCCCGATGAAGGACATGGCCAAGGCCATCCCTGACGGCCGCCCCAACATGATCGCGCTTGGCATTGCCAGCCGGCTGCTGGGCTTCACCATCGAGCAGGTTTTCGCGCCGATCGGGAAGCGCCTTGCCGATAAGGGACCGGCTGCCATCGAAGCCAGCCTCGCCGGCATCAAGGCCGGGTTCAGCGCTGCCGACGGCATCGAATTCGACCGGCAGTTGGCTGCGCCCAAGCCGAGTTCCGCCCGCCGGTGGCTGCTGTCGGGCAACGAGGCGACCGCGCTCGGTGCCCTTCGCGGCGGCGTTCGTTTTGCCGCCGCCTATCCGATTACGCCGGCAACTGAAATCCTCGAATGGCTGGCGCCCAACTTGGCCAAAGTCGGCGGCGTGCTGCTGCAGGCCGAAGACGAACTCGCCGCCATCAATATGATCATCGGCTCGTCCTATGGCGGCACGCCGTCGATGACGGCAACCTCCGGACCCGGCCTCTCGCTGATGATCGAAGCGCTTGGGCTGGCCACCGCCGCCGAAATCCCGCTAGTCGTAGTGGACGTGATGCGCGGCGGCCCATCGACCGGCATTCCCACCAAATCCGAGCAGACCGATCTTAATATCGCGATCTATGGCCTGCACGGCGATGCGCCGCATCTAGTGCTGGCGCCGCAATCGGTCGGCGATTGCCTGTTCACGACGCAATGGGCGACCTACCTCGCAGAAAGCTTGCAAGCTCCGGCCATCGTTCTGTCCGATCAATTCATGGGCCAGGCGCGCGCCGCCATCGATCGGCCCGCCGACGTTTCATTCATTGGCGCACGCGTCACAGCGACGAATATCGCCGGCACCTATGCGCGCTACGCCATGACAGCCAATGGTGTATCGCCAATGGCGCTGCCGGGAACGCCCGGCGGTCAATATACCGCCGACGGCCTGACCCATGCGCAAAGCGGGCTGCCGACCAGCGGGGCCGGCGATCATCTCGCCCAGCTCGACAAGCGCCGCGACAAGCTCGAAAAATTCAACTTCGGCGACCATTGGGCAACCGTCGAGGGCGACGGCGATCTGGCGGTGCTGACCTGGGGCTCCCTCACCAGCGCCGCACGCGAGGCGGTCGGCCGCGCGGCTGCCGACGGCATTGACGCGCGCCTGGTGGCGCCACGTCTGATGCTGCCGACGCTTCCCGAGCGACTGTCCGCCGCGCTCAAAGGCGTCAAACGTGTCCTGGTTGTCGAACAAACGCATGGCCGCCAGTTCCACCGTTACCTGAGGGCGCACTATGACCTGCCGGCGCAGGTGCGCGTGTTCCACCGGCCCGGGCCGCTGCCGATCACGGCCGGTGAAATCCATCGCGCCATCGCGGACTGGAGATAGCCATGAACGTTGAAACGCGCGTCTACAAACAGGCCGACTATAAATCCGACGTCAAGCCGATCTGGTGTCCCGGCTGCGGCGACTATCACGTGCTGATGTCGTTTTCCCGCGCCTTTGCGCAATTGGGGCTGCCGCCCGAGCAAATCGCGGTGATTTCCGGCATCGGCTGTTCGTCGCGGATTCCCGCCTACACCAGTTGCTACGGCTTTCACGGCGTGCATGGGCGCTCGCTGGCGCTAGCCGCCGGACTGAAAGTGACGCGGCCCGATCTCACGGTCGTGGTCGCCAGCGGCGATGGCGACGGCTACTCGATCGGCGGCAACCACTTCCTGCACGCCTGCCGCCGCAACGTCGACATGACCTACGTCGTCATGGACAATCACATCTACGGCATGACCAAGGGCCAGCCCTCGCCAACCACGGAGTCGGAGTTCGACACCGCGCTGTCGCCAGGCGGCACACGCATGCGGCCGTTCCATCCGCTGGTTGTCGCCCTCGCTTCGGGCGCCAATTTCGTCGCCCGTTGCTTCTCCGGCGATCCGAACGGAACCGCCGACGTACTGGTGGAAGCAATCAAACACCCGGGATTCTCGTTCATCGAGATTCTCAGTCCGTGCGTGACCTTCCGCCCCGATGAAAAGGCCTGGAAGGACCAGGTGCATGCGGCCCCGGTCGGCGCCACCGACGATCCGGGCAAGGCGGCGCGCCGGATCATGACCGATGACGGCTTCAATATCGGCGTTCTCTACCGCGGCGATCGCACGCCCTATCAGCCGGCGACCGGCGCAACCAATTTCGACTTATCGGAGCTGGAGAAGGAATTCGAGATATGAGCAAGACACCAGGCACACCCAAGGTCGCCGTCCTCAACGATCTGCTGGCCGTCGCCTATCAGGTCGAGATTGACGCGGTCGACCGCTACAAGATGCTGGCCGACCAGATGGAAACCCACAACAATATGGAACTGGTCAAAATCTTCCGCGATCTGGCCCGCGCCGAAGGCATCCACGGCGAGGAAATCCGCCGTCTGGCCGGCGATTTCGATGTCGCCGCGCACGCCCAAAAGATTGCAAAATTCGAACGCAGCGACAGCCCGGAAGAAGCCGATCTCGGTTCCGCGCATTATTTGATGACGCCCTGGCACGCTTTGCAGCTTTCGCTTGCCGGCGAAGAACGCGCGCTCGCCTATTTCACCTCGATTGTGGAGACGGCCAAGGATCCCAAGGTCAAGGCGCTGGCGGCCGAACTGGTCGAGGAGGAAGCCGAGCACGTCCAACTCGTGCATCGGCTGCTGCAACGCTATCCCAAGCCGAGCGAGAACTGGGCCGACGATCTCGATCCGCCGGTTTCGCAGGAATAAAATTTTCAACGCGAAAACGCGTCGTCATTTCCCCTCATGGTGAGGAGCGCACGAAGTGCGCGTCTCGAACCATGAGGCTCCGAACTTGTGGCAATCCTTCGAGACGCGGCCTTCGGCCGCTCCTCAGGATGAGGTCCAGACAAGCGTCATCGCCCGTGACGTTTCGGCGCCGGCACCGCCTGATTTCCCTTTTTCCTTATTCCCCATGCGGGGAATGGAGCGCATCCGATCTCGGGTTTACCCGAGATCGGGCATGTTTATGCGCAAGTCGGGTAAACCCGACTTGCGGTGGCGCCAGGGGCTTACGAGGCCCCTTTGGGCGGCCCTTGCGATCGGGTCGCCTCAACTCGCCTGCTTGCGCCGGTCCACCACGCGCACGGCCTTGCCTTGCGAGCGCGGCACTTCGCCCGGCGATTTGACCACGGCCTTGCAGGTGACGCCGATCAGCGACTTGATGTGGTGAACGACCTCCTCGGCCTTGCGCGCGCGGTCGCCATTGAAGTCCGGCGCCAGTTCGACCTCGATCGTCATCGCATCGAGCGCGCCCTCGCGCGTCAGCATGATCTGGTAGTGCGGCGCCAGACCCGGAAATCCGACTAGCACCGCCTCCACCTGCGAGGGGAAGACGTTGACGCCGCGAATGATCATCATGTCGTCATTGCGGCCGGTCACGCGCAAGATGCGGGCGTGGGTGCGCCCGCAGGCGCATGGTTCGTCGGTCAGCCGGGTGATGTCGCGCGTGCGGTAGCGCAGCATCGGTAGCGCTTCCTTGGTGAGCGTTGTGATCACCAGTTCGCCCGCTTCGCCCATCGGCTTTGGCTGCATGGTGTCGGGGTCGATGACCTCGAACAGGAAATGATCTTCCCAGCCGTGCAGACCGTTTTTCACCTGCTGGCATTCGCAGGCAACGCCCGGCCCCATGATTTCCGACAGGCCGTAGACGTCGATCGCCTCGATGCCGAGCCGCGCCTCGATATCGCGCCGCATGGCGTCGGTCCACGGCTCGGCGCCGAAGATGCCGATGCGCAGCGGCAGCTTGCGGATATCGACGCCCATGCTTTCGGCGATTTCGGCGATGTTGAGCGCGTAGGACGGCGTGGCGCACAGGATGGTGGCGCCGAAATCCTGCATCAGCGTGACCTGCCGCTCGGTGCCGCCGCCCGACAGCGGCACCACCGTGCAGCCCAGCCGCTCGGCGCCGTAATGCGCGCCCAAGCCCCCGGTGAACAGGCCATAGCCATAGGCATTGTGCACGATGTCGGTGGGCCGCGCACCCATGGCGGCAAGGCAGCGCGCCATCAGGCCAGCCCACATATCGAGGTCGCCTTTGGTGTAGCCGACCACGGTCGGCTTGCCGGTCGTGCCGGAGGACGCGTGCAGGCGCAGCAACTGCTCGCGCGGCACGGCGAACATGCCGAACGGATAATTGTCGCGCAGGTCGGTCTTCACCGTGAAGGGAAAGCGCGCCAGATCGGCCAGCGTCTTCAGGTCGCCCGGCTTGACCTTGGCCGCGTCGAATTTCTTCTTGTAATGCGGCACATTGTTATAGGCGCGCTCCAGCGTGTTCTTCAGGCGCGACAGTTGCAGCGCCTTCAGTTCATTACGCGGCATGCACTCGGCGGCGCGCTCGAACATAAAATCGGGGGTATCGGCAACCGCATGCTGTGCGCTCATGAGTTTTTCTCCCGGTCGATCGTTTTGTTTTTCAAGGCAGGGTCCATCCCGGCTTGATTGCCGGTCCGGGCACGCCCGATCCGCGTATCGGGGTGTGCGGTAGCGCGAAGCCCTGGTTATAGGCGGCGCGCGTGATGAGAATGAATTTGACCGCCCAGCCGGTGGCGAACACCGCGAGCCCGGCAAGGCCGAACGCCGCCGCGGCGGCGGCGGGCCAGATCAGCCCGGCGGCGACCAGGATCGCCGGCAGCACCAGGCCGGCGCTGAAGAACCAGATTCGACAGGCCGCAAAGATTTCCATCGTGCGGGTCGGCGCGCCCTCGCTTGCCAGGGCGTTGAGGTATCTCCACCAAGCCCAGATGCGCGCCGCAGCCAGCACGATGAGCGCGAGGGCCAGCGGCCTGGCGGCGCCTTGCAGGGCCGGCAGGAACGCCGCCAGCATCAGCAAGAGTCCGCAGCCCTCGGCCGGTCCGGTCGTCATGATCAAGGCGATCACCTGCCGCGTCCGCCAGGCGGGTATGCCCTTGGCCTGCTCCAGGATCATGCCCTGGCAATACAGGAACAGCAGACCGACCAGTGCCGCCGCCAACAGCACGATCGGCTGGCCGAGCCACAGCGCCACCAGCGCCAGCGGGAAAAACAATCCCGCGACCCAGGCTTCGCGCGACATCCACGAGCGCTGGGGCTGGCGCAGCACGTGCAGGAAGCGCAACGGCCGGCCGATCTTGAACATCAGCAGCGTCAGCCCGGTGGCGATCAAGGCGAGCGCCAAAAGGCCCGGCGCCAATACCGGCGTTCCGTTTAGACTGACGAGTGCCGCAAAGCCGAACAGTCCGGCGCCGGCACCGCCGCACAGGAAATTCGCCGACGCCTTCCAGTCCCAATGTTTCTGATGCCAGGGTTCGACCCCGCGGGTACGAATGCGCCCGGCTTGCGCCTCCAGAAGCCCCGGCGAAGTCTCCGGCGCAGGCGCCGCGGCCGCCTTGTCATAGAGATAATAGAAACCCGGATCGGTGCCGAGTTCAGCATGCATGCGGAAATTCTTGTGCTTGCGCAGCAACTGCGAGACGTTGCTGTTTGGGTCTTCGACATCGCCGAAATGAAGCGCGTCGGCAATGCAGGAATTGACGCAGGCCGGCGTCGCGCGCGGATCGCTGCCCGGCGTTACGCCGTTCTCGATGCCGAAATCGATGCGGTCGGAGCAGAAAGTGCATTTCTGCGCGACGCCCAGGCGCTCTTCGATCTCGCGCTCGATCTCGTTCTGCATCGCGTCATGGCCATAGGCGAAGTCTTCTTTGGAAACCTTGAAGCGGGCCTGGTAGGGACAGGCGACGTCGCAATAGGCGCAGCCGATGCAGATGTCGTAGTCGATGGTGACGATGCCGTCGGCGCGCTGGCGCGTCGCGGTCGACGGACAGACATGCATGCAGGGCGGGTCGGCGCAGTGCTGGCAGCCGACCGGTACAAAGGTGCGGTTGACGTTCGGATAGGAGCCGGCCTCGACGTCGAGCACCTTGCGCCATTGCACCGCCGGCGAGGTGGCGTTGGCGTGCCGGCAGGCGGCGGTGCAGGTCTGGCAGCCGACGCAGCGTTCGAGATCGGCGACCATTGCCCAGCGGGTCATGACGTTGCCCTTAAAGACTCGCCCTCAAGCCGCGTGATCTTGACCTTGACCAGGTCGGCGCTCGATCCGGTCGCGTCGGTCAGATCGAGCAGCATCGGCACCAACGCGTTCATGCTGGGCGCATGCATATCCTTGGCGAACGGCGTTACCCAATGATCGAATTGGCCGATTATCAACAGCGTGTCGGGGCGGATGCCCTCGCGCAGCATCACCTTGCCTTTGGTGCTGTTGAGCGGCGAGCGCACTTCAACCCAATCGCCGTCGGCGATACCGATTTTCTCCGCCGCGCTCTCGTTCATCACCACGCTGCCGTGGCCGATGACGTTATCGGCCATTTCCTTGATCAACTGGATGCCGACATTATTACCCCAGGAATATTGCATGCTGCGCGACGTGATGAGCCAGAACGGATAGTCGGCAATATCTACCTTGAAGTGCTTGACGAGCGCGTCCTCCCACAATTCATTCAGGTCGCGCCAGTGCGGCAGCGGCTCATATTCGGCGAGCTGCTTGTCCCACCAGTTGATGCCATGCTCATGCAGACGCCGCCCGAGTTCGGTGCCGACCCGTAACAGCCGCTCCTGGTAGGGCTGCTCGAAGCGCAGGCCCTGCTCCACCAGCTTGGGATAGAGATACCACATCAGGCGCGAGAACGGCTTGACGCGAAAACCATTGGCGCGGAACCAGTCGAGCCCTTGCGTCTCGGCGCCATCGGTGAGCTCGGCGCTGGCCGCCCGGCAAGAGGCGTCCCAGATCTCTTCAACGCTGTGCGGCTTGGTCACATCGAGCGAAAAATCGTAGTTCTTGCCCTTGAGCTTAACGTCGGCGCCGCCGCGATTGATCGCCGCGTTGTATCCCTCCAGCAGGCCGGTGCGGCGCGCGAGTTCAGTGGCAATCCAGGTGAAATCCATCGCCTCGCCCTGCGGCGGCACCGCCGGATCGCGCAAGGCGAAGCCCTGATATTCCCAGAACTGCTCAATGTATTTGGTGCCGCCGATGCGCATCAGCTGCAGGCCTTCGAGATCGGTGCAGTCGGGCAGCAGCACGTCGGCGACGTGATTGGTCTCATCACGCGTCAAGGCAAAGCAAACGGTGAACGGGAATTTGGCCATGGTTTCGCCGACGGCCTTGGTGTCCCAATACGAGATCGCCGGATTGGTGCGGTAGACAATCCATACATCCGGCGGATTGGCGTGCGGGAGTTCGGCGAAATCCTCCTTCTGCATCATCCAGGCCAGATGGGTCGGCCCGAGCGCCTGGCTCCAGGCCGAGTTGGCGACCAGCGGCACCAGTGTGCGGTGGGCGCTGCGCGCCGTCGGGCGCGATATCCACTCCTCCTTGCTGGTCGGGTTCATCGGATAGAACATGAACCCGTCGGGACCCGGCTTGACGCTCGACCAGCGATTGTCGGCCGGTCGATTGAGCCGCACGGTGGTGCCGAGCGTGCCGCCCGGCACGTCGAGCGCGCCGACCAGGCAGGGAATGAGCGTGCGCGCCCAGCAGCATTCGTAGCCGCCCCAGCCATTATTGACCGTTTTGCCAAAGGCAATGGCGACCGGCCGGAACGGCAGCGTCATGCCCTCGATCTCGATGGTTTCGCCGACATGAGCGTGCGCCAGGTATTCGTTGCTGACGCGGCGGATCGCCTCGGCCGGAACATCGCAAATCCCCGCCGCCCATTCCGGCGAATAGCTTTTTACATGCGCGACGAGATGCGCGAATGAGGGTGTGACGGTGGCGCCAGTGTGGGTCGTGGTCTCTTTATCGGCGCCGATCTCGATGCCATCGACGGTGAAGGTGCCCTCCAGCGCCGGATCGATACCGGGGGTGTCGAACGGCACTGCGCGTTTGCTCGCCAGGTCGAACACCAGCGGTTTTTGCGATGCCGGGTCGCGCAAAAAAAATCCGCCGGCGCCGATCAGATAAGGCGACGAGGTTCGCTCTTTGAGAAACGGAATATCGAGTTTCTCGCGCGGATGCTCATACAGCAACACATGGATCATGGCGAACAGGAAGGCGGCGTCGGTCTTCGGCTTGATCGGAATCCATTCGGCCGAACAGGCGCCGGTCACCGAGAGGTGCGGCTCGATCTGCACGCGCTTCATGCCGCGACTGCGCGCGTCGGCATGGCGCTTCACGCCGCACACGCCCCCCGAAGCCTCGACATTGGCGCCGAACGAAACGACATATTCGCACAGCGGGGTATCCGGGCACACGGTGAAGGCGCGATGCCAAAGCTCGCCGTATAAATGTTCAGAGTGCGTGCATTTGACGCCCTGCCCGGAACCGAAACTCAGATCGACCGGTCCCCAGGCCGCCAGGAAGGCCGGCAGCGTGCCCATATAGGCGGTGGGTGTGCCGCCGCCGCCGAAGCTGGCGGCGAGCCGCGGATAGCCGCTTTCGTCGGTCAAGCCGGCCGCGCGCGTGGCCTTGAGCCGGTCGGCGACCAGGTCGAGCGCCTCGTCCCAGGATATGCGCAAGAAACCCGGATCCTCGTGGCGGCCCTTTTTGGGGTTGGTCCGCTTCATCGGATAAAGCACGCGGTTCGGGCTGTAGGACTTTTGCACCAGCCCGAAGGCTTTGACGCAGGCCTTGCCGCCGCCCGGATGAATCGTGGCAGCCTTGAAATTCGGGTTGATCTCGGTGGCAACCCCGTCCTGGATACGGACCGTCAGCAGATCCGGCCCTGCCACACACTGGTAGCAATAGGTCGAAACGGTTCGTTCGGTCTGCGGCTTGCTTCCCGGCATATCGTCGTCCTCGGTCCGAGCGGGCAATGTATCACGTCGCCGGCACCGGACTATTTTGGCAAATTCAGGGTCGCGAAATCACGCTGAACCGTCGCAACCTAATTCACTAACGATTTCAATCCAAGCGGACTGAAAGCATGCCGTCAAATGCCTTCGGCCAATTCAGCGTGTTCGGCGGCACCGGCCGCTACGTTCAAAGAGAAGCCCTCATTGAGCGCATCCAGATTGAGATCGAGAAAGCCGCGCGGCGTCTCGGCCCGCACCGCCTGCTCAATCCGTTTGCGGTCGCAGATTCCGCTGAGCGCGACCAGGGCGCCAAGCGCAACGATGTTGGTCACGCGCTCGCTGCCCAGCGCCAAGGCCGTTCGGCTGAGTGGCAGGCGATGGATGCGGTAATCGCCCGCCGGCAGTTCCGGGCAGAGCCGCGTATCGGCGATCACCAGCGCGCCCGGCTTGAGCAGCGGCCAAGACGGATTGATGGCGAGCCGGTCGAGCAGCACCAATTGGTCGAGCGCGGTCGTGATCGGAAAGTCCACCGCATCGTCGGAGATCACCAGGTCGGCATTGCAGTAGCCGCCGCGCGAGGTCGGCTCATAGGTCTGCGACTGGGCGACGCGCTTGCCGCCGGCGGCAAGCGCATCGGCGAGTATCTTGGCGCTGAGGATCAGCCCCTGGCCGCCGGTGCCGCCGATGCGAATTTCGATGCGCGTGTTCATCACGACGTTCCCGATTGCGCCGCGGCGGCGGCGCGGTAGGCGGCGCCGTATTCGGGACGCTCGTTGCGGGTCAGGATTCCGGTCGGCAGCTCGTTTGGACGAAACGGCGTCTCGACCGTATCGCGATAGGCGCTCGGCCGGATTGCGCTGGTCTGCCGCATGATCATCTCGGACGAGGAGCCCATGTCGTTCTTGCGTCCGAAGATTTCCGTGCAGTCCGACAGGACTTCGACAAAGGCAAAGCCCGGATGCTCGATGCCGGCCTTGATCAGTTCCTTGAGTTTAGGGACGTGATGCGTCACTTCGCGCCCGACAAAGCCGGCCCCGGCCGCGGCGGCGAGCGCGCAGGCATCGAAATGCGGCTCCCGGTTACCGAGCGGAGTCGTGGTCGTCAGCCGCGTTTCCGAGGTGGTCGGCGACACCTGGCCGCCGGTCATGCCGTAAACCTCGTTGTTGAGCATTAGGCAGGTCACTTTAAGATTGCGCCGGCAGGCATGGATCAGATGATTGCCGCCGATCGCCAGGCAGTCGCCGTCGCCGGTGATGACGATGACATGCAGATCGGGACGCGCCAGCGCCAGGCCGGTCGCGTAGGCCAGCGGACGGCCGTGCGTGACATGGAAGGTGTTGGCGTCGATATAGGCCGACAGCCGCCCGGCGCAGCCAATGCCAGAGACGACCGCGAGCTTGTCCTTGTCGATACCGAGATCGCTGATCGCCCACAACAACGCCCGCAACGCGATGCCATGACCGCAACCCGGACAGAGAAAATGCGGCATCATCTCCTTGCGGAGATAATCGGTAACGTCAAATTTTGCGGCGGTGTCGATGAACATCACGTCTCCCTCGCCAGCGCCGCCGCGCGCGCGGCGATATCGACCGGCGTTATCGCCTCGCCGCTGAACAGATGAAGCCCTTCGACCGGCTTTGCGGCCAGCACGCGTTCGACCTCAAGCCGAAGCTGACCGGTGTTCATCTCTGGAACCAGCACGGCGCGCGCCTTGGCGGTAGCATGGCGCAGTTGCGCCTCCGGGAACGGCCAGAGCGTAATGGGGCGGAACAGCCCGACCCGTAGTCCCTGCGCGCGGCATAATTCGACGGCGCGGATCGCCGCGCGCGCGCTGATGCCGATGGCGACAATGACCACGTCGGCGTCGTCGCACTGAATTGTTTCCGAGGAGTCGATCAGATCGCGGTGGCGCTCCAGCTTGCCGAAAAGCCGCGACAGGTTGCGGGTGACCGCCTCCGGATTCTGGGTCGGGAAGCCGCTCTCGCTATGCGTCAGCCCGGTGGTGTGCGTGCGATAGCCGTCGCCGGGCCTGGCCATTGCGGGGATACCGTCGCTGCCGCCGTCATAGGGCTGGTAGTCCGCGCGCGCTCCGCTCGCCCATTTGCGCGTCGCGCTCGGATGCACGGCGCCGTTGAGCGCGACGGTTTCCGACAGTTGCGCGATCACCTGGTCGTAGAGCAGCACGACCGGCGTGCGGCATTGCTCGGCCAGATCGAAAGCGCGGATGGTCTCGCTGTAGATCTCGCCGACCGAGGCGGGCGTGAGCACAATCATCGGATAATCGCCGTGGCTGCCCCAGCGCGCCTGCATAATGTCGGCCTGCGATGGCCGCGTCGGCATGCCGGTGGAGGGACCGCCGCGCATGACATTGACGATGACGCAGGGGATTTCGGCGCCGGCGGCGTAGCCGATATTTTCCTGCTTGAGCGAAAATCCCGGGCCGCTGGTCGCTGTCATGGCTTTGACGCCGCCCATCGAGGCGCCGATCACCGCCGCTATCGAGGCGATTTCGTCTTCCATTTGCACGAATACGCCGCCGACCTGCGGCAATGTACGCGCCAGCCTTTCGGCGATTTCCGACGAGGGTGTGATCGGATAGCCGGCGAAAAAACGGCAGCCGGCGGCGATGGCGCCCAGCGCGCAGGCGTGGTTGCCGGAGATCAGCTTGGCGGCGGTCTTGCCGGTCAGCGCGGTGTCGACGGCGTTCATTGCGCGAGCCCTCCCTGCGCAATCGCGCCGGTATCGCGATGGACGCGGATGGCAAAATCCGGACACAGCCATTCGCATAAGCGGCAACCGGTGCACTTGTCCGGCTCGGCCAGTTCCGCGATGCGTTCCGCATTGAGGATCAGGCAGCGCTCCGGGCACAGCTTCACGCAGATGTCGCAGCTTTTGCACCAGGCCGCATTGATTTCGAGACGCACGTTGTACTCGGGCCCGGCCGGCGGCGGCTTCAACGACGCCGGCGTTTCAATCGGCGGCGCGGTGCGCGCCTCTTCGATCCAGCCGCGGCCGCGGCGGAAGGCTTCCAGGTTAACGGCGACGGTTTTCTTCGGCACGAATTCGGCGACGGTTTTTTCCCAATCGGCGGCCGAAAACTGCAAGGCCGTGGACAGCGCGCCGAGCAGGATGACATTGGCCGCGCGCTCGTTGCCGAGCTGCTCGGCCATGTCGGTGGCGTCGATGGCATAGGCTTCCGCGACGTGCGCGACGACGTCGGCCGGCGTCTCCTTCGAATAGCGCAGCGGCGCGCCCGGGTGGCGGTTGAGACAGGCGAATGGCGGCACGATGCGCTTGGTGTCGCAAATGAAGATGCCGGTATCGGCTTTAAGATAAGGCAGCCAGCGCAGCCCTTCGGCCCATTCCAGCGCCACCAGGATATCGACGTCACCTTTTGGAATTGTCGGCGACCAGACCTGCCGGCCAAAACGCACATGGCTGAACACCGTGCCGCCGCGCTTGGCCATGCCATGCACTTCGCTCTGCTTGACCTCGAAACCCTGGGCCTGCGCCAGCAAAGCCAGCACCTTGGAAACCATGATGACGCCCTGCCCGCCGACGCCGACGATCAGGACGTTGAAGGCATCTTGCGCTCGATCGGCCGTCACGGCCGTGGAACCCGGCCAGGCGGCAGGATGGACCGCGGCGGTCGGATTTCTCATTGCAGCACCGGCGCGGCGGTCTTGATGCAGTCTACCGTGCAAACCTGTGCGCACAGCGTGCAGCCGATGCAAAGCGACTGGTCGATCTGTACCTTATGGCGGCCCTCGAAGGATTGCTCGCTCCAGGTGATCGCCGGGCAGCCGAGATTCATGCAGGCCTGGCAGGCATTGCATTGTTCCTCCACCACCGCGAAGGGCGGGCCCTTGATCTTGACCGGGTCGAGCACGCAAGGACGGTCGGCGATCAAAACGGCAACGCCGCGAAAAGCGATGACGTCGCGCAATGACTGATGCATGGCGGCAAGATCGTAGGAATCGACCTTGCGCACCCATTGCACGCCGATGGCGCGCACCAGCGCTTCGTAGTCGACCTTGGGCGCGTCGTCGCCCCGCAGCGTCTTGCCGGTGCCGGGATGCTGCTGGCCGCCGGTCATCGCCGTTATATGGTTGTCGAGCAGCAGCACCGCGATATTGGCCTGGTTGTAGACCGCGTTGATCAGCCCCGGGATGCCGGCGTGCAGGAAGGTCGAATCGCCGATGGTGGCGACCACCGGTTTGGTTTCGCCCGCCATGGCCATGCCGATGGCATTACCAATCGAGGAGCCCATTGACACCGTCGTGTCCATGCCGCGCAGCGGATCGAGGCAGGCCAAGGTATAACAGCCGATATCGCCGGCCACGCGCGCGCCGGACGCACGCACCGCCATGAAGCTCGATGTGTGCGGGCAGCCGGCGCAAAGCACCGGCGGACGCACCAGCGGCTGCGGGGTCCATTCGTTCTGTTGCGGCGGCCGTTTCAGAATGCCGGCCTGCTCGAAGCCGGCGCGGACAAGCTCGGGCGACAATTCGCCGCTGCGCGGGAACAAGCTCTTGCCTTCGACTTTGAATCCGAGCGCGCGGATTTCCTATTCTATGACCGGATCGAGTTCCTCGACCACGAAAATGCGGTCGACCGAAGCGCAATAGCGCCGCAGCAGATCGTCCGGCAGCGGCCAGGATGCGCCGAGCTTCAACACGTTGGCGTCGCGCAGAACTTCGCGCACGTAAGGATAGCAGGTACCCGCCGTGATGACGCCGAAACTGGTATCGCCTTTCTCCCAGCGATTGATCGGAGATTCGGCAAAATATGCTTTCAGCTTGGCTTCGCGCTCGATCACAACGTTATGGCGCGGCCGGGCATAGGCCGGGATCATGACGTTCTTCGAAGGCTTCTCGATGAATGGGCGCTGCGGCGGCTCGTTGCGCTCGCCGAGCGCAACCGCGCTGCGGGTATGCGAAAGCCGCGTGGTCGAGCGCACGATCACCGGCGTGTCGAAGGTCTCCGACAGATCGAACGCCAGCTTGGTGAAATCGAGCGCCTCCTGCGCATCGCTCGGCTCCAGCACCGGTACGCTGGTGAGCATGCCGTAGATTCGCGTGTCCTGTTCGTTCTGCGACGAGTGAATGCCGGGATCGTCGCACACCGCCAGCACCAGTCCGCCATTCACGCCGATGTAATTGATCGACAGGAACGCATCGGCGGCGACGTTCAATCCGACATGTTTCATGGCGGCGAGCGCGCGCCGCCCGGCAAACGAAGCGCCGATCGCAACGTCGAGCGCGACCTTCTCGTTGGTCGACCACTGGGCGTGCAGGTCTGTGGCCGGATAATCGGCCAAGGTTTCGAGAATTTCGGTGCTGGGCGTGCCGGGATAGGCGGCGGCGACCTTGACGCCCGCCTCCCAGGCGCCGCGCGCGATCGCTTCATTGCCGGTCAACGGGCGAACGGTTTTCGCACCGCCGGGCGGCGGCTCGACGGTCTTCAATGCTCCATGCATATGGTCCCCCCGAGCGCTGATGTCGCCATTTGGCCTATGGGGCCATCATTGTTTAATTATCGCCGGGCGGAATTGAGCTAAATCAATTGGTTACAGCTCAATATCGCAGTAGGGCGGGGCCGAACGAGCCCGCTCGTCATTATTGCGGTTTGCAGGCGGCGGCAGCCGCCGTTATTTCAAGGCGGCGAACTTGGCGGCCTTGGCCTTGAGCCGCTCGAGCGTCTTGCCCTTGTCGACCACAAAACGGCTGTGCGTGCCGCTGCAGATCGCCTCGAGATTGTCCTTGGCGGCGATCTCGAAGGTGACTTTGCGTCCCTCGACCGCGCTGACGGTGGCTGTGATTTCAGCCGTCATGCCAGGCAGCGTGGCGGCGAGATGGCGGATCGACACATCGATGCCAACCGAGTCCTCGCTGGCGTCGGCATGTTCGAGGATGAGGTCGCGGCAGGTGTGTTCGATATCGTGCACCAGGCGGGGTGTGGCGTAGACGCGGCCCTCCTCGCCCATGAAGCCGATCGTCCGGTCGCGATCGATTTCATAACGGCCAGTCCGCGACACGCCCGCACGAAGACTATCCTTCATCGTCACTCTCCTCGACAATCGATTGCGCCAACAGCCATTAAATTGACTTTCATCTCGCTCGGCTTGACCAAGGTCAATCGTCGAGCGCTTTTGCCGCAAGCGCTTCGAATGGTTGAAATCCGACACTTGGTACCCTGATTCAGGGCTCCGAGCGGGGAAGATTCCGGTGTTAGCAATGTGCGCTAGTGCGCCGCTTCCGAAGTTCGTAAACCATGGCCGCACGCGTGGCACGAGCTTCGGAAACAAAGGGGCACTAGCAACTCTATGATTCTAGTACCGCTTTTCGATTTGAAGTTCCTGAACGAGATTGCTGCAAGTGGTGCAGGAACTTCAAATCGGCGGCACTCGTGCGGAACGATGTCCGCTAGACAATTGCGGACGGCCGCAACTTTTCGACCGCATCGCGGGAGGAAGGATCGAGTCCGACCCGCCTAGAGGGTACGCCCATGCAAAATGGCAGGGAACCTGGGAACCAGCCCGGAATTATCGGCAGGCGAGCCGCCGCACGAGGCAACCAAGAAAGCTAAAACCATGAGCTTCGACCAATATCACGAACCGCCGGACGAGTTGTCCCAGAAAACTCGCACCTTTGCGCGCATGTGCGCGTCGTTGATCGAGGAAGCAGAAGCCATCGGCTGGTACGAGCAGCGCATCTCGCTGGAAAAGGACCGCGAGGCGAAAGCGATCATGCAGAATGCGCAGAAGGAAGAGTTCAAGCACTTCGGCATGGATCTGGAATTTCTGCTGCGCCGCAAGCCGGAGTGGCGGGCCGAGCTCAAGGAAATTCTCTTCAGCAAAGGCAGCATTGTCAAAGCCGGCGAACGCGGCGAGAAAAAAGCCGAGTAAATTCGGATTTTGGAAACGACAAAGGCGACCAGGCCCTGCGGCATGGTCGCGTTTTTACCTTTTCGCGCCGACGCGGCCGGTTAGCGGTGCATGAATATCGCCAGCAGAATAACGATCGGCAGCGGCACTCCCAACATCCACAACAATGCACCTCGGCCAAAGCCCATGACGCTCTCCTCTACCTTTGCCTATCTTTTCGTAAGGGCTAAGCGCTGGCCAAAGATTTAGTTCCATTTGCCTTGCGATTGGGCGGATTGCTGGCAAGAACTGGAACCAAGTTCCCGGCGCCGGGTTGAATCGGCACAAAGCGTGGAAATTTTTTCACGCGCGAGGAGGCTGGGTCACAAATGGCAACGAATTCAAACGACGACATTCATTCAGTGGTGAGCTGGGGAGCCATTTTGGCTGGCGCCGTCGCATCTGCCGCGGTCACCTTGGTGATGGTGGCCTTCGGCATGGGCGTGGGCTTTTCCGTCGTGTCGCCCTGGGCCGACCACGGCATATCTGCGACATTCACGATCGGCGGCGGCGTCTATTTGATCGCGTCGGCGATGATCCCTGCGATCATCGGCGGCTATCTGGCCGGTCGCTTGCGCTCGCAATGGTCGAGCGTGCACGAACACGAACGCTATTTCCGTGATTCCGCGCACGGCTTTCTGGTCTGGGCTCTAGCCACGGTCGCCTGCGCAGCCGTCTTGGGCGGAGCATTTTCGCATCTTCTGGGCGCGGGAGCGCCTGCTGCGAATATTGCCGCTGACGTCGCGCGTAAATCGTACGCGACGTTCTCGCTTTGGCTGGTAGCATCCATGCTCGCTGGCGCCCTGTCGGCCAGTCTTGCCGCCATAGAAGGCGGCATCTTGCGCAATGGCGAATGGTGGCTGATCCCGGACAAGAGCCTCCAGTCCTAGCATCCGCGAACACGTCATCACATTTTTGAACCACAGGAGTCCGCAATGCCAATTCTGCTCTGGTTATTGGGCGTACCGATCAGCCTCATCATCATATTGATGCTTCTTGGCATCACCTGACAAAACGCTAACGCGGAAATAAACGGCGAACGGTAAGCAAGTTTGCATGTGCGGGAGCTTGGCAACACGGCCTCAAGGAAACCGGATGGCAAAAAAAAGAAAGGCAAAGATGCGGCGTGATGTTGTCTCGCCGTTTAGAGATAAGGTTTGGGATCTCTTCAAAGAGCATGCGAGCGGAATGGATGGGGCCAACGTTGTTTTAGCGCTCAAGCAGGCGGGCGAAGAGATATGGGCCATTGGGATCGATGACACTTACAGCAGTATGAAACACCAGGACGATGAGCCGCTGGGCAACGCCTTCGACCTGACTTGGCTTACAGTAGCCTGCATCAAGCTGAAGGAAATCAGGGCGGGTAGAAAGCCGCGCGTGCGGGTTAAAGGGCGGCGCTAGGCCATGCTCACATTGCAGCCACGCAACGGCGCCAACGTACGCTTTGGGTCAGTCGCGACCGACCAATTCAACGCCAGTTCCGGCCAATGTCTGCTGTTATTCCAACAGCTACCAATATATTGCAGTGCCACGAACGAACGCAATTGCCATAGCGGTCCGACCGCACCCGCGCCAGGCGGTATTTCAAGTCGTGGGTAACAAGCCTCGGATTTTAACCACTAGATACCCAAATAGGCTTCCTGCACGCGGCGGTCGGCCTGGATTTCGGCGGCGGTTCCGCTCAGCGTCACGCGCCCGGTCTCCAGCACATAGGCGCGGTCGGCGATGGCCAGCGCGGCGCGCGCATTCTGCTCGACCAGGAGAATTGTCAGGTCGTCGTCCTTGAGCGCGCGGATCACCGCCAGCACGTGATCGACCAAATTGGGGGCGAGCCCCATCGATGGCTCGTCCAGCAGCAACAGCCGGGGCTTCGCCATCAAGGCACGGCCGATCGCCAGCATCTGCTGCTGGCCGCCGGACAGCGCGCCGGCCGGCTGTTCCCAAAACGCTTCCAGCATGGGGAACAGCGCGCAGACCTTCGCAAGATCCGCCGCCGTATCCGAGTCACGGCGCGACCAGGCGCCGAGCCGCAGATTATCCGCGACGGATAATGGCGCGAACAGTTGGCGGCCTTCCGGCACCTGCGAGATGCCGGCCGCCACCCGCGCATGCGCGGGCTGTCGGTCGAGCGGCGCGCCGTCGAAGCGAATGGTGCCGCCGGTAATCGGCTGCACGCCGGAAATCGCGTGCAGCAGCGTGGTCTTGCCGGCGCCATTGGCGCCGATCAAGGTGACGATCTCGCCGGGCTCGACGCGGAGCGTCACGCCGTGCAGGACCTCGATGCGGCCATAGGCGCTTGTGACATTCTCAATCGAAAGCACGAACCGCCTCCTGCGATCCATGAACGCCCAGATAGGCCTCGATCACCGCCGGGTTGGAGCGCACTTGGTCCGGCGTGCCCTCGGTGAGCGTGCGGCCACTGGCCAGCACATGCACCCGGTCGGAGATATTCATCACCAGGCGCATATCGTGCTCGACCAGAACGACCGTGATGCCCTCCTTCACGATCGAGCGAATGACACGGTCGATGTCCTGGGTCTCAATCGGATTGCAGCCGGCGGCAGGCTCATCAAGCAGCAGAACCGTCGGTTCGCTGGCCAGCGCGCGCGCGATTTCCAGGCGCTTGAGGGCGCCATAGGCGAGCGAGCCGGCCGAACGGTCGGCCACATCGGCAAGGCCGACGCGCGCAAGCGCCGCGCGCGAGGCTTGCCGGGTCGCCTCGTTCTGGCGCTTGACCGAGGGTGCATGCAGCAAATCGGCGATAATCCCGGTGCGCTCGTGGCGGTGACGGCCGACCATGACGTTTTCCAGCACCGACATGCGGAAGAAGGTTTGCAGATTTTGAAAAGTCCGCGACAGGCCCCGGCGCGCGAGCTGCTCGGGCGCCAGGCCGGTCACCGTTTCGCCGGCGAGCCGGATGCTGCCGTCGTTCGGCGTATAGATGCCCGATACCAGATTGAACAGCGTGGTCTTGCCGGAGCCGTTCGGCCCGATGATCGAGAACACCTGACCCGCGTCGATCGCGACGCTCACGCCATCGATGGCGCGTACACCACCGAAGGTAATGGACAGCCGGTCGATCTGCAGGATCGTCATTTTCGCCATCCGGCGATGACGGCGGCAACCGACGGCACGATGCCCCGGCGCAGGAAAATCATGAACCCCATCACTATAAGTCCGAGCAGGGCCTGCTCGTATTCATGGAAGACAGTCAGGACCTGCGGCAGCACCACCAGCACGGTGGCGCCCACCAGCGAACCGACGATCGATCCCATGCCGCCCAGAACGACCATGGCGACCAATTCGATCGAGCGCAGAAATCCCGCGCCCTCCGGCGTGATGTAGCCGTTGAACAGCGCCAGGTAGGATCCGGCGACCGAGGCATACATGGCGGAGACGATGAAGACGGTCAGCTTCTTGCGCGCCACGTCGACGCCGAGGACGCGCGCGGCGATCTCGCTGTCATGGATGGCTTGCAGCGCGCGGCCGGTCGGGCTGTCCATCAGATTGAGCGCCAGCACAAAGCCGCCGACAAAGGTTGCGCCGGATATCCAATACCATTCGTCCGACCCGCTCACGCGCCAGCCGAACAGCGCCAGTTTGGGAACGGCCATGCCGTCCGGGCCGCCGGTCCAGCCCGCCTCGTTGGTCAGCACGATGGCCACCAGCAATCCGAAGCCGAGCGTCGCGACCGCGAGATAATGTCCCTTGAGCTTGAGAATCGGCCGGCCGACCGCAAAGGCGATGACGCCCGAGAGCGCGGCGCCGGCGAGCAGGCTCAACCACGACGGCGCGCCAAAATGAACGGGGCCGATGGCGGCCGCATAGGCGCCGATGCCCATGAAGCCGGCATGGCCGAGGCTGACCTGGCCGGCAAAGCCCATGAGCAGATTGAGGCCGACGACCGCCAGCGCGAAAATGAAAACCAGCGCGCCGATGCGATAGTAATATCCCGACGGGAAGAACAGCGGCAGGACAATGACGATAGCCGCGACCGCAATTGCCGACAGCAGACGCGTTTCGAGCAGTGCGCGCACGCTCACACCCGCTCGATCTTGGCGCGGCCGAACAGCCCCTGTGGCATGCCGACCAGGACCACCAAAATGATCACGAAGGCGACCGCGTCCTTGTAATTCGAGGATATATAGCCCGCGCTCATGGCCTCGATCATGCCGAGGATCAGGCCGCCGACCACCGCGCCGGGCGCGCTGCCGATGCCGCCGAGCATGGCGGCGGCAAATCCCTTCAGCGCCAGCAAAGTCCCCGCGTCGTAACTGGTCAGCGCGATCGGCGTGATCAAAATGCCGGCGATCGCGCCGATGGCCGCCGATACCGCGAACGAGAAATCGACAATGCGGCGCGTATCGATGCCGATCAGGCGCGCCGCCAGGCGATTGGCCGCGGTCGCGATCACCGCCTTGCCGAGCAGCGTGCGGTCGATGAACAGCCAAAACAAGCTCACGATGATCGCGGCGCCGGCCAGCACGACAAGGCTTTGCGGCAATATCGCCGCACCGCCAATATTGATCGGATCGCCGCCAAAGAGCGATGGCAGGCTGTGGAAGCGCTTGTCGAACACGATCTGGGCGACGCCGCGCAAGAAGATCGAGGCGCCAATGGTGATCATGATCAGCGCCACCGGGCTGGCGTCGCGCGCCGGCGCGATGGCGAACCGATGCAGCGCTATTCCCACCGCGGTGGTCACGGCAATGGCGATGAGAGCTGCCAACGGCAATGGCACGCCGGCAAGGGCTACGAACACGGTCGTCATGCCGCCCAGCATGACGAACTCGCCCTGGGCGAAATTGATGATATCCGAGGCCTTGTAGATCAACGTGAAGCCAAGGGCGACCAGCGCGTAAATGGCGCCGACGGTCAATCCCGAAAAGACAAATTGCAGCAACTCGGCCATCGCGTCGAAGGCCTCGCCAGCCTTGGGTTCAATAATTCAAAATTTGCCGGGCCGTGCGGGCAGGCTCGTGACGAGCCTGCCCGATAACCATCTCACGTACCGGGGACCAGCGTCCAGTCGCCGCCCTTGATTTCGAGCATGTGGAACGCCGACAGGTCGAGCCCCATATGATCGGTCGGGGACATGTTCACAATGCCGCCGGTTCCAATATAGCCTTTGGTCTTCTCGATCTCGTCACGCACCTTGGCCGGGTCGGCGCTCTTGGCGCGCTGCATGGCCTCAACCAGGATCATGAGTCCGTCATAGGCGTGCCCGCCGAAGGTCGAGACCGCCTGGCCGGTTTTCTCCTGATACTTTTTCGAATAATTCACGACGATAGGCTTCTGCTTGTCGCTGCTCGCAAGTTTGTCGGCAATGAGCAGCGCCGCCGCCGGCAGCCGCACGCCTTCGGCCGCCGGGCCCGCGAGTTCGATGAACTGCTTGGAGGCAACGCCGTGGCTCTGGTACAGCGGCTGCTTGATTCCGAGCTGGCGATAGTTGCGTGTGACGATCGCCGGACCCTGGCCGAAACCGGGATTGACCACGGCCTGCACGCCCGCGGTATTGCGGATATTGGTGAGCTGAGGCGTCATGTCGCTGTCGCGCGGTCCATAGCTCTCCTCGTGCGCGATCTTGATCCCCGCCTTGGGCGCGACCGCTACGCACTGATCGCGCATCGACTTTCCAAATGCATCGGTGCCCGAGATCAACGCGATCGTGGTCAAATTGCGGGTCTTGAGGTCGGCAAAGATTTTCTCGCAAGCCATCTTGTCTGTGTGCGGGGTCTTGAAGACCCACTTGTGGACCGGCTCGATAATCTGAATGGCGCCGGCCAGGGAAATGAACGGAATTTTGGCGTCTTCGAATACCGGGATCATTGCGAGGGTCGCACCGGTAGTGCTGCCGCCGACCATGGCGACGACCTTGTCTTGTTCGACCAGCCGCGTGGCGAACGTGCGCGCATTGGTGGGATTGGCGGCGTCATCATAGACGATCAACTGCAATTTTTGGCCGTTCACGCCGCCTTTCGCGTTGATCTCCTCGACGTACATTTCCAGCGTCTTCTTTTCCGGGTCGCCGAGAAACGACGCCGGTCCGGTCACCGACAGAACGGAACCGATTTTAATTTGCGCGGATGCCTGCCCCGCGATGAGCATGGCAAGAAGGCCAATACCCGCGGTAGCCGTAAAGCGTTGCAATGCCCTCATGGGATCCTCCGATGATATTTTTTTTTGACCTTTTTTTATACCAGAATAGGCATTCAAGGACTTGACCTAACTCAAGGCGGCGCCAGCGCTGCCCGAGGCCTAATGACACCGTGCCGGCGTATCAATCGGTCCAGCGGAGCCATGCGATAATGACTACGCACCTGGTCCGGCTCGCGTCCGTTGTCTACCGGCCCGGCTTCCAAATCGACGATTTTTTGACCTGGACCGCCGGTCAGTTGCGAGCGGATGGCGTGAGGCTTGGTGGTGCACTGCAAGAGAATGCGCGCGGCGCGGCGGGCGTTTGCTCGGCCATGACCCTCATAGACCTTGCCTCGCAGCGCCGCTTCCGGATTTCCCAGGACCTTGGATCGCAGGCCGAAGGCTGCCGGCTCGATGCGCATGGCTTGGCCGAAATCGGCGCCCTGCTCGACCGGGCGTTCGATCGCGATGTCGAGCTTGTCGTCCTCAACAGGTTTGGCAAGGCGGAAGCCGAAGGCGGCGGCCTGCGGTCGGCGTTTGCGCGCGCCATTGAAGCGGGTATTCCGGTATTAACGGCGGTCAGGCCGCCCTACGGTGAGGCATGGGCCGAATTCCACGGGCGTCTGGCGGTCGATCTCGCACCGGATGTCGAAGCGGTGCTGGCGTGGTGCCGCAACGCGGTGCGCGAATTGCGGGCGGCGCGGATAACCGAATTGTCGCCAACCGGCTGATCGCAGGACCGCAACCATGCAAGAAAGCGAACCCGCCGTCATCGGCATCCTGACCGTATCGGATCGGGCGAGCGCCGGGACTTATCGGGATATCAGCGGGCCGGCCATTGAGGAGTTTTTGCAAACGGCGTTGACAACGCCTTGGCGCGCCGTGCGGCGCCTGGTGCCCGATGGCATTGACAGCGTGCGCGACGCCTTGATCGATCTGGCCGACCGCGAGAAATGCTCGTTGATCTTCACAACCGGCGGCACCGGACCGGCGCCGCGCGATCTGACGCCCGAAGCAACGGCCGCCGCCTGCACACGGCTGATGCCGGGATTTGGCGAACTGATGCGCGCGGAGAGCTTGAAACAGGTGCCGACCGCCATCCTGTCGCGCCAGACCGCCGGCATTCGCGGCTCAACGCTGGTCGTCAATCTGCCCGGGCGGCCTTCGTCAATTCAGTTCACGCTGCAGGCGGCGTTTCCCGCCATTCCCTATTGCCTGGATCTGATCGGCGCCGCCCGCATCGAAACCGACCCGGCGCGCTGCAAGGCATTCCGTCCGCCGGTCTAGAAACCGCTCGTCCCCGCGAAAGCGGGGACCCAGAGCCGAACTTTCAAACTGTGCGATCATCACTGGATTCCCGCTTGCGCGGGAATGAGCGGAAATTAACATATACAGCTCACATTAACTCGCCGCCGGCGACCACGATGCTCTGTCCGGTGACGGATGCGGAGGACGGCATGCAGAGCCAGCCGACCGTCTCGGCAACCTCTTCCGGGCGCACCAGCCGCCCTTGCGGATTGTGGACAGTCAACTCTTTCAGCGCCTGTTCGGGAGTGCGGCCTGTCTTGGCGACGATATTGCCGACCGCTTCGGCGACAATGTCAGTATCGGTATAGCCGGGACAGACCGCGTTCACCGTCACGTTGGTGCGCGCCAATTCGCGCGCCAGCGCGCGTGTCAGGCCGATGAGCCCGTGCTTGGCCGCGCAATAAGCCGCGACATAGGCGTAGCCGGTGAGGCCAGCGGTGGAGGCGACGTTGACGATGCGGCCGTAGTCGCTCTTCGACATCGCCGGCACAATCTCGCGAATGCACAAGAATGCGCCAGTCAGATTGACCTCCATCAGCCGCTGCCAGGTTGCCAGATCGGTCTTGCCGATCGGCGCGGCAACCGCAATGCCGGCATTGTTGACGAGGATTTGCGGTGGGCCGAACGCGGTGGCCGCCCGCACAAAGCCGGCGGATATCTGTTCGGGCTTGGCGATATCGATCGCAACCGCCTGAGCCTTGACGCCGAAGTCTTTTGCAAGACCGGTCGCCTGCTCGCGTAGCGCCGCTTCGTTGCGGCTCATCAGCGTCACATCGGCGCCGTGCCGCGCCAAGACCGAAGCAATGGCCGCGCCGATGCCGCGCGAGGCTCCCGTCACCACCGCATGCTTGCCGCGCAGCACCAATGCATCGACGTCGCGCGAATTCGGATTTGCCATGACGTTCACTCACCTGACTATGATGTGTTCCCAAACCCGTCCGCTTGATGCTAATCAAGCAAAACCCGTCATTCGTCGTCTATAGATGCTGCGACCCGAGAAAGAACCCCCGATGGATATGACACAATACCTCGCCGCGGGCAGCTTCATCGACAGCGACCAGCCGCAAGTCATCGCCTTCGCCAAGCAAGCGGCCGGAGCGGAGACCGATGCACGCGCCGCAATTCTGCGCCTTTTTTTCGCCGTGCGCGACAGCATCGTCTACGACCCTTACGTCAATTTCGCCGACCCGGCGAACTATCGGGCGAGCGGCGCGCTGGCCACTGGGCGCGCCTTCTGCATTGGCAAAGCGGCGCTCTTGGCCGCCGGCGCACGCGTGCTCGGCGTTCCCGCGCGCGTCGGCTATGCCGACGTGCGCAACCACCTCACCTCGCCCCGGATCTATGAAAGAATAAAGACCGATATTTTTATCTGGCATTCATATGCGGAGATTTTTTTATCCGGACGCTGGGTCAAGGCAACCCCGGCCTTCGATCGCGCGCTGTGCGAACGGGTCGGCATCAAGCCGCTCGAATTCGACGGCGAAACCGACTCGCTGTTCCAGCCGTTCGATCAGGCCGGCCGGCGGCATATGGAATACCTGCAAGATCGCGGCACCTACGCCGATGTGCCGTTCGACACCATCAAGGCCGTGTTTCTGGACAAATATGCCGGCCTGATGAGCGGCAAAGGCCTGCAAGGCGACTTCCACGCGGAGGCCGTCGCCCAGACCATGGAGCCATCGCCGCCGCCGTCCAAGGAAAAGGCAGCGCCCTAAATCTCACTACACCAGTTTCTTGCCGGTGATGCGTTCGAGATTTTTGTAGAAAATCTTGTCGCTGGTTTCCTTGTCGAGGTTGAGCTCTCCGAGAATCCGCAATGTCTCGCGCGGATACATCGTGCCGTTCTCCGGATCGAACGGGCAGTCGGAGGCGAATACGATCTTGTCGACGGGATAGAAATCCAGCCCGCATTTGGTCGCCGGCGTCGCGCCGAACACCGCGGTGTCGGCATAGAAGTCCTGCTTGAAGTAGTCGAGCGGGCGTTTCTTCAGGCTCTTGCGCAGCGCGACATAGTCCTCGTCGCTGGTACGCGAGCCGAGCACGTCCCAGCCCGGCCCGATGCGGCCTTCCAGCATCGGCACGATGCCGCCGAAATGATGGGTGATGATCTTCAGGTTGGGGTGGTTGTCCATGATCTTGGAGAACACCAGGCGCGCCATCGCGGTCGCCGTCTCGTACGACCAGCCGAAAGTCCACCAGATTTCGTAGAGCGATTTCTTCTCGTCGAAATAATCCGGCGTATTGGCGCCGCGCGCCGGATGCAGCCAGACCGGCTTGCCGAGCTCATTCATCTTCTTCCAGAACGGCAGATATTGCGGCCGGTCGATCGGCTTGCCGGCGACGTTGGTGTAGATCTGCACGCCGAGCGCGCCGAGCTGGTTGATGGCGCGCTCCGCCTCGGCCACGCCGGCATCGGGAGCATCGAGCGAGATCTGCGCGATCCAACCCGGAAAATGATCGCGCTCCTTGGCGATCAATTCGGCAAAGCCGTCATTGATGATACGGATGAATTCGTCGATTTCCTGCGGGCTCTTGGCGAAGTTCTCGATCGGCGGCTGCGGGTAGGCCAGGATCTGCGCATAGTCCTTGTGGCCGTCGACGATCTTCTTGCGCACGTCGAGATCGTGCAGCGCGGGAATCGCGCGCACGCGCTTGCCCATGTCTTTGTATTGGCCGGCAACCTCGTTCAACTTGTCGAAGAACTTCTTTGGAAAAAAGTGCGTGTACGCATCGATCCGCATGTCGTGGTCCTCAAATCGGGAGAATTATTGCGCGCCGGCGATAGGCGTGCCGGCCGCGGGAACGTCGGCCGGCGCCACCCTACACAACAGCGCACGCAACTGGTAGGTCCCCATCGCCGGGTCATAGGGGGGCTTATTGTCGGTCAATAGATTGGCGTTCGAGGTCCACACACCGTAGTCCGGGGCCACCTGCTCGGGGAACCACCAGCCGTGCTGGACATGGATGACCCGCGCGTCGATGGCGGTGGTGAGCTTGGCCTTTTGCCTTATCCGGCCGCGCTTGGTTTCGATCCACATCCAGTCCCCGGCGGCGATGCCGAAGCGCGCCGCCGTCTCGGGATGAATTTCCGCCACCGGATCGCGGTGCGCCTTGCGCAACCGGGCGATTTGGCGATGCTCCGAGTTGAAAAAGTATGAAATCCGCCCGCCGGTTGTGAGCACCAGCGGATATTGCGTGGCAATCTCGGGCGTACTGATCGGGCTTTCCGGCGGCTCTTCGTAATAAGGCAGCGGCGCGTAGCCCATCTGTTCGAACCGCGTGGCGTAAAGTTCGATCTTGCCGGTCGGCGTCTTGAAGCCGCCCTTCTCATATTTCCGGTACTTCATCGGGACTTTGTAAAAACCCTGCTGCTTGAGCTGGTCGAAGGTCATGTCGATGCCGCCGCCGGCGAGCATGGCATCGAGCACGTCCTTGACCGGTTCGGTACAGCAGGAAAGCTTCATGCGGCGCGCCAGCGCCACGAACATTTCCTCGTCCGATTTGCATTCGCCGATCTGCACCGACTTCTGGTTTGCGAGCACGACATTGGCGGCGACCGTCGGCAGACCGACCAGTTGATCGAGTTCGGGCCATGACGCCGCCGGCAGCACGATGTCGGCAAGCTCGGCCGTCGGCGTCATGAACAGGTCGGCGCAGACCATGAAGTCCAACTGCATCAGCGCGTCATAGACATCGGACGTGTTGGCATAGGTGGTGAGCGTGTTATTGCCGAACACCAGGAAGGCCTTCACCGGATAAGGCTTGCCGGTGCGCATCGCGTTGAGCAGCGTCGGGATATGGGCGGCCGGCAGATCGGCGCCCTCCCCGCCCAGCAGCTTGAAACGATCGCCGCCCAGCCGCTTGGCATTCGCCTCGGGGGTCAGGTTCTCGATCAAGCTCGGGAAGCGGCCGAGCCCATGCATGCCGAACACCCAGCCGCCCGGCACGTCGATATTGCCGGTGAGCGCCGGCAGCATCGAGACCGCGCGTATGGTCTGGATGCAATTCGGCGTGTGTTCGATGGCGCAGCCCCAATCCAGCAAGGCCGGCTTGATTTGCGCGAACAGGCGGGCCGCGGCGCGAATTTTTTCGGCGGAAACCCAGGTGATCGGCTCGGCCCATTCCGGCGTGAATTGCTTCACATGCGCGGCGAGTTCGGCGAAGCCGTGCGTCCACTGCGTGACGAAGGGTTCATCATAAAGTTTCTCGCCGATGACGACATTGAGCATCGCCAGCGCCAGCGCATCGTCGGCGCCCGGCCTGATCTGCAGCCAGAGGTCGGCTTTTTCGGCGAGCACGGTGCGGCGCGGATCGACCACGATGGTGCGTGGATTGTGCGCGAGCGCCTCGTGCACATTGAAGCGCGTCTCGCCGTCCGGCCCTGACAGCACCGGGTTATGACCCCAAAACAGGATGCAAGCCGGCGGCACCTCGCCGGTGTAATCGCTGACCGGGAAATCGCCGAAGGTCAGAATCGAGGTGTTCACGCGCGGGTGGAAGCATTGGGCAAAGCCCGGCTCGCACCAGTTCGGCGTGCCGAGCGCATGGCCAAAGCGCGACACCCAGCGGATATGATGGCGGCCGGTGCCGGTTCCGAGCGCGATGGCCTCGGGCCCGTATTGCGCGCGAATGGCGAGCAGACGCTCGGCGATCTCGTCGAGTGCCTCGTCCCAGGAGATGCGCTGCCATTCGCCGGACTGACGTTTGCCCTTGCGCCGCAGCGGGTATTTCAGCCGATCCGGATGGTAGACAAGATCGGTGGTGACCGTGCCGATCGGGCATAGCCGCCCATGATTGAGCGGCGAAGCGCGATCGCCCTCGACCTTCTGCAGCACGCCATCCTTCACATGCAACAAGACGCCACAGCCGCCGTGGCAGCTGCGGCAGACACTCTTAAGGACGGTGGCGGCAGGCTGCCCACTGTCCTGCGATGGCGACGATGGCTGTCGAATATTCATGCGTCCCGGCCAAATGAGAGCGCCGCAACAGGTGGGCTGGTGCCCGTTATGACCGACGCACGGCTCGTATTTGAAAACCGTGCACGGCTTGTCGCGCCGTCATGGTCAGACTAGCCACGCCTAGAGCCGCTTCGACTTGATTTCAATCAAGGAAATGGCGCCGTCCGGGGACTTTAGTGCGGTGAGGGTAACGATAGAGACAACTTCAATATACTGCACTGACACGCATAGGCCCGTGGCGGCAGCCAAATAGACGGGCCGCGCAACGAAATGCGAAACCAAATGACCTGGAGGAAATGCCCAATGTTACCGAAAGTAATGACAGGCGCGATTGCTTCGCTTGCCCTCGGTGCGCTCACCGCGGGCGGTGCATTTGCGCAAGACACCGTCAAGATCGGCCTGATCGTGTCGATGACGGGACAACAAGCTTCGACCGGCAAGCAGATCAAGGCTGCCGTCGATCTCTACATGAAGGAGCATGGCGACACGGTCGCCGGCAAGAAGATCCAGGTCATCCTGCGCGACTCCGGCAGCGTCCCCGACAACACCAAACGGCTGGCGCAGGAAGCCATCGTCAACGACAAGGTCAGCATCATCGCCGGCTTCGAGATCACGCCGGCCGCGCTGGTTGTCGCCCCCCTCGCCACCGAAGCCAAGGTGATCGAACTCGTCATGGCGGCGGGCACCTCGATCATCACCATGAAGTCGCCCTACATCGCGCGCACCAGCTTCACCGTGCCGCAGTCCTGCGTCATCGTCGCCGATTGGGCGGCGAAAAATAAAATCAAGAAAGTCGTCACCATCGTCTCCGACTATGCGCCCGGCTTCGACGCGGAAAAGTCCTTCACCGAACGATTCACGGCGGCCGGCGGTACGGTTGCCGAAGCGATCCGAGTGCCGCTCGCCAATCCTGATTTCGCACCGTTCCTGCAGCGCGCGGCCGATGCCAAGCCGGACGCCATCTTCATCTTCGTGCCGTCGGGCCAGGGCGGCACCTTCATGAAGCAGTTCGCCGAGCGAGGCCTCGACAAGGCCGGCATCAAGCTGATCGGCCCGGGCGACGTCACGGATGACGACCTGCTGCCCGGCATGGGCGACGCCGCGATCGGAACGGTGACCGCGCATTTCTACTCCGCCGATCATCCTTCAGCGATGAACAAGACCTTTGTCGCCGCCTTCGAGAAAGCCAACCACTTCCGCCCGAACTTCATGGCGCTCGGCGGCTATGATGGCATGCACCTGATCTATGCGGCGCTGAAAAAGACCGGCGGCAAGGCCGACGGCGATTCGCTGATCGCGGCCATGAAGGGCATGAAATGGGAAAGCCCGCGCGGGCCGATCGAGATCGATCCCGAGACTCGCGACATCATCCAGAACGTCTATATGCGCAAGGTCGAGAAGAAAAACGGGCAGCTCTACAATGTCGAGTTCGAGACCTTTAAAGCCGTGAAGGACCCGGTAAAGGCGGCAATGAAGAAATAGTCCGGCGGATCTACGGCGCGCGGCGGCGGAAAGCTGCCGCGCGCACTCTTTATCAAACGGTGGCATCAACATGCTCACAATTCTGTTCGATGGAATTGCCTACGGCATGTTGCTGTTCGTGCTCGCGTCCGGGCTCGCGGTAACGCTCGGATTGATGAATTTCATCAATCTCGCGCACGGTTCCTTCGCCATGGCGGGCGGCTACATCACCGTCGTCCTGGTCAACCGCCTTGGCATTCCCTTCTTCGCCTCCTTGCCGCTCGCCTTCCTGGCGAGCGCGGTGATTGGATTTGTCTTCGAGCGCACGCTCTATGTGCACGTCTACAAGAAACCCCACCTCGATCAGGTGCTGTTCACCATAGGCCTGGTGTTCATGTCGGTAGCGGCGGCCGACTACGTGATGGGCTCCAGCCAGGAATTCGTGCAAGTCCCGCGTTTCCTGCAAGGCCAGTTCGACTTTTATGGCATCGGGATCGGCCGCTATCGGCTGCTCATCATCGTCATTTGCGGCCTGCTGACGATTGCGCTGCAATTCATCCTCGCCAAGACGCGTTTTGGCAGCCGCCTGCGCGCTGCGGTCGATGACCGGCGGGTGGCGAGCGGGCTCGGCATCAACGTCAATTGGGTTTTCGCACTCACATTCGCCTTTGGATCTGGTCTGGCCGGGCTCGGCGGCGCGCTCGGGGCGGAAATATTGGGCCTCGATCCGACCTTCCCGCTCAAATTCATGATCTATTTTCTGATCGTGGTGACGGTCGGCGGCACGTCGAGCATCACCGGGCCGTTCCTCGCTTCGCTGGTGCTCGGCATCAGCGACGTCGCCGGCAAATATTATATGCCGACGCTCGGCTCCTTCGTCATCTATACCATCATGATCGTCGTGCTGATCTGGCGGCCGCAGGGACTGTTCTCCCGCGCCGCGTCGCGATAGGGCGCCGGCCATGCCACCGCCTCCCCATGTCATCCACGCCGCCACCGAGTTGCTGGCCGCCCGCGCGCGCTGGCAGCCGCTCGAAGTCGTGTTCTGGATCGTCGCATTCGCCGCGATCTACCTGTTCCCCGACCGTCATCTCATCCTCACCGAGATCGCCTGGCTCGGCTTGTTTGCGCTATCGCTCGATTTGATCCTTGGCTATGCGGGGATTATTTCGCTGGGTCACGCCGCCTTTTTCGGCATCGGCGCCTACACGGCCGCGCTGCTGGCCAAGCATGAAATCATCAACGAACCGGTGCTGGCATTGCTTGTTGCCGGCTTGGTTGCGATGGCGCTCGGTTTCGTCACCAGCTTCCTGGTATTGCGCGGCTCCGACCTGACGCGGCTGATGGTGACGCTCGGGGTAGCGCTTTTGCTGCGCGAATTGGCCAACAGATTCGGCTGGCTCACCGGTGGCGCCGACGGGTTGCAGGGCGTGACCATCAAGCCGATTTTCGGCATGTTCCGTTTCGATATGTTCGGCCATACCGGTTACACCTATTGCCTGACCGTGCTGTTCATCCTGTTCCTGGTTGCCCGTCGCCTGGTGAACTCGCCGTTCGGCCTTTCGCTGATGTCGGTGAAAGGCAATCCGCTGCGTTCCTCGGCGATCGGGATCTCGGTCGATGCCCGCCTGGTTGCGATCTATACCGTTGCGGCCGGCTATGCCGGCATTGCCGGTGCGCTGCTGGCGCAAACGACCGCATTTGCTTCACTCGAAGTGTTCTCGTTCGACCGCTCGGCCGATCTTCTGCTGGTGCTGATCATCGGCGGGGCCGGCTACCTCTATGGCGGCCTGATCGGCGCCATCATTTTCAAATTCATGCAGGACTATCTGTCGGCGCTGACGCCGCAATACTGGCCGTTCTGGATCGGCCTCGTCCTGGTAGCGATTGTGCTGGTCGGCCGCGACCGCATTACGTCGTGGACGGCGCCCATCCGCCGGCAGGCCGCGCGCCTGAACTGGCGAACCTTGATGCGCCGTCCGGCAGCCCCGCCCGTCGAAGGGGGCGAACGATGACCGTAGTCCTGGAAACAATCAATCTGGCGAAACGCTTCAGCGGCATCGTCGCCTCCAACAACGTTTCCTTGCAGATTGCCAAGGGCGCTCGTCACGCCTTGATCGGGCCGAACGGCGCCGGCAAGACCACTTTGATCAACTTGCTGACCGGCGTGTTGCGGCCGACGAGCGGCAGCATTCTGCTCGATGGCAACGATATCAGCGAGCTTCCCACTCACAAACGCGTGCGGCTCGGTATCGTGCGCACCTTCCAGATCAATCAATTGTTCGGCGACCTGACGCCGCTGGAGACCATTGGGCTCGCCGTATCCGAACGGCGCGGCCAAGGACTCGACTGGTGGCGTATTGTCGGCAGCCGGTCGGACCTCACATCCGAAGTCGTCGAAATCCTGGAGCGCTTTCACCTCACCGACGTGATTGGGGAGCGCACCGCGGTGCTGCCCTATGGCAAGCAACGGCTTTTGGAAATCGCGGTCGCGATTGCCTGCCGTCCGCGCGTACTGCTGCTCGACGAGCCGGCGGCCGGCGTCCCCGAGGACGAACGGCACGAAATTCTCACCGCCGTCGCAGCCTTGCCCAGCGATGTCAGCGTATTGCTGATCGAGCACGACATGGACATCGTGTTCTCGTTCGCCGACCGCATTTCGGTGCTGGTCAACGGCGCGCTGTTCGTCGAAGGCAGCCCCGAACAGGTCGCCAATGACCCCAGAGTCAAGGCCGTCTATCTCGGCGAGGAGGTGGCCGATGCCTGAGCTGCTGAATGTCGAACGGCTGACCGCCGGCTATGGCGAGGCCATCGTGCTGACCGATGTCAGCTTCAAGGTCGCCGAAGGCCAGGCGCTGGCGCTGCTCGGCCGCAACGGCATGGGCAAGACCACGCTGGTCAATTCGATTGTCGGCGTCACCCGTCACATCGGCGGCAGCATCAGTCTCGATGGCCGCGATATAACGTCCTTGCGTCCGGACCAGCGCGCGCATGCCGGCGTCGGCTGGGTGCCGCAGGAGCGCAATATTTTCCGCTCGCTGACCGTCGAAGAGAACATGACGGCGATCGAACAGCCCGGCCCCTGGACGCTATCCAAGGTCTACAATCTGTTTCCGCGCCTGGCCGAGCGCCGCGGCAATCTTGGCAACGAGCTTTCCGGCGGCGAGCAGCAGATGCTGGCGGTCGCCCGCGCGCTGATCATCAATCCGCGCATCATGCTGCTCGATGAGCCGCTCGAAGGGCTGGCGCCGATCATCATCGAGGAACTGCTGACGGTGTTGCGCAAGATCATCCGCGAGGAAGGTCTTTCGGCCATTCTGGTCGAGCAGAACGCGCAAAAGATTCTGGGCGTGACCGATCGCGCCATCATCATAGAGCGCGGCAGCATCGTTTATCAGGGCGATAGCGCCGAACTCAAGGCCAACCGGGCGCTGCTGGAAACCTATGTCGGCGTCACCGGCGCAACCAGCGATAGCCGCAAGGCGCGGCGCGACGCGCGCCGGTCGGCCACCTCGCCCGGGGCCGACGCCGGATAAGGCCGGGCCGGGGCGGCGCCACGTCCACAAAGTGAGACGAAACACATTCCTGGTCAGGTGCTTAGTTCAGCGGCCGGACGCCGGCTGCGGATCTCAGTTCCCCCAGCCCCTACTCCCGATTTTCACCGGCCGAGCTTGCCACCACCGATAATTGGCGGCCCGGCCATTCCATACACATGGGGCTAGTCAACATTCGGATTGTGGATCATCCTCCGCGCCGCCGGTGCTTGATAATCTCAGGCTAAAAACCGGGATAGGGGGGAAGTCATGGCTCAAACAATCGAGGCATTTGTCGGCAAGTCTTTGGACGAAGCAAAGATATCGCCGCTGCATCGCAAAATCGTCGCGCTCATCGCCGCGGGATATTTCTTCGACGTTATCGATTTCACCATTTTCGGCTCGCTCGTTCCGTACATACTTCAATCCAAGTTCGCGACCGGCGCCGAAGTCGCGGCCGTGGGCAGCGCCACCATCTTCGGCATGTTCATCGGCACCGCCGGCCAGGGTCAATTCAGCGACCGCTTTGGCCGCAGGTTCATCTATCAGTTCAACTTGCTGCTGTTCGGCGTCTTTACCATCCTGGGCGCGTTCGCCCCGAGCGTCACCTTGCTGATCGTCTGCCGCTTCATCGCCGGGCTTGGCCTCGGCGCCGAGCAACCGCTCGCCTTCGCCTATGCCGGCGAATATTCGCCCAAGGCCATTCGCGGCCGCATCTTGGCGATCGTCCATTTCATCGGCGGCGCCTGCGTATGGCCGATCGGAACGGCGCTGGTGCTTCTCGCCGGCAGCCTCTCCGCTTCGCCCGAACAGGCGTGGCGTGGCGTCTGGGTGGTCATCGGGGTCGGTGCGTTGATCGTTTGGGTGTTCCGCTTCACGCTGCCGGAGTCGCCGCGCTATCTGGCGACGCACGGCAGAGGCAAGGAAGCGCTCGACGTGCTCAGCCGTCTGGGCATTCCGGGACCGAAGGAGCCGCTCTCGACCGATGCCGCCAGCGACACCAAGAGCGACCCGTTCGGCGTCGTTTTTAGGCTGTTCCCGGCGCGCGTCGTCGCCGGCATGATTTGTTTCACAGCGTTCTTCGGCGTCGCCATCGGGCTTGGTGCGTGGCTGCCGAACATCATGAATGCCAAGGGCTTCAGCATTACCAAGTCGCTGCAATATACCCTGGCCATGAATTTCGCCGTGCCGTGTGCAAGCCTCTTTATGATGTACGCGCTGGATAAATACGGCCGCAAGATCACCTCGGTTTGCGCCTTTATCGGCGCCGGCATCATGGCGATCGTATTCGGCAGCGCCAACACCGCTGTCCAGCTCATGGTTGCCGGTTTCATCATGATCTTCTTCGTTCAGGTCGCCGGCAATTCGATGCAGATCTTCGCATCGGAAGTGTTCCCGACCAATGCCCGCGCCTCGGGCTTCGGCTGGGCGGCCGGCGTCGGACGGCTGGCGACGGCCTTCATCATGCCGGCCATCCTGTGGGTACAGAACGGCTGGGGGCTGACAACAGTGTTCGTCTGCCTGGCGACCATGCTGGTGATCGCCGCGGCGGCGGTCACACAGCTTGGCCCTGAATCGCGTCAGAAGGGCCTCGACGAGGTCGCTGCGCCCACGGGCTGACAGGCCTTCAAGAAAAACGGGGCCCGGTTCGGCGCGATGCCGGGCCGGGCCTCGGCAATTCTAACCGGAAAATCATAGTCTGATCGCCATGACTGCTCTTGCCGGCGCCAGTGCCAAAAATATCCGATTCGTGTCGCGCTGCGATCAGGGCGGGCGGCCGGACGGCGTGCAGGTTATCGTCCACAAAGGCCATGCCTTTATCGGGCATATGTTCAGCGACGGCTATTCGGTCGTGGACGTGCGCGATCCGCTTCACCCCAAGACAGTGGCGTTCGTCGCGGCGCCGAGAAATACCCGCTCGCATCATCTACAAATCCACGGCGACATTCTGCTCGCGGTGAACGGCCCGAATATCTGGGCGATGCAGCAATATGCCAGCCAGCAGGACTACTACGCCAAATCGCTGATCGATTCGGTCAAGACCGAACAGCCGTTCGCGGCCGGCTTGCGCGTCTTCGACATTTCCAAGCCGGCCGCCCCGCGCGAGATCGCGTTCCTCGACCTGCCCGGCTTCGGCGCGCATCGCATCTGGTGGGTCGGCGGCCGCTACGCCTATGTGTCGGTGCATTTCGAGGGTTTCATCGATCACGTCTTGGCGGTGATCGATGTGTCCGACCCCGCCAAGCCGGAACTGGCCGGACGATGGTGGCTGCCCGGCATGCACCGTGCTGGGGCTGAGACGCCGCCCGCCTCGTTCGGCAAGCGCACGGCGCTGCATCATCTCATTAGCGCGGGAAACATCGGCTATGCCGCCTGGCGCGACGGCGGCTTCACCATTCACGATTTGAGCGACCCGCCGAACCCGAAACTGCTCAGCCACCGCAATTACGCGCCGCCTTTCGGCGGCGGCGCGCACACGCCGCTGCCGCTGCCTAACCGCAAGCTGCTGGTGCTGGCCGATGAGGCCACCTCGCCCAATTGCGCCAATGGGCTGGCTTACACATGGCTGATCGACGTGCGCGAACCGGCAAACCCGGTCTCGATTGCGACCCTGCCGACGCCTTCGGAAGAGGATTTCTGCGCCAAGGGCGCAAAATTCGGGCCGCACAATCTGCATGAGAACCGGCCCGGATCGATGCAAACCGAGGATATGATCTTTGCCACCTATCACAATGCCGGCCTGCGGGTTTATGACATTCGCAACGCTTTCGAGCCCAAACAGGTCGCCTATTTCGTGCCGCCGCCGCCGGAAAAGATCGTCGACCAGCGGCCAAATCCCGCCAAGGTGATCCAGTCCTGCGACGTCTTTGTCGCTGCGGATGGATTGATGTATCTGACCGACACCAATGCCGGCCTCTATATCCTGCAATTCGAGGGACACTAATTCATCATGAGTGAAAAATTCGGGCGTCTCGCCCTGCATATGTGGACCATCGACACCACGCCGCTGGCGACTGCGCTCGATGCGGCGAAACTTGGCGGCTTCGACGGGGTCGAGCTGCGCCGCACCGACTTCAAGCGCTGCTTCGACGCCGGAATGAGCAACGACGCTGTGCTCGGCCTGATCAAAAAAGCCGGCATCCCGGTGGGCGTACTGGGCGTGGAATATGGCTGGCTCTTCGCCACCGGCGATGAGAGCAAGCGGCTGTTCAAGGTGTTCCGCGAGTCTTGCGAAAACGCGGTCGCGCTCGGCTGCGACACGCTGATGAGCGCGCCCGGCCAAGTGCAGGGCTCGATCAGGGACGCCATCAAATATCTGCGCGAGGCCGGCGATATCGCCGCCGAATACGAATTGAAGCTCGCCATAGAGTTCAATTCGCAGCATGACGTGCTCAACAGCCTGGGCGTACTGACCGAATTGATCGAAGGCGCCAACAAGCCGAATTGCGGCTATCTGATCGACGCCTATCACTTCACGCGCAGCGGCGCCGGCGGACGCGGCTTCGAAAACGTGCCGGCCGAAAAGATCTACTGCTTTCAGTATTCCGACCTGTCGCCCAACCCGGTGACCGGCGTGCGGCGGCCAACCGACCGGCTGCCGCCCGGCAAGGGCATCGTCAAATGGCGCGAGATGCTCGGGCTGTTGGCGGAAAAGGGCTATACCGGGTATCTCAGCTACGAAGCGCCCAATCCCGAGCAATGGGCGCGCTCGCCCTATGACGTCGCGCGCGAGGGCGTCGAACTCACGAAGCAATTATTGCGGGACGCCGTCCCGAGCTATCAAGGCGCATGATCCCGAAAAGTGGGAACCGGTTTTCGGAAAAGATCATGCGCAAATGAAAATGAGGATTCAATCATGGCTGAAGAACTCCCGCTCTTTCTTGGGCTAAACGACAAATCGGTCACCGCCATTCCGGCGACGGCCGATAAGCAGCGCTATATGACCAGCGTCGCGCCCAAGGCCGCCAATCCGGGCAAATGGATCGAGCAGCCGCGTATGCCGATTCCGACCGGCGAGCACGCTGTGATCGAGTGCCAGGGCAAGATCCATTCGATTGCCGGCTATGCCAAGCATCGCGTCGATCAGAATTTCCATCAGGTCTACGACCCGGCGAGCAAATCATGGTCGCTGAAGGCGCCCTTCCCCCACCCGTGCAATCACGTCGCCGGCGTCGCGCTCGGTTCGAAAATCTATACCTTTGGCGGCTTTGTCGAGCAGAACCGCTGCCCGCATTCCAAATGCTTCGTCTACGACACGGCGACCGACCAGTGGGCGCCCATTGCGCCGATCTCGCGGCCGCGCGGCGCCGTGTCGGCCATCGTGCTCGACGGCAAAATCCATCTGCTCGGCGGGCGCGACGTACGCTCAGTCGAATGGCACGAGGTCTACGACCCGGAAACCAATAAATATTCCGACCGCGCCGGCATGCGCGGCTCGACCGGCACGCAGCCCTTCGTCGGCCAGCGCGACCACATGGGCGTCGCCGTGGTCGACGGCAAAATTCACGCCATCGCCGGCCGCATGGACAGCTACGACTTCAACACGGGCTTGAACGCCGTCTACGATCCCAAGACCGACGCATGGTCGTTCCGCGCGCCGCTGCCGACACCGCGCAGCGGGCCGTCCTGCGTTTATATCAACGGCAAGATCGTGGTGTTCGGCGGCGAGGCCACCGGCAAAGTGTTCGGCACCAACGAAGGCTACGATCCGAAAACCGATACGTGGGAGCAGCTCACGCCCATGGCGATCCCGCGCCACGGGTTGCATGGCGCGACCTGCGCGGTGATCGGCAACATGGTGCATGTGCCGGGCGGCGGCCCGGTTCCCGGCGGCCAGATACAGGGCGCCTATCACGACGCCTTCACCTTCGGCTGAGCGAACACCGAATAGAAACTCGCAATAAACGAAGCGGCCGCCCATCGAGGCGGCCGCGCGCTTTTGTCATGCTTTGCGGAGCGAAATTACCGCGCCGGACGCAGAGTAAGTCCGCTCACGCCAATCGCCAGATTGAGACCGGTCTGCCCCTGCACCGAGATCGGCTGCAAGGTCACGGTGCGGTTCGAACCGCCGATCAGCACATTGGCGCCGACGCCTGCGCCAACGGTCGCCTCTGCGCTGGCGCCGCCGTAGCTGCCGGCCAACGCGCCAAAACGCCGATTGGTCGGGGCATAGACCGCCCAGATCATCTCACCGCCCGTGGTCGCGCCGACGTCCAGTCCGAACTTCCCGATCGCGCCGGTATAGACTTCGCGCGGGCCGGGCTGCGACGGCGTGAACATGCATGTCACAGCCTTTTTCGACGTGATGATGAGGCCGAGACCGGCGGAGATATCGCAGGTCAATGTACCGACCTTGGTCCGGTTAGGCGCTCGGGCCGTGGCCGGAGCAGGCAATGCAATCGCCGCGACGATCGCCAAGGCGGCTAAAACGCTTAAAGGTCTTTGCATGTCAGACACTCCCTTTTCAGCGGTTAATCGACCCTCAAATCGAGGTCGCACAACAGGCTCCCTGCCCCAAGGCGATAATAATAATCCACCGGCGATGCAGGCAATGGTTTAGGCAACGCAACGGCGGGAATAATTTGCCTGCGCGGATGCCGATAATGGGCTGAACACAGGTTCGCACCCAATCAGCACTCTTGGCGAATTGACCGGCTGCTGCTTGCCGACCATTGTGGGACCCGGCATCCGGTCGCCCTTATTGGTGCGATCCACGGATTGCAGCGCCGAACCCTGCTCGACCACGGGCCAAGCGCCAACCGACAGGCCAAGGCCGACCGGTGGGGCGATCAAATCCATCGCCAGCACCACAAGGCTGCCTGCCACGACATAGAGTGCAAAGCCACGCATCGGCGTTCTCCAACATCCCCTGGCGGCATCGCGGCATTTGCCTTGATGGGCCTCGCGGGGGCGTTGGATATAAAACGGCGAGCGAGGAAATAGGTTCCCGTACCCGGCTTAACTTGCCCTTCGCTCACGCGCCTTGGCGTTGCGCTCGAAGAACAGCGCCTGGCTCAACACCGCCGATACGGTCGCCGGCTGGAACGGTTTGGCGATCAGGAACGCCGGTTCCGGCCGCTCGCCGGTGAGGAAACGTTCCGGATAGGCGGTGATGAAGATCACCGGCACTTCGAAGGTCTTGAGCATCTCGTTGACCGCGTCCAGGCCGGAACTGCCGTCGGCCAACTGGATGTCGGCCAGAATGATGCCCGGCCGCTTGACCTTGGCGAGGGCGACCGCCTCCTTGTGCGTGCGCGCGACGCCCAGCACCTTGTGACCGAGGCCTTCCACCAGCCCTTCCAGATCGAGCGCGATGAAGGTCTCGTCCTCGATGATCAGCACGTCGGTGGCAATCTCGGAGGCGAGTTCGCGGCCGGACTGCTCCACCAGTTCGCGCAGCGCCGGCACATCGATATCCAGCACCTTGGCGGCGTCGTCTTCCGTCAAGCCCTCGAGCGCCACCAGCAGGAACGCTTGTCGCGGCATCGGTGCGATCTGGGCGAGGTGTCGCTCGACCGGCTGATTGACGTCGCCACTGGAATTCTTGCCGTTGAGCGCGACCGAATTCCAAATTTTCGTGAACAGCCGATAAAGCGCGATCCGGGTCGAGGCGCTGGCGTCCAGCACCTTGGGGTCTTGAATCAGTGCCTCCAGGGTGGCCGCCACATAGGCATCGCCCGAGGCCTGGCTGCCTGAAATCGCCCTGGCATAGCGGCGAAGATACGGTAGATGTTGCGCAACTGCTTGAGATGTCGACAAGAATCCCTCCCGAACGAAAACGCCCGAATGAACGGTCAAGGCTGACTGGGCATGCGCCCCCAAATATCCCTCAACCCTACTAGCCCTCCTAACGTGGCCAATGCAAAAAAGTTCCCTACCTTAGGGAACCATCTGCCATTTCATGGGTTTGGAATAAACGCCATAGGGGGGACCTGTGCCCGAGTAAGGGCAAGGGGAACTGGGGTTGTAACGATGAACGAGCGCAAACCCGTGGGACAACAAAATCCAATGGAAACGGCGACCACGCGCAACGGGAAAACCACCGCCAAGCCGGCAAAGCTTGGCCGCGAGGTCCAGGCCAAACTCGGCCAACAACTGCGCGCCATATACGACGACGTCGTGAACCAGGGTGTGCCGGATCGTTTTAGCGAATTGCTTAACCGTCTCGATGGCAATGGGAACAAGGACAAGCACTGATGCCCATGGACGATTCAGTCCGCAAAGCCATACTCGGCGCGGTGCCAAGCCTGCGCGCCTTCGCGATCTCGCTATGCGGGAACGTGGATCGCGCCGACGACCTGGTGCAGGAGACCGTGCTGCGCGCGCTAGCCAATATCGACTCGTTCCAACCCGGCACCAACATGTCGGCCTGGCTGTTCACAATTCTTCGTAATCACTTCCGCTCGGAATATCGCAAGCGCCGGCGCGAAGTCGAGGATACCGACGGCCATTATGCCGATACGCTGAAATCGCAGCCTGAGCAGCACGGCCAGGTCGAGTTGCGCGAATTCCGCGAGGCGCTGGCGACCTTGCCGGCCGATCAGCGCGAGGCGCTCATTCTGGTGGGCGCCTCCGGCTTCTCCTACGAAGAGGCGGCCAATATCTGCGGCTGCGCCGTCGGCACCATCAAGTCGCGCGTCAATCGCGCGCGCACGCGGCTGGCCGAACTGCTGTCGATCGGCGGCGTCGACGATTTCGGGCCGGACGATCAGACCCGCGCGGTGCTGGCGCGCGGCGGGGTGTGAGGGAAGCGAGCGTCAGCTAGAATTCTTCTCGCCGCCGATATTCTTGAGTCGCGCAATCCCCGGCAACGAATCCCGTTTATAAATAGACTAGGCCACTAAATCATCCGCGGATAAATGTTCGCCGGCGGTTCGCAGTGCCACAGCCGTCTTTACGGTCTCGGACGCGCTTAACTCCTGCTCGACGACACGTTCAACCGGCGCCTCCAAATCGTACCTGAACCAGCCCGATTCGTAATTCACACTGGCCCGCCCGGACAGATCGCCAGGGACAAGCCGCGTCAGCAATTTCGTACCGAACCCCTGCCGCGTCGGCGGCTTGACAATCCCATGGTCGTGTTCGCGCCATTGAAAATAAAATTGTCGGCCGCTCTCCGAATCCTTTAGTTGCCATTGCACTGCGACTTTTCCTTCCCGTTTCGACAGCGCACCATGCTTTGAAGAATTCGTCATCAATTCATAAAACAGCAGCGAAAGGCTCTGAGCGGCCTTCGGCTTGAGCAAGGCGTCGCACCCCGAAATGTCGATCCGATCCGCGACCGGAGCCAACTCCGTCTGCAGCAACTCATGCAGCCACACGCCTTTCCAGTCTTCCCGGTTGATCAATCCCACCGATTGATGAAGTGCGTGCAGCCGAGCGATGATGGAGTCTCTGAATTCAAGCGTGCCGAGCGAATCGTTGTAGCTCAACCGGATGATGCCCTGAGCGACCGCCAGCAAGTTGCCGACGCGATGAACCAGCTCCCTATTCATCAGTTGCAAGCTCGCCTTTATCGAATTTGTCGTCGCGACTTCGAAAGCCAATCGGCGTGAGATTCGTATGAAATAGTACAGGACCCAGAGGATCATTCCGGTAAGCAGCAGTCCCGCAAAACCAACCATTAGCGCCTGCTGCATGCCGGCTTGATAGAGATCGGGCCCGGGATCGAACTGCACCGACAATTCTCGCCCGGCAAAATCGAAACTCTGCCTAATCGCTTCCGCGCCGGTAGAGCGAACGGACGAGTTAGCGGCTTCAATTTCCCCCTGTCGCGTCACCCCCGCAATCGATTGACTGGGGCGGGCTGGGTCGTAGACACGGAAATTCATGGGGATACGCCTGCCGTGGGCGAACCCAGTCAACAACTGATCGACACTAAATACGAACGTGATGCAGCCGGCAAAGCCGCGTTCGTTGTATACCGGGCTGAAAAGGATGTAACCGATCGCGTTGAAGGGCTGAAGCAGTTCTACCGGCGCCGTTGCAATCGTGCGCCGTTCGGCACGGGCTCGCTCGAAGGCCGCCTTGCGTATCGGAAAGAGACCGAGATCCACCCCAAGCCCGACCTTGCGGTCTTCCGAATTCGGCGCAACGTCAACGACCGGATAGAGAACGCGACGAATATCGGTGATGTCCAGCGCCTCGGCGTTTGGTCCATATAATCGCGGCGGCCGTCCCGCCGCGGAAAACGCATTGAGAACCTCATGGATGCGCGCGGGGTCGACCTGAGGGACCCAACCAATCACCCTGATTTCGGGCACGAGTGCGAGAACTTTTTTACCGATCGAACCGAGCGGGCGGGGTGTCGATAAATCGGGAGCCTCGAAAACGGTCCCCACTGTCTTTGCGATCATCTCGCGATTTTGCAAATACAGTTCCAGATCGCCCACGAGATTCGATGCCTCAACCACCAATTGATGCTGTTTTTCCTCGATCTGCACATTGGAAAAATGAACGGCGAGAACCGCGGAAAGTGCGACGCCACATGAAGCGACCGCGGCCAGCGTCAGCCTGTGCCAGGAACGAGCTTGAACGCCGTCCATTTTGGCTAGGTCACCTTAATGCGCGGCATTTTATGGTCGTGGCCCACGGTGAGCGATTGCTCGCGACCGCAGTTTGCGCAGACTAAAATCTCGTTTTCCAAATCAAGCCCGCGGTCGGCAGCCTCGACTTGCTTGAGCCGCAATTCGCCACCGCATTTGTCGCACTGCGACAATGGCGGCGGTTGGGTTATGGCGCGCATGGGATTTCCTTCCGCCCGACGTGCTTCGGAGCGAGGGCATGAGGCACTCAAAAGGGCCCGCACTGAAAGCTTGGATTGAACGCCCGAACGCCTTGAGTTGGCGTTTCGTCGCATGAATTAAAATAAGATCGAGGCGTTTCCCGTGCCTTGATCCACATCAATGCCATTTAAATCACGGCAACTGGCCAGCCAGATCGATGGCGTTACGCTTCACCTCAAGGTGACGCTCGCGGGCCAAAATGACGTGACATGGCGGCGCGATCTGCGCCAAATTATTCCAAACCCAAGGCTGCGGAGGCAGAGCAAAAAACCCGGCGCAGGAGTTCAACCGATACGATGGCGCGAATTGATCATCAAAAACGACGGCCGTTGCGCGTTGGCTCGGCGCCAAGCCCGGGCCCGGGCCCGGCGGAGGTCACGATCGGCGGCGTGACGCTGAGCCATCCCGGACGCGTCTATTGGCAGGATGCCGGCGTCAGCAAACGCGACCTCGCGGAGTATTATACGCTGGTGTGGAAATGGATGCGGCCGCATGTCGCCGGCCGGCCGATCGCGCTGCTACGCTGCCCGCAAGGCGCACAGGGGCAATGCTTTTTCCAGAAACACGCCGCGGCCGGCATCGCTACCGCGCACCTGCATCTTGTGTCCGAGAAGGGCGACAGGATCATCTCAATCGACGGCCTCGATGGGCTGATATCGCTCGTGCAGGCCGGCGTGCTGGAAATCCACACCCGCGGCGCCACCGTCGGCGACCGCGAGCGGGCGGACCGGCTGGTGTTCGATCTCGACCCTGGTCCCGGCACCGGCTGGCGCGACGTGGTCGCCGCCGCGCGCGAGGTGCGCAAGCGGCTCGTGCAGCTCAAACTCAAGAGCTTCGTGAAGACCTCGGGCGGCAAGGGCCTGCACGTGGTGGTGCCGATCGAACCGGCGCCGTGGGATGCGGCCAAGGATTTCAGCCACGCGGTCGCAGCGGCCATGGAGCGCGACGCACCCGAGCGCTACGTCGCAAGCGCAATCAAAAGCAAACGCAACAAGCGCATCTTCATCGATTATCTGCGCAACAGCCGCGAGGCCACCACGGTGGCGCCCTACTCCACCCGCGCGCGGCCCGGAGCACCGGTATCGACGCCGGTGGACTGGTCCGAACTGGGCGCGCTCGGAAGCGCCAACCGGTACACCGTGACGAACTTGGCCCAGCGCCTGGCCCGCCTGCGCAAGGACCCCTGGGCGGGTATCGGACGCCTCAAGCAGAAACTGCCGACGCTCGGATAAAACGCCCGCCGCGACGCCGGAAAACGCACAGGTCCGACCATGGAACTCGGTACCCTGGTGGCGCGTTGGCTGGCGTATGACGCCAAACTCCATTCATAGAGATCATCCGCCGCATCCGACCGGATCGCATGCGGGAATTGCTTCGATTATGTCCACGAACTTTTCGCAGTTCGCGCAAACGACTGCGGTATGGACCGGCCATTCGGCGGCATTCCTGCTCGCGGTAATGGTGATCTTGGTCTGGATCGTCACCGGGCCGATTTTCAATTACAGCGACACTTGGCAGCTCGTGATCAATACCGGCACCACTGTCGTCACCTTCCTGATGGTATTCCTGATTCAGAATACCCAGAACCGCGACATGCTGGCGGTGCAACTCAAGCTGTCGGAACTGGTTCTGGCGATGAAGGGGGCTAAAAACAAGTTCGCCGCGATCGAGGATCTCAGCGATGATGAGTTGGCAGACCTGCACAATGACTGCCGCGCGCGCGCCGAAATGACCGGCGAACACCTCGAAAACCGCCGCCGCCGCGCCAATAACGGCAACGGCAATGGCCAGACGAACGCCCGCGCCCATCGCACCAAACCGCGGCGCCGCACGGCCAGCCACGCGGCAAAAACATAAGACCGCGACGCTGTAGCCTGAAATAACCATCGGCCATGCTTTTACCGACTCCCTCGGCATTATTTGATAGAGGTGGTGGCGGGAGAGCCGCATGGCGCGGAAAATATGGATGGCGGCAGGGCTTGCGCTCGCATGCGTCATCGCGAGCGGCCAAGCCTTGGCGCAGAGCCCGAACCGATTTTCCGGTATCGCGGCCTATTACGACAAGGATTACAAGGACAAACTGGCGTCGGGCGAGCGCTACAATCCGGCAAAATTCACCGCCGCGCACCGCACGCTGCCCTTCGGCACCCGGCTGCGCATCACCGATCCAAAGACCAAGCGCAGCGTGACGGTGACGGTCAACGACCGCGGACCATTCACCGAAGGCCGCGTGATCGACTTGTCGATGGCCGCGGCCAAAAAGCTTGGCATTCTTGGCCGCGGCCTCGCACCCGTGACGGTGGTGGTGTTGCCGCCGCCGCCAATTACGACCGCGGCAAAGCCTCCAGCGCGCTGATCGAAGGCGAGCAGCGCACCCACACTTCCGGCGCGGCCGCCGATGCCTCGCCCAGCCGCACATACACCGTGTTCTCGTTGGCCAACGCCATGTTGACCGTCTGCCCCGCGCCCGGCTCCGGCGCCGGCGCGACATAGGAGAAGTTATGGCGGCTGTAATTGCCTTCCATCTGCTTGCCGCTGGGCGTCACGATTTGCGGCCCGCGGATGCTGAGGTGGCGGCCGTCACTGTGGCACCAGTTGCCGTCGATGGCGTCGGCCAAGGCCGGGCCGGCCAGCATGGCCAGCACGATCGCCGGAATTAATGTCTTCAATCGAATGCCGAACATCGCTCACGCCTCCCCGCGCGTTGAGTACATTACCTGCGCATAATCCAATCCGACCTTCCTTCGCCCGCCGAAGCGGGCTTCGCGAAGGCGGGAAACCGGTCCCCACTTTTCGGGATCATGCGCTAGTCCACTTTGGTTTCGTCGCGATACATGACCTTGTGGCGCGTCTCGCGCACCCAGGCGTCGATATCGTCGACCGTCATGTAATTCTTCATGTCGAAGCGGCCCCAGTTCATGATCTGCGGCAGCGTCTTCTTCCAGCGCTTATACGGGGGCTTCGCCGGCACGCCGAAGGCCATGATGTCGATAATGGCGAGATCGTCCGGCATGCCGAGCAACGGACGCAGCGATTTCTGCGCGTCGTCCTGGCCGATGGCGGTCACCCACCAGACCTGATAGCCGAGCGCGGCGGCGGCCAGATGCGCCGACATGGTGGAAGCGGCCACGCTTTGCAGCAGGATGCGTTCGGCATTGGCCTGGTAGAGCTTGTCGAGCGGCGAGCCGTCGAGCAGCACCGGGAAGGCGCGCACGAAGCGGAAATCCGCCGCCACCACGACGAACCCCGGCGCGGTCTCCAGCCCGCGATAATTCGGCGTCGGAAACTTCATCTTCATCTTGGCGCGCTTGCTGGCCTCGGCGACAAAATAGTCGGCGATCTGTTTTTTCACGGCCGGATCGCTCACCACGATGTAATGCCAGGGCTGCGCATTGGCGCCCGAGGGGCCATGGCGCGCGGCCTCCAGCACCATTTCGATATGCTCGCGCGGCACCTCAATGTCGCCGCGGAAGGCGCGCGACGTCAGGCGATTGCGCACCACGTCCATCAACGCCTGGTAGCGCGCGAGGTTGGGCGTGAATTTGGTCACATCGTCCATGCGGTCCTCCCCGATCGATCCGGGCTATGATAGTCCAAGCCTGCTGCCCGCGTCATGCCCCACCCGTTCCACCGCCCCGCCAACCGAGGAAATGCCCCATGCCCACCAAGCGCCCGGCGCCCCGCCTGCCCTTACTCGAGGAAGCGCACATGAACGCGCCCCAACGCGCGCTGCTGGAGGCTATCCGTTCGGGGCCGCGCGGCAAATCCATCACCCCGCGCGGGCCGTTCGCGGTCTGGCTGCATGCCCCGGAATTCGGCGATCTGGCGCAGAAACTCGGCGCGCATTGCCGCTACAAGACCGCGCTGGCGCCACGCCTGTCGGAATTTGCGATTCTATGCACCGCCCGGTTGTGGCGCGCGCAATATGAGTGGTTTGCCCATGCCCCGATGGCCGAGCGCGCCGGCGTCAAGCCGGCCACCATCCGCGCCTTGCGCGCCGGCCGCAAGCCGCAAGCCGCTCCCAAGGACGAGCGCGCGATCTACGATTTCGTCCAAGAACTTTACAAAACCAGGCGCGTGAGCGACCGCAGCTACAAGCGCATGCACGCCGTGCTCGGCGATGGCGCCATGGTCGAACTGGTCGGCATCCTCGGCTACTACGTGATGATATCGATGACGCTCAACGTGTTCCGCATGATGCCGCCGCAGGATACCGAGCTTCCCTTCGCGGAGGGTAAATAGCCGCGGATACGGTCGGTTTCCGCGTCAAGTCACTTCCCGCGCCAATCACTTGCCGCGCCAGGTCACTTCCCCCGCCAAGTCACCGAATAAAGATCGAAGCGGCGGTCCTTCAGATTCTGCACGGTGCCGCCCTGGCGCGCGGTGCGCAGGCTGTCGAGCTGCAAGTCCGCAATCGCCACCATCTCGACGTTCGGCGAGGTATCGGAGGCGATACCGTCGCGCGCGAATGGAAAGTCGCAGGGCGTGAGCACGCAGCTTTGCGAATATTGGATGTCCATGTTTTCGACTTTCGGCAGATTGCCGACATTGCCCGCCATCACCACAAAACATTGATTTTCGACGGCGCGCGCCTGCGCGCAATAGCGCACGCGCATGTAGCTTTGCCGCTCGTCGGTGCAGAACGGTACAAACAGGATGGCCGCGCCCTGGTCGATGACGTGGCGAACCATTTCCGGAAATTCGCAATCGTAGCAGATCAATACGCCGATCGGCCCGCAATCGGTATCGATGATGTTGGCCCGGTCGCCGCCCTTGATGTTCCACCAATAGCGCTCGTTCGGGGTGGGATGAACTTTTCGCTGCTCGTGCACGCTGCCGTCGCGCAGAAATATATAGGAGACATTATACACTTCGCCGTCAGCTTCGCGGTTGGGGTGCGAGCCGCCGATGATGTTGACATTGTAGCTCACCGCCAGGCGGCTCATCATTTCCTTGAAGCGCGCCGTATAACTTGTCAGCGCCGAAATTGCTTCCGCCGCCGGGATGCGCTTGTTTTCGATTGACAGCAATTGCAGCGTGAACAGCTCGGGAAACACGGCAAAGTCCGCCTTGTAATCGGCGACCGTATCGACGAAATATTCGACCTGATGCGCGAATTCTTCGAACGAAGTGATGGCCCGCAATTGATACTGCACCGCCGCGACCCGCACCGTTTGCGGCCGCCGCGCGATCCTAGCCGGCGCCGAAGCCTGCTCGACCGGCACTTGCGGATTGCGCCAGATCATGTGGGTGGCAAAGCCGCGCGATTCATGATCGAGCGGCAGATAGTCCGGCAAGACCCCGATTGGCTCAAAGCCGTTGCGGATCTGGAAACCAATCACCGGATCGCGTTGCTTACCCGCAAGCACAAGCTTGAGATAGTTCTCGGCCGAGCCGACTGAATTCCAGCGCCGCGCCAGGTTTGGCATACGGCCGGCAAAGACGACGCCTTTGAGCCGCAAGTGCTGGCATAATTTTTTTCGTTCGTTGTAGAGGCGCTGGCCAATGCGCCGCCCGCGATACTCGGGATCGATGCAAACGTCCATGCCGTAGACCCAATCGCCTTGCGGGTCGTGGCGCGACGCGTAGCCGCGGCCGCTGATCGTCGCCCAATCGTGCGGCTTGAGCGCCAGCGATTCAGAAATCAAGAAGGTAGCGCAATACCCGATAATGCGGTCATTATAGATGGCGACGAATTGGCCCTGCGGAAACTGATGCATTTGCCCGCGCAATTGAGCGTCGGAATAGACACCATGCGCCCCCAGCGACGCATAGGCCTTGGCCATGACCGTGCGGATGCCCTCGATATCGGCGGGCATGGCGTTGCGGATAACGAGTTTCGGCGCGGTCTTTGATTTTTGCTGCATGTTTTGCGTTATCGCAGCGTTTCAGCCGCGATTGCAACTTTAAACGGATGCCTCGCAATAAACGAAAATACGTAATTGGCGGCGTTATGCGCCGAACAAAATCATGCGAATTCGGAAAGCGACTTAGGCGACGCGGTCGGCAGCGGCGACATCCGGCGCGGCGGCCGGAGCCGCGGGCTCCGCCTGCGGGCGCGGCTTGTTCATGCGCTGGCGCAAAAGTTCGAGGAAGCGTTCCATCGGCATGGGCGGCGCCACCAGCATGCCCTGACCGAAGTCACAGCCCATGACGACCAGCGCCTGCAGGTCGGCCATGCTTTCGATGCCTTCCGCCACCGCCACGCTGCCGAAGCGGTGCGCGAGATCGATCGCGGTCTGGCAGATCGCGGCATTGTTGGCATCGACCGCGCAATTTTTCACGAACGAGCCATCGACCTTGAGTTCGGAGAACGGCAGATCGCGCAGGCTGGAAAACGAAGAGTAGCCGGCGCCGAAATCGTCGATGGCGATGGTTACGCGGCAAGCCTTGAGTTCGCCGGCGATCTTCTGCGCCAGCGCGATGTCGCGCACGATCTGGTCCTCGGTCACTTCCAGGATCAGGCCCGGCCATGTGTCGGATTTCGGCCGGTTCTGCGTAACGATTTCGGCGATCGGCAGCTTGGATAGCGCGCTCGCCGGCACGTTGATGGCCAGATGCAGATTGAAACCGGCATCGGCGAAGATCGTCCAATTGCGCAAGGTGGTGAGCAGCGCATGCTCGGTGAGATGCATGAGGCTCGCCTCATCGATCCCGGGCAGAAAGCTATCCGGCCACAACATGCCGTCCTGCGGATGGCGGATGCGCGCGAGCGCTTCGGCGCCGGCCAGACATTTGCGCTTGAGGTCAATCTTGGGCTGGTACCAGATTTCCAGCCAATTGTTGCGCAACGCCTCATCGACCGCGATGCGCGCGGGTGCGGGTGCCGACGCAGGCGGGCCGGAAAAGCGGTTGTTTTGGTCGCGGGCCGTCATCCCCTCGCTCGACGGTTCGTGGCAATCGCTACGGTATAGGCTCGATTGTCTTAACTATTGGTATTGGCAGGCAAAAATCGCGAATTCCTTTACCAACAGGGGAATTGCCCCATTGCTCCCCCGCCGGCGGCGGCAAAGCCTCAAAACTCACTATTTGACTTCATTTTCAGCACTGACCACGATGTAGGCAGGCGCTGTCTTTTTAATCAGCGCACTCAGCCAGGGGGCGGGTTGACGCAGAAAAACGACAAATCACAAAGCAATAAGGGGGTGGCACGTGGCTTGCTCCCATCGCCCTTGCATACTGCCAGCACATAACGGGAGGGTTCCATGCGACGTCGAGATTTCACCAAATTGGCCTTGGCCAGCGCGGCCGGCACGATCGCGGCTCCTGCGATCGTCCAAGCGCAGACCACCTTTAACTGGAAAATGACCAGCTTCTACGGTCCGAACGCCTTTTTCTATTCCACCGGCCCAGGGAGCGCGAAGGACCTCTGCAAGCGTATCGACGATATGTCGGGAGGCCGGCTGAAGATTCAGTTCTATGGCGCCGGCGAACTGATCCCGGCAGCCGCCGGCTTCGACGCGGTGTCGTCCGGCACAGTCGAGATGAACTACGCCAACTCCTATTTCTGGACCGGCAAGAGCTTTGCCGCCCAATACTTCTGCGCCGTTCCCTTCGGCATGAATTTCGTCGGCCTCAATGGCTGGATGTATGACGGCGGCGGGCTCGATCTGTGGCGCGAGGTTTATGACAGGTTCAATCTGGTGCCGTTCCTGTGCGGCAATACCGGTGTGCAGATGACCGGCTGGTTCCGCAAACCGATCGAGAAGGTCGAGGACCTGAAAGGTCTCAAGATGCGCATCCCGGGTCTGGCCGGCCGGGTCTATTCCGAGCTTGGCGTCAGCGCCCAATTGCTGGCGCCCGGCGACATCTTCCCCGCGCTCGAGCGCGGCGTGATCGACGCCGCCGAATTCGTCGGTCCCTATCTCGACCGCCAGCTCGGCCTGCACAAGGTCGCGAAATACTACTACACCACCGGCTGGCACGAGACCGCGACCGCCAGCGAACTCACCATCAACAAGGCGGCCTGGGCGAAACTGCCGCCCGACCTCAAAGCCATTGTCGAGAACGCTTGCGGCGCCTGCAACGATCGCGGCGAAGCCTGGTGCCAGAAGGTCAACGCCGAAGCGATGGAAGACCTGGTTAAAAACCAGGGCGTGCACGCCCAGCCATTGCCCGATGCCGTGGTTGCGGCGCTACGCGCAGCCAACGCGAAAATTCTCGAAGCCGCCGTCGCCAAGGACCCGGTGACGGCGAAAGTGCACAACTCCTACATGAAAGACATGGCGACCTATAAGCAGTGGGCGAACTACAGCGAGGCCGTCTACTACGACAAGATCCTCGGCAAAGCTTAAGGTGGCAAAGGCTGTCGTGACATCTACCAAAAGACTGGCCGACGGGATCGATGCCTTCATCGATGTCGTCGGCCGAACCATCTCATGGTTTGCCTTGGCGGTTGCCATTGTGATGGGCACCAATGTGTTTCTGCGTTACGGCTTCTCCATCAGCTTTATCTGGTCGCAGGAACTGGAATGGCACCTGCTGGTTCCGCTCACGCTCGTCGGCATGTCCTATGCGCTCAGGCATGGCGAGCACGTGCGCGTAGACGTGCTGTTCACGAATTTTAGCGACCGCACCAAGCATGCGATCAACGTCATCTCGGCGGCGATCGCCATGATTTTTTCAGGCCTCGTGATCTGGCTGTCGATCGCCTTTGTCGAACAGTCCTGGGTCATCGGCGAAGGCTCTTCCAACCCCGGCGGCATCGGCGCGCTCTACCTCATGAAGGCGATGATCCCGCTCGGCTTTGCGCTGCTGTTCCTACAATCGCTGGCGCAAGCCATCCAGTCGGCCAAAGCCTGGAACGATCTGGCTCGGGGGGTATCCGATGTTGAGCTTTGAGGTCCTCGCCAGCCTGATGCTGGTGGCGTTTTTCGTGCTGCTGCTCGCCGGCATTCCGGTCGGGCTGACGCTGGCCGCCACCGGATTCATCTTCGGCTATCTCGGATTCGGGATGCCGCTGTTCCATCTGCTGCCGCACCGCATTTTCGGCGTGGTGACCAACTCAACGCTGCTCGCCATTCCGCTGTTCGTATTCATGGGCGTGATGCTGGAAAAATCCAGGCTCGCCGAAGAATTGATGGACGTGATCGGCCTGGCGGCCGGCTCGCTCAAGGGCGGCCTGGGCATCGGCATCATCCTGGTCGGCGTACTGATGGGCGCAACGACCGGCATTGTCGGCGCCACCGTGGTGACGCTCGGCCTGCTCACGCTGCCGGGCATGCTCAAGCGGGGCTATGACCGAGGGCTGGCCTGCGGGATCATCTGCGCCTCCGGCACGCTCGGCCAGATCATTCCGCCCAGTCTCATCTTGATTCTGCTTGCGGATATCACCAATCAGTCGGTCGGCACACTGTTCGCCGCCGCAATGGTGCCGGGCCTGCTGCTGGCGGCGATCTACATCGTCTACATCATGGTGCTCGGCGTGATCCGCCCCGAAATGGTGCCGGCGATCCCGCCGGAGGAGCGCGCCTTGATCTCCGGCCCGCAGCTGGCCGCCAAATTCCTGCGCGTGGTGGCGCCGCCGATCGGGCTGGTGATCGTGGTGCTCGGCTCGATCATTGCCGGCGTCGCCGCTCCCTCGGAAGCCGCCGCAATGGGCGCGCTGGGCTCGATCCTGGTCGCGGCCATCGGCCGGCGCCTGTCGTTTAACGTCCTGCGCGAAACCGTGCGCTCCACCACGCGCATCACCGCCATGGTGCTGTTCATTCTGATCTGCGCTCAGGTATTCTCGCTGGCCTTCCGCGGCCTGCAAGGCGAGAAGCTGGTGCAAGATGCCTTCACGCTGATCCCGGGCGGCATCAATGCCAGCATCTGGTTCCTCATGCTGCTGATATTCCTGCTCGGCTTCTTTATCGAGTGGATCGAGATTTCCTACATCGCGGTGCCGCTGTTCCTGCCGATATTCATCAGCGCGAACACCGATCTGGTCTGGCTCTCGACCTTGATCTGCGTGAACCTGCAGACCTCGTTCCTGACGCCGCCGTTCGGCTGGTCGCTGTTCTTCCTGCGCGGCGTGGCGCCGCCGGAGGTGACCACCAACGACATCTATCGCGGCATCGTGCCGTTTGTCGTCATGCAGCTGATGGCGCTGGTGTTGGTGTTTATGTTTCCCGGACTGGCCACGTGGCTGCCGAAGGCGATCGGCTGGTAAGCCGCCGCCTTTGGCCTCATTTTAAAAGCGCATGATCTAATCCGACCTTGCTTCGCCCGCCGAAGCGGGCTTCGCAAAGGCGGGAAACCGGTTCCCATCCCCGATCACGTCGGGGACAGGCTTTTTCGGGATCATGCGCAGCCTTAGTGCTTCATTTGCATACCCGGCATGGCGTGCTCGCCGCCGCCGGCGGACTCCGGGCCTTGTGCGCCAATACCCTCGACCATGAAGACCACGTTGACCTTGCCCGCTTTCTCGAATTGCAAGGTCGCTTTGACCTGCTCGCCCTTGGTGAAGGGTTTCTTCAAACCGACAAACATCACATGATAGCCGCCTGGCTTGAACTCGACCGTCTGCCCCGGATTGATTTCGAGGCCCTTGGTCACGGCCCGCATCTTCATCACGCCCTTGTCCATGCTCATTTCATGAATCTCGAAGCGGCCGGCGAGGTCGCACGAGCCGCCGATAAGACGGTCGGGTGCATTGCCGGTATTGGCTATCTTCAGATAGCCGCCGCCGATGGTGGCGCCTTTCGGCGTGGCGCGCGCCCAGGGCGCGGATATCTTCAAGACGCCCGCGGTGACATCGTCGGCCTGCGCCGGGATCGCCAATGACAGGACGATGACGGCGGCGGCGAACATTACATTGCGATTCATCTGTAAACTCCTGACGATGCTGCGCGCGTTAGCGGCGCAGCGTGCGAATTGACGGTTTTGCGAAATAGCCGACGGATATGTCAGATTGCGGGCGGCCCGCGCGCAACCTGTGGGCCTTTGGCGGGTGCCCGCGCGATGCGCTCAAACGCCGGTGCGGGCGTTGTGACGCGGGCGTATGCCGGAGCAATTGCAGCTTTGATCTCCGGCGGGCTGATCAGCGCCTGGCCACAGCACGCCATCCCGCAGCCAGCCGCGCAGGGGCAACCGGTTTCATGACTGGCGGGCGGCGGCAAGCCTTCGGCCGACACCGCCTGCGCACAGAGGCTGGAGGAGAACGTGGCTTGTGCCGCGACCGACAACGGCAGCAGCAGCGCCTGTAGCGCCACCACATAGGCCGCGACCAGCGCGACAATTCGCCGGGACAGCACCGGTTTACGCATCGACGCTATGTTAGGCGGATCGAGTGCCAGCGTCCACTCGGACGCAACGCTTACGCCGACGCCGGGTAGCGGCGGATCAACTGCGTCTGCCGGATCAGACTGCCGACAAAATCGCCGGCCGGCGTCGGGTGGAAGCCGCGCGCGCGGTTGCGATCCCCGATCAAGAACAGCAGCCGCTGCTGCTCGGCCAGCCGCCGGTAGACTTCACCGACCGCCAGATGCGGGTCCCAGCAATCGATGGCTTCGCCGCCGATGCCGTTGATTTCCACGATCGATAAATCTTGGCCACGCATCAACCCCTCGACGGTCTCGAATCGCAGATCGAAGCGGCCGTAATGGAATTCGGTCATGCTGCAGGCGATCGCATCGAAGCGCGCTTCCAGCGCCGCGGTGATGTGGCGGCGGCCGTCGCGGTAAAGCGCGCCGGCGCGCTGATTGCCGATCAACGCGATGCGCACCACCTCGCCGCGCGCCGGGATGCGGTCGAGATCGTCGGAAGCGACGCCGCGGTGCGTCGGGTCGGCGCCGAGATGCAGGGCGGATTTCCATTGCGCGCGCTCGTCGCTGCCGATGAGCTGGCGCACCGTCATGCGGCCATTGCCGAGCACATGCGGGAAATAGCGCAGGGTCAGCGACAGAATGCGTCCGTTAGGCTCGCCGGGCAGCCGCGCATAGAGCACCGCGGCTTCGGCCGCGTAGGGCACGTAGCGTTGCAGCATCAATGTGTTGGCTTCCGGAAAATGCGCGATGTAATTCTCTAGCTGTGCGCGCTTGTCGATACGCCGCACGCCATGCCCGTGCCAGCCGATGTCGGGCTTGGCGATCAACGGATATTCGAGACCGGCATCGTCGAGCGCGCGCAAGGCGCGGTCGATATCGCCGCCCAGGCTATAGGCGCCGGTATTGCGCTTGATCGTCACGAAGTCGGCGATCCATTGGCGTTCGCTGGGTGCGACGTCGAAGAAATACGAACTCTTGGTTTCACCCCACATGCCGCCGGTGTAAATCTTCGGGTTGGCGGCGGTCGGCAATGTCAGCGAACGATGGCGTATACCGAGCCGGATCCAGTTGATCACCAGCGGCACATAGAACAGCGCCGGCGGAATACGCTCGGCCTTGGCGACCTTGCGATCGGCACGCGACAATGGCGGCATGCCGAAGCAGGTTGCCGGCAGCACTGCTTCGCCGGCAGCGTCCGGTTCAGCCGTATCGCGGAATGCGAATACGCGCTTGCGCGCGAAGTTGGTAGCGGCGATGGCGGCAAACAGCAGCGGCCAGGCCATGAGCCCTAGTTTGTCGTCAAGCGCATCGCCGAACACGATGACGAGGTAGAGCATCAGCGGCAGATAAAGCGCGGAAACGATCAGGCTCGCGGCGGTAAAACGGGCCAGCGATACGCGCGCCCAGCCGCAGGCGACGAAGGCCACGAACACCACGCCGGGCACCACCCGGCACAGCGCCACCAGTCCGAACACGTTGCGCTTGAGCGTATCGCCGAAGCGGTGCACGCGATCGTCGACCGCAAATCGCCGCAGCCACGGCAAGTGGCGCGCGCCGGCGCCGATGCCGTAGAGTGCGAAATCGCTCGCCACCATGCCGCCATAGATGCTCAGCGCAACCAAGCTGACCGGCATCAGATTGTTCACGATAATATAGCCGCCGAGGATGATCGCGAGATCCTCATGCGCGAACGGCAGCACCAGCAGCGATGTGATTTTCGCGAACCCGGACATATCGATGGTGGCGATATGACCGAGCCCGACAATCGATTGAAACAAGCGAGTCCCCAATCCCCCACAGTGGCCGATTCGCTTTTGCGAAACGGCCGATAACCCTTCATCCGCCACGGATTTAACCCCGCGGTCGTGATTGGCTCGGGTTTGGCACCCCGATGAAAGGCAGAGCCCTACTTTTTTATTGCCCCCGGCTCCGAATTGATTTTGGCTTAATGGGATGCGCCGGACAAGGAGCTTCGCATCGCCGTCATCAACTACCCCCAACCGCCGCTTGTTTGTTCATCATACCGTTGCGTATGGGCAACAGGTGTAAATGCGGCCGGATTGGCCTGAAATCCTTCGATGTTTCAAGGCATCGCCGGATTGCGTGCCCGAATTTGTCCGCAACGGCCTTGCCTGGTGTCGCGGCCCCGTCGAAGCACCACAATCGTCATGCTAGGCTGGGCCGGCATGGCCAGCGATGAATCGTCTTCGTCCGACAGCGAACCGCGCGTGGTGAATTTCCGCCGCGGCAAGCCCGGCGCGCAGGTTCCCTCGGCGGGCCCGGCGCCCGTTGAAGACCTTGCCAAATATGAACACGGCGACGCCGTCGATGACTATCGCCACCGCATGATCGTCAATGTGGCAGCGTTCCTGTTCGTGATCGCACTGATCGGCGCCGGGATTTGGCTGGCCGACACCATGGCGCGGATGCGAAAAGATCAGGATTGCGTGTTGTCGGGACGGCGCGGTTGCACCCCGGTCGAGGTGACCAAGGAGCGCTGGTAAGGCCGCCGCTGGAGAAAACGGCCGATTCATGCAGGCAGGCCGCGCCTGTTTGCCACGATTCCTCGTTAAATGCCCGTCGCCATTGAACTTAACCCTCCGCTTCGCTATACGGGCACCGATCGCTTGCCGGTGGAAGGCCGGGCCAGGGGTTGAACGCGCTGGGGCCGACGCGTTGGCCACCAAATTTACCAGAACTCCAATTCAATCAGAGAGTTACCGATGTCCTCCACATACGAAACGATCGCCAATATTATCGTCGAGACCTGCGATATTCCGCGCGACACCATCAACCCCGATAGTCATGCGATTAACGACCTTGGCATCGACAGCCTGGACTTCCTCGATATCGCTTTTGCAATCGACAAGGCGTTCGGAATCAAGCTGCCGCTCGAGCAGTGGACCCAGGAAGTTAACGACGGCAAGGCGAACACCGATCAGTATTTCGTCCTCAAGAACCTCAGCGCCCGCATCGACGAACTCGTCGCTGCCAAGGGAGCTTAAAGCCCGAACCACATGCGTCTCGAGTACTTTCAGCTGATCGACCGGATCGTCGACCTCAATCTCGCCGACCGAAAGATCAGCAGCGAGGCCACGGTTCCAGCGACAAGTACGATCTTCGAGGGTCATTTTCCCGGCTATCCGCTGATGCCGGGCGTGCTGTTGATCGAAACCATGGCGCAGACTTCCGGGTGGCTGGTGGTGGCGTTGAACCGCTACGCCCGCATGCCGTTCCTGGCCCAGGTGAAGGAGGCGAAGCTGCGCACTTTCGTTACGCCTGGTCAGCGGTTGTCGATCGATGCGCACCTGGCGCATGACGGATCCGGCTTTGCGGTTACCAAGGCGAAAATCAAGGCCGATGGCAAAGCGATTTGCGACGCCACATTGACCTTTCGCATTGTCGATTTCCCCAATCCCGAAATGGCAAACTGGATGCAGGAAACCGCCGCGAAAATCGGGCTTGGCATCGAGGCGCGCGCTGATGGCTAACGCGGCACGCGAAGCCTGGATCACCGGCGTCGGCATCGTCTCCAGCCTGGGCGAAGGCGCCGACGCGCATTGGCAAAAGCTGATGGAGGCGCATCCGAGCGCCGACCTGACAATGTTTGCTCCGTTCGTCGTGCATCCGCTGGCGCCGATCAATTTCGACGCGCAGATCCCGAAAAAGGGCGATCAGCGCCAGATGGAGAATTGGCAGCGCATCGGCACCTATGCCGCCGGCCTTGCGCTCGACTCGGCGAACGTCAAAGGCAAGCGCGATATCCTTTCCCGCATGGATATGATCGTGGCCGCCGGCGGCGGCGAACGCGATCTCAACGTCGACAGCACTATTTTTTCCGGCGCCCCGAGCGCGTCTAATCCGGCGGCTTACCTCAATGAGCGGCTGATGAGCGATCTGCGTCCGACGCTGTTTCTGGCGCAGCTTTCCAATCTGCTGGCCGGCAATATATCGATCGTGCACGGAGTGACCGGATCGTCGCGCACCTTCATGGGCGAGGAATCCTCCGGCGTCGATGCGGTGCGCATCGCGCTCGCGCGCATTGCCGCCGGACAAAGCGACATTGCGCTGGTCGGCGGCGCGCATAACGGCGAGCGGCCCGATCTTCTGATGCTCTATGAATTCGGCGGGCTCGGCTTGAAGGACAAGTTTGCGCCGGTGTGGGAGCGCGGCGAAAAAGGCGGTTTCGCGCTCGGCTCGCTCGGCGCCTTCCTGGTGATCGAGGCGGCCGAGCACGCGCAAGCGCGCGGCGCCAAGCCGCTGGCGCGGCTCGCGCTCGTGCTGTCCGACCGCTCCAAGCGCCAACCGGGCACGGTCACCGCCGCGCTGGCGCGGCTGTGGGACAAGGTCAAGGACAGGGTCAAAAGCGGCCATGCCGCGGTGCTCTCGGGCGCCACCGGCGCCAACCCGGCAACCGCCGAGGAACGCGCCTTCCTCAACGCCCATGGCGACCTTGCCGTGCGCGCCACCGGCTCCTATCTCGGTCATGGGCTGGAACCGCAATTCCCGATGAATGTGGCGCTGGCTACGGTCGCGCTTGGCCATGGTAGTCTGTTCCCGCCCTGCGACTCGACCGGATTGGAACGCCCGATGAGTGGGGATCTGAGCCAAGTTCTGGTGACCAGTGTCGGCCATTGGCGGGGCGAAGCGCTTGCTTTGCTCGAACGGGTCGGTTGAGGGAGAGCACGAAATGCCATCGACCAAAGACAAAATGGGCCGCCCGGTTGTCGTGGTGACCGGCCTCGGCCTGGTCACCTCGCTCGGCGCCGGCAAGACTGACAATTGGGCAAAGCTCACGGCCGGTGAATCCGGCATCCGCGCCATTACCCGCTTTGCCACCGACGGCCTCAAGACCCGCATTGCCGGTACGATCGACTACCTGCCGCCGCAATCCTGCGCGGCCGCGTTGTCGGAGTGCTTCGCCGAACTCGCCGCCGAAGAGGCCATCACCGAGGCAGGGCTCGGCGCGCGGGCCGATTTTCCGGGCCCGTTGTTCCTGGCGGTACCGCCGATCGAATTGGATTGGCCGCAGCGGCTTGAAGTCAGCGCCAGATCGGGCGCCAACGATCGCGTGACCTATGCGGACATATTGCGGGTTTGCGCGCAGTTCCCCGCCTATCATGAACGCTTCCTGTTTGGCTCGGTCGCCGACCATCTGGCGGAGAAATTCGGCACCAAGGGCTCGCCGATCTCGCTGTCCACCGCCTGCGCCTCCGGCGCCAGCGCGGTGCAGCTTGGGCTCGAGGCGATCCGGCGCGGCGATACCGATGCGGCGCTGTGCGTGGGAACCGACGGTTCGATCAATCCGGAGGCGGTGGTTCGCTTCTCGCTGCTCTCGGCGCTGTCCACCAACAACGACGCGCCGCAATCGGCGGCCAAGCCGTTCGCCAAGAACCGCGACGGTTTCGTCATGGCCGAAGGCGCCGGCGCGCTGGTGCTGGAGAGCTATGAATCGGCCAAGGCGCGCGGCGCCAGGATCATCGGCGTATTGGAAGGCTGCGGCGAGATGGCCGACAGCTTCCACCGCACCCGCTCCAGCCCCGACGGAAAGCCGATCATCGGCTGCATCGCCAACGCGATCAAGGATGCCGGCCTTAACCCCGAGGACATCGACTACGTCAATGGGCATGGCACCGGCACGCCGGAAAACGACAAGATGGAATATCTCGGCGTCTCTACAGTACTCGGCGAACACATGAAGAGCGTGCCAATTTCGTCCAACAAATCGATGATCGGCCACACATTGTCGGCGGCCGGTGCGATCGAGGCGGTGATCTCGATGCTCACGCTGCAGCACCAGCGCATTCCGCCCACCATCAACTACGACATGCCCGATCCGGCGATCCCACTCGACGTCGTGCCCAACAAGGCGCGCGACGCGCGCGTCACCCACGCCATTTCGAATTCGTTCGGTTTCGGCGGGCAGAACGTCTCGCTGGTGATGGGCCTCGAGCCGGCCTGAAAACCCCGCCATGCGCGCCCTGAAACTGATCGCCGATCGCAAGCTCGAACTTGCCGATGTGCCCTCTCCGCCACCGCCCGGCGAAGGCGAGGTGCAGATCCGCATCAAGGCGGTCGCGCTCAATCATCTCGACCTGTGGGGATTTCGCGGCATGGCCTTCGCCAAGCGGCAGCTGCCGCTGGTGGTCGGCGCCGAAGCCTCCGGCGAAATCGCCGCCGTGGGCGCGAACGTCGGCAACTTCAAGCCGGGCGATCCCGTGGTGATGTATGGCGCCATGACCTGCGGCCATTGCGCCGCCTGCCGCGAGGGCCGCGACAACTTATGCGAAAACGTCGCCGGCATCATGGGCTTTCACATTGACGGCTTCGCGCGCGATCTGATCAATCTGCCGGCGCGGCTCACCATCCCGGTGCCCGCCGGCGTGTCGCTGCGCGACGCGGCTTGCGCGCCGATCGCCTTCGGTACCGTCGAGCACATGTTGTTTGACAATGCCAAGCTCAAACCGGGCGAGACCGTTCTGGTGCATGCCGGCGGTTCCGGCATCGGTTCGGTCGCCATCAAGATGGCCAAGGCAATCGGCTGCACCGTGATCACCACGGTGGGCGACGACGCCAAGGCGCAAAAGGCCAAGGCGCTCGGCGCCGACCATGTCATCAATTACAAGGCCCAGCGTTTCGAGGGCGTCACCCGCAAACTCACCGCCAAGAAAGGCGTCGATGTTGTCTTCGAACATGTCGGCGGCGAGGGCTTCAATGCCTCGCTGTTCTGCCTCAAGCGCGGCGGAAGGCTGGTGACCTGCGGCTCGACCGCCGGCCCAAATGTCACGATCAACCTGATGCAGCTGTTCCAGCAGCAGTACAAGATTTTCGGTTCGTTCGGCGCCTCGATGCGCAACATCCGCGACAGCCTGTCCAAGATCGCGACCGGCATGACGCCGATCATCGATACCGAGGTGGCGCTGGCGGACTTTGAACGCGGCCTGGCGCGGCTCGAAGGCCGGCAGGTGTTCGGAAAAGTCATCGTCCACTTCTAGCGCATGATCCCGCCTGCCCCTTGTTCGATCCAACGGGAACACCGAGGCTCCAGTCCGAATGGCCGCCATGCTCCCCAACCGCAATCTGCGCAGGCGCCTGTTCGGCCTTCTCGATGCGGCGGCCGGATATTTGACCGCCGGCTTGTTGCGGCTGCTGCGCCTGACCAACCGCAAGGCGCTGGCCAATGTTTGCGGCGCAGCCATGCGCAACCTCGGCCCGTGGCTGCCTGAGCAGCGCACCGGCCGCGATAATCTCAAAGCCGCGTTTCCCGAAAAGTCACCGGCCGAGATCGACGCCATCCTGCGCGGCGTTTGGGACAATCTCGGCCGCGTCGCTGCCGAATTCGCCCATCTCGATCGTCTAAAGATCGACGACCCGAAGCTGCCGGGGCCGTTCGATATCTTCTACGGCCAGGAAACCTTCGACCGCTTTCACGCGCTGCGGCTCGACGGCAAACCGGCCTTGGTGTTCACCGGGCATCTGGCCAATTGGGAACTGAGCGCGCTGGTCGCCAAGGCTTACCAGCTCGACTCGATCGTGCTGTATCGCAGGCCCAATCTTGGCGCGGTCGCCGATGCCGTCACCCGCATCCGCGCCGACAGCATGGGCGAACTGATGGCCACCGGGCTCGACGCGCCGGTCAAGCTCGCGCATGCGCTCGCCGCCGGGCGTCACGTCGCCATGCTGGTCGATCAATATTATGTGCGCGGCGTCGATGTGACATTTTTCGGACGGCGCACCCGCGCCAATCCGCTGATCGCGCGCCTTGCCCGTCAGGTCGATTGCCCGATCCATGGCGTGCACGTCGTGCGCCTGCCGGGTGACAAATTCCACATCGATTTGACCGAGGCAATCGAGCCGGCGCGCGACGCCGAAGGCAAGGTCGACGTCGCCGGCACCATGCAGATTATCACCACCATCATCGAGGGTTGGATCCGCGAGCACCCCGAGCAATGGCTCTGGCTGCACCGGCGATGGCGGCCGCAGGACGCGGAGCGAGTGAGCGGCAGGTCTTCACCTGCAACCACAGCCGGCTGACCAAGCGCTGCGATTGGTGCAATCGTAAACGCGCGGCGTATGTGACGCCTCGGATCGATAAGTGGCGTCAGGTTTCGACCGGAAGGCCGGCCGCCTTCCAGGCAATGATGCCGCCGGCGAGATGGGATTTGTAGGGATAACCGCCATCCTGGGCGGCAAGCGACGCGGTCACCGAGCGCCGGCCAGAGCGGCAGGCAAACACTACCTGCTTGCCTTGCGGGTCCGGAATGGCGGCTGGATCGAAGCTTGACAGCGGCACGATCACCGCGCCGGGATAGGCCTCAACCGCGGTCTCGTTGGGCTCACGCACATCGACCAGCAGCATGCGGCCTTCGGTCAAGCCGCGCGCCACCTCCGCCGGCGTCAGATTCTGCACCTCGTCGGCGCGCGGCATTTCGTCGGCCATGAACAAAAACTCCAGTTCTCCAGTGCCATGGTTCTAGCCGGAATCTATCAGACCGTCACCTGCGTTCCGACCTCGACCACCCGCCCGGTCGGAATTTGGAAGTAATCGGTGGCGTCGTTGGCCACGCGGGTGAGCGCGATGAACAGGCGGTCCTGCCAGCGCGGCATGCCGGAATGGGTCGCCGGCTTGAGCGTGCGGCGCGACAAAAAGAACGAGGTCGCCATGATGTCGAACTGCCAGCCGAGCTTGCGCGCGATGGCCAAGGCTTTGGGCACGTTCGGCGTTTCCATAAAGCCGAAGCGCAGCACAACCCGCGAGAAGGTTTGCCCCACCGGCTCGATGCGCACCCGTTCGGCCGGGTCGACCCTCGGCGTGTCGGCGGTTTCGACGGTGAGAATGACGTTTTTCTCGTGCAGCACCTTGTAGTGCTTGAGGCTGTGCAGCAGCGCGGTCGGCGCGCTAGCCGGATCGCTGGTGAGAAATACCGCGGTGCCCGGCACGCGCGCCGGCGGCTTTTTCTCCAGGCTGGCGACCAGGGATTCGAGCGGCGTTTCCTGCCGGCGGGTCTTTTCGAAAAGCAGCCGGCTGCCGCGCCGCCACGTATACATCATCGCAATTACCAGGGCGCCGAGCGCCAGCGGCATCCAGCCGCCTTCGACGACCTTGAGCAGGTTGGCGGCCAGAAATGTCAGATCGATGAACAGGAACGGCAGCATCAGCGCCAGCGCCCCGATCAGCGGCCAGCGCCAGACTCGGCGTATCACGATAATGGCCATCATGGCGGTGACCACCATGGTCCCGGTCACTGCGATGCCATAGGCGGAGGCGAGTGCGCTCGACGAACGGAACAACGCCACCAGCAGCAGCACGCCGATCAGCAGCAGTGTGTTGACCCGTGGCATGTAAATCTGCCCGAACAGCGATTCCGAAGTGTGGCGGATTTCCAGGCGCGGCAGCAAGCCGAGCTGGATGGCCTGGCGGGTGAGCGAATAGGCGCCGGTGATCACCGCCTGGCTCGCGATCACGGTGGCGGCGGTGGCGAGGATCACCATCGGCAACAACGCCCAATGCGGATAAAGCAGAAAGAACGGATTATCGATTGCCTTCGGATTGCTGAGCACCAGCGCGCCCTGCCCGAGATAATTGATCAGTAGCGCCGGCAGCACCACCACCAGCCAGGCAAAGCGGATCGGGCCGCGGCCGAAATGGCCCAAGTCCGCATAAAGCGCCTCGGCGCCGGTCACCACCAGAAACACGGCGCCGAGGGTGTAAAAGGCGATGATGCCGTGGTGGAGCAAGAAGTGGACGCCGTAATACGGATTGAACGCCAGCAGCACCATCCAGTTTTGCCCGATGTGCCAAAGCCCGGCAACGGTGATGGCGGCAAACCAGACCAGCGTGATCGGACCGAAGAAGGTGGCGACCTGCGCCGTGCCGCGCGACTGCACGGAAAACAAGATCACCAGGATCACCACCGTGATCGGCACGACGTATGAATCGAACGCTGGGGTCACCACCTTCAAGCCTTCGACCGCAGAAAGCACCGACAGCGCCGGCGTGATGATGGCGTCGCCATAAAACAGCGCGCCGCTGATGATGCCGAGCAGGATCACGGTCCCGCTGTGGCCGCCAAGCGCGCGCGAGGCGAGCGCCATCAGCGCCAGCGTGCCACCCTCCCCGTTGTTGTCGGCGCGCAGCAGGACGATCACGTATTTGGCGGTGACCACCAGCAGCAGCGCCCAGATGATCAGCGAGAGAATGCCAAGCACCACCGGCTCGCTTGCCGCATTTCCTGGCCCGACCGCCGCCAGCACGGATTCGCGTAGCGCGTAGAGTGGGCTGGTGCCGATATCGCCGTAGACCACGCCGATGCTGCCAAGCGTGAGCGCCCAGAAGCCGGTCTTGAGCGGCGCTTCGCCGCCGCCATTAGCCGCACCCGAGCCGCCGGGGGCGGCCGCATCGCTGTTTGACATGGGGGTGTCGCCTGGGTTTATTGCAATGCAAAAAATTATGGGACGCGGCTTATACCGCCGGCCGCTTAGCCCCGGCAGAGCGATTTGTGCAAAGCGGAAAAGCGAGCCATGCGGAATTTGCAGACCGGCAAGGATTATTTCTGCTGGAATATCAGATAGTTATTTTGAAACAGTCGAACGGTATGCGTTTACTCACACCGTCACCTGCGTGCCCACCTCGACCACCCGACCGGTCGGAATCTGGAAGAAGTCGGTGGCGTCTGAGGCCGAGCGCGCCAGCCAGATGAACAGATGGTCCTGCCAGCCCGGCATGCCGGACTGCGGCGACGGCCGCAGCGTGCGCCGCGACAGGAAGAACGAGGTCGACATGATGTCGAACTGCCAGCCGTGCTTGCGCGCGATCGCCAGCGCCTTCGGCACATTGGGCTGTTCCATGTAGCCGAACTTCAGCGACACGCGGGAAAAATGCGTCGACAGCGGCGTGATCTGCACGCGCTCGGTCTCCGGCACGCGCGGCGTGTCGGCGGTGATGATGGTGAGGATGACGTTCTGCTCGTGCAGCACTTTGTTGTGCTTGAGGTTATGCAGCAGCGCGGTGGGCGCGAATTCCGGATCGCTGGTGAGGAATACCGCGGTGCCCGGCACGAAATGCGGCGGCTTCTTTTCCAGGCTGCGGAACAGCGTGTCGATCGGCACCTCGGTGCGCCTTGTCTTGCTGATCAGGATGCCGGAGCCGCGCCGCCAGGTCAGGATCAGCAATACCATGGTGGCGCCGAACAGCAGCGGCGCCCAGGCGCCCTCGAACAGTTTCAGCAGGTTGGCGGAGAAGAAAGTCAGGTCGACAAGCACGAATGGCACGATCGTAGCCAGCGCTTTCCACAGCGGCCATTTCCATAGTTTCCAGATCACGAAAAAGGCGAGCAGCCCGTCCACTACCATGGTGGTGGCAACCGCGATGCCATAGGCGGAGGCGAGCGCGCTCGATGTGCGGAACAATCCGACCAGCAGCAGCACGCCGACCAGCAGCGCGACGGTCACGCGCGGAATATAGATCTGCCCGACATGCGAGGCCGATGTGTGCAGGATGGTAAGGCGCGGCAACAGCCCGAGCTGGATCGCCTGATGCACCAGCGAATAGGCGCCGGTGATCACCGCCTGGCTGGCGATCACGGTCGCCGCCGTCGCCAGCACGATCATCGGCAGCAAAAAGACTTCCGGCACCAGGCGGTAGAACGGATTCTCGATCGCCCCGGGATCGGCCAGAACCTTGGCGCCTTGCCCGAAATAATTGATCAGCAACGCCGGCAGCACCAGGCAGAGCCATGCGGTCTGGATTGGCTTGCGGCCAAAATGGCCCAGGTCCGCATAGAGCGCCTCGCCACCGGTGACGACCAGGAACACCGCGCCGAGCGTGATCATGCCGATGGTGTGGTGCTCGTAGACGAAGCCGATGCCGTAAAGCGGGTTGATCGCCAACAACACGTGCGGATCGTCGCGAATATGCAGCGCGCCGGCGATCGCTATCGCCACGAACCAGACCACCATGATCGGGCCGAACAGAGCCGCCACCTTGGCGGTGCCGCGGCTTTGCGCCGCGAACAGGGCAATCAGGATGACGACGGTGAGCGGCGCCACGTATTCGCTGAAGGCCGGACTTGCGAGCTTCAAGCCTTCCACCGCCGAAAGCACCGAGATCGCCGGCGTGATCACGCTATCGCCGAGAAACATCGAGGCGCCGATGACGCCGAGGATGTAGATGAAAGCGGTGCGCCGGCCGAGTGCGCGCGTAGCCAGCGCCGTGAGCGAGAGCGTGCCGCCCTCCCCGTTATTGTCGGCGCGCAACAGCAACAGCACATATTTCAGCGTCACCGTGACGATCAGCGCCCATACGATGAGCGAGAGCACGCCGAGCACGATATCGCGCGTCACCCCCTGCTCGTTGCTCGCCGCCATCGCCGCCTCGCGGAAGGCGTAGAGCGGGCTGGTGCCGATGTCGCCATAGACGACGCCGACACTGCCCAGCGCCAAAGCCACAAAGCTCTGGGGAGCGACGACTCCGGTACCCGCGGTATTGGCCTCGGCGGAGGCTGCCGTCTCGTTCAAGCCATCGTTCATTTTGAAATTGCTTCGGGTCCGCCGATATATTTGTGCTGGAAGGCGGGCCTTATAACATCGCAACGCGGCAGAGAATACCGGACTTTTTCCGCGGCCTTTTGACCCGGATCAAGCGGCAGCGGAACCGGAATTTGGCGCTTTAGGGGTTGAAATTGGCCGGAATCGGCGGCTCTTCCCGCATCAGGGTAATGGTGACCCGGCGGTTCGGCGACATGGAGGGGTTGTCCGGGAACAGCGGATCGGTGTCGGCCTTGCCGGCAACCATGAAGATATGCCCGGTCGGCAAGCCTTCGCCGGCGAGAATCTCGCGCACCGCATTGGCCCGGTCTGCGGAAAGTTCCCACGGCCCGTAGCCGGGTTTTGCCGGCACCTTGCTCGATGCCGTGTGGCCGACGATAGAGACGCGGTACGGCATCGCCTTAAGCGACGGCGCGATCTTCTGGATCAGCTTGCGGGTACGCTCAAAGGGTTCCTTGGCGCCGTCCGCGAACATCGAGCGGCCGTCCTGGTCGACGATCTCGATATTGAGGCCCTGCTTGGTTTCCTCGACCATGATGTGTTTCGAGGCCTCGGAGATTTCCGGCATTTCCTGCAAGGCCTGGCGCAGCGAGGCAGAGGCCAGCGCGAATTTGCGGTCTTCCTTGAAGCGGGCGCCATAGTTACGTTCGTGATCGTTTTCATCCGGCGCCGGCGTTGCAGACGCTTCGGACGGATCGATATGCGCGGCGTTCTTGAGCTTCGGCCGCGTCGGCAGGCCGAGCACCTCGATGATGCCGGAATAGCGCACTTTATCCTGCACGCCGAAGGCGTCGCGCATGGACCCGGCGACCACCTGGAGTTTGGCCTGATCCTGCGTCGAGAAAGCGACCAGCATCACGAAGAACGCGACCAGCAGTCCCATCAAGTCGGCGAAAGTTACGAACCAGCCGTGACCGCCGCCGTGGCCCGCGTCCTTGCGTCTCGCCATGAATTACTTTCGGAAGCGCTTGTTAAGCGGGAACCGCCTCCGGCTCTGCTTCTTCGACTTCGGTGTGGCGATGCTTCTCGGGCAGGTATGCGAGCAGCATCTCGCGCACCAAAGTCGGACTCTTGGCTTCGCGGATCATCAATATGCCGTCGATGATGAGGGTGCGATTGATTTCCTCGTCCACCAGCTTGAGGTGCAGCTTGTCGGCAATCGGCAGGCAGAACAAGTTCGCCACCGCCGCGCCGTAGAACGTGGCAAGCAGCGCCACCGCCATGTAGGGACCGAGCTTGGACGGATCGGTCATGTTGGCGAACATCTGCACCATGCCGATCAATGTACCGATCATGCCGAAAGCCGGCGCGCAATCGCCGACCGCGCGGTAGATCTTCTGACCCTCGTCGAGATGGGTGAGGAAATTGTCGCGGTCGCGCTCCAGATTGTCGCGAATGAAAGTGCCGTCATAACCGTCGGCGACGAAGCGGATGCCTTTCGCCAGAAACGGATCCTCGATCTCGGCTTTTTCCAGTCCGATCGGTCCTTGCTTGCGGGCGATTTCGGCAAGCCCGGCGATCTCGTCGACCAGGTCGCGCTGGCTCATGCGGCGCAGCGAGAAGGCGAATTTGGCGCCGAGCGGCAACCCGTGGAAGATCGATGCGAGCGGGAAGCGGATCAATGTGGCGGCGAACGAACCGCCGAATATGACGATGAAGGCGTGCAGATCGGCGAACATACGCAGATCGCCACCCAGCATGATCAGCGTGCAAAGCACGGCGGCCCCGGCCACCAAGCCTAGACCTGTCGCAATATCCATTGAACTTTACCCCACAAACGCGCACGGATTCCGACACGCCGAAATCGACACTGCTGGCGCGGACCCTAGACTGGCGCTGTTAAGAGGCGGTAAAGGCTAACCGTTCGTGAAGCGAAAACGGCAGGGTCAGACCCGGCAATTGACCCAAAAACCGGCCCGAAGCAGGACCGGCCGGTAAAAAGCTGCAAAAATAGCCGCAAATAGGGGCCGAAGCCCTAGGGTCCCGTCGAGGACCGCCTAAAACCGGAGGAGAGCGACCCATGCGCGATATTGGCCATTTCATCGGCGGCAAGGCCGTCAAGGGGACCTCCGGGCGCTCTGGCGATGTGTTCGATCCCAATACCGGCGAGGTGCAGGCCAAGGTCGCGCTGGCCAGCAAAGCTGAGGTCGAGGGCGCCATAGCCAATGCCGAGGCGGCCCAACCGGCCTGGGCGGCCACCAACCCGCAGCGCCGCGCACGGGTCATGTTCAAGTTCCTCGAACTGGTGGCGAAGGAATATGACGATCTGGCCCGCCTGCTGTCCTCCGAGCATGGCAAGACATTTCCCGATGCCAAGGGCGACATCCAGCGTGGCCTCGAAGTCGTCGAGTTCGCCTGCGGCATTCCGCATCTCTTGAAGGGCGAGTTCACCGAAGGCGCCGGACCCAGCATCGACATCTATTCCGTGCGCCAGCCGCTCGGCGTCGTTGCCGGCATTACGCCGTTCAACTTCCCGGCCATGATCCCGTTGTGGAAATGCGCGCCGGCCATCGCCTGCGGCAATGCCTTCATCCTCAAGCCGTCCGAGCGTGACCCGTCGGTGCCGATGCGGATTGCCGAACTATTCCTCGAAGCCGGTTTGCCGGAAGGCATCCTCAACGTCGTCAACGGCGACAAAGTAGCGGTCGATACGCTGCTCACCGATGCCCGCGTCAGGGCGATCGGTTTCGTCGGCTCGTCCGATATCGCGCAATACATCTATTCGACCGGGACCGCGCATGGAAAGCGTGTGCAATGTTTCGGCGGCGCCAAGAACCACATGATCGTGATGCCGGATGCCGACATCGATCAGGCGGTCGATGCGCTGATCGGCGCCGGCTACGGCTCGGCCGGCGAACGCTGCATGGCGATCTCGGTCGCCGTGCCGGTCGGCCAGAAGACCGCCGACATTCTGGTGGAGAAATTGATCCCGCGCGTCGAGAACCTGAAAATCGGCCCGTCGAGCGATCCGCAGGCCGATTATGGGCCGATGGTGACCAAGGCGCTGCGCGACAAGGTCAAGGACTATGTCGATATCGGCGTCAAGGAAGGCGCCAAACTTTTGGTCGACGGCCGCGGCTTCAAAATGCAGGGCTATGAAAACGGCAACTTCATGGGCGGCTGCCTGTTCGATGACGTGAAGCCGAATATGCGCATCTACAAGGAGGAAATCTTCGGGCCTGTGCTCTCGGTGGTCCGCGCCAAAGACTATGACGAAGCCGTAAGGCTGCCGTCCGACCATGAATATGGCAACGGGGTCTCGATCTTCACCCGCGACGGCGACACCGCGCGCGATTTCGTCAACCGCGTTCAGGTCGGCATGGTGGGCGTGAACTTCGCGATCCCTGTGCCGCTCGCCTATCACACCTTCGGCGGCTGGAAGCGCTCCGGCTTTGGCGATCTCAACCAGCACGGGCCGGACTCGATCCGCTTCTACACCAAGACAAAGACGGTGACGCAGCGCTGGCCGACCGGCACCAAGGAAGGCGCCGAATTCGTGATCCCGACCATGCGGTGAGGAACCGCAGCGCCAATGCCTACCGGCCGGGTCACAGGAGGCGCGCTCATCGCACTCATGCTCGCGGGTTGCGCCGGCGGCGCGACGCCGGCCGCGCAGGCGCCGAGCACGGATATGAGCGGACGCTGGATTCTGTCGGCGCCGAACGCACCGATGTGCGGGATGAACTTTGCCGGCGCGCCCGGCGCGCGCGAGGGGGCCGTCTCGCCGGAAGGCGGTTGTGCGGAAAAATTCTTCATGAGCCGGCGCTGGACGCTCGACCAGGGCACGCTGATGATCAATGATGAGGATAACCAGCCGCTGGCGAAATTGAGCAAGGCCGGCGGCCGCTTCGAAGGCCAATCCGCAGCCGGCACGACGGTGACACTTACGCCCTACACCCCAGTTCGATAGAAGGTTCCATGTCCGACTTTCAGCTCTACTGCTTCGCCCAGTCCGGCAACGCCTATCGCGCCGCGCTGATGCTCAATTTGATCGGCGCCAAGTGGCAGCCGATCTGGATCGACTTCTTCGCCGGCGGCGCCGCGCGCAAGCCCGAATACCGGGAAAACATCAACGAGATGGGCGAAGTGCCGGTGCTGGTACATGGCGACAAGAAGCTGACGCAGTCGGGCGTGATCCTGACTTATCTCTCCGACCTGACCGGCAAGTTCAAACCGCAGGGTGAGGACGAGCGGCTTGAAGCATTGCGTTGGATCATCTTCGACAATCAGAAGGTCAATGGCTTTCTCGGACCCTACCGTTTTCTGAAGAATTTCGCGCCGAACCCGGGCGACCCGGCGGTGATGGCGTTCATGAAAGGCCGCATCGACGGCGCACTCTCCATCGTCAACAAGCGGCTGGCGTCGCATAAATATTTGCTGGGTGACAAGCCGACCATCGCCGACGTCTCGATGACCGCCTATCTGTATTATCCGGCCGAGGAGTTCGGCTTCGACATCGTCAAGGACCATCCGGCGATCGGGCCGTGGCTCGACCGCATGAAAGCCCTGCCCGGCTGGAAGCATCCTTATCAATTGATGCCCGGCTACCCGTTCGGAACGCAGGGACTGATGCCCTAATGGTCATGCTTGTGGCCATGCGTATGTCCATGATTGTGATCATGCGCGTGGGCGTGGTCGTGATCATGCCCATGCGATGACGCATAGGCCCCGCCCTCGGGATCGAACGGCGCATCGATCGAGGCCACCTTGGCGCCCAGCGATGTGAGCAGGGCCTCAATCGCGGGGTCGCGCCGGGCACGAATCCGGTTCGCCAGCACCTGAACCGGCACGTGGCGGTCGCCGAGATGCCAGGCCAGCCGCGACAGGCCTGCAATGTCGGGTGCGCGCGCCTCGATCAGCGGCTCGGGCGCCGCCACTACTTCCACCAGCCCGCCGTCGTCGAGAACCAGCAGGTCGTCGGTGCGCAAGCGCACAGGCTGGTGCAGATCGATTTCGATTGTGAGGCCCTTGACGCCAGTCACCGTGATTTTCTGCGCGCTGCGCTGCGCGTAGTCGAGGATCACGGTATCGGCCACCGGCCAATCTTGTTGCTCGTTTTGGCGCTGGCCATGGCCAAGAACGCTTGTTGCGCGCGGCATGACGGCTCTGGGATTACCCGCGATCAGTTCAGCCGGACCGGGCGGTCGGGATCGCTATCGCGTTCATGTCCGGCATGATCGGGCGACAGCGGCGCGTCGCCCGCGGGAGCCGCGGCAGCCTCGGTGACGCCGGCGCTGGCCGCCTGGTCCTTGCGCTGATAGTCGCGGTACGACAGCCAGCCAAACGGCAAACAACCGAGATAGACGAGCGCGGCGAGAGAGAGCACTTCCCAGGGATAGCTGATCAGCAGCGCGAAGAACAACACCACAACGACGAACACCGCCAGCACCATGTCCGGCCGCACGCGCTTGCCCACGCGCTTGCCGGAGAAAACCGGCAGGCGCGAGACCATCAAAAGCGCGATGGCCAGCGTGTAGAAGAATGTCAGCCACACCGTCACGAGCCCGTTGGAGACGCCGATGAAGTTGAGATAGATCGGCAGCAGCACAGTTATGGCGCCAGCCGGCGCCGGAATGCCGGTGAAAAAATTCTCCGCCCAGGCCGGCTTGTTCGGATCGTCGATCATCACATTGAAGCGCGCCAGCCGCAAAGCCGCGCAGATCGCGAACACCAGCGCCGCGATCCAGCCGGCCGATTTGAGTTCGTGCAGGCCCCAGAAATACAGGATGAGCGCCGGCGCCACGCCGAAATTCACGAAGTCGGCGAGGCTGTCGAGTTCGGCGCCGAAGCGCGAGGTGCCCTTGAGCATGCGCGCAACGCGGCCGTCGATTCCGTCGAGCAGCGCGGCAAACACAATCGCGGCCAGCGCCAGATCGAGTCTGTTCTCGACCGCCAGGCGGATCGCAGTCAGTCCCGCGCACAGCGCCAAGAGCGTGATCAGATTGGGCAGCAGCGTGCGCACCGGGATCGCCTTGAAGCGACGGCGGCGGGGCGGCGGGGCGGGATCGAACGGTTGAAACACCATAGTGCCAATATAGGCGCTTACGGCCATGCGCGCCACCGGGCATGGAACCGGCGGATTACCCCTTTAGCGATTGGCTTTTGCCCGACTAACCGGCGCGGAACACGCGTCCGGCGTCGGCGGAACTGAGGTCGGCCAGCACGGTCTCGCCGGCGAACGAAGTCTGCCCGACCGCCACCAGCGGGCTCACGCCTTCCGGCAGGTAGACATCGAGCCGCGAGCCGAACCGGATCATGCCGAAGCGCTCGCCCGCGCCCAGCGGCTGGCCCTCGCGCACGAAGCAGACGATGCGGCGCGCCACCAGGCCGGCGATCTGCACCACCGCCACGCGCACGCCGGCGGTGGCAATCACCAGCGAATTGCGTTCGTTGTCGAGGCTGGCCTTATCGAGGTCGGCGTTGAGGAACTTGCCGGGCTGGTAGACGATGCGCTCGATGCGGCCGCTGACCGGGCTGCGGTTCACGTGACAATCGAACACGCTCATGAAGATCGAGATGCGCGGCAAGGGCGTGTCGCGCAGCCCAAGCTCGTGCGGCGGGGCCGCGGTGGTGATCTGGCTGATGCGCCCGTCAGCCGGCGCCACCACCAGGCCCTCGCGCACCGGCGTCACCCGCGGCGGATCGCGGAAGAAATAGGCGCACCACAGGGTGGCGACCGTGCCGAGCCAGCCGAGCGGGCTCCACAGCCAGAACAGGATCAGGCTAACCAGCGCGAAAGCGCCGATAAACGGATAGCCTTCCGGCGTGATCGGCACAATTTGCGAGCGAATCGAATCGGTGATCGACATGAATGCGGTCTCAATCGCGAGGCTGCGTTCCCCTCTCCCCTTGGGGGAGAGGGTGGCGCGCGGAGCGCGCCGGGAGAGGGGTAGACGATTGCGTTAACGCATTTGCTATTTCACCCAACACCGCATTCGTTCGCTTTAATACGTCATTATTCCAGAACCGTATCACTCGGTATCCCTCGTTGCGCAGCCATTCATCACGTCGACGATCCGCCGCGCTATCGGCATGCTGGCCCCCGTCAACTTCGATGACAAGTTTGTGCTCGAAGCAAATGAAATCGACGCCATAGGGTCCTATCGGTGCCTGCCTTTTGACTTTGATCCCGCCGAAGCGATGCGCACGTAGACGATACCAGAGACGCTGCTCTGCATCAGTCATTCGTGTACGAAGCTGCTTCGCTTGAGCCCGCTTCATACCCCTCTCCCGGCTCGACCTGCGGCCGAGCCACCCTCTCCCAGCAGAACTCGGGTTTACCCGAGTTCTGCCAAATTTATAGTGGCCGAAGTCGGAAACATCCGACTTCGGCTGGGAGAGGGGAAGCGTGCCATAAACTGCGCCCGGAAGCATCCGTTTACTCCGCCGCGTTGGCGGGCACCTCAAGATGCGCGGCGGCGGCCGTGATGGCGTCCTCCACCGGCGGCGGGTTGCGGTTGGGCGCGCCCTCGTCTTGCGCCGCAAGGGCGAGCTTCTCGCGCGCTTCCTCGGCCTCGCGCTGTCTGTTCCACATGCTCTCGTACAGCCCATTCTTGGCCAGCAGCGCGGAATGGGTGCCGCGTTCGACGATCTCGCCCTGGTCAAGCACGATGATCTCGTCGGCGCCGACAATGGTCGAGAGCCGGTGCGCGATCACCAGCGTGGTGCGGCCCTTCGACACACGTTCCAGCGCGTCCTGAATTTCCTTTTCGGTGTGGCTGTCGAGCGCCGAAGTGGCCTCGTCCAGCACCAGGATCGGCGGCGCCTTCAGGATGGTGCGGGCGATGGCGACGCGTTGTTTCTCGCCGCCGGACAATTTCAAGCCGCGCTCGCCGACTTCGGTCTCGTAGCCCTTGGGCGCCATGCGGATCAACCCATCAATCTGCGCAAGCCGGGCGGCCTCCTCGACCTCGGATGCGCTCGCCTCCCAGCGGCCGTAGCGGATGTTGTAGCGGATGGTGTCGTTGAACAGCACGGTGTCCTGCGGCACCATGCCAATCGACTGGCGTAGCGAATTCTGCGTCACCCTGGCGATATCCTGGCCGTCGATCGATATGCGGCCGCCCGACAGATCGTAGAAACGAAACAGCAGCCGCGAGATCGTCGACTTGCCGGCGCCGGAGGGGCCGACCACGGCAATCGTCTTGCCGGCCGGCACCTCGAAGCTGATGCCCTTGAGGATGCGGCGCTCCGGCTCGTAGGAAAAAACTACATTCTCGAATCGGACGGTGCCGCTGGTAATTTTCAGCGGCTGCGCCCCGGCGATGTCTTTGATTTCCGGATCGCGCGCCAGAATCGCGAACATGAGCTCAATATCGGTCACCGCCTGTTTGATCTCGCGATAAACCATGCCCATGAAATTCAGCGGCTGATAAAGCTGGATCATCATGGCATTGATCAGCACGAAATCGCCGACCGTCTTGCTGCCGGCCTGGACCTCGTAGGCGCACATCACCATGGCGACGGCGAGCCCGATGGTGAAAATCACCGCCTGGCCGGCATTGAGCACGGCGAGCGAGGTATAGGCCCTGGTGCTGGCATCCTCGTAGCGCGCCATGGATTTGTCGTAGCGCTCGGCCTCACGCTCTTCGGCGCTGAAATATTTCACCGTCTCGTAATTGAGCAGCGAGTCGATCGCCTTGATATTGGCGTCGGTGTCGCTGTCGTTCATCTTGCGGCGGATGCCGATGCGCCACTCGGTCGCGTGGTAGGTATAGACCATATAGACCGTGACGGTGATCAGGATCACCACGACGTAGCGCCAGTCGAATTGCCACATCAGCACGCCAACGATCAGCGCCACCTCGATGATGGTCGGCGACAGCTGCAGGATCACCATGCGCACGATGGTTTCGATGGCGTTGCGGCCGCGCTCGAGCACGCGCGTCAAGCCGCCGGTCTTGCGCTCGAGGTGGAAGCGCAGCGAGAGTTCGTGCATGTGCACGAAGGTGCGGAAGGCGAGCCGGCGCACCGCATGCATCGCCACCTTGGCGAACAGCCCGTCGCGCAATTGCGTGAGTGTCGCCATCAGGATGCGCATCCCCCCGTACGCAATCGTCATGGCGATGGGCGCGGCCAGCGCCCAGACAAACCATTCGGAGGCCGCGACCGGCGCGCTTCCGTGCCCGGTCAGCGCATCGGTCGCCCATTTGTAGGTGAAGGGAACTGCGACGGTCGCGAGCTTGGCAACCAGCAGCAGCACCATGGCGCCGATGATCCGCAGCTTGAGGTCGCGGCGGTCGGTCGGCCAAATATAGGGCCACAGATGAATCACGGTTCCGAGCAGCGACCCACTATCGGCGGCGGCGGCTGGCTTTGGGTCGGGGGATCGGTGGTGGTGGTCGGTCATTCAGGGCTTTTCGAGAGCAAGCGCCAGGGGGCGCCGTCGAGGCCTCTCATATAGGAGGATTCTGGGCCACAATCACCCCGGCGCGGGCATTGCGGCGATGCACAGGGGTATTTCGGCGGCCGCCTTGACGCTGCCGTGCCTGCGATGCACATGCACGACCATGAACACAACGGCAAAAAACAGCAAAATCGGAAAAATCTGCGTTTATTGCGGCTCCGGGCCGGGCACCGACCCGGCCTTTGTGGCGGCCGCGCGCGCCTTCGGCAAGGTTCTCGCCGAGAACGGCATCGGCCTGGTCTATGGCGGCGGCGCCGTCGGCATGATGGGCACGCTGGCGACTTCGGTGCTCGAACACGGCGGCGAGGTAACCGGCATCATCCCGGAGTTCCTGATGGTGCGCGAGCGGGCGCCGCGGGGGGCGCACAATCTCATCGTCACCCATGACCTGCATGAGCGCAAACGCAAGATGTTCGAAATGGCGGACGCCTTCGTCGCCATGCCGGGCGGCGTCGGCACGCTGGAGGAGCTGGTCGAACAGCTCACCTGGGTGCAGCTCGGCCGCCACCGCAAGCCGGTGCTGATCGCCAATATCGAGAACTTCTGGCAGCCGCTTTGCGCCCTGCTCGATCACATGAAGGCGCTTGAATTCATCCGCGGCGATCTCGATTTCGACCTGCTGGTGGCCGGCAAGGTCGAGGATATTCTGCCAATGCTGCAAACGGCGGCGGACAAAGTGCCGGAAACCGCCAAGAAAATGCAGGCGGCCGCCCCCGATCAGATGTAGCGGCTATTTGGCCGCGACAAACGTCACAGCCTCGATGCGATTACCGTCCGGATCGCGGATGAAGGCGGCGTAATAATTCTCGTGATAGTGCGCGCGCAAGCCGGGCGCGCCGTCGGAAGTGCCGCCGGCGGCAAGGGCCGCGGCATGGAAGGCATCGACGGCCGAGGGTTCGCGCACGCGCAGGCAGATGTGCACGCCGCTGTCCTCGGCAATGCGCGCCATATCGGCGCGCCGATTGATCCAGAATTCAGGATAGGTCTTGCCATAACCGATGGCGGCGTCCGGCCATTCGCGCAATTTGCTCATGCCGAGAGTGCCAAGCAGCGCCGTGTAGAAACGCTCCGCTGCCGCCAAGTCGCGCACCGCGATGGAGATGTGGTCGATCATGAAAATCTCCGGTCGTCCCTGCACGCTCCGTTGTCGTCCCCGCGAAAGCGGGGACCCATAACCCCTACTCTTCCGTATCACGAGCACCGGGGTTATGGGTCCCGGCTCGCGCTCGCTTGGCCGGGACGACAGCCGTTACGCCGGCGCGCCGGATTTCACCAGCTTGAAAATGATCGAATCCATCAAGGCCTGGAACGAGGCATCGATGATGTTGGGCGACACGCCGACCGTGGTCCAGTGGTCGCCGGCCTCGTCATCGCTCTCGATCAGCACGCGCGTCACCGCCTCGGTGCCGCCGTTGAGGATACGCACGCGGAAATCGGTCAGGATAAGCCCGTCGATGTATTTCTGGTACTTGCCGAGGTCCTTGCGCAGCGCCAGATCGAGCGCATTGACCGGACCGTTGCCTTTGGCAACCGACAAAAGCGGCGCCGAGCCCGGCTCAATTTCCACCTCGACCGTCGCCATGGTGATCGTCACCAATTCACCGACCGCGTTGTAGCGCTGCTCGACATTGACGTCGAACTGCCTGACCTTGAAATAATTCGGCACCTTGCCGAGCGTGCGGCGCGCCAGCAATTCGAACGAGGCATCGGCGGCCTCATAGGCATAACCGATGGCTTCGCGTTCCTTGACGATCTCCAAAAGGCGGCCGATGCGCGGGTCGTCCTTGTCCACTGCGATTCCGATGCGTTCGAGTTCGGCCAATATGTTGGATTTTCCGGCCTGCTCGGACACCAGAACCTTGCGCCGGTTGCCGACGGTTTCCGGCAGGACGTGCTCGTAAGTCGCCGGATCCTTGGCGATGGCCGAGGCGTGGATGCCGGCCTTGGTGGCGAAGGCGCTGGCGCCGACATAGGGCGCATTGCGGTTGGGCGCGCGGTTGAGCCGCTCGTCGAGCGCGTAGGAGACCTGGGATAGCTTCTTGAGTGCTGCATCGGAGACACCGATGTCGAAGCTTTCCGCGAATTGCGGCTTGAGCTTGAGCGTCGGGATAATCGAGATCAGGTTGGCATTGCCGCAGCGCTCGCCCAGTCCGTTGAGCGTGCCTTGAATCTGACGCGCGCCGGCGCGCACCGCAGCGAACGAATTGGCGACCGCCTGCTCGGTGTCGTTATGGGCATGAATGCCGACATGATCGCCGGGGATTTCCTTCACCACCGCGCCGACGATCTTTTCCACCTCGTGCGGCAGCGTGCCGCCATTGGTGTCGCACAATACCACCCAGCGCGCGCCTTCCTCGTAGGCGGCCTTGGCGCAGGAGAGCGCATAGGCCGGGTTGGCCTTGTAACCGTCGAAGAAATGTTCGCAGTCGAGCAGCACTTCCCTGCCTTTCTGCTTGGCGGCGCGCACGCTGTCGCTGATCGAGGCGATGTTTTCCTCTTCGGTGGTCTGCAGCGCCACGCGCACATGGTAGTCCCACGCCTTGGCGACAAAACAGATCGCATCGGCCTTGGCCTCGAGCAGCGCGGCGAGGCCCGGATCGTTCGATGCGGAACGGCCCGGCCGCCGCGTCATGCCGAATGCGGTGAAAGTCGTCTTGAAATCGTGGGAATTCGCGAACAACTCGGTGTCGGTCGGATTGGCGCCCGGATAGCCGCCCTCGACATAATCGATGCCGAGCTCATCGAGCATGCCGGCAATCGCCAGCTTGTCGGCCAGCGTGAAATCGACGCCGTTGGTCTGCGCGCCGTCGCGCAGCGTGGTGTCGAACAAATACAGGCGTTCCTTAGCCATGGCCTACCAAAGGTAATAATTCGAAAGCAATGCGACGGCGACGACAACCGCGATGATCGCCATGACGACATGGTGGCGTTTCAATTGCATCGTTACGTCATCCGGTAGACGACGTAGAAGGCGAGCAGCACCGCTGCCACCAGCACCCCATATTTGAGGACGATGTAATAGAGCCAGTGGCGCGGGAACGGCGTGTCGGGCTTTGTCATGAGGCCTCCCGTTTGGCAGCAAGAGATTTATCAGGTTGCGAACCGCTAAGCGTCTTGTGCAGCGTCGTGTTGGCGAGCCATTCGCCGCCGGTCGAAACGGTGTTGCGCTGCTGGGCTATGTAGCCACGTTTTTCGAAAAAACCACGGGCGGTGTCGCTGGCGTCGACGATAAGCTTTTCGGCGCCGCGCGAGCCGGCCAGCTTTTCCAGCGCGTCGATCAGCAATTGGCCGACGCCCTGCCCGACCGCTGCCGGATGAACGTAAAGCATGTCGATCTTGCCGCCGCCGGCGAGCGAGGCAAAGCCCACGGCCGAGCCTTCCAGCGTGCCGACCAGCGTCAACTGGCTGCCGAGCTTCTTGGCAAATGCAGCTTCGTCATCGGCGGCAGAGGCCCAGGCTTCCTGCTGCGCCTCGCTGTAGTCGTCGCCGGTCAATTCCACGACTGCCTCGCGGAAGATTTCGACCAGCACGGCTGTGTCGGCGGCCAAATAGGGCCGCAGCGCCAGCTTGGGATGCGCGCGGGCCATCATGGGCTACTCGCTTTCTTCCCCTCTCCCCTTGTGGGAGAGGGTGCCGAGCGAACGCGGAGCGTGAGCGAGGCGGGTGAGGGGTCCAGACTCTCGATAAGCACTGACCCCTCACCCGGCCGCTCGCTGCGCTCGCGTCCACCCTCTCCCCCAAGGGGAGAGGGGAAGAAAGATATGCGCGCGGCACCGCTCATCGCGCGATCGCCCAGGTGGTGCCGTCCTTGGAGTCCTTGAGCACGACGCCCATGGCGGCGAGTTCGTCGCGGATGCGGTCGGATTCTTGGAAGTCTTTTGCTTTGCGGGCGGCGGTTCGCTGGTCGATTAACATTTGAATTTTGTGAGTATCGAATGCCGCCATTTGAGTTCGATAAAATCGAAACGGGTCGATCCCCATAAACAGGCAATCGATAAGCAATTGTCTTGCCGGTGTTTCGAGAATTCCGCTTTTCGAGTCCGCCTCTCGAACGAGGCTAAAGAAGTGCGTAAAAATCGCGGCGGGAGTATTGAGGTCGTCGTAAAGTGTTTGCAGCAGTCGATCGCTTGGACGACCGTGCGCTATCTCAGGCAATGTTGATAAATCTGTCTCGTCAGTTAATCCTAGCCCTTTAGCTCCAACTAAATGGAACGTATGCAAATTTGCGCCAGCTTCAGCCAATCGATTGTCAGTCCAATCAATCGGCTGGGCATAGTGGGCCGTTAGCATCGCGAATCGAATGGCATCGCCGGACCATGGCAAACCCCGCCAACCAGTCAACAGTTCCCTGATCGTCACGAAATTCCCCAGGCTCTTGCTCATCTTCTCGCCTTCAACCTGCAAGAAGCCGTTGTGCATCCAGTAGTTCGCCATCACGTCGGTATGAAACGCGCAGCGCGACTGCGCGATTTCGTTCTCGTGATGCGGAAACACCAGGTCGATGCCGCCGCCGTGGATGTCGAAAGTCTCGCCGAGCAGCGCCGCCGACATGGCCGAGCATTCGATGTGCCAGCCGGGGCGGCCCCTGCCCCACGGACTGTCCCAGCCCGGCTCGCTGGGGTTGGACGGCTTCCACAACACGAAATCCTGCGGGTCGCGCTTGTAAGGCGCGACTTCGACGCGCGCACCGGCAATCATCTCGTCGAGCGCGCGTTTGGAAAGCCGGCCATAGTCCGGCATCGACGGCACGTCAAACAGGACGTGACCTTCGGCGGCGTAAGCATTGCCGTTCTTGATTAGCCGCTCGATCAGCCGGATCATGTCGACGGACGCGCCGGGATTGCTGACATAGTCGGTGGCGCGCGGCTCGACAGTCGGCGGCAGGCAGCCGAGCGCCGCGACGTCGGCCTGAAAATTCTTGTAGGTCTCGTCGGTCAGTTCGCGGATCGGGATGCCGCGCTCGGCCGCGCGCGCATTGATCTTGTCGTCGACGTCGGTGATGTTGCGGACATAGGTGACGTGTTCATCACCATAGATATGCCGTAGCAGCCGGAACAGCACGTCGAACACGATAACCGGGCGCGCATTGCCGATATGGGCGAAGTCGTAGACCGTCGGCCCGCACACATACATGCGCACGCGATCGGGATCGATCGGGGCAAACACCCGCTTTTCGCGCGTCAGCGTATCGTAGAGCTTGAGCTCCATAACAAAAGCACCCGTCGGCCGCGCTGGCCGGGCGTCCTGCTATCTCGAAGTTGAGAAAAGACGGCCGCAGCCAGCGTTGCGCGCTAGCTAATAATCTCGCGGCAAATGCCGCAGATATGGTTAAGGCGGTTCATCGGATTGCACCATGGTGAATTGGGGGGATTCCGTCAAGACCCGCGCCCGCCGAGCGTCCCCTCGCGCGAGGCCCTGCCCGATCTCGGTTAAGCGCGTCTTAACGGTTTCGTCCGCATTGTAGCCATAGGTGCCGGACAGGCGCCTCCAAGAAAGCGGGCTCGTCTCATGCGGACACTCCTGGTCAGCCTTGTCGCCATTTTATGCCTCTGCCTCGCCACGGCCGCGCAGGCCGAGCGGCGCATGTTCATCATTGCCAGCGATGCTGACGGCTACGGCGTCGACCGTTGCCTGGCCTCAGGCGCCAAATGTGGCGCGGCGGCGGCCAACGCCTATTGCAAGTCGCACCAATTCGCCGAGGCGACGTCCTACCGCAAGGTCGACCGTGACGACATTACCGGCGCCATTCCGACCGGCGGCTCCGGCGGCTGCAAGGGCTCCAATTGCGACGACTTCGTCGCCATCGTCTGCACGCGCTAAGCGCATGATCCCGAAAAGTGGGTACCGGTTTTCGGGAAAGATCATGCGCAAGCAAAATGTTAAGCAAGCAAAGTGATTCATTCTAAATCGACTATACTCTAAGCGCTTCGCCGCCAGCGCACGAAAACCACCGCGGCGAAAACCACCATCGTCAGTTCGGTCAGCGCCCCGGCCACAGACTTGATCTGCGTCGCCATTGACGCCATGCGCACCAGTTCGTCCGATACCGCCGACCCAGCGATCAGCATTTTGCCGATCATGGCATTTTCCCAATAGTCGAAACCCGCCGCCGCGACCGGCGGCACGATAGCAACCCAACGGATCGCGGCCGGTATCGGCGTCGCGCGCAGGCGTCCCGGCATGGTGAGCCACCAAATCGCCAGTGCACGGGACAACGCATAGGTCGCCGGATAGACCGTATCGAGCACGAGCTGGACATCGGCGTAATAGGCGCGGCCGGCTTCGCCGAGCATCGCCAGCAGCGCGCGCGCTTCACCGACGCTGTAGCCGAGCGGGCGCACATCGAACGGCTGCGCGCCTTCCGCGACGCCGGAAAGATGCGCGAGCGTGCCGAACACCATCGCGGCCCACAGCGCGGTGCTGACGGCCAGCAGGCCGAACACCAGCCGCCCCGACGGAAATCGGTCAAGCCATTTACGGTCGGTTATTGACGCCATGGCAAACCCCGCGCCCTTCCCTGTTACGGGAAGGGGGGCACCATTTCAATCGCCGCCCAGGAGCCCGGCTGGCCTGCTCAGAACTCGCGGCCGATCTTGCGATCAACCGATAAGGCACCCGCGCCGTGGATTACGAAATACACGGAGATGAGAAAAAACACGATCGAGAGTTCACTACCTCCCTTGAACCAGACGAACGGATGCCCGCCAGTCGTCGCGGTGTAGTGCATCCCGAATGCCATGAAGACGGCGAACACGAAGGCCGCCGGACGAGTCAAAAAACCAATCAGAAAGAGAATCCCGCACGATAACTCAGTGATGGCGAGGAAATAGCCAAGTTCGACTGGCGCCGGATAGCCAAACTTCCGAAGCAGTCCAATAAGGACTTCCATTCCGGAGCCGCCGAACCAGCTTAAGAACTTTTGCAGTGCGTGCACGATGAGAATCACCCCCAAACCACCGCGCAGCAGTAGCTCCGCGTAGTCCGAAAGCGATTTATAGGTCCCGCCGAGCGCAGGGATGTATAGTCGCGAATTGTTTGGCATCGTTTCCCCCATGAGTGTTTGGCGCCGCTTTATTCACGCGGCTTGTGGCGATTATACATTAATAAGAAACTCCACACACGGGCTTTCCTTCCGTGGATGGGATCGTTCCCAACGCTCAGCCTTGCAGGGCTGCCCACATTTCGCGGTCGCGCTCGGCGGTCCAGATCGCCGGCCATTCAATGCCGCGCGCTTCGTCAAAGGCGCGCACGACGCTAAACGGCAGGCAATGCTCGTAGATCGCAAAACTCTTGAACTTCGGGTCCATCGCCAGCCGGGCGAAGTCGAAGGCGTCCTTCAGCGAGCGCCCCTTGGCTACGCTCTCGCTCACCGAACCGTACAGCGTTGCAAGAAAATCGCCAGTGGCCGCAATGCCATCCGCCACCATTTGCGGCGTGGTGAACGCGCCCCCGCGGCCCGGCACCAGCGCATTGGCCTGCAATTCCGCGAGATGATCGAGCGTCGCCAGCCAATCGGTGAAATGCGCGTCGCCGCAATTACAGGCCACCTCGTGTTCGACCAGATCGCCGGCAAACACCACGCCGGCGTCGGGCACCACCGCGATCACATCGCCGGCGGTGTGGCCGCGGCCGATATGCATGATGCGCACTTCGCGCCGGCCGAGCCAAACCGAAATCTGATCGGGGAATGTGACGGTGGGCCAGGTCAAGCCGGGAATAGCCTCGGCGGCGTGGAACAGCCGCGGAAAGCGGCCAATTTCGGACTCCATGTCCTGCCGGCCGCGCTCCGCGATCAGGGCGCGGGTCGAATCGGAAGCGAGGATCTCGGCGCCCTTAAAGGCCGACGCGCCCAGCACGCGCACCGCGTGATAGTGGGTGAGCAAGACATATTTTATCGGCTTGTCGGTGACCTTGCCGACGCGCGCGACCAGGTCATTGGCGAGCGCCGGCGTGGCCTGCGCATCGATAACCATGACGCCGTCGTCGCCGACGATGACGCCGGAGTTCGGATCGCCCTCGGCGGTAAAGGCGTATAGCCCTTGTCCGATCTGGTCGAACGAGACCTTTTTCTCGACCGTATCTTCGGTGGAGGCAAAGCCCTTTACGGTCACGGCGTCACACCTCCCGACCGATGAGGCGATCGAGCGACCACGGGCCACCGCCGCGAACGAGAAAATGAAATACCACGATCGACCAGAACAGCGGATATTCGATGCCGCGGTTCTCCCATGCAAATCCGAATTGCCAATGATATGTGACGATGGCGACGGCGAGGAAACCGATGATCGGCACGGCGACCACGCGGGTCAGAAAACCGAGCGCGAGCGAAAGGCCGCAGGCAAACTCGACGGCGCCGACCACATAGGCCCAGAACAGGCCGTTTTCGAAGCCGGTGCTTTCGAGAAATTTCGCCGCCGCCGCGGTATTGCCGAACAGAATTGGATAGCCGTGGATGGCAAGCGATCCACCCGCCACCACGCGGATCAATGGCTCGGTAAAGGGCGCCAATGCGCGGTAGATGCCGCCCAGCGCCGGGACAAGAAGCCGAGAAACGTGCTCCATGAATATTCCCCGAGCAAACTCTTGTCTCTTGGTTAGTCCGTGTACTCATTAATCGAAGTCGGTGAGCGCCCGTTTGTCTGCTTTGCTCCAATCGCGTCCTAAATGGTGCAAGACGGCGAAAGAAGTCATGTGCCAGAAGGCTACAATGAGCCGAAAGAAAACTAAACTACCACGTAGCGACCGCTTCAACTGGCCGCCGGTGTCCATATTGGCGTTGCTATTGGCTGCGGCTGGTCTGTTGCGGAAGCCGGGACAGACGTAGGGCATCATCAAACGGGGAGGCTGATCAGCGTCTCACCTATTTTTTCGAAATGTGGAAGGCGACCAGTGTTTGCAAAGGTTGATCTTTGCTTCTTTATACTGATATTCGGAGACGTGATTGCAAGGGGATCGCGGTGAGGAAAAGGATATCAAACTCTTCGGCACGTGATTTGGACGTCTTCAAGGCCTACAAGATCGCCGTGCTCGTGCCCTGCTACAACGAGGCGGTGGCGGTCTCCAAGGTTGTAAAGGATTTCCGGGCCGCGCTGCCGGAAGCCACTGTCTTCGTGTTCGACAACAATTCGACCGACGATACCGTGGCCATCGCCCGTGCCGCCGGTGCCGAGGTGTTCGAAGAAAAGCGCCAGGGCAAGGGTTTCGTGGTGCGGCGCATGTTCACCGACATAGAAGCCGATATCTACGTGCTGGTGGACGGCGACGCCACCTACGATGCGCCCAGCGCACCAGCTATGATCGAACGCATGCTCAAGGACCGGCTCGACATGGTGGTGGGCAACCGCATCGATCGGGTGCAGGCCGCCTACCGCGCCGGCCACCGGACCGGCAATTGGCTGCTCACGGCCTTTGTCGCATCGGTATTCGGCCCGACTTTCAATGACATGTTGTCGGGTTACCGGGTGTTTTCGCGCCGGTTCGTCAAGTCGTTTCCGGTCTTGTCCGGCGGCTTCGAAATCGAGACCGAACTCACCATTCACGCGCTCGAACTGGGCCTGGCGGTGGCGGAAATCGGCACGCCCTATTACGCGCGGCCGCCGGGATCCGCCTCCAAGCTCAATACCTGGCGCGACGGCTTCCGCATCCTGTACACCATCGTCAATCTCTATCGCGCCGAGCGCCCGCTGCGTTTCTTCGCCGGCATTGGACTGGTGCTGGCGATTGCGTCCGTCGGTTTTGCGGTCCCGATCTTCGCCACCTATGTGGAAACCGGACTGGTGCCGCGGCTGCCGACGGCCATCCTATCGACTGGCCTGATGATGCTCGCGTCGCTGTCGGTCGCTGTCGGACTGGTGCTCGACACAGTGACGCGCGGCCGGCGCGAAATGAAGCTGCTCGCCTATCTGGCGCATCGCGCGCCCGAACTCAAAAATAACGATCGGTGAGAAGCGGTTAGTCATGGTCGGCTTTGCCCGCAACAGCAGGCATTCAGAAACGCGGTTGGCATGTCGGCAGAGTGCCGATTTTGTTACAAAAGTGATTTGAAGACTTTGACGAACAGTGATTCCGTCTTCTGACGACATTTTGCGACGGAGACGGGCGATGATAGGACGTCAGAACAGCGACCAATGGCCAAGACTGAAGCGTTCGAACAGTCACACCACGAAAGGAAGCGCGTTGAGATGCTATTTGCTCATTTGAAGTGCATCCTGAAGCTTGGCCGCCTTCGGTTGCGCGGTGCCGCAAGATGAGTTTGCGTTCGCCGCCATCGCACAGAACCTGCGCCGGCTCGCCAAGCTGATCGTCCGGCCACCACGAGCGGCCGTCGCCTGTGCTGCGTAAGCTGACCGGAATTGGCGCCATTGCCTCTAAGCCGCCGCTCTCAAATGGAACGAGTAGCAGCAGACGGCTTCAGGAAATTGCGGCAATGCCTCGTCCTTCTGATCTCCGCCTTCTGCAACAAAATCGGCCAATCGCGACCATTGCACCGCAGAAAACATCATTCTTACTCGATGATCTCGTCAGCCGGGCCGAGCAATCAAAGTTTAGGAACGCCGCCTGGAATCCCGGGCGTTTTTTGGCATATTAAAACTACGCTAAGGAGCACTACTACTATTTCAATTGAGAATTTGCACGAGAGGTTATCTTTCATGCTGCATCTTCGTTTCGCACGATCAGGGCGGTGGAACTGGCCATGATTTCATCTGTTCCCATTTTCCATCCCGCCAAACGAACAGCACAAGCTCGTGGTTGAGCCGCCGCAGTCCGAGCGCGTCGGTTTTCTCATCCATGTTGCCTTCGGCGTCCTGGATAATCAGATAGTCCGCCGCGCCGTGCGCCACCGAGCTTGCGATTATTGAAATGTCGTTCGGGCCCCACATGATGGTCGCATCGATCGACTTCTCGGGCACACCGGGCCGCCACAAGTCATAACGGACCGCCACGCCAAACGGGCTTGAAAGCAAATAGGGCACGATCAGCACCTTCGCTCCGGGCGGTATGAGGCTTCGCATTTCGGTTACGGCGTTGCGGACGAAGTATTGCCACGACCTGCCTGGGGGATTGTTGAGATCGCGGCGCATCGGCAGGATGCAAAGCGCCAGCACGACCACTGCAAGCGTTGCAACGACGCTGCGCGGCCTCAGCCAGGTCGGCCAGCGTGCGCCTGCGAGTGCCATGACCGGCGCATACAGACCAAGCAGCGCCACGTGGGGCGTATAGCGCCAGTAGTCGGCGGCGATTTTGGCTTCGAAGTAATCCATGGATCCGACATAGACAATCAACAGGACAGCATTGTAGCCGAGCCAGACCGTGGCGCAGATCACTGCCAGCCAGCAAGCCTCGCTAACCTTTCGGGACGATTGGAAAAAAAACACGATTCCGGCCGCGGTCACCAGCCACATCATGGAGTGGAACAGCGGCGCGTCGGCAATATAGCCGCCGATGGCAGGAAAGGTTTCGCGCAGAATACCTATATCCCAGGCGTGGATGGGCCGGAAGGTTGCTTCCGCGTTGGACGGATCTTGCTTCACGTACCAGCGCCACGCCGCGACGAGGATAATCGCCGGGCCCAGCATGCGTGGAAGCTGCAGCAACGCCCGCCGCGTACGCAGCGCCGGATCGCGCAGCGCCACCAGCATCAACCCAGCCGTAATCAATGCCAGGAGAGCCGGATTGGCTTGCTTGAGATTGACCAGCATGGCGCCGACAAAACCAAAACGCCAAGCCAGTCCTTCGACATTCGCGGCGTCCCGAACCGACAGACATGCCAAGATCTCGACCCCAAGAAGGCCGAGCGCGCCGACCGCCACCATCGTCGCGCAATCCGCGTAGGACGACAGCACGACCTCGCCGTCAAGCCCGGGATTGAGAAGGATGGTGATGACGACCGCGCCGGCGACCAAGACCGGCGGCATTTCCATGGCCGGCAAGCGCCCGCGCCGGACCAGCGCTGCGGCGAGCGCCTCGGCGAGCAGCGCGCTCGAGCCCGCGAGCAGCGCAACATTGATGGTGGGACCGGCGACTTCGAGAAAACGCCCGCGCACGAATGAAGCGGCCGCGGCCATGAGCGGCATGCCCTTCGGGTAGCCTGGGAATATCGAGAACGAGGGCGCGAGATCGGGCCAAGGAAGCGAATTTTGCTCGTATTCGTAGGCCTCGCTCGGCAACCAATTCCAGAAATCGTCCCACATCACGGGAAGGTGACCGGCCGCGATGAAAAGAAGGGGTGAAACCAGCGCCAAAGCGATCCAGGTCGAACTTCCGCCGGGAGATTGCCGCCGCACCAGAGGCCCAATTGCCGACAGGATGGCAAGGCCGGCCATCAGCCACGACAGCGGAATGCGCGTCGTGACCGCAAAAAAAATGAGCGTGCTGGTGAGAGCCCCGAACCCCACCAACATGTCCGCGCCCGGCCAGCGCAATCGGCCTTGTCCGACCACCGATCCCGCGACAATACAGGCGACAATCGGAACCAGGGTGCACGCCAATGCCAAAGCGAGCACTGGGTCAGCAATCATCGTTTCTTCTTATGACAGTTGCTGCAATAGAGCGGCTGTCCATTGGACCCAGGTTGTGAGGGCGAGATCGGGCCAAGGAACCGGATGGTCGGCAGCTTCCTAGATGCGCCTCTGCCGACGATTCGATAATCTTACCGCCGACACGACCGAGAAATGCTCGCCGTCTCATGTCCCGCTCCCAGCTCTGGAGGTGGTATTCTAACAGCTCGAACCACCACTTTGGTAGGGGCGGAGACCAGCTTTGCGAAATGAGATGCAGGCCAAATGACGTGATGGGCGTGCCCCCGTGTAAATGACCGGCGCTTACTCAACGGCATCTTTTGGGTCCTGCGGTCCGGAGCACCGTGGCGCGATCTGCCGGACAACTTTGGCCCGTATACCACCTGCTACAATCGCTTCGTGCGCTGGCGACGGGCGGGCGTCTGGGATAGGATTATGGACGCGCTGGCTGCAACGCATGACGCAGCCGTGCAAATGATCGATACGTCAATTATCCGGGTGCATCAGCACGCCGCCTGCATCGCGCGGAACAAGCGGCAATCCATAGGCCGGTCGCGGGGCGGACTGACCAGCAAGATTTATGCGGTGGTCGATACAAACGGCCTGCCTGTCCGGCTCGCGCTTACAGCCGGTGAAGCGCACGACAACCGGCTCGCAGGCAAACTTCTATCTCGCCTGAAGTCGGGGACAAAACAATGTCGCCGGATCGCTACACGCTACGACAAGCTCTCGGCCAACTACCTCGCTTTTATCCAGCTTGCATCAATCCGGCTTTGGCTGCGAGTCCGCGCCCTAGTCAACCGCCAGCGGACGCGGTCAGATATTGCTTGGCGCATGATCTTTTCCGAATATCAGTTCCCACTTTTCGGGATCATGGGCTAGATTGTCGCCACTGCCGCCAACGCCGGGTGATACCGTGAAGCTCTATTCCTATTTTCGTTCCTCCGCCGCCTACCGGGTACGCATCGCGCTCAATCTCAAGGGCCTGCCCTATGAGATGGCGTCGATCCATTTGACCAAGGATGGCGGCCAGCAACGCAAGCCGGAGTTCCGCACGGTCAATCCGCAGATGCGGGTTCCCGCGCTCGAGCTGTCCAGCGGCGAAGTACTGACCCAATCGCTGGCCATCGTCGAATATCTCGACGATATCCATCCCGAACCGCCGCTATTGCCGGCCGATGCGCTCGAACGCGCCAAGGTGCGCGCCATTGCGCAAATGGTCGCCTGCGATATTCATCCGCTCAACAATCTCATCGCCCTGCAATATCTCAAACGCACGCTCAAGCACGAACAGAGCGAAATCGATGCCTGGTATCACCACTGGGTGATCGACGGCTTCAATGCCATCGAATCAATGATCACGCCCGCGCCCTATGCCTGCGGCGCACATGTTACGCTCGCCGACATCTGCCTGGTGCCGCAGGTATTCAATGCGCGGCGCCTGAAGGTGCCGCTCGACAAGTTCCCCAAGATCGTTGCGGTCGAAGCCGCCTGCCTGAAGTTACCGGCCTTCGACAAAGCGCGGCCGGAGAACCAGCCGGATGCGGAGTGACGCGAGGCTAGTGGCCTGCTAGACCCCGCTCCGCGACCGCTCCCCCCTCACCTATCGGCGAACGAATCCGTGGCTACCAGCAAGCTTGCCCGCGTTGTATTCTGGATGGTCGGCGCGTTGCTGTCGTTCTCGGTCATGGCGGTGTCGATCCGCGAATTGGCCAAGGGCGGCTTGAGTATTTTCGAAATTCTCGCCATTCGCAGCGGCGTTGCCCTGCTGGTGCTGCTGTTTCTGCTCGTGCTGCGCCCGGAATTGCGCGCGTATACGCTGCCGCGGCGCATGGGCCTTAATTTTCTACGCAACAGCATGCACTACGCCTCGCAATATGCCTGGGCGCTCAGTCTGACCATGCTGCCGCTCGCCTTGGTGTTCGCGCTCGAATTCACCATGCCGGCCTGGACCGCCCTGCTCGCGGTCTGGCTGCTGCATGAGCGGATGACGCCGAGCCGCATCGGTGTGGTGGTGTTCGGCCTTATCGGCGTGCTGGTCATTCTGCGGCCCGGCGTCGCCAGTTTCAATCCGGCGGCGATGCTCGTGCTGCTGGCCGCCTTCGGCTACGCCATCACCATGATCACCACCAAGCAACTGACCATGACCGAGACCACCTTCGGCATCGTGTTCTGGATGTCGGTGATCCAGTTCCCTCTCTCGCTGCTCGGCAGCGACCTGACGGTATTTTTTCACCTCGATACGCGCCACATTTTGCCCGCAATTGGCGTCGGCACCGCGGGCCTAACGTCGCATTACTGCCTCAGCAATGCCTTCCGCTCCGGCGATGCTTCACTGGTGGTTCCGCTCGATTTCATGCGAATACCGTTGATCGCGGTGGTTGGCTGGGCGTTTTATGGCGAACAACTCGACATTTTCGTGCTGCTCGGCGCTCTGATCATCGTCGTCGGCGTATTATGGAATCTGCGCTCGGAATCCACGCGGGCCCAAGAAGGATAGGCTCGCGCCGCCATGATTTTCGCATTAGAGTATCACGCATGAATGGACGGGTTTACAAACTTGCAACCGCGGCCGCGATTACCGTGTCGGTTTGCGCCGCCGCACTGGCGCAGTCGTCAAATCCGGCTTGCCAGCGGCTGGAAGCGCAACTGACCTCGCTCGATCGCGGCAATAGCGACCCGGCGCGCGCCGAACAGATTCGCCGCACCGAGGAAGCGCTCAACCGCCAGCAATTCGAGGTCGATAGGCTGGTCGCGCAAGGCCGCCGCATCGGCTGTGAGAACTTCGGCTTCTTCTCGATTTTCAGCAATCCGCCGCCGCAATGCGGCGCGCTCAACCGGCAGATCGGCCAGCAGCGCAGCACGCTCGAGCGCATGCAGAATGAGTTCGAGCAACTTCAAGGCGGCACCACGCAACGCGCCGCCCAGCGCCAGTCGTTGCTGATAGCGCTCGGCGACAATGGCTGCGGCGCGCAATATCGCTCGGCGGCGTTGGCCGGACAGCAGGGCGGCTTCTTCGATCGGCTGTTTGGCGGCAATGGCGGCGTGTCGTCGGCGCCGGCCGGACCGATGGGAGGCACCTTCCGCACCATCTGCGTGCGGACTTGCGACGGCTATTATTTCCCGATTTCGTTCTCCGCCTCGCCGGACCGGTTCCGCGAAGACGAGCAAACCTGCCAGCGCATGTGCCCGGCGGCGGAGGTCACGCTCTACTCCTATCACAATCCCGGCGAGGAGGTGGCGCAGGCGGTTTCCCTCAATGGCCGGCTCTATACCGAGCTTCCAACCGCCTTCAGCTATCGCAAGGCGCTTAATCCGGCTTGCAGTTGCCGCAGGCCAGGCGAAAGCTGGGCCGACGCGCTCAAGGTCAACGGAGCCGACAATACCGTCGTGCCGGGCGACGTCGTGGTCACCGAGCAGAATGCCAAGCGGCTATCGCAGCCGCACACCGGCGCCGACGGCAAGCCGATCCGCCCCGGTCCGCGTGCCAAGACAGCCGCGCCGGCGCCGGCAAATTCCGCGCCGATGGCCGAGGCGCCGGGAGATATCGATCCGTCCAAACGCAAAGTGCGCACGGTCGGACCGACATTCCTGCCGGCGCGGTAAATTCTCGCGGTCTTTCGAGAAATCGAAGTCTGCGGTCTCAAAAATCGAACGCTTCGGTTTTTGCCGGCTTGCCGGTAATCAACGATGCGTCGGGCGCGGGCAGCGGCGTACCGGGATCGCGGAAGCGGTTGGTGATCGGATAGCGGCGGTCGCGGCCGAAATTCTTCAAGGTCACCTTCACGCCCGGCGCCGCCTGCCGGCGCTTATATTCGGCGATATTGAGCATGCGTTCGATCCGCACCACGGTGTCGCGGTCGAACCCCGCCTCAACGATCGCCGAGATCGGCTCCTCGCGCTCCACCAGCCGCTCCAGGATCGGGTCGAGCACGGCATAGGGCGGCAGCGAATCCTCGTCCTTCTGGTTCTCGCGCAATTCCGCGGTCGGCGGCCGCGTGATGATGTTCTCCGGGATCACCAAGCCATCGGGACCCATGGCGCCGTCCGGCTTCCAGCCGTTGCGCAGCCGCGACAGGCGAAACACTTCGGTCTTGTAGAGATCCTTGATGGGATTGAAGCCGCCGTTCATGTCGCCATAAAGCGTGGCATAGCCAACCGACATTTCCGATTTGTTGCCGGTGGTCACCACCATGAGATTGAACTTGTTGGAGATCGCCATCAGCATCGTGCCGCGCGCGCGCGCTTGCAGATTTTCTTCCGTCACATCGCGTGACAAGCCGGTAAAGCTCGGCAGCAAGGCGGTCTCCAGCCCCTCGATGGCCGGCGCGATCGGCAGCATTTGATATTTCACGCCCAGCGCCTTGGCGCAGGCCGCCGCATCGTCAAGCGATTCCTGCGCGGTGAACTTGTAGGGCAGCATCAGGCAGCGCACGCGCTCAGGCCCAAGCGCATCGACCGCCATCGCCGCGCATAGCGCGGAATCGATGCCGCCGGACAATCCCAGCACCACGCCGGGGAAACCGTTCTTGTTGACGTAGTCGCGCAGGCCCAGCACGCAGGCCGCATAGTCGGCGCGATCGGCTTCCACGTTGGCGGCCATCGGTCCATTGTCGCAGCGCCAAGTCGCGCCGCGTCGGACCCATTGCGTGGTGACGACCGCCTCCTGAAACGCGGCAAGCTGGAACGCCAGCGAGCAATCGGCGTGCAGTCCAAACGATACGCCATCGAAAACGAGTTCGTCCTGACCGCCGACCTGATTGACGTAAATGGCGGGCAGTCCCTGCTCGGTGACGCGTGCAACCGCGATGTTGATGCGCACATCGCCTTTCTGGCGCCAATAGGGCGAGCCGTTCGGCACCACCAGCAGTTCGGCGCCGGTCTCGGCCAGGCACTCGACGATCTCCTCGCCCCAGATATCCTCGCAGATCGGCAGGCCGAGACGCACGCCGCGGAAATTCACCGGCCCCGGCATCGGTCCCGGAACGAACACGCGCTTTTCGTCGAACACGCCGTAATTGGGTAGATCGACCTTGTAGCGCAGCGCGGCAATCGCGCCGCCATCGAGCAGCGCCACCGCATTGTAGAGCTTACCGTCGTCGAGCCAGGGCGTTCCCACCAGCAGCGCCGGACCGCCGTCCACCGTCTCGCGCGCGAGCGCCTCAATGGCCGCGCGGCAGGCGGCCTGGAAGGCCGGCTTGAGCACCAGATCCTCGGGCGGATAGCCGGCAATGAACAGTTCGGGGAAAACCACCAGATCGGCGCTCTGGGTGGCCGCCGCCGCGCGCGCGCGGCGCACTTTCTCGGCCTTGCCGGCGATGTCGCCGACCGTCGAGTTGAGCTGGGCAACCGCGATGGCGAGCCTATCGGAAGGGCGGGCGTTCATGGCATTGATCTAGCGCCTGCCCTTCCGGTCGGCAATCGTGAACGGCGATTTCGGCCGCAGATCAGTCCAACGCCGTGCGAATACCCGCCGCGCCGCCATTGACCTTGATCGAGCCGGTCATTTTCAGCGTCTTGCCATCGAACGAGAATATGTCGAGCGACTTGTCCAGCATCGACTGGGCCAGCAGGGTCTTGCCGTCCTTGCTCCACACCACGCCCTGACCCCAGCCGCCGAATTCGCCCTTCGCCACGAATGTCAGCTTGGTGCCGTCAATCCGGAAAATCGAGAGGATGCTGCCTTTGTGATAGTTCGGATGCGCCTTCGGCTTATTCGAGCCATTTTGCATGACCGCCGCGACGTAGTTTCCGTCGGGCGACATGGTCACACCCTCAGGGATCTGCTCGACAGCGATGGTGTCGACAACGCGGGGAGGGTTCACCTTGAGGTCAACGACCGACAACAAATCGTTGTCGCCCTGCCCGCCGCCCTGGTTGCTCAGCACGGCCACGTTGCCCTTGGGACTGATCGTGACGCTATAGGGACGGAAACCCGCCACCATGAATTGCTTGGTATCCACGACCTTGCTGCCGTCGATACTGAGCACCGAAATCTTATGATCGCCATCGCGCGTCACCAGCGCCATCTTGCCATCGGGCGTGAAGGCGGCATGGCTCGGGCCGGACTTCGGATTGCCGAAATCGATTTTGCCGGCCGCCGTTACGGTCTTGCCGGCGATGGTGAAGATCGACACCGTGCCATCGTTGCGGTTTGCAACCAGCGCCAAAGTGCCGGCTGGATTGATCGAAAGGCCGGACGGCGCGGCGCCGGCTTCGAGCGTCGCGATCACCGCCGGCGGCTTGGCCTTCAGGTCGATGACCGAAACCCGATTATCGGCTGTGGTCTTCTTCGGATCGGCGGGGTCGATCTTGATGGCGCCGGTCACCAGCGCGATGCTTTCGTCGCGCGAAACGGCAACGCTTTGCGGCGGGCCGACGACGCTGGTGGGCGCCTTCAACTCGGCGATGACCTTGGGCGGTGTGGCGCCGAGGTCGATGATGGTGACGGTGTCGGACGGCGCGTTTTGGACGATGACGCTCTTGCCGTCCACGTTGATGACTTTGTTGTCGTTTGCGGACACGGCGATTTGTGCCACAGCGACGGACGTGAAAAGCGAAATTGCGGCCAGCGCGAAGCCAAGCGACGCAAATTGCCAATGATGGCGTTTCATGATGTCTCCCCCGGCTCGGTTATTTATTAGTCACCGGACACGCGCGCCGAGCCCGCGCTTGCGTCCCGCCTAGACTAACACCGAACCGGGGCGAAAGCTTCCGGCCTAAAGCCCGGCCACCGCCGGCATCGGCTTAACGTGGGCCGAGCGCACTTTCTTGAGCAATTCCGCCAGCAGGAAGGCGAGATCGATCGCCTGCTCGGCATTGAGCCGCGGATCGCAGACCGTGTGATAGCGGTCGTTGAGATCGGCGTCGGAAATGGCTCTCGCGCCGCCGGTGCATTCGGTGACGTTCTGTCCGGTCATTTCCAGATGCACGCCGCCGGCATAGGTACCTTCCGCCGCATGCACGTCAAAAAATCCGCGCACCTCTTTCAAGATCAGGTCGAACGGCCGGGTCTTGTAGCCGCTCGCCGAGGTAATCGTGTTGCCGTGCATCGGATCGCACGACCACAGCACCACCCGGCCCTCGCGCTTGACCGCGCGCAGCAGCGCCGGCAGATGCTCGCCTACCTTATCGGCGCCGAAGCGGCCGATCAGCGTAAGGCGGCCCGCCTCGTTGTCGGGGTTGAGCACATCGATCAGACGCAGCAGATCGTCGGGCTTGAGCGAGGGACCGCATTTGAGACCGATCGGATTCTTGATGCCGCGGGCATATTCGATGTGGGCGTAATCGAACTGGCGGGTGCGGTCGCCGATCCAGATCATGTGGCCGGAGGTGGCGTACCAGTCGCCGGTGGTTGAATCGATACGGGTGAGCGCCTGCTCGAAGCCGAGCAGCAGGGCCTCATGGCTGGTGTAGAAATCGGTGGTGCGCAGCTCGGGATGACTCTCCAGATCGAGGCCGCAGGCCTGCATGAAGCCGAGCGCTTCGGAAATGCGGTCGGACAATTCGACGTAACGGCGCGATTGCGGTGAGTCCTTGACGAAGCCGAGCATCCACTGCCGCACGCTGCCGAGATTGGCGTAGCCGCCTTGCGCAAAGGCGCGCAACAGATTGAGCGTGGCCGCCGATTGCCGGAAGGCCTCGATCTGGCGCCGCGGGTCGGGGCGGCGCGCATCCTCGGTGAAGGCGATATCGTTGACGATGTCGCCGCGATAGCTCGGCAATTCCTTGCCGTCGCGTTTCTCGGTCGGCGAGGAACGCGGCTTGGCGAATTGCCCGGCGATGCGGCCAACCTTCACCACCGGCGAGGCGGCGGCATAAGTCAGCACCACCGCCATCTGCAGGAACATGCGGAAGAAGTCGCGGATATTGTTGGCGCCGTGCTCGGCGAAGCTTTCCGCGCAGTCGCCGCCCTGCAGCAGGAAAGCATGGCCATTGGCGACCTTGGCGAGCGCCTTTTTCAGGCTGCGCGCCTCGCCGGCAAATACCAGCGGCGGGAAGGTCGCAAGCTGTTTTTCGACATCGGCCAGCGCCAGCGGGTCCGGATAATCCGGAACCTGCTGAATTGGCTTGTTGCGCCAGCTATCGGGCGTCCAACGCTCGGGCATTACAAAACACTCCGCATTTCCGGGGGTTATACACGAGAGCCCATGGCCGATGCCAGAACTTCGAGAAGCTGCGGGCTTTTAGGGTTATTCCGCCGCCGCCCGCGTATAGCTCGCGGCCTTCTCGCGCATGGTGACCAGTTCCTCGGCCGCGGTTGGGTGCACCGCCATGGTGGCGTCGAAATCGGCCTTGGTCGCCCCCATCTTCACCGCCACGCCGATTATCTGGATCAACTCGCCGGCGTCGGGCCCCACGATATGGCAGCCGACCACGCGGCCAGTGGTGCCATCCACCAAAAGCTTCATGAAGATACGGGTGTCGCGGCCGGAGAGCGTCGCCTTCATCGGCCGGAAGCTGGTCTTGTAGATATCGACCTTGGCCAGTTGGTCGCGCGCCTGGTGTTCGGTCAAGCCGATGACGCCGAGCTCGGGCTCGGAGAACACCGCGGTCGGCACATTGGTATGATCGACTTTGGTCGGCTTGCCGCCGAACACCGTATCGGCGAAAGCATGACCCTCGCGGATCGCCACCGGCGTCAGATTGATGCGGTTGGTGACGTCGCCGACCGCGTAAATATTGTCCACGGTCGTCTGCGAGGATGCATCGACGGCGATGCCGCCGGTCTCGCCGAGCCTGACGCCCACCGTTTCCAGGCCAAGCCCATGCACGTTCGGCTTGCGGCCGGTCGCGAACATGACGAGGTCCGCCATGACCTGCTCGTTGTCGGACAATTCGACATCATAGCCGTGGTCGACCTTCTCGACCGCTGCCACGGTTTGCTTGGTGATGATCCTGATGCCGCGTTTGACCATCTCGCCGCGCAGATGTTCGCGCACGTCGTCGTCGAAGCCGCGCAGAATGTTCTCGCCGCGATAGACCAGCGTGACCTGACTGCCGAGCCCGGCGAAAATTCCCGCGAACTCGACCGCGATATAGCCGCCGCCCTGAATAAGAATGCGCTTTGGCAGCTGCTTGAGATGGAATGCCTCGTTCGATGAAATGACGTGTTCGAGACCGGCGATCTGCGCGCCGTGATAAGGCGTGGCGCCGGTCGCGATCAGGATCGTCTCCGCGCGCACATGTGCACCGCTTGCCAGCAGGCGCACGGTATGCGCGTCCTCCAGCACGGCGCGGCTCTTGACCAGTTCAACCTTGGAGCGTTCGAGCGTGCCGATATAGGCGGCTTCCAGCCGCGCAATCTCGCGATCCTTGTTGGCGATCAAGGCCGGCCAGTGGAAGGTCGGCTCCGGCACGCTCCAGCCGTAACCGGCCGCGTCCTCGAATTCGGCGGAAAATCGCGACGCGTAGACCAGAAGTTTCTTCGGCACGCAGCCGCGGATGACACAGGTGCCGCCTACCCGGAATTCCTCAGCGATCATCACGCGCGCGCCGTAGCCAGACGCAATGCGCGCCGCACGCACGCCACCGGAACCTGCGCCGATGACAAATAGGTCGACGTCGTGATCAGCCATCGGCCGCTATCGCCCGCTAGAGCATTTTCCGGCGAAGTGGGAATCGGTTCGCCTTAGAAAATGCGATCAAATCAAAAATCTAGAGCGCGTTCCCGGCTCAACAGAATCGGAACGCGCTCAAGGCCGCCGCGCCGCGATCCGGCCAATGCCTGTCAAAGGTCGTGGCCTTTTTTCTTCATTTCCGCGCGCATCTTCACGACTACTTCTTCCGATAGCTTGTTGGCCCAGGACTGCGCGAATTTCATGCTGCTATCGACGACAATCGGCTGCTGGGCAAGCATCTTCTTGCCGACCGGGCTCTTGTAGAACGCGAGGATTTCCTTGAGCTCCGGCTCGGTGAAACTGGTGGCATAAAGCCGAGCCACTTCGTTATTCAGCTCGTCCAGCCGTGGCGCCAGATCGCCGCGCATTTTGTTGGCGACCTCGGTGATATCCTTATTCAAGGCCGGGTTCTGTTGCAGAAACAAATTTTTTGCCTGCTCGACCACACCGGAGATCAAAGGGTTGAACAGAGAGGTCGTGCCGGTGGAGAGCACGAGCTCCGTGGCGGTCAGCATCGCCGCCGCCGATGGCTGTTGGGCATGGGCGGCTGGGCTGGATACGGCCAGTGCGATGGCGAGCGTGGCCAGGCGGACGGCGCGGTTAGCGGTCGATATGAATTGCATTATCGTAACTCCGTTTGGCCCGAGATATCAGGCCCGCTCGACGATCTTGATGCTATCCGGCCCGCCAATAATGGCCATATGCGCGATATCGACAAACAGACCATGCTCCATCACCCCCGCAACCCCCGAAAGCGCATGCGCCATCGCTCGCGGATCGTCAATCCGGCCTAGCGCGGCGTCGACGATCCAGTGACCGCCATCCGTGACGAAAACATGGCCATCCTTGCCTTGCCGCAGCGTGAGTGGCCCGGACGGCCCAATCGCGGCCATTGTCTTTTCAAGCGCCCGCAGCGTGGCCGCATAACCGAATGGGGTCACCTCGATCGGTAACGGAAATCGGCCAAGCGTGGCAACCCATTTGCTCTGATCGGCGATCACAATCATGCGCGCAGAGGCGCTGGCCACGATCTTTTCCCGCAGCAGCGCCCCGCCACCGCCCTTGATCAGGCTCAAATCGGGCGCGATCTCGTCGGCGCCGTCCACCGTCAGGTCGAGTTCCGGCGTCTCGTCCAAGGTGGTCAGTGGAATGCCACAACGCTTGGCTTGCGCATGGGTGGCCTCCGATGTCGGCACCGCTACAATATCGAGACCGGCGCGAACGCGCTCCCCGACCAGTTCCACAAAATGCTTCGCGGTCGACCCGGTGCCGAGCCCAAGCCGCATGCCGGGGCGCACGAATTCCATGGCGCGAGCGGCGGCCGCTTGTTTTTGGGAATCGGCGTTCATAATAACCGGCTGAGGATTCGAGCGGATATTAAGGATGCTATTGCACCGCCTATCTAGCTCCGATCGTCAGGCCTGAATAGCCGAAAAGCGCCGGCATTATGAACGCGCATGATCTTTGCCGAAATGCGGCCACGGTAATTGGCCTTGCATCGATCGCGAGCGGGCGTTAGTTGCTGCCATCATGTCCGCTCCGACCATCGTTTTCGACCTTGACGGCACACTGATCGATACCGCGCCCGATCTCGTCGATACCCTCAATGTAATGTTTGCGCGCGAGGGGTTGCCGCAGCTTGCCTACGAATCGGCACGCAACATGATTGGCGGCGGCGTCCGGGCCATGATTGCGCGCGGCATCGAGGCGGAAGGCCGCACGATTACGCCGGCAAAGCTTGAGCAGATTTTCGCGGATTTCATCGTCCACTATACTGCCCACCTGGCCGACCGTTCGCGGCCCTTTCCGGGGTTGACCAATGCTCTCGATGCATTGGCCGGCCGCGGCTGCCGCCTTGCGGTTTGCACCAACAAGCTCGAACGCTTGTCGATACTGCTGCTCGAAGAACTTAAGATTGCCGATCGCTTCGAAGTCATCTGCGGACAAGATACGTTCGGCATCCAGAAGCCCGATCCGGAGATATTGCGCCGCACGATCGCCGCCGCCGGCGGAAGCCTGCAACGCGCCATCATGATCGGCGATTCGTTAACGGATATCCGCACCGCGCGCGCGGCCATCGTTCCGATCATCGCCGTCGACTTCGGTTACAGTGAAACTCCAGTGTCTGAATTTGGACCGGACCACGTTATAAGCCATTTCGAGGAGTTACCGGCCGCGGTGGCTGCCATTTTTTCGGCAAATTAATGGTGCCGGTATGCCGTTATGGTTAACGCGGTAAGGTTAACGACGTACGAAAGGTTGCCTCCTTCTTACGGCGCCCGTATCCTTGTGACGGGCGTGCATCTTCTATCGCTCGAATGGATGGGTCAAAGCGATGTACCGAGTTATTTTGATCGTGGGCGGCGCACTCACTCTGGCGGCTTGCTCGTCAACTCCTGACTGGATGAGTCTCGACGCCTTGAAGCCGGCGCCGATTATGGACACCGTGCGTTTCGAGTCCGAGCCGCCCGGCGCCGAAGCCAAGACATCCAACGGACAAAACTGCCGTACGCCTTGCGCACTGGCGCTGCCGGTCAATGCGCCGCTGACCGTTACATTCACGCTCAATGGCTACCAGCCGGATTCGGAAACCGTCGAACCGCTCGCGACGACCGGCGCCCCAACGCAATTGCAACCGAACCCGGTTGTCGTACATCTCGCGCCGGCAGCGCCGCCGAAGGTGGTCAAGAAACCGGCGCCCAAAAAGAAGACTGCCAGCAAACCGGCTGCAAAACCCACAGCCAAATCCGCGACCAAGCCCGCGACCAAACCCGCCGCCAAGCCTGCCGCCACAACGGCAAGCGCTCCTGCCCCGATGACGGCAGCGCCGGTGCAGCAGCAGGCGCCCGCGCCCTGGCCATCGACACCGGCCCCGCAGCGCTAACCAGGCCGCGCAATCGCTCGATTTGATTGCGCTGCAACCGATTTCGCGGTTGCATAGCCGCGCCCGCAACGGCGCGCTGGACGCTATGGCCAATATCGTCCACTATTCCTATATCCACTTGGCAGGCGCGGAACTTGGATAGTCGCTTGGCGGGGACGCAAGGCCGGCATTGACCAAAGACACTTCCATAATCGAGATCGATCGGGCCGGCACTCATCCGCGCGCGCTGATCGACCCGTTTGCCCGCGCCATCACCTATTTGCGTGTCTCGGTCACCGACCGCTGCGATTTCCGCTGCGTTTATTGCATGTCCGAGCACATGACATTCCTGCCGAAGGCCGACCTGCTCAGCCTGGAGGAACTCGACCGTCTATGCAGCGCGTTCATCGCCAAGGGTGTGAGCAAGCTGCGCCTGACCGGCGGCGAACCTTTGGTGCGGCGCGGCATCATGACGCTGGTGTCCTCGCTGTCGCGCCATCTCGAAAGCGGCGCGCTCAAGGAACTCACGCTCACCACCAACGGCTCGCAATTGGAAAAATACGCCGCCGAACTTAAAGGGCACGGCGTCGAGCGCATCAATGTGTCGCTCGACACGCTCGATCCCGACAAGTTCCGCGCCATCACGCGCTGGGGCGATCTCGGCAAGGTAATGGCCGGCATCGACGCTGCGCAGGCGGCCGGCCTGCATGTGAAGATCAACGCGGTGGCGCTCAAGGGCGTCAACGAGGACGAGATCGCCGGCCTGCTCGAATGGGCGCACGGCCGCGGCATGGACCTCACGGTGATCGAGGTGATGCCGCTCGGCGATATCGAGGAATCCCGGCTGGACCAATACCTGCCCTTGTCGCTAGTGCGGGCGCGGCTGGCCGAACGTTTCACGCTCGAAGACATCGACTATCGTACCGGCGGACCGGCGCGCTATATGCGCGTCAAGGAGACCGGCGGGCGGCTCGGCTTCATCACGCCGATGACCCATAATTTCTGCGAGACCTGCAACCGGGTGCGCATTACCTGCACAGGCACCCTGTATATGTGCCTCGGCCAGGACGATGCCGCCGACCTGCGCATGCCGCTGCGCGCCTCCGAAAGCGACGAACGGATCCATGCCGCGATCGACGAGGCGATCACACGCAAGCCTAAAGGGCATGATTTCGTGATCGATCGCCGCCACCAGCGGCCGGCGTTGTCACGCCACATGAGCGTCACCGGCGGCTAATTTAGGCAGCCCGTTCGCGCGCCGTCACCAGATCGCGCAATTCCTCAAGCCGCAGCCGCGACGGCGTAAAACACACACCGAAGGTGTCGCCGGCATCATCCACGATCTTGCCCGCAATCGCCTTCATCCCTAAGAACGTCAGGGTAACCTCGTCGCCGACACTCAGACGATCGACGCCGCCGATGCGGGCTCCGCCCTCGCTGACGTCGAGCACCATGATATCGGTAAACGCGCCACCGTACTCCAACCGCGCACGCAACTTCACTTCATAACGCGGGAATTCGCGCAAATCGGCCTTCACCGCCTTGCGTACAAGGTCCGGAATTTTGCGGCACAAATTTTGCGCGGTTGCTTGCATCTGCGCGGTCACGTTGGAGACTTCCTGCGCGGTTATGCTTGCGCGTTCCACCATGTCGGCAATTCCAACCATGCGCCCGGCGACATCGGACACCGCGGCGCTGGTTTCGCCCGCGTTGAGGGCGAAATTCTCGGTCGCGGCACGCTGTTGCTCGATGGCCGCGGACACCGACTGGGTGACGCCGGAGAGCTGATCGATCGCCTCGGCAACACCGGACAGCGAAGCTACGACTTCGCGCGTGGTGGATTGAATTTCGGCAATCTTGCCGCCAATCCGTTCGGTCGATTTTCCGGTCTGTGTCGCCAGCATCTTAACTTCGGAGGCGACCACCGAAAAGCCGCGCCCGGCCTCGCCCGCACGCGCCGCCTCGATAGTGGCATTGAGCGCCAGCAAGTTGGTCTGCACCGCGATCTGGTTGATCACCGAGACGATGTCGCCGATCTGGTCGGCTGCCTTGGTGAGGGCGTCGATGGTTGCGCGCGAGGCATTGGCGCGCGCCACCGCGTCGCGGCCGAGGCGATTGCCGCGCCGCACCTGCTCGGATATTTCGGCAATCGCCTGCATCGCCTGGTCGGACAATTGGCCGGCAGCCTGGTTCATGGCGCGCGAGCCCTCGGCGGCGCGAGCGGTCTCGTCGAAGGCCGCCCGAACGGCCTCCAGCGCCGACAGCATGTCCTCGGCTTTGATCTGCAAAGTAGATGCGCCCGCGACGATCGGCTGGATGCCACCCTCGGTCGCGACCTCGACCTGATTCGCCAGGGTGGACAAATTGACGCGGCGCGTGGCCTGCCAGGCGCGATCGAGGTCGTTATGGACAAGTTCGCGGCGCTGGCGCTCGCCAAGAACTTCCGCAAGCCGGTCGGTGGCCGAAATTAGACGGGCAATTTCGCCCCGGCCCGGCGGCCATGGCGCGGCTGACTTGAGTTCCGCATAACCTATGGCATCGAGCATTTCGGCTGCCTCCGCCAGCGGGCGCGCTATCGAGCGCGCAATGGCCAGCACCACGACGCCGGCCAGGCCGATAGCGGCGAGCCAAATGACGATGCCTGCATAGTAGGCATTGGCTTCGCCGAGAGCCTGCGGCAGCGCCGCGCTCAGATACGGCGCTGTCAACACGGCGGAGAGCGCCAGCAGGACGGCCGCGATTAGCCGCTCGGCGATCGTGAATTGCCGCATGCGTTTTCCTCGCCCGCCGCGCACGATGCCGCCGGGGCGGCCCCAAAGGCAGGCCGGCCACATTTGTAGCCTCAACGTGGTTAATCGAGGGTTTAGAGTTCGTTAACCATAGGTTTCAGCCCCCAACGCCCTGGCCGCAAGGACCGGGCAGCGGCGCCCGTCAAGGCCGACCGGTGCCCGGGGGTGGCCCCCTGCCTAGACCTACTACCAAATTCTCCATTGACGCCTGCGGCCACCATCGGATTAAGGTAGTGCGCTTGGCCCGCGCCAAGCCATGGGGACATAAAGGAAAAATAAAAAAATCCGGCCGGCGGCAACGCCTGGGTCCGGCAGCAGGGGAGAACAAAGTGGGCGCCCTCGACGCAGTCCTGAAGACGTTGCTGCCCGTGACGCGCGTTATCGACGCCGTCAACACCTGGATCGGCAGGCGCATTGCGTGGCTGATCCTCGCCGCCGTCGCGGTGTCGGCGGTTAATGCCACCGTGCGCAAAATATTCGACACCTCGTCGAACTCCTGGCTCGAGCTGCAATGGGTGCTGTTCAGTATCGTGTTTCTGCTGTGCTCGCCCTGGACGCTGCTCGACAACGAGCACATCCGCATCGACATCGTGAACAATCTGCTGCCCAAGCGCCTACGCGATAGCATCGACGTGGTGGGGCATTCCTTGTTCCTGGCGCCGCTCTGCATCATCATGATCATTACTGGAATTCCATTCTTCTATCGTTCGGTTGCGCTCAACGAGCAGTCCGGGAATGCCGGCGGGTTGCCGCAATGGCCGGCCAAATCGCTGATCATGATCGGGTTCACCTTGCTGCTCATCCAAGGCCTATCGGAATTGGTCAAGCGCATCGCGGTAATGCGCGAACTTATCCCGGATCCGCACGTGACACAGGTCCACGCTCTCGAAGCCGAGATCGAGCACATTGTCGAAGCGATCGAGAAACGTTAGGCGCCAATAGCGGTCCCCGGAGCATTCAATGGAAGCCATCCTCATCCACAACATGGCGCCGATCATGTTCGGCTCCTTGGTGTTTTTCCTGCTGCTCGGTTATCCGGCGGCGTTCTCGCTTGGCGCGGTCGGCCTGATTTTCGCGCTTCTCGGTATCGAGCTCGGCCTGTTCGTGCCCGACTTTCTGCAAGCGCTGCCCGAGCGCGTCTATGGCGTAATGAGCAACGACACGCTGCTGGCGATTCCGTTCTTCACCTTTATGGGCCTGGTGCTGGAACGATCCGGCATGGCTGAGGACCTGCTCGACACGATCGGGCAATTGTTCGGCACGGTGCGCGGCGGGCTCGCCTACGCGGTCGTGTTCGTCGGAGCGCTGCTCGCCGCCACCACCGGCGTGGTGGCGGCGTCGGTCATTTCCATGGGGCTGATCTCGCTGCCGATCATGATGCGCTACGGCTATGACCGGCGCGTCGCGTCCGGTGTCATCGCCGCCTCCGGCACGCTGGCGCAGATCATTCCGCCCTCGCTGGTGCTAATCGTGATGGCCGACCAGCTCGGCCGTTCGGTCGGCGATATGTACGAAGGCGCCTTCATTCCCGGCATCGTGCTCGCCGGCCTCTACGCCGGTTACGTATTCCTGATTACGCTGCTGTTTCCGAAAGCGACGCCCGGCCTGCCGCCGGATGCGGTCGGCTTTCGCGAAGCCGATGGCAGCCGCGGCCTGATTTCGCTCGGCGCTCTCGCGGTTTTGAGCGGCGTGTTCGGCTGGGCCATAATGCGAAATTCGACGTCGCACGGCGCCGATTTCGTCGTGCTCAGCATGTTCTTCTCGATCCTGTTCGCCTTCGGAGTGACGGTGGTGAACTGGATCGTCGACCGCTACACCGGCTTCCGGTTCCTGTCGCACATGGCGCAGCAGACCACCTTCGTGATGGTGCCGCCGTTGTTCCTGATATTCCTGGTGCTCGGTACCATCTTCATCGGCGTTGCCACCCCGACCGAGGGCGGAGCCATGGGCGCCAGCGGCGCGCTGATCCTGGGCGCCCTCAAGCGGCGTCTGACCTGGGACCTGGTGCGCCAGGCCGCTGAATCGACCGCCAAGCTGTCGGCCTTCGTTGTGTTCATCCTGATCGGCGCCCGCGTGTTCTCGCTCACCTTCTACGGCGTCAGCGGCCACATCTGGGTCGAGGACATGCTGACGTCGCTGCCCGGCGGCCAGGTCGGCTTCCTGGTATTCGTCAACGCTTTCGTGTTCGTGCTCGCCTTCTTCCTCGACTTTTTTGAACTCGCCTTCATCATCATTCCGCTGCTGGGGCCCGCGGCCGAAAAACTGGGGATCGACCTGATCTGGTTCGGGGTCATTCTCGGGGTCAATATGCAAACCTCGTTCATGCATCCGCCATTCGGCTTCGCGCTGTTTTATTTGCGCTCGGTGGCGCCGCGCGAGCCCTATAACGACCGTGTCACTGGTTTACGCACGGAGGGAATCACCACCGGGCAGATTTACTGGGGGGCGGTGCCGTTCGTGGTGATCCAGGTCATCATGGTGCTGCTGGTGATCCTGTTCCCGGCAATGGTCATGCACTACAAAGGAGCCGCCTCAAACATCGACCCGAACAAGGTGAAGATCGAGGTCCCGCAGATCGAGATGCCGCCAGCGCTCAATTTCGGTCCGCCGCCAAAATAACGGCGGCGGATTCGATCACGGCAATAAAAAACCCCGGAGCCGCGGCTCCGGGGTTCTGCTTTGGTCCTGACGATCAGGCGTTGTGACGGATCATGAAGGAGTCGTAGTTGAGTTCGGCGACCTGGAACCACGAATAGCCCGGCTTCATGTAGGCGTTCATCGAATCATACACCTTCTTGAAGCTGGCATTTTCCTTGGCGATATCGGCGTGCAATTCATGGGCCGCCTTCAAGCAGGCTTCCATGATCGCCGGCGAGAAGCCGTGCAGCTTGGTGCCGCCGGCCAGCAGACGACGCAGCGCCAGCGGATTGACCAGATCGTACTTCGCAACCATCCACTGGTTGGCATAAGCAGCCGCATGTTCGAGGATGGACTGATAGTGCTTCGGCAGCGCATTCCACTTATCGATATTGAACATGGCAAAAAGCATCGAGCCGCCTTCCCACCAGCCGGGATAGTAATAGTGCGGCGCGACCTTGTAGAAGCCGAGCTTTTCGTCATCGTAAGGACCGACCCATTCGGCGGCGTCAATGGTACCCTTTTCCAGCGCCGGATAGATGTCGCCGGCGGCGATCTGCTGCGGCACGGCGCCGAGCTTTTGGATCACGCGGCCGGGGAATCCGCCGATACGCATTTTCAGACCTTTGAGATCGTCAATCGTGTTGATCTCCTTGCGGAACCAGCCGCCCATCTGGCAACCGGTATTGCCGGCGAGCAGCGAGTGACAGTTGTATTTCTTGTAGAATTCATTGAGCACTTCCCGGCCGCCGCCCAAAGTGTACCAGCCCTGGTTCAGACGCTGGTTCGGTCCGAAGGCGACCGAGGTGCCGAAAGCGAAGGTCGGATCCTTGCCGAAATAATAATACGAGGCGGTATGGCCGCACTCGACGGTGCCGTTCTGCACGGCATCGACGACTTGCAGGCCAGGTACGATTTCGCCGCCGGCGAATACCTGAATCTGGAACTTGTTATCGGTCGCCTCGGCGACCGCCTTAGCCATCATTTCCGCGCCGCCGAACAGCGTGTCGAGCGACTTCGGCCAGCTTGTGGTCATGCGCCATTTGAGCTCAGGCATCGATTGCGCGATGGCGGGCGCGGCGATCGCACTTGCCGCAACGCCGAGACCGGCGGCTTTGATAAATTGACGACGTTTCATCCTGTTATCCTCCCGTTTGTTATCAGTAGCGGAAGCCCCCGCTACCCGCGTGCACCCGTTTTTCACCCTCTGGGGGCATAGCTGCCACCATGACGGAACCCGCTGGCTAAATCCAGTCTGCACCGGTTCGACCAAAGTTGAAAGTGGGGATGGACGTTTCATTCCGGGGCAGCGGCCAAAAGCCAACGGGGCCGGCTTGGAGCCGACCCCGTCTGATTTGCCTAGGATTTTGTTTACTTGCCGCGGTTGCGGATCATGAAGCTATCGTAGGTGTAGTCAGCCACCTGCCACCACAGATATTCCTCGTTTTTGAACGCCATCAAGTTCTCGTATATTTTCTTGAAGTCGGCGTTTGCGGCAGAAGTCTCGGCGTTCACCTCGTTCGATGCCTTGAGACACGCTTCCATGATCGGCTGGCTGAACGGCCGAAGCAGCGCACCGCCGGAGATCAGGCGTTTCAATGCGGCAGGGTTGCGAGAATCGTAACGCGCCTGCACGTCGGTGTTGGCATAGGCTGCGGCCATCGTCATGATCGCCTGATAGTTCTTCGGCAGCTCGGCCCATTTCGCCGTATTGATGAAGAAATGCAGGCACGTGGCGCCTTCCCACCAGCCCGGATAGTAGTAGTACTTGGCGACTTTGTAGAAGCCGAGTTTTTCGTCGTCGTACGGCCCGACCCACTCGGCGGCATCGATGGTGCCTTTCTCCAGTGCCGGATAGATGTCGCCGCCGGCGATCTGAGTTGGAACCGCGCCGAGCTTCTGCAGCGTCTTGCCGGCCCAGCCGCCGATGCGCATTTTGAGTCCCTTGAGATCGTCGACGGTATGAATCTCCTTGCGGAACCAGCCACCCATCTGCGTTCCGGTATTGCCGCCCGGCATGCCATGGAGATTGAACTTCTTGACGAAGTCATTGATCAGCTGGTTGCCGCCGCCGTCGTTGAACCAGGCGTTCTGCTGGCGCGCATTGGGCCCGAACGGAATCGAATTGCACAGGGCGAAGGTCGGATCCTTGCCGATGAAGTAATAGGCGGCGGTATGACACATCTCGACCGTACCGTTGGTCGTCGCGTCGACGTTCTGCAGCCCCGGCACGATCTCACCGGCGGCAAAGACTTGAATCTGAAACTTGTTATCGGTCGCTTCGGCGACGAACTTCGACAGCGTCTCACCGGCGCTGTAGACGGTGTCGAGCGACTTCGGCCAACTCATGGCCAGCCGCCATTTGAGCGCGGGCGTCGACTGCGCAATGGCCGGTTTTGCGATAGCGGCGACGGCAGCGCCGGCACCAAGCACAGTCAAAAATTTACGGCGTTTCATTGGATCCTCCCTTGGATCGTTTATGGGAACAGTGATGTCCCCATGGAGCGCCTAAGGCCGCTCCAGAGTGACGCCAAAATGCGTCCAGACCCACTGGAGCGCAAGGCGTCAACTCGTAAAATGGTAGTATATTAAACCAATGGAGGCATGCGGGATTACATGAGCTTGCCGGCCGCCCGCTCGATCCGCGATACGACGGCAATGACTGCGGAGAATTCCATGACCGCCTGTTTGGGCGTCGTCACGGAAGAGAATACCTACTTGAGTGGCGCAGATCGGTGACGCGCGGATAGCGGCAACTGCGATATTTTTCGATTACTTCGCGGGAATCCGGGGAAACGATTGCGCGCGCCGGCGCGCACCACGACTATGCAGACGGCGAGTCTAAGGCCAAGGCTAAAGTTAAGCCTCGATCACGATCTTCGGCGCCACGCGGCCTGAAGCCGCGCCGCCCTTGATCTGTTCAAGCACGCGGGCCGCGATGTCGCGATAGATCTTGGCGTGCGGGCCGTCCGGCTCGGTGGCGACCACCGGCAGGCCGCTGTCGGACTTTTCCCGAATGGTCATGTGCAGCGGCACTTCGCCGAGGAACGGCACGCCCAGGCGTTCGGCCTCGTGGCGCGCGCCGCCATGGCTGAAAATGTCGGAGCGCGTGCCGCAGCTCGGGCACAGGAAATAGCTCATGTTCTCGACCACGCCGAGCACCGGTACGTTGACGCGTTTGAACATGGCAACGCCGCGCCGCGCGTCGATCAGCGCCAGATCCTGCGGCGTCGAAACGATGACCGCGCCTTTGAGCGGCACCTGCTGCGCCATGGTGAGCTGGGCATCGCCAGTGCCGGGCGGCATGTCGACCACCATGATGTCGAGCTTGCCCCACTCCACTTCGCGCAGCATCTGCGTAATCGCCGACATCACCATCGGCCCGCGCCAGATCATCGGCGTCTCTTCATCGATCAGAAAGCCGATCGACATGACGGTGAGGCCGTAACGCTCGATCGGCTTGAGCCGGGTGCCGCCGATTGTCTGCGGCTTCTCCTTGATGGCGAGCAGCTTGGGCAGCGAAGGCCCATAAATGTCGGCATCGAGCATGCCGACTTTGAGGCCGAGATCGCGCAGGCCGAGCGCGAGGTTGACGGCGGTGGTGGATTTGCCGACGCCGCCCTTGCCGGAGGCGACCGCGATGATTGCATCGACGCCGGGAATGCCGGGCTGCACCTTGTCGGCGGGATGAGCGTGCGCATGCCCATGACCTTGCGCCGCGGGCGCGCCCGCCGCGCGCGGCTGAGTGGCGACATGGGCCGGCTGCGGCCCGCGCGCCGCGGCGCCGGCGGCGCGTTCGGCGGTCAGGGCGACAAGCGCGGATTGCACGCCCGGAATTGCGCGCACGGCGTCTTCGGCGCTCTTTCGCACTGGCTCCCAGGCTTTCACCGCCGCCGCATCGGCCGTGATGGAGAAAAATACCTTGCCGTCGCTGACGACGATATCCGACAGCACGCGCGCATCCGGCAATGGCGTGCCGCCCGGCGAGCCCACCTTGGCGAGCGCGCTAAGAACTTGTTCCTTGGTCACCGCCATAATCGCTGGTCCCTGCTGCCCGCCTGCCCGCTTTTGCCGACACCATAGAGCATGATCCCGCAAAGGGGCAGCCGATTTTCGAAAAAGATCGCGCGCAAGCAAAATGCCGCGTAACCGGGGCCGTCAATGCGGTTGGCTGCTTTAATGCCTTGCTATCTTTGCGGACGCATGGCCGGATGCGGATCGTCCGGAGACCTTATTTCAACCAATCCCTTTGCCGCCTCATGATTTTCACGGCAACAAAACATATTACACGACACGATGTTTTCATAAACGTTGTCCTTGATACCGAAGAAATTATTCGGGTTGAACAGCGGCGGTAAATGCCACCACAGCCTATATTTTAGATCCAACAATAATGCGATAAGCGATTTCGATTTCTGCGCTCGGTCGTTCTCGACATATATGATGGGGCTGTGTTTTTCGATGACGCCAATGCCGCCGCGAATGACGTCTTCTTCCATTCCCTCAACGTCGATTTTTATCAGCGAGCAAGCAACATCGCCCAACATTTCATCAAGCGTGACGATATCGACTTGCTCCGAATCGGCGGATTTATTTCTGGCCAGTTCAACGGCGCCGAAGTTTCCAACGGCCCCGTAATTCACCTTAGGCAGCCATAATTTTTCTTTGGTGCGGCCGACACCATAACGGTAAGCATAAATATTTTCCAATTGATTGAGCGCAATCTGCGATTCAAGCAAGGAATAACAAGCGCGCTGCGGTTCAAACGCATAGACCTTGCCGCTCGTTCCAACGGTTTTGGCCAGCGCGATCGTGTGCGATCCGATGTTGGCACCGACCTCTACAACAACGTCGCCGGCGCGAATGAGGCGATTTAAAAATTCTCCCTCAAGACCGCTATATTCACCGTAGATGAAGAGGGCCTTTCCGACGTAAACATCGTTGGCATTGATCAGGAAATAGCCGTCGCGTCCCTTCACGATGACAATACGCTCATTCAGACTGAGCTTACGCATGAATGTGTCTTTTCCTTCTCATGCCAAAGCAACGGCACTGCGCGGCGTTGCGCCCGATTCTTCGCAGTTTATCGCCGGGGTGCCTGCATGGCCATGATCCATCGGCATTCGAATTGCCTACCGGGCGACGGACCCGGCGAGCCGGTGTCACATGGGTGCAAAGGAGGTTGACGCACCCGCCCCTTAAATGACCTATTGGGCGGTCGGCAACGGCTGCGGCCGGCCAAGGCAAAAAGCGAAATTCTCAAGGAGAAGAACGATGGCGAAGGTGGCGTTTCTGGGCTTGGGCGTCATGGGTTACCCCATGGCTGGGCATCTCAAGAGCAAGGGCGGGCACGACGTGACGGTCTATAACCGCACCGCCGCCAAGGCCGAAAAATGGGTGGCGCAATATGGCGGCAAATCCGCCCCCACGCCCAAGGCCGCGGCCGCGGGCCAGGATTTCGTCATGTGCTGCGTCGGCAACGACCATGACCTGCGCGAGGTGACGCTGGGTGCAAACGGTGCGTTCGCCGGCATTACCAAAGGGAAAATATTCGTCGACCATACCACGGCGTCGGCCGAAATTGCCCGCGAGCTTTACGCGGCGGGGAAAACGGCCGGGTTCGATTGTATCGACGCGCCGGTGTCGGGCGGCCAGGCCGGCGCCGAGAATGGCGTGCTCACGGTCATGTGCGGCGGCGACGCCGAACCGTTCGGCCGCGCCGAAAAGGTGATCGCGGCCTACGCGCGCGCCTGCAATCTGCTTGGCAGCCCCGGCTCCGGCCAACTTGCCAAGATGGTCAACCAGATTTGCATCGCCGGACTGGTGCAGGGCCTGGCCGAAGGCCTGCACTTCGCCAAAAAATCCGGTCTCGACATCGAGAAATTGATCGCGACGATTTCAAAGGGCGCGGCGCAGTCCTGGCAGATGGAGAACCGCTACAAGACCATGGCCGCCGACAAGTTCGACTTCGGCTTTGCGGTCGATTGGATGCGCAAGGACCTGAGTATTTGTCTCGGCGAGGCGCGCAAGAACGGCGCGCATTTGCCGGTCACCGCGCTGGTCGACCAGTTCTATTCGCAGGTTCAGAAGATGGGCGGCAAGCGCTGGGATACGTCGAGCCTGATCGCCCTGCTCGACCGCTGAGTCTCTAGAATTCGATCACCGTGCCGTCGGCGGCAATCAACACGCCGGCGGCTTTGATCTCGTCGAGCCGCGCCAGCACGGTCGGGTTCATATGCGTGGCCATAACGCGGCGCGCGCACAAGTCGGCGAGCCGGCTTTTGAGAATTTCCCAGGTCATATGGCCGGCGATGCGTCCGCCGTAGCCATAGCATTCGCAGACGAACAGATCGGCATCGCGCGCGACGGCTAACAGCGCATCGGTCCATTCGGTGTCGCCGGAATAGGCGAATATCGTTTTTCCGTCCGACAGGCGAAGCGCCGTCGAGGGCGCGCCAGATCCGTGGATCACTTCTGCGGTCAACAGCGAATGGCCAAGCACGTCGGACTCGACGCCCACCGCAATTTCGATGACCTCCCAACGAAACCGCCATTTCGAGCCGCTCGATTTTGGAAAAAACACTTCCAGCGCCGCATCGAGTCGCGCACGCGTGCCGGGCGGCCCCGCGATCAGCAGCGGCTTCTCGCGGCGCGCGAGAAATTGCCCATCGAGAAGCAGAAACGGCAAGCCGCCGAAATGGTCGCCATGCAGGTGCGAGAGCACGATGCCGTCGATCCGGTTCGGATCGAGCGCCTGCCCCTTCAGCGCCGGCAGAGCGGAGGCACCGCAATCGACCAGCAGCGTGCCCTTGGCGGTCTCCAGGAAGAAGCAGGTGTTGAGTCTTCCGCCCGAACCGAAGGCATCGCCGCAGCCAACGATAGTCAGTTTCATTATGCCTTCGCGCTCGGCCGCGCCGATACAGCGGCGTGCCAGCGTTTCACGTTGGCGAGGTTCTCCGGCATGACGATGCGCGACGGCTTCATGAAATCGACGGCAACCAAAGTCGTGATGTCGGCAACCGAGAAGCTTTTGCCGGCGATGAATTCGCGTGTTGCCAATTCTTTATCCAGAAGTTCGAGAAACCAGATCGCGCGCGGCCGCATGGCCTCGGCATAGGCGGGCACCTGCGGCACTTCCAGCTCCTTCATCGCCGGGTGCAGATGGCGAAACACCGCCGCGACATTGGAGAAGTAATTGATCTCGCAGCGCCGGTTCCACATCTCCACCAGGGCGATTTCCTTTGCCCCTGCGCCGAACAGCGGCGGCTCCGGCTGCAGCACCTCGAAATAGCGGCAGATCGCGATCGATTCGGTAATGACGGTGCCATCGTCGAGCACCAGCGCCGGCATGCGCTGGAGCGGGTTGATCGCGGTATATTCCGGTGTCCTGTGCTCCATTTTCATCATGTCGACCTGCTCGGTCGGCAGCGATATGCCCTTCTCGGCGAGGAAAATACGTGTGCGCCGCGGGTTTGGCGCCATTTTGCTGTCGTAGAGCTTCATTTCCTTAACTCCGGTCCGTTTTTCCCCTCAGCCGCAGCCGAACATGGGCAAAACGCCCTGTCAAACCGGGGTTGATAACAATCGTTAACCAATATTTTTAGCTGGGCCTTAAGCTTAGCTTTAAGGATTTTGGGCGAGGTTGGCCTCAGTTCCATGCGTACAAGCGTCTTTTAATGCCGATTCCAGGTGAACCGCCCGATCTCTCCGCGCTGCCTCCGGAAACCTCTCCGGTAAAGCGCCGCCTTGCCGCGCAATATGTGCGCGAGGCGCGCGACCGGCTGACCTCGTCCAGCGGCACCCGCCCCGCCTTCGATTACGAGTTGCTGCGGCAATACGCGCAGAACCGGCTGTCCGCCTCGCTGGTGATCTTGCTTCTGGTCGGCACCATCGGCTTCCTGTCGAGCCTATGGACCGGCGCCGTTGCCGCCGGGGCCTGGACCGCCTCAGTCCTGGTCATTCACGCCGTCATCATCACCAAGTGCCGGCAATTCCTCGATCTGCCGATGACGGAGGTATCCGCTCGCGGCTGGCGGCTGCGCTTCATCATCCTCGATTTATTCTTCGGGCTGGCCTGGATGTTCATCCTGATCCATCCGGTCGGAACAGACGAAAGCTCCGGCACATTCATGCTGTTCGTCATGCTGCTGGTGGTGGCGGTTTCCAGCATGCTGGCGTCGAGCCTGCCGATGGCAATGTTTGCCGCCACCTTTCCGGTCACCAGTGCGATCGTGCTCGACTTCGCACTGCACGGCACGCTGCGCGACTACATTCTCGCCATCATGGCGGCAACCGCGCAGGGTTATTTCGCCGTGATCGCCTATCGGCTCTATTCCACCACGCTGGCGACGCTGGAAGCGCGCGCCGAAAAAGATGCGTTGATCGGCGAACTCGAACAGGCGAAAGCGATCTCCGACGAGGCGCGCCAGCGCGCCGAAGCCGCCAATATTTCAAAATCGCGCTTTCTCGCCCAGATGAGCCACGAATTGCGCACGCCGCTCAACGCCATCCTCGGTTTCTCCGAAGTGATGAAGACAGAAGTGTTTGGCGCGCATGCGGTGCCGGCCTACAAGGAATACTCCGCCGACATCCATAATTCGGGCGTGCACCTGCTCGGCCTGATCAATGAAATTCTCGACCTTTCGCGCATCGAAGCCGGTCGATACGAGCTCAATGAGGAATCCGTCTCACTGGTCGGCATCGTCGAGGATTGCCATCATCTGCTGAAGTTGCGCGCAACCAACCGCGGAATCACCCTTCACGACGTGTTTGAAAGCGATCTGCCGCGGCTGTGGGCGGATGAGCGCGCACTGCGGCAGATCTGCCTCAATCTCTTGTCGAACGCGATCAAATTCACGCCGCAGGGCGGCGAGATTTGGCTGAAAGTCGGTTGGACCGCCTCGGGCGGCCAATACATGAGCGTGAAGGACACCGGACCGGGCATTCCGGAAGACGAAATTCCGATCGTGCTTTCCTCCTTCGGGCAAGGCTCGAACTCGATCAAATCGGCCGAACAGGGCGCCGGCCTCGGGTTGCCGATCGCCAAGAGCCTGACCGATCTGCACGGCGGCACCTTTGTGCTCAAGTCGAAATTGCGCATCGGCACCGAAGTGATCGTCACCTTCCCGCCCGAGCGGGTGGTGGCCGCCATGGCGCCAATGACGGAACATGCGCCGCCGATCACCCCGCCGGGAGAGCCTATCCTCAGCCAAGAGGAGAGGCGCCGGTTGAGCCGGCGGCCGCTTTTCCGGGCTGGAACTTGAGCCCCAAACCTTGCGACAATCGCGCAATTGCGTTCCAGCCTACGGTACGTATGTTCAAAGCCGATTCGCCCCGAGACGGACTATGATCGAGAGCCCCTGCGTCAAAATCTGTACCCTCGATGCCGGCTCCGGGCTTTGCCTTGGTTGCGGTCGCACCATCGACGAGATCGCACATTGGACCGCCATGAGTGCCGCCGAGCGCGCCCGCGTGACGAGCAAATTGCCCGCCCGTCTCGCCGCCGCCAAGACTCCCGAAGCCAAGACCCCCGAAGCCAATATCGCGACAGGATGATTTCGTGAGCCGGCGCCTGATCTGGTCATTCGTGCTCGGCGTGGCATTGTCGCTTGCCGCGCTGATCGCCAGTAGCGATCAGGATGCCATCGCCAGTCTGCTGCGCCACGACATCGGATCGCTGATACTCAAGATCGCGCTGGTGGTCTTTGCCGGTGGTCTGGTGCTCGTGCTGTTCCGCGAAAAGCTGTCCAAGGCGCTGGAAGCGACCTTGTTCTGGGCGGTAGTCGGCCTTTTGCTGGTGGTCGGCTACAGCTACCGCTTCGAGTTGCGCGACGCCGCCGACCGGGTGATCGCGGAATTGATGCCCGGCCATGTCGCCGGCCATGGCCGCAATGTCCAAATCGTGCGTGGTAGTGGCGGCGACTTCGCGTTGGCTGCGCAAATCAACGGCGCAAAGATACCGATGGTACTCGACACCGGCGCAAGCTCGGTAGTGTTGACCCAGCAGGCTGCCAAGGCTGCCGGCTTGCCGATCGAAGTCCTCAACTACTCGGTTAATGTGGACACCGCTAACGGGCACACGCGCGCCGCGCCGGTGACGCTCGATCGCCTTGCCGTCGGCGGACTGATCGAGCGCGGAGTGCCGGCGCTGGTGGCGCAGTCGGGCCAGCTCAAGACCAATCTGCTCGGCATGAGTTTTCTCAACCGGCTGGAAAGCTGGGATGTACGCGGCAACAAATTGCGGATGCGCGGCACGCCTTGAGCGCTAGCTTAAAGTAGACTGATAATAAACCGCAGCGACACAAACACCAGAAAAATGCCGAAGGCGATCTCGAGCTTGCGCCGCGGCAGCCAGTGCGCCAATCGCACGCCGTATTTCACGGTATAACTTGATACCGGCGCCATCAGCACAAATCCGATCAGCGACACGAAACCGATCGACAGCGGCGGTAATTGCGCCATGTGCGGCCAGCCCGCCAGCATGTAGCCGATTGTGCCTGCAATGGTGATCGGCACACCGACGCCCGCCGAGGTCGCCACCGCCTGCTGCATCGAGCGCCCATAGAGAGTGAGCACCGCGTTCGATATCGCGCCGCCGCTGACCCCGACCAGCGAGGAAAACAGCCCGGTGATGAAGCCATAAAATGTCAGTATCGGCCGGCCGGGCAATTCAGACCCGAGATTCCAGCGGTCCGCGCCGAACAGCATGCGCACGGCGATGAAACTTGCAAAAATCACGAACGCGATCTTGAACACCGGCGCTGGGGCGTAAGTCGCGGCCACCGAACCGATCGCCACACCGACAACCGCCGGTAACGCCCAGATTCGAACTACATCCGGGATCACCGCGCCCTTTTTCTTGTGTGCGAGATAGGAGCGCACCGTGGTCGGCACGATAATGGCGAGCGAGGTGCCGATGCACATCTGCATGCGCACGTCTTCCGGCACGTCGAGCGCGCGGAACACTTCGTACAGGACCGGCACGATGATGGCGCCGCCGCCAATGCCGAACAGGCCGGCAAGAATGCCGACCAGAACGCCGGCTCCCGCGATCAACAGCGCGAGCCAAACGATCTCGCCGATCGGATATCCAAGTATCATGTTGGCCCGGACGAAGCGTGAGACTTATTGTTTTTCCGCATGATCTAATCCGAAACCCGGTTTACAACCTCGGTCGAGTCGACGACATGCTTTTCGGGATCACGCGCGCACTCAAGCCGCGATGTGCGACATATCCGCACTCGTGTCCAGCACCAGCGTAAGCGCATCGGCCAGTACGGACGCGGAGGCCGCGGGCTTGACTGCCTCGGTCGCCAGATGCCGACGGAATGCACGCGCGCCTGGCACCGCACGAAACAGACCCAGCATATGGCGGGTGATGGAATGCAGCCGCGCGCCCTTGGCTAGTTCGCGCTCGATATAAGGTATGAGCGCGAGCGCTGCGGCCTTCGGCGTGTCAAACGGCGCCGACTCGCCATAGAGCAGCCGGTCGATATCCAGCAGCCGCCAAGACTCCTGATAGGCGGCCCGCCCCATCATCACGCCGTCGACATGCGCGAGTTGTGCTTGCGCCTGCTCCAGGCTGGTTATGCCACCATTGAGGACGATCTCGAACTCCGGGTACGCGGCCTTCAGGCGATGCACGATACGATAATCGAGCGGCGGCACGTCGCGATTTTCACGCGGCGACAATCCCTTCAACCAGGCTTTGCGTGCGTGAACAATCAGCGCGTCCGCGCCTGCCGCCTTGACCGCGGCGGCGAATTTAAACAGCGCCTCATCGGGATCCTGATCGTCGACGCCGAGCCGGCATTTCACAGTCACGGGGATTTTAACGGCAGCCTTCATGGCCGCGACGCAATCGGCCACCAGCGCCGGCTCTACCATCAGGCAGGCGCCGAAGCGGCCCTCCTGCACCCGGTCGGATGGACAGCCGACATTCAGATTGATCTCGTCGTAGCCGAAATCTGCCCCGATGCGCGCCGAAGTGCTAAGCGCCTGCGGATCGCTGCCGCCGAGTTGCAGCGCCACCGGATGCTCGAACGCATCGAAGCCCAGCAGCCTTGCGCGGTCGCCACGCAGCACCGCGCCGGTGGTGAGCATTTCGGTGTATATCAGCGCCCGGCGCGTGAGCAGGCGATGGAAGAACCGGCAGTGCCGGTCGGTCCATTCCATCATGGGTGCAATTGAAAATGTTCTATCGATTTCAGTCACTTACGTTACTTTTTGGCTGTCGCTAGGCGCCAGCGGACATCCGCCCAGACGTTGGCTTTGGCACCTCGGGTCGCCTTATTCCTGCTCGTTATACCCACCATTAATGCAGCCAGACCAGAGTCGCCGTTTAGGATCGGAATCGGGCCGCCCGTTACGGTATCCGTTGATGAAGATCAAAGCGCGTACCATCTATCAACTGCGATATATGTGAAATGCGGCAGAGTTGCAGTTTCCCGTTGTGACGAAATTGGACATGATCCGACGCATCGGTCGAGCTATATTTGCCGTTCTAATCGGCTTGTCGGTAGCCACGCTGCCGGCAGCGGCCGGCTTTGCCGCCGGCATGGCCGCCGCGACGGAAACGTCAGTCTCCGCGACGGTGCCGGATTGCGATCACCACCATGGCGCACCGAGCGGCAATCCACACAAAGCGGCCGATGATTCCTCCTGCATGGCCGGCTGCGCGCTCAACTGCTTTAATTTCATGACGGCTGCTTTCTCAGTTGTTGCCGTTTCATTACCGGCCAGTGCCGCACTCAAACCGGTTCGCGTGACTGACGAAATCTCGTCACGCATGGGCGCCCCCCCTTTCCGCCCTCCCCGCTCCAGATCCCGCTGACACTGCATTGCAACGCGCGAGCCGCAAGCTCGCGCGGGAGTTCGGCTGCCGCGCGATGACATCGCGTGCGACGCCGAATAGGGAAATCATCAGGAGAACGAGATCATGATTGCGAAGTATATGCTCGCCACCGCCTTCGCGCTGGCGATGAGCTTGACCAATAGCGCCACTTGGGCCGGCGCGAAAGATTACGCCTTCGAACCGGTGGTCGCCGAATTGAAGAAGGGCGACGACGTGACCATAGCCGTCCGCCTACGGCACACGGCGAGCGGCAAGCCCGTGGCCGACGCGGTCATCGTACGCACCCGCGTCGATATGGGCCCCGACAACATGGCGGACATGGTTTCGCCGGTCGCAGCCCTGCCGGCCAGCGAGCCGGGCGTCTACGCTTTCAAAACCGATCTGCCGATGGCGGGCCGGTATCTGCTGAGCGTGGCCGCCAAGGTGCAAGGCGAACCGGAGACGGTCGTCGGCAAGGTCATCTTCAAAGCCGTCAAGTGAGCCGGCCGGCGCGGCATCGCGCCCCAATAGCAAACCGCGCGGCGGCCGCCCCGGCGGCCGTCGTCCCGTCACCCGCCTTCACGGCAGGACTGAATAGATTGAGATAGCCATGACCAAAATTCGCGCCGCCTTCATCCTCGTGCTCATCCTCGCGGCCGGTATAGTGACGAGCTACGCCTATACCCGTACCCATATCCACAGTTCGACAGCCACGGTGATTCCGCTCGGTACTGCCCGGCAGGCATCAGCGGCCGAGCCTCCGATCCTGTACTATCGCGATCCGACCGGCGCGCCGTTATGGTCGGCGACGCCGAAGAATGACGCGCAGGGCCGCGCTTATCTGCCGGTCTATGACGGCGACGAACCGACCTTCGACCCACCCAAGGCCCAGGCCAAGGCGGCGCCAGCCGGGCGGAAAATTCTCTACTACCGCAATCCGATGGGTCTGCCCGACACCTCGCCGGTCCCGAAAAAGGATTCGATGGGGATGGATTACATCGCCGTTTTTGACGGCGACGCGCCGACCGACGGCAAGACCATCAAGGTAAGCCTCGACAAGGTTCAGCGTAGCGGCGTGCGCACCGAGCCGGTGGAAGCCCGCGCCCTGGTGCGCGCGCTGCGCGGCGTCGGCACGGTCGCGATCGACGAGCGCCGGCTGACTGTGGTGAATATGCGGTCGGAAGGCTATGTCGAGGACCTGTTCGTCAACACCACAGGCCAATCGGTGCGCGCCGGCGAACCGCTGTTCCGGGTCTACAGCGCGCAGATCCAGCAGGCGCAGACTGACTTATTCGTCGCCCTGCGGTCGTTGCAGCGCGGCGTGCTCGGCGCAGACGCCGACCGCACCCTCGATGGCGCCATGCAACGGCTGCGCAATCTCGCCGTGCCGGAGAGTCGCATCCGCGAGGTTCGCGAGACCGGCGCCAATCCGCGCACGCTCGACTGGCCGGCGCCGGCTGGCGGAACGGTGATCGTCAAACGCATCATCAACGGGCAACGGGTTGCCGCCGGCGACGAACTCTATCGCATCGCCGATCTATCGCGGGTCTGGGTCATCGCCGACGTGGCCGAAGGCGACCTTGCCGACATTAGGCCGGGCATGCGTGCCACTATGACGTTTCGCGCCTATCGCAGCCAACCGGTCGATGGCGTCGTGACCTTCATCTATCCCGAGGTGCGGCCGGAGACGCGCACCGCGCGCGTGCGGATCGAAGTGGAAAATCCGGGCGAGCGGCTCAAGCCCGACATGTATGCCGATGTCGTGTTTCACGTCGAAGGCGATCAGGCCCGCGTCGCCACCGTTCCGCTCAGCGCCGTCATCGATACCGGAACGCGGCAAATCGTGCTGGTGGCCAAGGGCGAAGGCCGCTTCGAGCCGCGCATCGTCAAGCTCGGCCGCCGCAGCGACGGCCATGTCGAAATCGTCGATGGCCTAAAAGCGGGCGAGGAGATCGTCACCACCGCGACCTTCTTGATCGACGCCGAAAGCAACCTGCAAACGGCGCTGAAGACCTTCACCGAGCAGGAGCAACCGAAATGATTGCGGCGCTCATCCGCTGGTCGGCGCGCAACCTGCTGCTGGTCGGTTTTGCTGGCGTCTTCCTGACGCTGGCCGGCCTGTTCGCGGTGTCGCGCGTGCCGCTCGATGCGATCCCCGACCTCTCCGACGTGCAGGTCATCGTCTACACCGAATATCCTGGACAGGCGCCGCAGGTGGTCGAGGACCAGGTCACCTATCCACTGACCACGGCCATGCTGAGCGTGCCGAAATCGAAGGTGGTGCGCGGTTTTTCGTCGTTCGGCGTCTCTTTCGTCTATGTGATCTTCGAGGATGGCACCGATCTCTATTGGGCGCGTTCGCGCGTCCTGGAATACCTTAATTCGGCCGCCCGCCGGCTGCCGGCCGGCGTCGCGCCCAGCCTCGGACCGGACGCGACCGGCGTCGGCTGGGTCTATCAATACGTCGTGCGCGGCGCACAAAAGAGCCTGGCCGAACTGCGCACCCTGCAGGATTGGTATATCCGCTACGGCCTTGCCAAGTCGGAAGGCGTCGCCGAAGTCGCCAGCGTCGGTGGTTTTGTCAAGCAGTACAGCGTGATCATCGATCCGCGCCGGCTGCAATCGCTCGGCATTCCATTGTCGAAGATCCGCGACGCTTTGCGTTCGAGCAATATCGACGTCGGCGGCCGCACCATCGAAATCGCCGAAACCGAATTCGCCGTGCGTGGACGCGGCTATATCAAGAGCATCGGCGATCTCGAGCAGATCGTGGTCAAATCCAACCAAGGCGTGCCGGTGCTGCTCAAGGACGTGGCACGCGTCGAACTGGCGCCGGACGAGCGCCGCGGCATCACCGAACTGAACGGCGAAGGCGAAGTCGTCACCGGCATCGTGCTGCAACGTTTCGGCGAGAACGCGCTGTCGGTCATCAAGAACGTCAAAGAGCGGCTGGCCGAGATCGCGCCAAGCCTGCCACAAGGCATCACGCTTGACGCGGTGTACGACCGCTCCGATCTGATCTATCGCGCCATCGAGACGCTCAAGCGCACCTTGATCGAGGAGAGCATCATCGTCGCCTTGGTATGCGTCATATTCCTTATGCATGTCCGCAGTGCGCTGGTGGCAATCATCACGCTGCCGCTTGGCGTGTTGATTGCCTATCTGTGCATGTACCTCTTGGGCCTGAGCTCGAACATCATGAGCCTCGGCGGCATCGCCATTGCCATCGGCGCCATGGTCGACGCGGCGATCGTGATGATCGAGAACGCCCACAAACATTTGGAGCGCGCGCCGCCCGGCAAGCCGCGCAGCGAAGTGCTGATCGAGGCGGCGATCGAGGTAGGTCCCGCGCTGTTCTTCAGCCTGCTGATCATTACCGTCTCGTTTCTGCCGATCTTCGCGCTGGAGGCGCAGGAAGGCCGCATGTTCAAGCCGCTGGCCTATACCAAGACCTTTGCCATGGCGGCGTCGGCATTGCTGTCGGTGACGCTGGTGCCGGCGCTGATGATGCTGTTCGTGCGCGGCCGCATCATGCCGGAGCATAAGAACCCGGTGAACCGCGCACTAATCTGGCTCTATCGGCCGGTGATACGCACCGCACTTAAATATAAAGCGGCTACCATCCTGATCGCGATCGGCGTGCTGCTCGTCAGTCTTTGGCCGGCATCGCGGCTCGGAACCGAGTTCATGCCCACTCTCAACGAGGGCACGCTGTTCTATATGCCGACCACCCTGCCCGGTCTTTCGGTCACCAAGGCGGCCGAGCTGCTGCAAACCCAGAACAAGATCATCAAGACCTTCCCCGAGGTCGCGTCGGTCTGGGGCAAGGCCGGCCGCGCCACCACAGCGACCGATCCGGCGCCGACCGAGATGTTCGAGACCGTGATCAACCTGAAGCCGGAGGCCGAGTGGCGCCCCGGCATGACCACCGAGAAGCTGATTGTCGACATGGACAAGGCATTGCAGTTTCCTGGCGTGTCGAACGCCTGGACCATGCCGATCAAGGCGCGCACCGACATGCTCGCTACCGGCATCCGCACGCCGGTCGGCGTCAAGGTCTACGGCACCGATCTTGCCGAGATGGAGAATGTAGCACGCCAGGTAGAAGCGGCGGTGCGCACGGTGCCTGGCACCACCAGCGCGTTCGCCGAGCGCATCAACGGCGGCTATTACCTCAACATCGATCCCAACCGCGCCCAGCTCGCGCGATACGGCCTGATGATCACCGACGTGCAAGACGTGATCGCCACCGCGCTCGGTGCCGAAGCGGTGACCACGACGGTCGAAGGCCGCGAGCGCTACAGCGTGAGCATCCGCTATCCGCGCGAATTGCGCAGTGACCCGCAGGCGATCGCGACCCAGGTGCTGATCCCGCTCGCCAACGGCGGCACCGTGCCGCTCGGCGAGGTTGCCAAGATCGAGCTGGCCAAAGGGCCGTCGACCATCCGCACCGAGAACGCGCAGCTTGCCGCCTATATCTATATCGATCTGCGCGATCGGGACATCGGCTCCTATGTGGCCGACGCGCAGAAGGCGGTGGCGGCGCAGGTCAAGTTCCCGCCCGGCTATTACGTCACCTGGAGCGGCCAGTTCGAATACATGGAGCGCGCCAAGGCGCGCCTCAAGATCGTGGTTCCGATCACGCTCCTGATCATCTTCCTGCTGCTTTATCTGAACTTCCGGCGCGTGACCGAAACCCTGATCGTCATGCTGTCGGTGCCGTTCGCGCTTGCCGGTGGGCTATGGCTGATGTGGGCGCTTAGTTTCAATCTTTCGGTCGCGGTCGCGGTCGGTTTTATCGCGCTTACCGGTGTCGCCGCCGAGACCGGCGTGGTGATGTTGATCTATCTCGACCAGGCGCTCACCACCTTGCAGAAGGAACGCGCGGCGCAAGGCCGGCGGTTCACCGCTGACGATCTCTATGCCGCGATCATGACCGGCGCCGTCGATCGCGTGCGCCCGAAGATGATGACGGTCGTCGCCATCATGGCCGGCCTGCTGCCTATCATGTGGAGCCACGGCACCGGCGCCGAGGTGATGCAGCGTATCGCGGTTCCGATGATCGGCGGCATGGTATCGTCGACGATACTCACGCTCATCGTCATTCCGGCGATCTACGCGGTGGTCAAGGGCATTGCTATCCGCAAGCCATTGCGGATCGACATCAATCCCCGCATTGTTGGGTCGACAATCGCACAAGGACCTGACGCACAATGATACGGATCGGCATTATCGGGCTCGGCTGGTGGGGCAAGCAGATCGTCACATGCCTCGCCAAAAGCCCGCGGTTCACGGTGGTGGCCGGCTGCGACATCGACGCCAAGATGGCGGCGCCGTTCGCAGCAGCGCATAAATTCGACCTTACCGACGACTACAAGGTGCTGCTCACGCAGCCCGACATTGATGCCATCGCGGTGGTAACGCCGCATTTGCTGCATGAGGAAATGGCGATTGCCGGCCTCGAAGCCGGCAAGCAGGTGTTCTGCGAGAAGCCGCTGGCGCTCACCGCGGCCAGCGCTGAACGCATCCTGGCCGCCTGCGCCAAGTCCGGCGCCGTACTCGGCATTGGCCATGAACGCCGCTATGAGCCGGCGATGGAGGAAATGCGCCGGCTGTTCGAGAGCGGCGCGCTTGGGCGGCTGCTGCATATGGACGCCAATGTCAGCCACAGCAATTTCCGCAAAATGGATCCGTCGAACTGGCGCCGCGACCCCGGACACGCCCCGGCTGGCGCCTGGACCGCGCTCGGCATCCATCTGGGTGACATGTTCGTGTCGCTCGCCGGCCCGCCTACCCGCGTTGCCGCGCGCACCACTTCGCAGATTTTTGCAGCCCCGTCGGAGGATTTCGTCAGCGCCGAAATCGATTTTGCCAGTGGCGGGCGTGGACGCATTACCTGTCTATCGACGCCGCCATTCTATGGGCGGTTCACGCTGATTGGCGATCAGGGCTGGGTCGAGGTGCAGGAAGGCGGCAACGTCGATAAGGGGATACCGTCGAGCTTTGTCCATTGCGGGCCGGATGGAAGCCGGGTGACGCGCAACTATGATCACGCAAATACAGTACGGATGAATTTCGAGGCCTGGGCGGACGCCATTGAAGGCCGCGCGCCCTACCGGTTTTCCGCTGAGCAGCTGCTCGGCAATATTAAAATTCTCGACGCGGTCACGCGTTCGGCCGCGGCTGACGGCAAGCCGATTGCGTTGTGATACAAGTAACCCATGCAAAGTGAAAAGGAACAGGTCGCACTGACCTCGATCGCAGCTTCGGCTGGGATGACGATCGCCAAGGGCCTGGTCGGCATTGCCACCGGCTCGCTGGCGATTCTGTCGGAAGCCGGCCATTCCTTGATCGATCTTGGCGCAACGGTAATGACTTATGCGGCCGTGCGCGTTTCCGGCAAGCCGGCCGACACGGAACACCACTACGGCCACGGCAAGATCGAGAGCGTTTCGGCATTGGCGGAAACGGCGCTGCTGTTCCTGCTCTCTGGCGTGGTGATCTGGGAAGCGATCAAACGCCTGATCGAACACGAAGAGCATGTGGTGGTCGCCAACGCCTGGGCTTTTGGCGTAATCGCGGTGTCGATGGCGGTTGATTTTTTCCGCGCCCGCGCGCTGTCGCGCACCGCAAAAGAAACGCGGAGCGAGGCGCTGGAAGCCGATGCATTGCATTTCTCGTCCGATCTATGGGCTTCGTTTGCAGTGCTGATTGGACTTGGCGGTGTGCGGTTCGGCCTATGGTGGGCCGATTCGGCAGCCGCATTAGTGGTCGCGGTCCTGGTCTGCTTTGCCGGCTGGCGGCTGGGGCGGCGCACCATCGACACGCTGACCGACACCGCGCCGGAAGGCGCGGCCGAGAAGATCACGGCCATTGCCGCAAAAATTTCCGGCGTCGTCGCGGTCGACCAAGTGCGGGCGCGCGCCGTCGGCGACAAGACTTTCATCGAATTGACGGTCGCGGTAAGCCGCACGCTGCCGCTCGACCGGGTGACCGCGATCAAGGGCGCCGTTGAAGCAGAGCTACGCCGGCAGATGCCGGGGGCGGAACTGACCGTAACCACCGATCCAGTCGCACTCAGCAACGAGACCGTGCTCGACCGTGTGATGGTGATTGCGCGCAATCGCGCGCTCGCCGTCCACCATGTGACAGTGCACGACATTGAGGATCGCCTGGCAGTATCGCTCGATCTGGAGGTGGACGGCAAACTCTCGCTGCGCGCCGCCCACGACTTGGCGGATGGGCTGGAAAACGCGATCGGCAGCGAACTCGGCGCCAGCGTGGAAATCGATACCCATATCGAGCCGTTGCAGCCGCACCGGGCTTCCGGCCGCGACGCGCCGCCGGCGCGGGTCAAGGCAGTGGAGATCGCGCTAGCGGAGATCGCCGCGCAGGGCCGCACGATTCGCGACGTTCACGACGTGCGGATACGCGAAACGGACGACGGCGAAATCGTCAACTTCCATTGTTGCGTAGACCCGTCCTTGAGTGTCCAGGCGGTGCACGAAAAGGTCGATATTCTGGAACGCGCCCTGCGCGAGCGCTCGCCGACGATCAAGCGCGTCATCGGGCACGCCGAGCCGACCAAGTAGATTGCTCGGCAATCACGGCTTCCAATTTCCTCAGCCCCGTCCTAGATCAAGCCCATGCGCACCGATACCGCCCAGCCCATCCGCCTGAAGGATTATCGCCCGCCTGACTGGCTGGTGGAGACCGTCGCACTCGATGTGTCCCTGCATCCCACCGCGACGAAAGTCCGCGCGACGCTTGCACTCAGACCTAATGCGCAAACGGTAGCGGCGCCGCTGGTGCTTGACGGCGACGGGCTTAGCCTGGTGTCGCTCAAAATCGATGGAACCGTCCTGCCCGCTGAAAACTATGTTGCGACGCCGGACAGTCTCAGCATCCCGCAACCGCCAAACCGACCGTTCAAGCTGGAGATCGAGACGCTGGTCGACCCAACGGCGAATAGCCAACTCTCGGGGCTGTATCGGTCGAGCGGCGCCTATTGCACGCAATGCGAGGCCGAAGGCTTCCGCCGTATCACCTACTTCCCCGACCGGCCCGACGTGATGGCGGTCTACACCACCCGCATCGAGGCCAACAAAGCCGATGCATCCGTGCTGCTGTCGAACGGCAATCCGGTTGAGCGCGGCGATCTGCCCAGCGGCCGGCATTTCGCGGTCTGGCACGATCCGCATCCGAAGCCGTCCTATCTGTTCGCGCTGGTCGGCGGCAATCTGGCTTGCGTCGAGGACGGGTTCCGCACCATGTCCGGGCGCGACGTCACGCTGCGCATTTACGTCGAGCCCGGCAAGCAAGACCGCTGCGGCTACGCCATGGATGCGCTCAAGCGGTCCATGCGCTGGGACGAGCAAGCCTTCGGCCGCGAATACGATCTCGATATTTTCATGATCGTCGCCGTCTCCGATTTCAACATGGGCGCGATGGAGAACAAGGGCCTCAATGTCTTTAACGACAAATACGTGCTGGCGAGCTCGGACACCGCCACCGACGGCGACTTCGCCCAGATCGAGGCGGTGATCGCGCACGAATATTTCCACAACTGGACGGGCAACCGCATCACCTGCCGCGACTGGTTCCAGCTCTGCCTGAAGGAAGGCCTCACGGTTTTTCGCGACCAGGAATTTTCGTCCGACATGCGCGCGCGGCCGGTCAAGCGCATTGCCGATGTGCGCGGCCTTCGCGCGGCCCAATTCGTCGAGGATGCGGGGCCGCTGGCGCATCCCGTCAGACCTGAAATATACAAGGAAATCAATAACTTCTACACCAGCACCGTCTACGAGAAGGGCGCGGAGGTTGTCCGCATGGTGCAGACTTTAATCGGCAAGGAAAAATTCCGCGCCGGCATGGATCTCTATTTCGCGCGCCATGATGGGCAAGCAGCAACGGTCGAGCAATTCATCCAATGTTTTGCCGATGCGAGCGGGCGCGACATGACGCAGTTCATGCGCTGGTACAGCCAAGCCGGTACGCCGGAGGTAACCGTCACCACAAGCTTCGATGCCGCGCGCAAGATTTACACGCTCGAAGCAAAGCAAAGCGTACCACCGACACCCGGCCAGCCGAACAAGGACCCGATGGTGGTCCCGCTTGCACTCGGTCTGCTCGGCAAGGATGGTCGGGATATGCCGCTCGCGCGCTTGGACGGCGAAGCGATCGCGCGCGGCGTACTGGAGCTGACCGAGCCGGCGCAAGTATTTGAATTTGCCGGCATCGCTGAGCGGCCGGTGCTCTCGATCAATCGCGGTTTTTCGGCGCCGATCAAGCTCGTCACCGATCTCGATACGGACGATCTTGGCTTTCTGGCCGCGCACGATACCGATGCATTCAATCGCTGGCAGGCATTGCAGACAATTTCGATGCGGCTGTTGATCGAAAACGTCGCCGCGTTGCGCGCCGGTAAATCGCCGCGCAGCGACGACAGACTGATCGAGGCGCTTGCCGCTATTCTGGGCGACGCGACGTTGCAGCCCGCTTTCGTCGCGCTTGCACTGGCGCCTCCAGGCGAAGGCGATATCGCGCGTGAGATCGGCCGCGATATCGACCCCGATGCTATCTTTCGCGCCCGCACAGCATTGCGCGCCGAGATCGGCGAACGGCTGGGCCCGGCCCTCGCCGAAGCCTATGGCCGCATCGCCGTTGCCGGCCCCTACTCGCCCGACGCGGCAAGCGCGGGACGCCGGGCGCTGCGCAATGTCGCACTTGACCTTCTGGCTGCGACCGCGACGCCGGAGTCCATTATACGCGCCGCGCGGCAATACGATGCGGCCGACAACATGACCGACCGCATGGCCGCGCTGGCAACCTTGTCACAGCATGACGGACCTGAACGCGAGCGCGCCTTCGGCGATTTCTACACTCGCTACGCCGCCGATGCGCTGGTGATCGACAAATGGTTCTCGCTGCAGGCCACGATCCCGCAGCCGGATACGCTGGAGAAAGTGCGCGGGCTGACCGCCCATCCCGCCTTCTCGCTCGCCAATCCCAACCGCGTGCGCGCGCTGATCGGCGCCTTCGCGCAAGGAAATTCGACCCAGTTCAACCGCGCCGATGGCGCCGGCTACGCCTTCATTGCCGACACGCTGCTCGTGCTCGATCCGAAAAATCCGCAAGTCGCGGCGCGGCTGGCCACAGCGTTCCGGTCCTGGCGCACGCTCGAATCCGGCCGCCGCACCTTGGCCGAGGCGGCCCTGCGGCGCGTCATGGCCGCACCCAACCTGTCCCGCGATCTATCCGATATCGTCGAGCGCGCGCTGGCGGCGGTCTGACGGCCAGCGCCAACGGCGCTTTTCGTCGCGGTTTGCGGTTGTTGCTTACCTTATTGACCGGTCTGCATATTTTGTGGGTAACGAATTTTAAAGAATTGACTCTTCTGACTCTCGACAAATCAGCGCTCATCGATTCCAATCGCCAAGTGATTCGGAAAGCGGTGCGGCGCACCCTTCCGGTTTAAGGTGGCAGGGGAAATCCGAACGGAGGCCTTCATGGCGCGCGCCGATACGGCGAGTGCGTCTGCACGTCCCGATTCTATCAAGGGCCTCGCGCAATCGATCGCCAAACCGGCGTATCGACGGTTGCTGACGGCCGAGCCCTTGCTGCGACGCGCGGTTCCGGTGCTGATCATCGCATTCCTCGCCACCATTTGCGTCGGCGCGGTGGTGCAGGTGCTCGACCATCGCCGGCAGACTCTCAACAGCATGGCGATCACGCTCGAGGCGGTCGCCGATCTCGCCGCCGAACGTCTGCAGCAACCGCTCAAGCAACCGATCGAGGCGCTGGCGCGGCCGCAGGAGGTACTCACGCGTGCGCTGCCGCCCTGGGCGACCGCCGCCGGACGGCGCTTTGTTTTGACCAATGCGGAAGGCGTGGTCGCGGCCGCCACGCCGGCCACCGACGCCACCATCGGCCGCCGCCTGATCGACCTGCTCGGGCCAACCCAACCGCTCACCACCTTCGGCGCCGGCGCAGGCGTGCTGGAGATCACCCTGCCCGACGATGTCCGCGCGCTGGCGACGGTGCGTATGCTGGCCCCGCCCTTCGGGCAGATCGCGGTCGTGCAATCGCGTAGCGCGGCGCTGGCGTCGTGGCGCTCGCTCACCACCCTCACTATTACGCTTTCGGCCACCACCGGTTTTGTGGTGCTTATCCTCGGCTTCGCCTTCCACTGGCAGGCGACACGAGCGCGGGAAGCGGACCTGATCTACGAAACGGTCCGCAGCCGCATCGATACCGCGCTCAACCGCGGCCGCTGCGGCCTCTGGGATTGGGATTTGGCGCGCGGGCGCATCTTCTGGTCGCAGTCGATGTTCGACATCCTCGGGCTGGAGGCCAAGGACAATCTGTTGGCCTTCGGCGACGTCAGCGGGCTGGTGCATCCAGACGACGTGCGGCTTTACGACCTGGCGACCGAACTCGCCGACGCCAAGACCACCGCCATCGATCACGCTTTTCGTATGCGCCATGCGCAAGGCCACTGGGTATGGCTACGGGCCCGTTGCGAGCTCGTACGCCAGCCGGGCGAACCGGGCCTGCACCTGATCGGCATCGCCGTCGACATCACCGAACAGAAAAGCCTGGTCGAGAAGACGGTGGCCGCCGATATGCGCCTGCGCGACGCCATCGAGACCATCCCGGAAGCTTTCGTGCTGTGGGACGCCGATAACCGGTTGGTGCTCTGCAATTCCAACTTCCAGGAGCTGCACAACCTGCCCAACGAGGCGCTTACGGTTGGGGCATCCTACGAGTCGGTGGTCGCGGCTGGCTCGAAGCCGGTGGTGCGCAACAAGGTCATCACTGGCGGCCCCAGCGTTCCGGGCGCGCGCACCTTCGAGGCGCAGCTTGAGGACGGCCGCTGGCTGCACATCAGCGAACGGCGCACCAAGGACGGCGGCTATGTCTCGGTCGGCACCGACATCACCGCGCTCAAAACGCATGAAGAAAAACTGCTCGACAGCGAAAAGCGCCAGATCGCGACGATTTCCGACCTGCGCGCCTCGCAGCAAAGGCTGGCGGAATTGGCCGAGAAATACGCCGAGGAAAAGACCCGCGCCGAAGAAGCCAACCAGGCGAAGTCGAAATTCCTCGCCAACATGAGCCACGAGCTGCGTACCCCGCTCAATGCCATCATCGGATTTTCCGAAATCATGGAGTCGGGCATGTTCGGCCCGCTCGGCGCCGAGAAATATCACGAATATTGCGGCGACATACGCGGCAGCGGCGAATACCTGCTCGACGTCATCAACGACATTCTCGACATGTCGAAGATCGAGGCCGGCCGCATCCGGCTGGATTTCGAGGACCTCGACCTCGATACGCTGTTGAACGAATCCATGCGCGTCGTCTCCGCGCGCGCGCACGACAAGCAACTCAAATTGACGGCCAGGATATCGCCCGAGTTGCGATTGCGGGCCGACCGCCGCGCCATCAAGCAAATTACGCTCAATCTGCTATCCAACGCGGTGAAATTCACGCCTGCAGGCGGCCGCGTCACGGTACGCGCGCGCGGCGCCGACGGCTGCATCGTGCTTGGCATTGCCGACAGCGGCATCGGCATTGCCAAGGACGCGCTTGCGAGGCTTGGACGCCCGTTTGAGCAGGTCGAAAGCCAGCTCACCAAAAGCCATCAGGGCTCGGGGCTGGGCCTGGCGATTGCCAAATCGCTGGTCGAACTGCACGGCGGCCGCATGCGCATCCGCTCCGCGCTCGGCATAGGCACGCTGGTGGTGGTGCGGCTGCCGCTCAAGCCGCAATGCCCGCTGCCAAAGGAAGAGGCGGCGTAAGAGAGCTGGCTACGGCGCCTTACCCAATATCCGCACAAAACTTGCGCGCACCTTGCCTTGCGCCTCGATCAGCGTGGCATCGAGGGTGGCGAAATCCGGCACGTCGGCCGCGCGTGCGAACAGCCGCAATAGTCCCGGCCCCGCAGCCTTGGGATCGAACGGCCCCGCCAGGCACAGCCGAAGAATCTGTGTCAGATCGTGAAAAAGCTGCACCGCCGGACGCAAGACCTCGGCATCCTCGATCGCCAGCACCCGCAACTGCCAGGCCTTGTCGAGCACCCGCGCCGTCGAAGTATCGAGGATTTCGGGCCGCTCGTGCGCGTGCACAAGCTGCAGGTATTGCGCGATGAACTCGAGGTCGATCAGTCCGCCGGCGGCGTATTTGAGGTCCCAGCGCTCGGCGTCGCCTTTTTCCTTGGCGATCGCGGCGCGCATCTCCACCACGTCACCGGCGATCTGCCCCGGATCGCGCGGCCGCCGCAATATTTGTTGGATGACATGTTGCACGCGTTTGCCGAAGGCCGGCGACGCCGACACCACGCGCGCGCGGGTGAGCGCCATGTGCTCCCAGGTCCAGGCCTCGGTTTCCTGATAGCTGGTGAACCGGGCGATTTGCGTCGCCAGCGGCCCCGCCCGTCCCGATGGGCGCAGGCGCATATCGACGTCATAAAGCGCGCCGTAATTGGTCTGCGCGGTTAGCGCATTGATTAACCGCTGGGTCAGGCGTGCAAAAAATTGCGCGCCATAGAGCGGACGTGTCCCGTTCGACTCCGGGTGCTTGCCATTGAAGTCGTAGACCAAAATAAGATCGAGATCGGAGGACGCGGTCATTTCACGGCCGCCGAGTTTGCCCATGGCAAGCACCGCGGTTTGCTCTTCCCGCATATGGCCGTGGGTGGCGGCGAAATTGTCCGCCACAGCGCGATGCACCGCCCGGATTACCGCATCAGCCAGCCGCGCAAAGGCCTCGCCGGCCTGCCGTGCCGTCACGGTGCCGGATAAAATCCGCACGCCGATCAGGAACATGTATTCCAGCCCGAACATGCGAATCCGTTCGAGCAGATCCTCGTCATAGCGCGATTGCGCCAGCGCCGCGTCGAGCCGCCGCCCCAGCTCGGCGTCGTTGGGCAGGGCGCCGAAAAAGCTTGGATCGACCAGCGCATCCATCACCTGCGGATTGCGCGCCAGCGTATCGGCCAGCCGTGGCGCGGTACCGAGGATCAATGTGATCAGCGCGATCAGATCGGGCTTCTGGCGCAGCAACGACAACAGCCGCGCCGCGCCATGCAGATTGGCGAGAAAACGATCGAATAGCACCAGCGTGGCGGCCGGATTATCGCTGCGCGCCAGATGCTCCATGAGCGCCGGCAACAGCTCGCGCAAATGGCCGCGCGCCGCCTCGCCCTTGAGCGAGCGATGTTCGCCCGCGAGCCAGTGGCGCACGATGGCCGAGGCCTCCAAAGGCGCGCGGAATCCCAGTTCCGCAAGACGGTCCAGCGTCTTGCGGTCGTCAGCGCCGGACGGGAAGGACAGCGCCGGCCGATCGGCGCCCGGATCTTTTTCGAACAGGCGGCCGTAGTACCGCTGCACTTTTTCGAGATGACCGAGCAGAACCTCAGCGAAAGCGTCGCGGTTCGAAAAACCTAGAAAGCGCGCGAAGCGCTCAAGTTCGGCGCGCTCGGCCGGCAGCGTCTGCGTCTGCTCGTCATTCACCATTTGCAGCCGGTGCTCAACCGTGCGCAGAAAGCAATAGGCTTGTTTCATGTCGTCGCGCGTCGCGTCGTCGATCCAGCGATCGTCGCAAAGCTTGTCCAGGGTGGTGAGCGTATCGCGGTCGCGCAAGGCCGGATTGCGTCCGCCGGCGATCAACTGCTGGGTCTGCGTAAAGAACTCGATCTCGCGAATGCCGCCGCGGCCGAGCTTGATATTGTGGCCTTCGACCGCGATCTCGCCGTGACCGCGGTAGGCGTTGATCTGCCGCTTCATGGCATGCACGTCGGCCACGGCGGCGAAGTCGAGATATTTGCGCCACACGAAAGGCGACAAGTCGTTGAGGACCGCAGTGCCCGCCGCGATATCGCCGGCGCAGGCGCGCGCCTTGATCATGGCCGCGCGCTCCCAGTTCTGCCCGATACTTTCGTAATAGGACATGGCGGCGGCGGTCGAGATCGCAATCGCCGTCGAGGCCGGGTCTGGACGCAGCCGCAGATCGGTGCGGAACACATAGCCGTCGGCCGTCCGCTCCTGCAAAAGCTTCACCAGCCGCTGCGTGATGCGAACGAACAGCGCCGCCGGTTCGGCATCCTTCGGCAAGGCTGGCGTGGTGAGATCGTAGAACACGATAAGATCGATATCGCTGGAATAATTGAGCTCGAAAGCTCCCATCTTGCCCATCGCCAGCACGATGTAGCCGCTACCGATCTGCGGCTGCCTCTTGTCTTTTGGATTCAGGCGTCCTGCGCGCACGGCCTCGGCCAGTACAAAGCGAACCGCGGCATCGACCGCGGTATCGGCCAAGTCCGACAGAGCGCGCGCGGCCTGCATGACTGGCCAGGCGCCACCGATATCGGCCAGCGCGATCAGCAGAGCCGCTTCCGCCTTCATGCGGCGAAGCAGCCGCATCGCATCCGCTTCGTCGTCGCCAGTGGCAACCGCCCGGCCGTTCTCGGAGAGCAACGTGGCCAAATGACGCTCGGGGTCGCAACCAAAGAGCCGCAACAGGCGTTGCGGATCGCCGCTCGCCAGTTCCCACAGATAGGGCGAACTCTCAGCCAGGCTTTCGAGCAGCTTGCTGACGGTTTGGTGCGCACCAAGAAGCGCCTTGAGCGGCTTGCCCGCTCCCGCCGGCAGTTCGGCTAGCCATTCGGCAACGCAAGCGCGCGCGGCTTTTGGCTCAACCAGTTGCGGCGCCGTCACAATCCGGCCGGCAAGCGTGACACCGCCACCTTTGCGCGCACCGGTTTTGGGCAACACGCCGCTACCGCCGGCTTTGGCTCCCAAAGCTTTAGAGCGCAAAGCTTTAGCGCCCAAAGTCTTAGTGCCCAAAGTCTTTGTGCCCATGGCCGGCTTGCGCCGGGCCTTCTTACCGGCCATTTTGGCGGTAGCGCTCTTTTTGACGGGCGGCCTCATCCCGCATTGTGTAGCGGCCCTCCGCGCGGCAAGGCAATGACGCTTTTGAGGCCGGGATTGTTGTCTGCAAGCGTCAATTCGCCGCCATGCAAACGCGCCACCGCCGAGGCGAGGCTCAGGCCGAGCCCGGAGCCCGGTTGCGAGCGGCTCTGCTCGAGCCGCACGAAGCGCTCGACCACGCGCGAGCGGTCGGCTTCCGGAATGCCCGGCCCGCTGTCGGAGACCGTCAGCAGAATGCGGTCGCTTTCGCTGACCGCGCGCACCACGATTTCCGGCGTCACACCGTTTGCCGGCTTGTCTTTGTCCAGCAGGTCTTGCGGCTTGGCATATTTGATGGCGTTGTCGACCAGATTGGCGAGCGCCTGGCTCACCAGTTCGCGGTTGCCGTTCACCGGCGCCGCCGTGTCGGCCTCCACCTTGAGCGCGATACCCTTCTCCTCGGCCAGCGGCTCGTAAAGCTCGCAAACGTCGTGGGCGATTTCGGCGGCATCGAATTCACTCATGCCGCCGCGGGCCTGGCCGGACTCCGCACTCGCAATCATCAGCAACGCGTTGAAAGTCGCGATCAGACCGTCAGATTCCTCGATGGTGGCTTCGAGCGCGGCGCGATATTCGGTCTCGCTGCTGGACGTGCGCAACGCCTGCTCCGCGCGGTTGCGCAGACGCGTCAGCGGCGTCTTGAGATCGTGCGCGATATTGTCGGAGACCTCCTTCAGGCCGAGCATCAGCGCCTCGATGCGTTCCAGCATGACATTGAGGTTTTCCGCCAGCCGGTCGAGCTCGTCGCCGGTGCCGGCAACCGGCAGCCGCTCGCCGAGATCGCCGGCCATGATGGTGCGGGTGGTTTCGGTCATCGCGTCGACGCGGCGAAGCACGCGGCGGGTGACGAACAGGCCGCCGGCAAGGCCCAGCACGATCACGATCGCGATCGACCAGCGTCCGGCACCCAGCACAATGTGATAGAGCCGCTCGCGCTCGTCGAGATCGCGGCCGACAAGCAGGCGGAAACCGCCGGGAAGCTGGAACACTCGCACCAGCGCATGGTGTTCGGAATGAGTCGCGCCCTCGGCTTCATCGAGCCGCCGATAGGCAGTCTCGGTCCAACCCGGATTGTCGAGGATGCCCGGCAGCAGCGCCGTGACATTGCCGGCCAGAGCTTCACCCGTGAATGTTGTGACGAGATAGAGGCTCGAGCCCGGGCGCCGCGCACGCCCATCGACTACAATGACCAACCGCCTTATGCCGCCCTGCCGGTATTGCTCCGACAGGCCGGTGATTTCGGCGTTGACGGTATCGGTGATCTGTTCGGTGATAAGGCGGCGTGTGTTGAGGGCGAAATAACCAAGCAGAAATGCCGCGAACAGCGCGAACACGGTCAAATAGACCAGCGTCAGCTTGAATGTAGTAGTTCGGAAAAGTTTACCGAGCGCCGTCACGGATCATGTATCCCGCGCCGCGGACTGTATGCAAAAGCGGCTGGGAGAAACCTTTATCGATTTTCGAGCGCAAGCGCGAGATATGAACGTCAATAACGTTGGTCTGCGGGTCGAAATGGTAATCCCACACGTTCTCCAGCAGCATGGTGCGGGTGACCACCTGGCCGGCATGCCTCATCAGGTATTCCAGCAGCCGGAATTCGCGCGGTTGCAGGGTAATCTCGTCGCTCCCCCGGCGCACCTGGTGGGACAGCCGGTCGAGTTCGAGATCGCCGACATGCAGCACGGTTTCCTCATTGCGCCCGCCGCGGCGACGCGCCAGCACCTCGACCCGCGCCAGCAGCTCGGAAAACGAATAGGGCTTGGACAGGTAGTCGTCGCCACCGGCGCGCAAGCCCTTGACCCGGTCGTCAACCTGGCCCAGCGCGGACAGAATGAGCGCAGGCGTTTCAATCCCCTTTTCGCGCAGGGTGCCTATTACCGACAGCCCGTCGCGCTTGGGCAGCATCCGATCGACAATGAGCACGTCGTATTGGCCGTCGAGCGCCATCGCCAGGCCGTCCTCACCGTCGGTGCTGGCGTCGGCGACATGGCCGACTTCGCTGAACGCCTTGACCAGATAGTCGGCGGCGTCGCGATCGTCCTCGATGACTAGAAGCCGCATGGTGACCCGATCCGGTTGCGCGTCGGCCGACCGGCCGAATGCGCGAGTCCTTTGAATACCTGCATAAGTGGGCATCGGTAGCACCAATTCCAGTCAATTCAGGGCTAAATCAATTCGCGGCGTGGCCCTCCCTTAATCGGGCGGAATTTCTGCCAATTCGCACGCGCCTAACCTCTATTCGTACGCGAGGGGGTGGCGGGACGAGCCCGCCACCCCCTCAACGACCCCACCCCAGCGGGGGCGACGAATGCCAGGGTTGGAGTTCGGTTAGAAAGCGGCCGGACCTTCCGGACCGCCCGCTTTCCAGATTATGCCGGGACGGGCACGAAGCCCGTCCCGATGAGGTCGGACCGCCAGCGGGGGCGACGGTTGCCAGCGGGACGTCCCCAAACTCTAAATCAGCCTCCTCCAGTTCAGCCTTGGCCGACCGGCAGGGCGACAAAGCGGGTGTTGTCACCCGATTTCACCCGCATCAGCACGCTGCGCTTGCCGTCGGTACGGGCGCTGGCGATGAACTTGCGCACGTCGGCGGGCGTCGAAACGGACTTGCCGGCAACTTCAAGAATAACGTCGCCGGTGGAAAAGCCGTGATCGGCGGCAATGCCCGAGGATTCCACCCCGGTGACCACCACACCTTCGGCACCGCCGCCCGCGACACGGGCGGCCGGAGCGAGCGTGAGGCCGAGCTTGCCCAGCTCAATGTTGCCGCTGTTATCCTCGGGATTTGCGCGCGCCTCTTTGCTGTTCGGCATTTCACCGAGCGTCAGGCTGAGCGTTTTTTCCGAGCCCTTGTGCAGGACGGAGAGCTTGACGGTCGCCTTCGGAGCGAGCGCGCCGATTTTCTTGGCGAGATCGCGGGCATCCTTGACCTGGGCGCCATTGACCGCGGTGATGACGTCGCCGGCCTCGATGCCGGCCTTCGCCGCCGGGCTGTCGGCCTGCGGTTGCGCGACCAGTGCGCCTTCCGCTTTCTTGAGGCCCAGACTGTCGGCGATGTCCTGCGTCACCGCTTGGATCTGAACGCCGATCCAGCCGCGCGTGACCGAGCCATGCTCCTTGAGCTGGCCGATGACGCTCTTGACGGTGTCGGAGGGAATCGCGAAGGCGATGCCGACCGAGCCGCCCGACGGCGAGAAGATCGCCGTGTTGACGCCGATCACATTGCCTTCGGTGTCAAATGTCGGGCCGCCGGAATTGCCTTTGTTTACCGGCGCGTCGATTTGGATGAAATCGTCATAAGCACTCGCACCTATGTCGCGACCGCGTGCCGAGACGATGCCGGCGGTGACCGTGCCGCCAAGACCGAACGGATTGCCGACCGCGATCACCCAATCGCCGATGCGCGGCACATTGTCCGCGAGTTTGACGTAGGGAAACGAATTTCCGTCAACCTTGATCAGCGCCAAGTCGGTGCGCGGATCTGTTCCGATCACCTTGGCGGTATGGATCTTGCCGTCGTCGGTGGTGACTTGAACGCTATCGGCCTTCTCGACCACATGGTTGTTGGTCACCGCATAGCCGTCGCCGGAAATGAAGAAGCCCGACCCTTGGCCGGTGATGGTGTTACGCCCGTGGCCACGCGGCATGCCTTCCGGCATATCGCGGCCCTCGGGCATTCCGAAACGGCGAAAGAACTCCTGCAAGCCCGGGGGAATATTATCGGCGGTCGGCCCGCCGAGACCGGTGGTCTGCGGGCCGCCGTCGATCTTGACGCGGACCGAGATCACCGCCGGTTTGACCTTCTCGACGATGTCGGCAAAGCCAATCGGAGCCTGCAGCTTGTGCGCCTGCTCGGTCAGGTTCTGCGCGAGCGCGGCCGGATAGCCGCCGGGCAGATTGAAGGCGGGAGCGACCACGAGCGCGGCAGCGCCGAGTCCGGCAATGGTAGTGGCAAGCAGGATGATGCGGCGGGCCGAAAGCACGCGCCCCTTTTTGGGGGTGTCGGGAGCGGGAATGACGCTCGGGTTCATCGGATAATCTCCATCTCAATTCGTAAAGCGCGAGGGCGCGCCGTTTCGAACCTGAAGATGGCGGGATGAGCCTTACAGCGCCCTGTCGGGGGGATTAAACTTTTGTAAGGTGGGGAGCGAATAACTTTTGAAAATCAATAGATTAATCAACGGTCATTGGCGCCGGACTCGACCAAAGTCGAAAGCCTTTGCTGTTCCGCCTGGCTGAGCGCTGGGGTCGCCGTTGTTACCGCCCTGCGCCGCCGCGCCATTACGATCAGCCCGGCCATGCCGACAATAAGCGCCATCGGCGGCAACCCCCAGAGCAGCAAATTATGCCATTCGAAGGTCGGCTTTAGCAGAACAAATTCGCCGTAGCGCGCCACCAGAAAATCGAGAACCTGCTGGTCGCTGTCGCCTTCGGTCAATCTTTCGCGCACCAGCAGCCGCAAATCCTTCGCAAGCGGCGCTTCGGAATCGTCGATCGATTGGTTCTGGCAGACCATGCAGCGCAATTCCCCCGACAGATCGCGCGCACGCGCCTCCAGCGCGGGATCTTTGAGCATTTCATCGGGCGTCACGGCCAGTGCCACGGACGGAACAAGCAAAGCAGCAAAAAGTGCGATCAGCGCGAACGCCCGCATAGGCCCTACTCCGCCGGCTGCAGCGTCGACTTCGCCGCCGTCTTTTTCGCAGGCTTGGGCGCCCCGATACGCAGGCGCCGGTCGGACAGCGACAACAAACCGCCGAGCATCATGATAACCGCTCCGAGCCAAATCAGCATCACCATCGGCTTATAATAGAGCCTGACCGCAACTGAGCCGTCGGGATTGCTATCGCCCAGCGAAAGATAAAGCTGGCCGGGCCCGCGCGACATCAACGCCGCCTCGTTGGTGGTAGTCTCGCGCGAAGCAAAGGTACGCTTCGATGGCTCCATCACGCCGATCAGCGAGCCGCCGCTGCGCACCGTGAACTTCGCCACTAGCGCGTTGTAATTCGGGCCAGGGGTCTGCACGAGGCCTTCGAAACGAAGATCGTAGCCGGACAGCGAAACGGTCTGCGACGGCTTGAGCGCGACAATGCGCTCGGTGCCCCAGGTGCCGGCGCTTACGATGCCGAGCATCGACACGGCAATGCCGAAATGCGCCACCGCCGTGCCCCAGGTCGAACGTGGCAAGCCAACCGCCCGCATCGCCACGGTTGCCAGCGGCATGCGGAACAGGCCGGTGCGCTCCACCAGATCGATCACCGCGCCTGCCATCACGTATACCGCCAGGCCGACGCCGAATGGCGCCAGCACCGAGGTGCCGCCTTCCAGCGCGAATATGCCCGCGACCGTCACTATGCCGAGACCGAACGCGGTCATCAGCCGTTGCGCCACGCCCAATACGTCGCCGCGCTTCCAGGCCAGCAAAGGACCAAACGGCATGACGAACATCAGCGCCACGAACAGCGGTCCAAACGTCAGATTGAAGAACGGCGCGCCGACCGAGATCTTGGCGCCGGTGAAGGCTTCGAGTGCCAATGGATAGAGCGTGCCCACAAACACGGTGAGGCAAGCCGTGGTGAGGAATAGATTATTGAACACCAGCGCACCTTCGCGCGAGATCGGCGCGAACAGGCCACCCTGTTTGAGCAGCGACCCGCGCCAGGCAAACAGCGCCAAACCGCCGCCGATGAACAAAACCAGTATCATCAGGATGAACACGCCGCGGGCCGGATCATTGGCGAACGAGTGCACCGAGGTGAGCACACCGGAGCGCACCAGGAAGGTGCCGATCAGCGACAACGAGAATGTGAGGATCGCCAGCAGTATGGTCCAGATTTTCAGCGCATTGCGCTTTTCCATCACCACGGCGGAATGCAAGAGCGCGGTGCCGGCAAGCCATGGCATCAGCGAAGCATTTTCCACCGGATCCCAAAACCAGAAGCCGCCCCAGCCGAGCGTGTAATAGGCCCAGTATGAGCCCATGGCGATGCCGAGCGTCAGAAACGTCCAGGCGACCAGCGTCCACGGCCGCACCCAGCGCGCCCATGCGGCATCGATGCGGCCTTCGATCAGCGCCGCGATGGCGAAGGAGAAGGCGATGGAGAAGCCGACATAGCCGAGATAAAGCAGCGGCGGATGGATGGCGAGACCGATGTCCTGAAGGATCGGATTGAGGTCACGGCCCTCGAATGGCGCCGGCGTCAGGCGCAGGAACGGGTTCGAGGTGAGCAGGATGAAAAGATAGAAGGCGCAGGCGATCCACGACTGTACCGCCAGCACGTTCGCCTTCAGTGTGTCAGGCAGATTACCGCCGAACTGCGCCACCATCGCGCCGAACACCGACAGAATGAGGACCCACAACAGCATCGAGCCTTCGTGATTGCCCCACACGCTGGTGATTTTGTAGATCAGCGGCATCATCGAATGGGAATTCTCGTGAACGCTGGCGACCGAGAAGTCCGAGGTGACGTAACAGATGGTCAGCGCGAGGAATGACAGCGCAACGAAAAAGAACTGCATCAACGCGGTGGAAGTGGCCAGGCGCATCAGCGATGCATCGCGGCTCTGGGCGCCGATTACCGGCACAATCGACTGGATCAGGCCGAGCGCCAGCGCCAGTACCAGCGCATAGTGACCAAGCTCCGGAATCATCGCGGGGTGCCTCCTGGGCCTTGCGCGGCGCCTTCTTCCCAACGTCCCGACTTCTTCAGGGCGTCGACCACTTCGCGCGGCATATAGCGTTCATCATGCTTGGCAAGCACGGTATCGGCAACAACTTTGCCGCCGGGTTCAATTTTACCTTCGGCGATCACGCCCTGCCCTTCCCGGAACAGATCCGGGACAATGCCCTGATAGCGCACCGAAACATCGCTTTTGCCGTCGGTCACCTCGAAACGGACATTAAGGTTTTCGCCGCGCTGCAGACTGCCGGGCTTGACCAGCCCGCCGACCCGGATTCGCGTTCCCACCGCCATATTTTTTTCGACCACATCGGTCGGTGAATTGAAGAACACGATGGAATCGCTCAGTGAATTGAGTATCAGCGCGGCGGCGATCGCCAGCACGCCAAGGCTTGAACCGATCAGAATCAGGCGTCGCTGTTTGCGGGTCATCGCACCTCGTCCATGCCCAACGATTGAGCGGCTGGTATTAAGTCACGTTCTCGATGCGGCGAGGCTTGCCGGAATCGCGGGATAGCGCCGGCCGCGCACCATACTGGCCAGCCGCAAGTCTTGCCACCCCTCGATCTTGCGGCTGTCACGGGTTTGACGCCACACATCGCGCAGACTGCAAGGGGATACCTCTGCCGCGATCATAATGGCAATGATCAAGATCAAAATGCGGCGCAGCCCCAAAACACCTGTATTTTCAGGCGCGCATGGCCTTGCGGTCGGCGGCGCCGGCCACTTCGGCCGCCTTTCCTAGAAGCGAGGCATAATCACGCCCAAACACCTTGGCACAGAAACGGGCGGCGGCATCGACCTGCGACTGGCGGAAGCTGCGGTCGCCCGCCCCGGCGTGGCGCAGCCCGTCAAGCAGCGCCCGCGTGCCGCTATCGAGATATTGCTGAAGTTCCGAGAAGGTCCGCTGCGTCATTTCATTGATGGCGAGTTCGCCGGCGAAATACCGGCATGCGCACACAAATTCGACTAGCGCCTCGGTTTCGGCCACATCCTCGACGTCGAGCACCGAATTCGGGCGGATTTCGATGGATGGACGGGGCCGCAGCAGACGCCGCACACGGCCGGGCATGGACTCGATTTCGGATCGCAGCAAATCCGCCACCTGGGCGCGCTGGGCGGCAAGCGTACGGCCCCACGTGCTGTCAACCGGCAGGTCCAGTTCGGTCCGCAGGCCGCGCGCCGAGTCGTGAATTGTCTTGAGTAGCGCGCCGACCGCCACGCCACGGCCGCCGCGCAGATCGTTGCGCAACTCACCCACCAAGCGCTCCAACTCCCCAAGCACGATGGTGACCGCCACGCCATAATGAGTCTCGGCAACGCGCGCGGCGGTGTCGCTTTCGGCCGCCTTTATCCCTAAGCGGATCAGCTGCCATGGGGCCGCCAGCCGGTTCATCACCATGAGCAGCGCATATAGGAACAGGTCGCCGTCACGCGCAGAGACGCTTTCAATCAGTGCCTTGCATTCATCCAACTGAGCGCCGGCCAAATTGCCGATCCGGAGCGGCAGATGTGCCGCCATCGTCGCCAGCGTGTCGCGGCCCTTGAGTACGCATTTGAGCGTTGCGGCATCTTCGTTGGAGCGTTGGGTGGCAATCTGCGCCAGCATGCGCCTACGGATTTTTTCGTCCGCGGCGGCGGACTCGAAGCTCGCCTCAAGCGCGACGACGACGCGGTCCTGGAATGCGCGCGTGATATGTTCGGCCTTCGGCTCATCGCCGGCGAGCAGCGCGTTGCTCACCGCGTCGGCGATTAATTTGGCGTCCTCTGGCAGCAGATCGCGGCGGACCCAGGTCCACAGCAATTCGAGCGAAGAGCGCGCGATACGGCCGGTATGTTTGTGATCGCCACGGTCGTCGACCAAAAAAGGTTCGAGCGGCTTGAAGAACAGGCGGGCGGCATTGCCAATGCGCGGTGCGCCCTCGCGCTGCTCGCGCACGACGCGGCGTAATTCCCGCAACAGCAAGTCTTGCAAAGTAACATCGTCGCCGGCGACATCGTCGCTGCGCAGCAGGCTGCGCTCGAGTTCGCCGATCAGCAGCGATCGTGCTTGCGGCGAAAGCTCGCGCAGGTATTGCCGCAGCCGTTCAATCGTGTCGGCGCCCGCCATCGCCGGGTTTGCTCGCGTTTACACCTCGCGGTTTGATAGCGCGGCGGGCGTTAAGAATTCATTAAGCATGTTAAGGCGCCCGATGGGCCTAGGATCACCCGATCGGCGTCCAGGTGCCGTCCGGATTGCGGCAGGCGGTGCCGCGGGCGGTCTGCGGCCGGCCATCGATATAGATGGTGTGGGTGAAGGAACGGCAATTGCGGCCGGCCTCCTGATGGGCTGGACCGGGAACGATCGTGCCGTAGCGGCCGGAATCGGGGTTCTTCCACGAAACCGGAGCGCCGGACGGACCGCGCTCGAGCGCGTCCATTTGCGCGGCATAGGCGCGCTGCTTATCCTCATCATCAAGGCCGGCGCCGATGCGATTGCCGATCAGGCCGCCAAGCAGGCCACCGACGGCGGCGCCGGCAAGGCGGTTACCCGTGCCGCCGCCCGCCACCGCAGCGCCCAAAAGCGCACCGGTCCCGGCACCGACCAGCGTGCCGGTATTTTCCCGCGGGCCGGGACCCATCCCGTCCGGGCTGCCGGCGCAGGCGGCAAGCGACAGACCGATGACAGTTATGGCGACGAATTTGGATGCTGACATTGAGACCCCCGGAAACTGACGCGTTTAACGCCGAACCCAGCACGGGAGGCGCAACGATCAGTCTATCGAGACGGGAGGATTGGGGCAAAAGTCCGGCGGGGGGCAGGAAGGCAAAAAACGCCGCTCAATGGGGTTAGAGCAGGATGTTGACAATTCCAGCCCCGGATTTGATGCGGGGTGGGCGCCAATTTTCGTAATATTCATACGCAAGCAAAAGCCATCACCCGCCCGGCAGCACCAGTTCGGCACGCAAGCCGCCGAGCGGGGCGGTGCCGAGCGTAAGGCCGCCGCCATAAAGGCTGGCCAGTTCGACCACGATGGACAGACCCAGGCCCGAGCCGGGCTTGGTTTCGTCCAACCGGCGGCCGCGCTTGGCGACCTGTTCGCGTTCCGATGGCGACAGCCCGCGGCCATCGTCGTCGACCACGATGCGCACCACCTGGCCGGCGCTCGCCGGGTCCAGACGCTCGCGCACAACTTCGATCATGACCCGTGAGGATGCCCATTTGCAGGCATTGTCCACGAGATTGCCGATCATCTCTTCCAAATCGGGACGCTCGCCCCGGAAGCGCGCCTGCTCGTCGGCATGTACCTCGATCGCGACGTCCTTGTCGCGATGGATTTTTTCCATGGTGCGCGCCAGCGCGGTCACCACTGGCGCCACGTCGGTAATCGAGCCGACCACCGTCAGGCGCGCCGCCAGGTGCGCCCGCTCAAGATGGCGGGCGACCTGGTCGCGCATGATGTCGGCTTGCTCCAGAACCTTGAGCGCGAACGCTTCGCTGCCGCGCGCGGTGGCCTCGTTCACCATGACCGACAGCGGTGTCTTCAGAGCGTGAGCAAGATTCCCGACATGGGTGCGCGCGCGTTCGACAATCTCCTTGTTGGCGTCGATCAGCGCATTGGTCTCGCGCGCCAGCGGGGCGATTTCTTCGGGGAATTTGCCGGCCAGGCGCTCGGCCGTGCCGGAGCGGATGGCGGCGAGGCTCTCGCTGATACGTTTGAGCGGGGCTAGGCCGAACCGGACCTGGAACATGGTGGTAAGCAGAAGCACTACCGCAAGAATTGAAAAGGTAATGGCCAGCGCCTGGTCGAAGGAATGCGTTTCGTCGGTGATCTCGGCGGCATCGCCGGCAACCGCAACGAGATAATGACCATCGTCGCCGAGGTCGATATTACGCTCGACCAGCCGCAGCCGCTGATCCTCCGGACCAGGTACATAGCCCTCGCGCGAGCCGTTCGCGGCCGCGGCAACGCCGTAGTCCTGCAAATGTGGCAAGCCGCCATCCCACAGCGAACGGGAGGCGCGAAGGTCGGGCTTACCGGGATCAAGCCGCGTCACCTGCCAGTACCAGCCCGACAATGGCAGCTCGAACAGCGGCTCGCCGAGCGATTGCGGGAATTTGTCGCTCGCCTCGTCCGGCGAGGCGACGTCGGCCACCAGGGTGCGCAAATAGACGCCGAGCCGGCGGTCGAAGGCGCGCTCGGCCGCCTGACGGTAGAGCGAGGACAGCACGAAGCCGGTAATGAGCAGGATCACCACCGCCCAGGCGGAGGCCGAGAGGAAAAGACGCAGCGCAAGCGAATTAGCGCGCATTGGAGATCATGAGACTATTTGCTTGCGCATAATCTTCTCCGAAAACCGGTTTCCACTTTTCGGGATCATGCGCTTGGTGGCGTGAGCAGATAGCCGAGGCCGCGCACAGTCTGGATAATTTCGACGCCGAGTTTCTTACGGATACGGCCGACGAATACTTCGATGGTGTTGGAGTCGCGGTCGAAATCCTGATCGTAGAGATGCTCGACCAGTTCGGTGCGCGAGACCACGCGCCCGGCGTGGTGCATCAGATAAGCGAGCAGCCGGTATTCATGCGATGTCAGCTTGACCGGATTGCCGTCCACCGCAACGCGGCCGGTGCGCGAATCAAGCCGGACCGGTCCGCACACGAATTCACTCTTGGCGTGGCCGACCGAGCGGCGCAGCAGCGCGCGCACACGCGCCAGCACTTCCTCCAGATGGAAGGGCTTCGCCACATAGTCGTCGGCGCCGGCATCGAAACCCTGCACCTTGTCGCTCCAGCGATCGCGGGCGGTGAGAATCAGAACCGGCATGGTGCGCCCGGCCCGCCGCCAGGATTCCAGCACCGAAATGCCGTCCATTTTGGGCAGACCGATGTCGAGGATGACCGCGTCATAGGGCTCGGACTCGCCTAGATAGTGGCCCTCCTCGCCATCGAACGCACGATCGACGACATATCCGGCGTCGGTCAGCGCGGTGGCGAGCTGGCGATTAAGGTCGGGGTCGTCCTCGACGACGAGCAGGCGCAATGGAATTTCTCCGCACGAGGCATTGTCAAGCGAAGTGGCTACCGGTTCGCCGTCCGACAATGCGACAAATAACTAACGCCCGTTGATAAGCTCGCCATTGGCGGCGTCAACGGTGACGCGCGTCACTTTGCCACTGCGCGCCAGCAGTGTCAGCACATAGACCAGCCCGGCGTCGCGCGGGCAGAGCTGGGCCCGGACGACCTCCACCCGCAGGCCATGCTTGCGCATGGAAATAATGGCCTGGGCGAGCGGGATGGCCCGATGGGCGGTGACCGCGGCGCGCTGTTCGGCCTTGCTCAGGCAGGCGCGGCGGGGCGGATCGGCGGCCAACACCGTCGCAGACATGGCTGGCCCGACAAGCAGGCCGAGCAGCAGGATGACAGATAAAAGTCGGAAAACCGGCATAGAGTGGGTCTTAGCGGCGCGCCGGTGAACGCGAGGTGAACGCGGAAGGCTTGAGGAACTAGCCTTCGAAGCCTGAAAACGACGCAAAAGCGTCGAGCGGCTGACGCGGGGCGCGCCAGTTGTTGATCGGCGCGTCCGGATCGGCATGGCCGAGGGCCAGGCCGCAGAACAATATGTATTCGGGAGGGACTTCGAGGAGGGAATAAACGGTCTTGTGCCAGTGGGTCCAGGCTTCCTGGCCGCAGCTATGCAGGCCGTGCTCACGTGCCAGCAGCATGACCGTCTGGATATAGCCGCCGAGGTCGGACCATTGCGGCGGACCCATGCTGCGGTCGATGAAAAGCAGTAGCCCCACCGGCGCGCCGAAAAACTCGAAATTGCGCGCGTATTGCCGATAGCGGCCGGGGCGGTCCTCGCGCGTTACGCCGATCGCCTGATAGAGCGCAGCGCCGACCTGGCGCCGGCTTGCCTCGTACGGCTCTTTCAGTTGCGGTGGGTATATGTCGTATTCGGCGCCCTCGCCGCGCGGCAGCAATTCGGGGCGCGCGCGCACCAACGCCTTGAGCCGTTCAAGCTTTGCGCCCGCCAACGCATGCACGCGCCAGGGCTGCACGTTGCCGCCGGAGGGCGCGCGCGCAGCAGCATCGAGAATGTCGCGCACGACCGTTTCAGGCACCGGCGTCGGCAGGAACGCCCGGCAAGAATAGCGGGAGGCAACGGCGTCGAGGACGTTCATGGGCGGTCTCCGGAGAATTCGCGGAGAGTGTGGCGGGCGGCAACCTCGTTGCCAAGCACCTGCTTAGAGCATGATCCCGAAAAGTGGGAACCGGTTTTCGGAAAAGATCATGCTCACGGAAAATGTTAGGGCCTGCCTCTGATTCAATTCAAACCGATACGGCATTAATGTCACTTTCTCCCCAAAATCCTTGCCACCTTCTCCAAGCTACGACCGCCAAAATACGCCGTGAGAATAATCAACGCCCATTGCGATAGTTCGGGACTCAGTCCATCCGTCGCGCCGAGCCCAAAAACCTTGTCCCACACCACCACTTTCCAGACATAGATCACGAAGGCGAAGACAAACAGCGGGCGCGGCAGCGCGGTGTACCAGCGCCCTTGTTCGGCAATTACCACCTGCGACGCGACTTCGGCTTCGCGCTGCTCAACCGAAAGCTCGCGCGCCGCCTTGGCGAACGGTCCACCGAGCAGATTGCCGAGCCAGGTCAGGATGAACATGGCTACAGCGTCCTGCTGCGCGCCCAGATGGTCACGGCGATGAACAGCGCGCCCACCACGCTGGCCGTTGTCGGAGTCACATAGGAATTGATCGCCGTCTTGACCGCATCGGCGCCGGCTGGATCGTTGAACACGCTGAACACGAGATCGGCCAGCTTGCCGCTGCCGGCGGTCAGGCCGGTGACAATCAGGCCGATATAGGACCACACGATAGTGGCCGAGCCGCGTCCGGCGTCCCACACGCGCTGCAAGCCAGTGCTGGTCGCCTTCCTGTATTGCGAGACCAGGACGGCGATCATGCCAAGCGCGAGTGCGAGGCCGGCGAGATCGATGACGAGCTTCATGCGTACTCTCCTTTAACAACGAGTTGCGGCGAACCAGATGAACGCAATTCCGAATGTGGCGATCATCGCCAACACCAAAATATTCATTAGTCACGCTGCCTTCTCCTGTTGCTGCTGCTGCCGCCAATGCCAGAACATGAACACGGCAAAGCCAGCGAGGATGGTTGCAACGACGATCCAGGCGACGACGCTGGGACTTACGCCGTTGCTGTGTGCCTGCTGCGCCGCCGCGGCGCCGGCCGCGGCGATGCCGCCGGCCGAGCCCTGCTGCGCGCCCTTGGCCACCGGCACCATGCCCTTGGCGACGGTGCGGCTGTCGGCGGTCGCCGTGATGTCCTTGCTGACGACGGCATCTTCCAGTTCAGCCAGCGCGCCGAGCGTAAGCACGAGCCTGCGCGTAACGCCGCCGATCTCGGCCTCGATCTCGCCGCGGTGACGGTTGGGCATAATCAAGCCGCCGTAAACGTCAGTTCGCCGGCGGATTCCAGCGCCACGTCATAGGTGACCTCGCCATTGTGCTCGCCGGCGAACTCCAGATTGCCGATCTGGAAGGCGCCCTGCACCGTGCCGAATGCAGGAATAACAATCTGGTAATTTTTCACCATGCCATCGAAGAAGGTCTGCCGCATCAACGCGTCGGTCGCTTCGTCCTTGAACAGCCCGCGACCGGACACCGAGGCGCGCTTGACGCCGGCGCCATCGAGCAGCTCGCGCCAGCGATTGGCCGACTCCGCATGGGTGATGTCCACGGTCTCGGCGTTGAATGCGAGTCGGCGCGTGCGCAGGCCGGCAACGGTGGTGAACCCCGCGCCGTCCTCGATCTTGACGAGCAGGTCTTTGCCTTTTTGGGCGGTCATGGTCGGTATCCTTCAGCGTTACTTCCTCTCCCCGCGTGCGGGGAGAGGTCGACTTCCGAGCGTGAGCGAGGAAGTCGGGTGAGGGGGCGTTGATTTGAGTGAGAGACGGCTAGGCCCCCTCACCCGGCTCGCCGCTACCGCGGCTCGCCACCCTCTCCCCGCAAGCGGGGCGAGGGGAGAATTCACGCCGGCTCCGTCACAGCGCGGAAGCGCACCAGCGCGTGATAGGTGCGCCCGTCCGCCTCGCGACGAATGTCAGCCACCGAAAACCGGAGATTGACCAGGCTGTGCTCGGCGAGCGCGAGCGGCGCGTCGTCGAGCGCCTGCAGCAAGGCACCGGCGATCAGATGCGACTCGCGATGGCCACCCTGGCGCGACCAGGCGTGCAGCGTCAGTTGATGTTCCTCGCCCGGCTCGTCACCGGCCGAAAAATCGGCAATGCGCGCTTCGCCGAGCGTGACATAGGGAAATGCCGCCGACCGCAGCGGCTCATCGTACACTTTCGGCCCGCCAAGAATATTGACAAGCGCGGCATCGGCGATCAGCGCGTCGTGAATGGCAACGCGCAACGCGGCGGAAGCGGCAGTGGGCATGATCAATCTTCCCGTTCTTCGGCATCGATCTCGAGGAATCTACGATCCGCGCTCTCGCGCACGCTAAGGATGCGGTACATGCGAGTGCCGTCCTGCAGGCGATGCCGCGTGGTGACGTCGGAGCGCAGACGGATGACGATGCGGTAACGCAGCGCGGCGCCGAGACTGTCGGCGGCGACGTCGGCGCGCGCCGACAGCGGGACGACCTGCGCCCACAGCGTCGTCACCACGTCGTACAGGCGTGTGACCCCGCCCTCGCCGTCATCGGCTTCGCTCGGCGCTTCCAGCACCAGCCGGCGATTGAGCTCGCCAATTCTCGCTATGGGCGCCGTCATAGCGACAGCATGCGGTAGGGCGCGATCAGCGCGGCCACGGTCGACGGCAGCACCGTCACGGTGCCGAGCGTGGCGAGACCGCGATTCTCGTACCAATGTGCCACCAGCAGACGGATCGCCTGACGCAACGGTTCCGGCACATCGAGGGCGCTATCGCCGTAGCCGACCGTCACGTCGAGCTCGATACCGGCGGCAATGCGGCCCGGCGCAGGTAGCGCCCAGGGCGCAAAGGCCAGCGCCGAGGCGCCCTTGTCCGGCACGAAAGCCTGGATGTCGATATCGCGCGCGGCGCCGTTGAAATCGTAGACGCGCGCGGCGGTCAGCTCCCGCAGCGGCGCCGGGCGGATCGGAAGCCTGCCGTCCTCCGGCCAGTTGTCGGCCGAAATGCGCCAGGCCTGCGTAATCAGCGCCCGCCGGGTTTGCGCCTCGACATGGATGCGCGAACCGGCGATCAGCGCGGCGATCAACTCGTCGTCGTCATTATGCTCGACGCGCAGGAAGGCTTTCACTTCGTCGAGCGGCAGCGGCTCGACGGCGGGGCCGTTGAGAAGAATGGATGACATTAGTTGTTCTCTGGTGTGCGGCAGTTTTTCTTCCACTCTCCCCTTGTGGGAGAGGGCGGCGAGTGCGGAGCGAAAGCGAAGCGCGAGCCGGGTGAGCGGTATTTGCCTGTCGTGAGGCGATGCCCCCTCACCTGCCCTCGGTCGGCTTCGCCTCCGCTCGGGCACCCTCTCCCACAAGGGGAGAGGGGAAGAGAGTTCACGGCTCCGCCGTTGACAAATCTTCGGCGCCAAGGCTCATGCGAAGCCCATGCGCCGTATCCTTGCCGCCCTCGCCGGTTTCACGCTGTGCGCGCCCGCTTTCGCGCTCACCGGCAATGCGCCGCCGGCCGCAGGCTTCGCGGCCCGCCCGATCGTGATGGTCGTGGATGCGCGCGGCGACCTGTGCACCGGCACGGCCATCGCGCGCGACCTGGTGCTCACCGCCGCGCACTGCGTGACGCGCGCGCTCGACTACCAGGTCAAGATCTACCAGACCGGCCAGACCATCCGGGTCGCGTCGGTCGCGCGCCATCCGCGCTTCGATTACGCCAGCTATGCCGCCAGCCGGGCGACCGCCGACGTTGCGCTTCTCAAGCTTAGCCTGCCGTTGCCCGACATCGTCGTGCCGGCAGCGCTGGCTGCCGCGCGCCGCGTCGCGGTCGGCGAGACATTGACCGTCGCCGGCTTTGGCGTGACCGAGGCCGGCAGCGCGCGCGGCCTGGGCGTGCCGCGCATGGCAAAGCTCGCCGTCACCGGCAAGCCCGGCTCGCTGCAAATTCGTCTTTATGACCTGGCAACGCGCAATCTGCGCAGCGGCCTCGGCGGCTGCACCGGCGACAGCGGCGCGCCTGCCTTCGACGGCGACGGCCCTTTGGTAATCGGTGTGGTGAGCTGGTCGACCGCGCCCAATGACGAGGAAGGCTGCGGCGGGCTGACCGGCGTCACGCCGCTGCTCAACTACCGTTCATGGATCGTGGAGACGGCGAAGAAGTTTAATTCGCCGATGGGGCGGTAGCGGGCCAATTAAGTGAGGCAACAAAGACGTTCCTTTCCTCGTTGGAACGGGACCTCTTTACGTTGCCGAAGATGCTCGAACTGCGAAAGCCACCCAACGCAAATCAGTGACACCTAGTGCAGCCGCATCGGCGCACGTGAAAATCATGCGCCGATGCGGTTTGCGTCTACGGCGGCCGAGCCAATCAACTCGCCGCGAACTTCATCAGCTTGATGGCGTCGAAGTCCTGCACGCCACCGCCCACGCGCTTGGTGGTGTAGAACAGCACATAGGGCTTGGCGGTGTAGGGATCGCGCAGCACGGAAACGCCGGCGCGATCGACCACCAGGTAGCCGCGGTTGAAGTCGCCGAAGGCAATCGACAGCGAATTGGCGGCGATGTCCGGCATGTCCTCGGCCTCGATCACCGGGAAAGTCATCAGCGAAGCCTTGCCGCCCGCGATCGCCGGCGGCTGCCAGAGATAATTGCCGGTCGAGTCCTTGAACTTCCTGATGGCGGATTGCGTCTTGCGGTTCATCACGAACACGGCGTTCTGCCGGTAGCCGGCATTGACCGCATAGACCAGATCGACCAGCACGTCGGATGGATCGGACGATGGGAAAGCGCCGGCCGCACCGGAGGCGATATAGCCGAGCTTGCCCCACTCCCACGAGGCGTCGTCGATTGTGTCATAGGCCAAAAAGCCCTTCGGCTTGTTGGAGCCGTCGCCGGTGACAAAGGCAGCGCCCTCCTGCGCGGCGAACACCTGTTCGACCTCCTGCGCCAGCCACTGGTCGATATTGACCGCGGCGTCTTCGAGCAGCGTCGCGGTCGCCGCCGGCATGGCATAGAGCTCCATGGCCGGGAACGACAGCTCGTCGAGCGTCGGCGATGTGGTCGCCGTGCGCGCGTCGGTCTCGCCCACCCAGCCGACCGCGGGCCCGGCTGTCATGAACGGCTTCTTGTAGACATTGCCGCTGATGGTGCGCTGGCCGGCAATGCCGCGGATCGGCGAGATCGCCGTGAGCCGCTGGCCGATAGCGGTCTCGACCTCGGGCGGCACCAGATAGCCGCCGTCGGGGTTGGAGCCGGCCGACAGCGCCTTGAGTTCGAGCGCGCGCAGGCCGGAAGCCTCGCCGGAGCGGATATAGGATTCGAACGCCGCCTTGTGCTCGATCGCCGAGGCGCTGCGCAGCGCGGCGCGCTCGCCGCCGAGCGCCGGACGCGCGCCCTTGAGCGCGATGTCGTCGAGCCTACGCGCTTGCGCGTCGATGCTCTGGTTGATGCGGGCGAGCTTTTCCTCGACCACGACGTCGCCGGCGCGCTTGTCGGAAAGCGCCAGGCGCTCATCGTTGGTCTCCTTGAAGGCCTCGAAGGCGCGCATCATCTCGGCATGCGTCACCACCGCGTCGAGCGGAATGCCCGCTTTGGTCTCGAGACTGTTGTCGGTGTCGATATCCATTGAGGTTCTCCTTGTGGATGGATGTGGGTCGTCGTCGCGCGCGGCGGCGAGCCGCGCAAAGCGTTGGGCAGAATTCGGTGATGTGACCGTCGACTGGAAAGATCCAGCGATGGCGCTGGCGAGCTCATGCGAGCAAAAAGAAAGCCCCGCGCAAGCGGGGCCAATTGTTTCAACCGTTTCTTTTACGTCGGTCCGCGCGGTTTACGGCGCCAGGCCCTCGACGGCATAGAGACGGAACGCTCCGTATTTATTGCCAATCTTCCTCGCTTCTTTGTAGGTCGGGGAACTATACGCCGCCACGGCCGCATCCAGACTCGGGAAGCTGTTGATGACAATGCGCGACTTGGGCGGCGCACCCTCGATAGCGACGACCTTGCCGCCACGGACAAGGGGTTTGCTGCCACTATCGGTGAGCGCCTTTATCGCAAGCGGGGTATATTCTTTGAGGAAAGCTTCTTGATTGGTTATGTCGACTTCCGCAACGACATAAGCCGGCGGCTTGGCTTGCGCATGCAGTCCCTGGACGGCCGCGGCTCCGAGCGCCGCGCCCGCAACGAGTGCGATACCGATGGATGGAACCTAAGACCCTGAATGGCGTTGTCCGAACGATCGCCATTGAGCCCGAGCCCAGTCCCCCCTGGCCCTAGGCCCAACACGGCGAATTGTTACCAAGGCCGCGCTTGAGTACAGCGCGGCCTTTTTTTGTTCTGTCTCTCAACGATCAATTTAAGTAAGCGATGTTTTTTTCAGCGCGGCCAAGGCCGCCCCGCACGCCTCGTGCCGGTGGCCTATCCGTCCACGGCGTTAAAAGCGGGCCTGTTTCGCTTGGCTGTTCAAATTGCTGTCGCCGCCGGCACAGTAGCCCTTAGGCAACCAGCTGCGCCTTGCAGTTCAGAGCTTCCAACCGGGCGAGGATCGCATCGGCGGGCATGGGCCGGCCAAACAGGTAGCCCTGGCCTTCGTGGCAACCCTGCGAACTCACCAGCTTCATCTGCTCTTCCGTTTCGATGCCCTCGGCGACCACGATTTTGTCGAGGCCGGCGCCGAGGCTGGCGACGGCGCCGATGATGGCGCGGGCGTCGTGCTCGTCGCCAAGGTCGACAATGAACGACCGGTCGATCTTGATCTTGTGGAACGGGAATTTGCGCAGGTAGTTGAGCGAGGAGTAGCCGGTGCCGAAGTCGTCAAGCGACAGGCTGACGCCGAGATTGTTGAGTTGCCTCATGGCCGCCAGGGTGCCCTCGTTCTCCTCGAGCAGCACACGCTCGGTGACCTCGAGTTCGAGCCGCTGCGCTGACAGTCCCGACTTCGCGAGGGCCGACACCACCTGCAAGGTGAGGCCGCGCTCCCTGAACTGGACCGGCGACAGGTTGACGGCAACCTTGACGCCGTGCGGCCAGGTCGCAGCCTCTACACAGGCGCGGTTCAACGCCCATTCGCCGATCGCGACGATCAAGCCGGTCTCCTCGGCAACCGGGATGAAAATCGACGGCGGCACATTTCCGCGCACCGGATGCGTCCAACGCAGCAGCGCCTCGCAGGTCGTTACGCGGCCGCTGCGCAGGTCGACCAGCGGCTGATAGTTCAAATGGAACTGCTGCAGAGTGAGGGCTTCGCGCAAATCGAGCTCGAGGGTTCGACGTTCCTGCGCCGCTTCCTCCATCGCCAAGGCGAAGAAACAGTGATTGCCGCCGCCGCCGTTCTTGGCGGCGTACAGCGCCATGTCGGCCTTTTTGAGAAGCTGGTCGCAGTCGGCGCCGTCATGGGGCGCCATGGCGATGCCGATCGACGCGCCGATGTCGATGCGATGGCCATCGATCTCGAACGGCTCGTTGAGCGTGCTGGCCAGGCGCATGGCCAGCCGTTTGGCGTCCTGGTGGCGCTCGGTGGCCATCTGCAGCACGACGAACTCGTCGCCGCCGAAGCGGGTGATCATATCGATCGGGCGGATGACGGTGCTCAGCCGGGACGCAACTTCCTTGAGCAGCTTGTCGCCGATCGGATGGCCGAGCGTGTCATTGATCGACTTGAACCGGTCGAGATCGATGAGGTGGATCGTGACGTGATTTTGGCCTTCGTTCGCGGATGAGAGCAAGGCTTTGATCCGCTCGCGGAACTGAGTGCGGTTGGCGAGCCCGGTGAGTTCGTCGAATTGGGCGAGGTGCTCGATACGCTCTTGCGCGCGCTTGCGCTCGGTCACGTCTTCAAGAATGATGACGGAGCCGCCGCCCGCCTTCATGCGGCGCGACACCGCGATGGTGCGGTCGCCGTCCGGCGACGTCTGGAACTGGTCGAACCGGTCCTGCCGAAGACCGCCGACCAGCTCACTGATGACCTGCTTCACGCTTTTGGCCTTGTAATTGCCGGCGCGGATACTGTGACGGATCAGTTGCGTCATCCGCATGCCGACACGGATCGGCGCGTCCTGAAGATGCAGCAGCTCAATGAACCGCTCGTTCCACACCTGCAGGCGGTCCTGCTGGTCGAGCATGCATAGGCCGTGCGACATGTTGTTGAGCGCGACGTCGAAACGGTTGGCCTGCTCCTCGAAGCGGGCGGCCAGTGCCGCTTCCTTGCGCGTCATGGTCAGCGCCTGGATGATGATGTCGCGGATGCTCAGCGTGATGTCGATCATCCCGTAGATGAACATCAGCACCACCACGCCCAGCGACTTGTGCACCCAGTCGGGATAGGCGAGCAGCGCGATCGCCATTGGCAGCGTGCAGAGCGTGAGCTGGCCGACGGCGATGACCGGACGCCCGGCATTGCGGCCCGAGATCGCGGCGCCGTAACCGGCCGTGGTGGTGGCGACGGCCATGTGCAGCGCCGCATCCGAAGTATGGGTAATCGTCAGCCAGCACAGCAGGCCGAGCAAGGTCGCAAATGCCCAGGCGCCATATTCGTAGACGCGCTCCCACAGCTTTGTGCCAGCGAGATGCTGGTTATTCTTGTGATTGCGGTAAAACAGCGCGGACATGACCCGCAGCATGCCGACCGCCAGAATGGCGATCGAATTGGCCATCAGCCACCAATCGCCGACCCGCAACGCGACCGCGGCCCCGATGATCGAACAGGCGACGGCGCCGACGATCAGCGAGACGATCGGCGCGAATAACGACTCGACCAATGCGGCGCGGATCTCCGTTGGGAGATTTGCATCCGCTCGGCGAGTTTGCAGCAGTTTCCCAATAAGCATGTGGCTTCGCGCGGTTCCTCGAAGCCCACGATCCTACGTGGCGATGCTCAATTTCGTGGAAACGGCCCAGCCATTCGGCAATATTGATGAACGAGTGGCAAACGGCGGCGCCATAATTTCAATAAAATTGTTTCGAATTTGCGCCCCAGTACCGATGTTTATGGAACAGAAGCATCGGTTATCGAAATGGAACTCGGAAGCGTCGCGAGAGAATATATTTTGTAGTTAACATTCATTTGGAGACGATTTTTCGGCGCGTTTTGGCACGCGCACATTCGCATGACAGACATGTATCGCGTCTCAAACATGGTTAACGAGTGATTGTTTATTGTCGTGAGCACAACTTTCTGTTAGGGTAAAAAAACAGTTAATCGGTGTGTCGAAATGTCGATGTATGCGTATTCGAACGCCCCCTGTTCCCCCTCTCGGGCAGTCGCTCATGCGATCGCGCGTGCGCCGATAGTTTCGGGGCTTCCCGCGATAGTGCCGGCGGTGCCGGCAATCGATCCCAAGGGGTTCGATCCCAAGACTTTCGATCCCAAGACGATCGATCAAAAAGTAATCGACCTGAAGAAAAGCGCCGACGCGCTTCGGCTGTTTGAGTTGGAACAGCTGGAGGTGACCTGGGAAGCGCAGACCGGCGCGCTTTGGACGTTCATGCGGCCGCGCAGCCGGCCGAGCTATAACCCCGATCTGCTGGAAGATTTCCACGCCTGGCAGCGCGGCATTATGGCGGCATTCGAACGCCGCCCGGGCGAATTGCAATATCTGCTGTTGGGCTCGCGCACATCCGGTGTGTTCAGCCTCGGCGGCGATCTCAATCTTTTCGCGGCCAAGATTCGCGAGCGCGACCGCCAGGCGCTGGTCGCCTATGGCCAATCCTGCGTACGCATCCTGCACCGGAACATGAATACGCTCGGGCTACCGATGATCACGATCGGGCTGGCGCAAGGCGACGCGCTGGGCGGCGGCTTCGAGTCACTGCTGTCGTTCAATGTCATCATCGCCGAACGCGGCACCAAGTTCGGCTTCCCGGAGACCCTGTTCGGCCTGTTCCCCGGCATGGGCGCATATAGCCTGGTGGCGCGGCGCGTCGGTGGCGCTTTCGCCGAGGAGATGATCCTGAGCGGGCGCACCTACACCGCCGAAGAGATGAAAGAAGTGGGCCTGGTGCAGGTGCTGGCCGAACCCGGCCAGGGCATCGCCGCGGCAAACGATTATATCCGGCGCAACAAGCGGCGGCACAATGGCAATCGCGCGGTGTTCCAGGCCGGCTGGCAGGTCAATCCGGTGACGCTCGATGAACTCGATCGTATCGTCGATATCTGGGCCGATGCCTGCCTGCAATTGAGCGATCGCGATCTCAAGGTGATGCAGCGCCTCGTATCGGCGCAGGATCGGCTGCAACACCCGATGCTGGCTGCCGAATAGCAAATTCAGGTGTCGTCTCGCCGGCGACTAACGCCTATGGCGAAACGGCTCGACCAGACTTCTTCCCCGCACCATCAAACGCTCGCCGCGCCTCCTCGATGGCCGCACGGTTCTGCCGCGCCCACAGGCCGAGTGCGCTCACCGGCTCGAGCAGCGCGCGGCCGAGCCGGGTCAGTTCGTAATCGACGCGCGGCGGGACGGTCGCAAACACGGTGCGGGTGACCAGCCCGTCGCGCTCGAGCGCGCGTAGCGTGAGCGTCAGCATGCGCTGCGAAATGCTGCCCAGGGCCCGCCGCAACTCGTTGAAGCGCATTGGCCCTTTCTTGGGTCCCTTATTGGGCCCCTCGCCCAGCGTGGAAACCACCAGCACGGTCCATTTGTCGCCGACGCGCGAGAGCACCTCGCTCACCGCGCGGCAATCCTCGGGCACGTGCAGGGTCCCCTGCAGGTTACCCGGTAACACGCTTGTGCCTTCTTGCGCCCGCCTAATAGGCATTTATCTAGCCTCAGTAACGATCCGTAACCAATAGATAGAGGCTTCCATGCAAAAGCTCAAGCTCGGCCTGATCGTCGGCAGCAACCGGCGTGAATCGATCAACCGCAAGCTGGCGCAGGCGCTGGCGCGGCTCGCCGCCGATCGTTTCGACGCCAGCATCGTCCGCATCGACGATCTGCCGCTCTATAACCAGGACCTCGAAGCCGCGCTGCCGCATGAGGTCGTGCGCTTCAAGTCGCACATCGCGGAAGCCGACGCCCTGCTGTTCGTCACGCCAGAGCATAGCCGCTCGATTCCGGCCGTGCTCAAGAGCGCCATCGATTGGGGCGCCCGCCCCTGGGGCCAGAACTCCTGGGCCGGCAAGCCGGCCGCCGTCACCGGCACTTCGCCCGGCGCCATCGGCACCGCGGTCGCCCAGCAGCATCTGCGCGCCGTGCTTGGGGACATCGGCATGTTGGTGATGGGCGGCGAGGCCTATATTACCTTCAAGCCGGAACTCGTAGACGCCAGCGACACCATCACCGACGAGAGCACGCGTAAATTCCTGAAAGATTTCCTCGACCGGCTCGCCGCGCTCACCGCCAAGCTCACCACTCAACTCGCGCCCCGCGCCGCAGCCTAAACAAAACGGTAACCGCCATGTCCATCCGCCCTGTCAAACGCATCGTTCAGTCCAAGCCCACCATCGAGGGCGCCGGCGTCAAGCTGCGCCGCGCCTTCGGCTTCGGCGACACCGCCGAGACCGATCCGTTCCTGCTGCTCGACGATTTCCGCAACGACCGGCCGGCCGACTACCTCGCCGGCTTCCCCTGGCACCCGCATCGCGGAATAGAAACGGTCACTTATATTCTGGAAGGCACCGTCGAACATCGCGACAGCCTCGGCAGTCACGGCACGCTCGGTAAAGGCGACGTGCAATGGATGACCGCCGGCCGCGGCATCATGCATCAGGAAATGCCGCAGGGCGACGCGCAAGGCCGCATGCACGGCTTTCAGCTCTGGGCCAACCTGCCCTCGTCGCTGAAAATGACCGCGCCGCGTTATCAGGACGTCAAAGGCGTCGAGATTCCCGAGGTCGTCGACGATGACGGCACGCGCGTGCGCGTGGTGTGCGGCGAGTTCTGGGGCAAGCGCGGTCCGGTCGAAGGCGTCGCCGCCGATCCGCGCTATCTCGACATCCATGTGCCGCCGGGCAAGCGCAAGACCTTCGCGGTGGAAACCGAGCGGCACGCCTTCGCTTATGTGTTCGAGGGCGCCGGCCAATTCGCCTATGCCTCGAAGCCGTTTGGTGTGCTCACCGAGAAGCAGGTCGGCGGCGAGGAGATCCTCCTGCGCGAACCGGCCGGCGACCGCTCGCTGGTGTTGTTCGACCGGGGCGACGAGGTTACCGTGCAGGCAGGCGAGCAAGGCATCCGCTTCCTGCTGGTGTCCGGCAAACCGATCGAGCAACCGGTCGCCTGGTACGGGCCCATCGTGATGAATACCCAGGCCGAACTGCAACAGGCCGTCTCCGAATTGCAAAACGGCACGTTTATCAAGGGCTGAATATTTCGCCAGCCGGAATTCAGCAGCCTTGCAGGCCTGGCGGCGCCCACCGCCGGGCCCTGCACCTCGTTGCGCCTGTCCTTTGGGCTTCCGCCCACGGTCGCTAAGATGTTAGCCTTGGTCAGCCGGTATCAGGCTGTCACGGGCGTCCGCATTCCCCTGAGCAACGGGAGGCGGCATCGCCGATTGGGAGGGTAAATTGATGACCAGAGGACTACTTTCACGCGCCAAGACGACCATCGTGCTGGGCGGCGCGCTCGCCGCCGCACTGAGTATTTCATCGAACGCGCGCGCTGAGGAATTGCGCATCGGCTTCATCGCGCCATTGACCGGTCCGTTCGCCCAGGTCGGCAAGGACATGGTGAATGGCTTCCAGATGTATCTGGACGAGGTGAAGGGCGACTTCGCCGGCGCCACGGTGAAGTTCATAGTCGAGGACAACCAGGCCAAGCCCGACGCCGCCGTCACCAAGGCCAAGAAGCTGGCACTGCAAGACAAGGTGCAGATGTTCGTCGGCGGCGTGCTGGCCTCGACCGGCTATGCGCTGGCGCCGGTGAGCACCAGCGAAAAGACCATCTACATCGCCTCGATACCGGCGGCCGACGATCTGACGCAACGCCAGGCCAGCAAATATCCGTATTTCCTGCGCACCGGCTGGTCGTCGTCGCAGCCGACGCATCCTATGGGCCAATGGGCCTGCGAGCAGGGCTACAAGAAGATCGTCGCCATCGCCGCCGACTACGCCTTCGGCTACGAGCAGGTCGGCGGCTTTCAGAAGACATTCGAGGACTGCGGCGGCAAGATCATCCAGAAGATATGGCCGGCGCTCGGCACCAAGAACTTCGGGCCGTACATTCCTTCGATCAAACAAGACGCCGACGCGGTGTTCACTTTGATGGTGGGACCGATGGCGCTGCAGTTCCCCAAGCAACTGCGCGCCTCCGGCTACAAGAAGCCGATCATTGGCGGCGGCACCAGCTATGACGAGTTCGCGCTGCCGTTCATGGGCGACGAAGTCATCGGCGATGTCTCGTCGCTGCAATACTCGGCCGCGATCGAGACGCCGAAGAACGAAGCCTTCGTCAAGGCCTACCGCGCCAAATACGGCAAGGTGCCGTCCTACTTCTCGGAGAGCAACTACACCACCGCGCAACTGATCCACGACGTGATGAAACAGACCAAGGGCAAGTGGACCAACTCGGAGGACTTCATCAAGCGCTTCCTCGCGCTGAAAATCGACGCGGTGCGCGGGCCGATCAGTTTCGACGACATGCGCAATCCGATCCAGAACATCTATAGGGCACCTCGAATAATTACGCTGCCGTCTGGCCGACGAACTGCAAATCAGATTCAAGGAACGCACAAGGTCTGAGAGCGGGAGCGGTCTATGGGGCAATTCGGGTTCTTCGATACTAACAAGCGGCTCGAAGCGCTA